>JAFRCC010000017.1 GCA_017404545.1 Clostridia bacterium
TATAAGAAAACCCGAAAAGAAGGCACTCTCTTCGGGTTTTCGGTCTGTACTGAAATCAAGGTATTATTGGGAATCCCAGCTTAAATCATAGATACCGTAAGGGATTTTATTCTTTATTTAAAACTTTGCAACAGAACCATTATCACTAATATCAACAGTAACTAAAATTTCAATTGGGGTATCTGTTTTCTTCTCAAAATAGTCCGAGTCTATAAAATCGTTTCTTCGAGTATCTCTATCAAAAACAAATCGTAAAGCTGTTAATAGATTTGTTTTTCCGACATCATTAAGTCCGAAAAAAATATTTTTGTTTGATAGGTTAAGACTTATATCTTCAAAACTTCTAAAGTTCTTAATCTGTAGTGACTTAAATTCCATAATTTTATTTTTCCTTCGATTCTGATTTGTATCAAATTATTTGACGTTACTTCAAAAAGGACTTCTTCCAATTTCATTTAATATCTACATTAAAAACACAATATATTAGCATTACGAATATATTGTTATTGCATTGTTTCTATATTATGTTTTCGTTTTTCAAATTCTGCTTCAGCAAATCGTTTAAAAATTTAGACGTGTTTGAGTACCCTTGCTTCCTAGCTAATTTAATTAATCCTTCTTTTACAGATGGTTCTAAAGTATAAGAACAAGTTATCCGTTTCTCATTTTTTGTCTCATTAACAGGTAGATTACTATTTTTCTTTTTAGTCATCACTTTTTTTATATTATCCGTATCTAAATCAAAAGCCATTATATTTCCCTCTCTTCTATAAACATTATGCAAATATTGTATCTACATTATTTTTCTATTGTATTTGTAATATTCTGGAATGTACTATCTAACGCATTAAAAAACGTTTTATTTTTAATATTTATTTCTTTATCTTCCTGCATCTCAACAATTGGAGTTCCGTCTAAGGTTGATCGATTAAAAAGTTCTTTTTCTGGAATTAAAGCTATTACGCTTTCATCCTCTGAAATCTTTTGTGAGAACTCTTTAGATGATTTTGTATTATGTCGTATCCTATTACCTATAAATAATGTCTGTGCTGTGATATAACTTTCTCTTGATCTTACATCAATCACTTCATCTTTAAAGTTTGCTAGTCTTTCTAATAGTAAACTTTTTGATGTAAATCCATATTGGCTAGGTTCAATTGGACTGAGTATGTAATGACTGATTGCTATAGCATTTTTGGTGACAGTTAAAAAATCAGGGTGGCAATCAATTAAAACAAAATCGTATTTTCTTATTGTATCGATATTATCTTGAAACCACATCATCAAAAGTAAATCCTTATTATGTTTTGTACTCAATTCAATTTCTAACTCATCAAGCATCGGAGAAGATGGGATTATATCCAAATTATTATGAATATTATGAATTTCTACTTCCCCACCTTCAAAAATATTATAAACAGTATTCTCTGTTGTAAATAAATTATATGTTTGACTTAAACTACATTGGTGGTCACAGTCAATTAACAAAACATTTTTACCTTGTTTTGAAAGCCACTCCCCATAATTGAATGTTAATGTTGTTTTTCCTACTCCACCTTTAATAGCTGCAAAGCTGATAATTTTCATAATCTTTCCTCTGTTCTAAATTATTAATACAATACATTCGCAATATATTTATATTATATCATGGATATATTGTAAGTACAATATAAAAATAATACAAAAAATAATAATATATTATTTTTCGTATTATTTTCTTTTGGCGTTTTTTTAAGCTATACTTCTTTCTTTTTCATTGAGTCTGACAGTTCTTTTTTAATTCTCTCTAGTTCCTTTTGTTCTTCTGATGTCGTTTCATTCACATATGCAGGTTTATATCTATGGTCAGGAATTTTATTTCCATTGACAGCTTCAACTTTCCCTTTTGTTTTAGTATACTTTGTTTTATCTTCTTCAGGTTGCAGTATATCACCACTATCAATATAGCGCATTACAGCCGTTTTAAGATACTTAACTAGATTTGGCTTAGAATAGTCCAATTTCTTGTTTGAAACGTATTCCAGATGCTTTCTGACACCTTTGAGACCTACTATTTCTTCTAACTCTTTATATAGGGGGTATACTTCTTGTTGAAGATTAGCCATTAAAGTAATGTCGGTCATTTCTACTGGGGAAAGTAATGTACTCGTAATCAGTTCCATAGTGTATTTACTTTGCATTGCTTCAGCAAATAATGTCTGTTGATTTAGTTCCCTATCTGCCTTCCCTTGCAAGTATGCAGGATCTTGTTCTCTTATCTTGTATTCTCCATTTAATTCTTGTGGTTGTTCTTTCTTCGTTATATGGAACTGTATGCTGTCAATAGTTCGCCCTATCTTTATTTTTTCATAAGTAACATTATAATGTGTATGTTCGTTAATTTCTTGAATTGCTGTTTTTAAAATTCTAGTTTCAAAATGTGTAAACCTTTTATATTCTGTGACAGTGTCTGTTAAAACTCTCAACTCATTCATTGGAATAGAGGGATTTCGGTATTCTTCTAATTGATTATGTCTCCTACCACCTTTATTTTGATAATGTTCGTATTGATTAAAGTGCATACACAACCACTTATAAATAATAATGCTATATTTACTATTTAGTTCCATTACATCAGTCAAAGCGTATTGTGTGAAGTTCTGCTTTAATTCAATTAAATAAGGCATAATATCAATATCAAATCTAATTTTCACTTCGTTATTATAACTATTCCATTCCACCATTGGAATTGGAACAATGCTTTTCATCTTATACCCTTTATCTTTAACCTCTTTTATCTCAAAGTAAGCGGTTTTTTGCATTTTTTCAATCGCTTCTCTAAAACGACTATGTTTATTGCTATCTGATACATCAAAAAAAGCAAAAAGTTCCCTTTTGGACAAAAAAACAATATTATCTTTTGGAGGATTATCGGTATCTATACAAGATACTGCCAACTCAAAAATTTTGAGTGGTACTTTATCCATTTTTGCAACACTAGAAATAAGATCGTTATGCTCTACTACTTTTCTCTTTGGAAATTCGTTCATAAAGGCTGCCTTCTTTTGTAAGTGATTGTTTTCTGTTATAATTGACATTAGAAATACGTTCCTTTGCGTGTTTTGAATGGGCATAGAGAAAAGGTTGACTAAATCTAATTCTCTATGCTTTTATTATATCATAAAAATAGCCACTTGTAGAGTATTTTTGTGGCTATATACATAGTTTTTTGTGGCTATATACATAGTTTTTTGTGGCTATATACATAGTTTTTTGTGGCTATATACAACTGTCAACGTACATTATTACTGGCTTTATCTGTACGCAAAAGAACAAAAGACAAATATATATAAGATAAATAAAGATAGGCTTCGCCTATTTTTTCTTTTTTAAAATTTGAGTAAATATTTGACATCATTTTGAAAAGTGCTAGAATAGTGTTAGTTAATTTAACTAACACTATTTACAAAGAGGTGTCTATATGATTAAAATTGACCCTTTAATTGACTACTCAAAAGAACAACGAAGGGCGATTGCTTTTATTGACATGAAATCATTCTATGCAAGTGTAGAATGTGTTGAAAGGGGGTTAAATCCTTTGTCTACATCACTATGTGTCATGAGTGGTGCAGATAACTCAGCAGGGTTGATACTTGCAAGCTCGCCTACCTTTAAAAAAGTATTTGGTAAAAATAATGTTGGTCGAAGTAGAGACCTACCCTTTTATACCAACAATCGAAAATTCAACTATCAAAATTATTATCGTACAGCTCCACGTGATTGGCTAAATAAAGTTAATCCCCCCTCAAAAAGTGAGGTAGCATTTATAGAGTCTTGGGCAAAGAGAACAGAAATTGTACCTCCGAGAATGTCAAAATACATTGAGAAAAACATTGAAATTCAACATGCTATTCAAAATTTTGCATCTCCTGAAGATATATTTTGGTATTCGATTGATGAGGGGTTTGTTGATTTAACAAGTTCTCTAAACTACTTTTATGATAAAGCGTTGCCTGCTGAAGTAAAGCTCGATAGATTATCAAGAGAAATTCAATTAGCTATTCTCAATCAA
>JAFRCC010000010.1 GCA_017404545.1 Clostridia bacterium
AAGCTACTATGTGTTTTTGTTATATAATCTCCTGCTGAATGTTTTACTAATTCATCAGGTTTTATTGTCTTAAAGTATGTATATAGGTCTATACTTTTTATTATCATTAGTTCATCTTTAGGAATAAAACAAGACATATTTCTGCCTCCTATCTTGCGTTTAATTTAGATTTTTGTCTATTTTCTTTTACAGCTAAATCTCTAATTTCGTGAACAACATCTTCAACACAATATTCCAAAGATTCACTCAAACTACCATCTGTATTTATCCATCTGTCATAAAAAGTTTCTAGTATATTGTCCCTTTTAGATAGTGTTTTTATATCGAAATCTGATAAGTCTGTAGTATATGATAGTGCATCTTTTATCTCTTGCATACAAGTTGTTTTGTATGAATTTTCATATATTACCTCAGGCTTTTCCTTTAATAATTCTGCCTTATATTTTTCTAATTCATTTTCTAATTTTTCAATTATAATTGCTTTTCTTTCTTCCACTTTTGTACCTCCTTAAAATAAAAATAGCAGGAATTATATTTCAAATCCCTGCATAAATAAGTATCCATTATGCTTTAAAATATCTTATTATTTCATCGATTATTTTTGAATTATCTTCTGTATATGGTTTGAAAATAATTCCCATATGACCATCAGCTCCACTATTGATTAGCTTATTCTCAACCTTCATCTTATTTAATAAATCTTCAAAATAATATGTCATGTTCTTCAGTTCGTCTTGAGAATTTGTTAAGAGAATTGTTTTAGGTAATTTGCATATCTCTTTGTTATTTTCGAAGATAATATCTTGATATCTTATGTCTTTTTTATAATTTTTAGGAAAAATCATTCTTCTCATTCCCCAATAGGCAATATTACTTTTATAAAAATTCATTAAGCCACAATCTAGTATAATACCTTTATATTCGTAGTTCCTTTTATCTAAATTGTAATCCTTCAGTAGTCTATCGCTTTTACAAAGTAGGGCTTCTACAACTGCTAATACACCTGCTGATGAATGACCCGCTAGATACAATTCATCAATATTACCGTTATAATTTTTTGCATTTTTGATAATCCATTTTAAAGCATTATCAATATCAATTATTTGGTCAAAAACATTATGTTCAGGATATGCTAATCTATAGTTTATATTAAACACAACATACCCTTTCTGTGCCATATAATTTCCAAATAAATGATTTAGTTCTTTATCATTTGAGATAAAACCTCCTCCATGAATATCAATTAAAATAGGTTTTATCTCATCATTGTCTTTATAATAAATATCTAATGAGTGTTCTACACTATCATCTTTATTATAGTTAATGCTTAATTTTTCTTTTATTTCTTTTGAAAGTTTAGAATAATCTATTTTCTTTATATCGTTATAGTAGGATTTTTCACCATTCTTTTTCATGAACTGATTTATCATTTTTATACCTCAAAATTTTTCTTTTTCATTGGATAGAATTTCAAACCATTGATACATTGCTCTACATCTGTATCTTCAAATCCTAAATGTTTGTATACTTCGTGAGCGTATGGAGAGGAATTTACTGTGAAAAATTCTTTATTGTTTAGTTCACTAACTTTGTTAAATAACTTTCTTCCAATTCCTTGCTTATGGTAATTTCCATCAACAAAAAACAGAGCAATATGTGATAAATCTCTAGTTGCAATTACACCTATAATTTTATTATTTTCAAAAGCACCATAGAAATCTCTATCATTTACCCATTTTTCATCATCAATTGCTTTTTTAAATTCTTGGATTCCTTCTTCTGTATAATCTGGAGCTTCGTATTCTAAAAATACTTCCCAAACCAATGCGAGTGCTTCTTTCATTTCATCATTTAATATTTTTCTTATTTCCATTAAAATCGATCCTTCCTATTAATTCTTAATCTTCAATCTGCATTCTTATCACCTTTTACCTTATATATATCATTTTTCAGGTTCAAATGAACAATGTACATGTAATACTTTCCATTTATCCTCTAGTTTTTCTATATACATAGTAGTTCTTACATAAGGTGTTGGACAGCTTTTATATTTGGCAATAAAGCATAAACAAGCTGTATCATTTTTTGAAAACACATTAAAATCTTCTATAATCAGCTCTTCAACTTGTCCTGATTCAGTTTCTTTTCCATTCGTTAAGAAGTTTGAAACAAGAGCAATATGTTCTTGTAAAGTATATGTATCATTATTCTTATGATTATCATAATATATAAGTCTATTGTTATCAGTATCATAATACTCTTTCAATCCTTCCAAATCTTTATCAACCCAAGTTTGATTATATCCATTTAAATAATTCATAAAAAAGTCTTTTATATTTTCCATTATATCACCAACCTATATCTATTATATTTCGTCGTAGTAATATATATTTTCAACTAATTCTTGACCATAATTCTTCACGACAAATGGGATTTTCTTTACCAGTTTTCCACCCATATGTTTGTAGAACTCGTTAGATGGATTGCCTTCTAGGCATCCATTAACAATTTTTGTGTAGCCCATTTTTTTCAGCTCTTCTTTTGCTTTTTCAAAAAGAATTTTCCCATATCCTCTCCCCTTAACAGCATTTAATAAATATATAGCTCCAAGCTCTCCACAATCTTGAAAATCTTCATATTTAGGTTTTCTAACATGAAGTATTCCCATTGGTTTACCATCAACTTTTAAGAGAAAATGTGTATTTGGATCTTTAGCCACAATATTTTTTAATACTTGTGTTAATTCTTTAATGCTTTCGTCAGTATTTATTTTTTCAAGATATTCATTATCAATTATACCTTTGTATGATTCTAACCATGCACGCGAATTAACATATGCATAATCAGATGCATTATCTATACTTAGATCTTCAATTACATAGTTATCAATTTTGTATAAAAACTTTATTTGTGGAATAGATTTATCTTCATTATCTTCATCAATATGAATAATTGTTCCTCCCATTTTTTCGTAAAATTTATGTGCAGGTATATTGTATTTATTACAAGAAATAAAGAACTCTTTATATCCTTTATCTTTTATTTTTTTATACGCAATATTAAATAATTTTCTTCCAAGTCCTGTACCTTGACATTCCTTTAGCAAATATAATAATCCTATTTCTTGCTCATAATCTCTAAACGGTCTATGTGGTGTCCCATAGTCCATATATCCAATTAATCTTTTATTGTGTTCAACAACATAAAGCACTATTTCAGGATTATTTACAATTTTTATGAATGTATTTTTGTTTTTTTCATAATCGAAATTATCTATTTTTTCATCTGGATAAATTCCTCTATACGTTTCATCCCACACTTGATGTTTTAACCTTGATAATTCTTCACAATCATTTTCAGTAGCAAATCTAATATTATATTCTTCCATATATAAATCCTCCTAGAATACTATTTATATATCTATATGAAATCTTTAATTTTGTTTATATACTCATCTGTAAATTCACAAGCATATGTCAAATGTCCTTGTCCTTTTTTTACTATAATTTCAGACTGAGGATATGCCTTTTTTACTCCTTTAATACAAGTTTTGTATGCTTTTTCATCTTCTCCATAGAAAAAAAGAATATTTTTTTGCATTTCATCTGTCATTGGTGGAAAATCAAAAGTATAGCAACATTCTACCTCATTTTTTATTGTTTTATTAGTCAGATATGGACTACATTGTATAACACTTTCTATCATGGGACGTAATTGTTCAACTTTGTCTCCAGCAAATTTCTTTAAGAACTTCCAATTCATAACCTCATCAATACTTTTGTTCCTAAATAAATTTATCATTGTTTTGAATTTAAAATACATAAACTTTTTATATAAGAATGATAGCTTGATAAATGGTGCTCCATCAAAAAATGCTTTTTCGACTTTAATATTGCTCTTTAGAAGTTGGCATAATAATTCCATTCCTATTTCTGTTCCCATTGATTGTCCGTATATCAATTTTATATTATTTATTTTATTTTTTATTATATATTCTTTAATATATTCTGCTTCTTGTCTTCTTGTTGTAAATGTTCCACTGCCTTCATAATGACCTGTATAGTCAGGAACAATTATATAGAATTCATTTTTTAACTTACCATATATATTTTCCATACTTTTTCCTGGTGCAAATGAACCAGATAACATAATTAATGTTGGATTGTTTATATTACCAAATGTATTAAATCTCATATATTCTACCTCACATAATATTTATTCTTTTTTTGAGATTTTATCATAGAGAATATGTTTATTCAACTTATCTTTCAAATTCCTTTTCTACTACTTTATCCTTACTATTTTCTTCTACTTCATCGTATAAAGACATTTTAAATCCTTTGTATTCTCCTATAGGAGTTTCTTCAAAGCTCTTTATTGATTGGCAACATTCTAGTAATTTCTTACCTGCATTTTCTTTTTCTGTGTATGTAATGCAATTTAATATCATAGGAGAAAAGTTATCAGAATTGTTGTTAAGCTGATTTTGTAATGAAACAATGTCATATTCCATTGCTTCTATTTTCTCATCTAATTTTGCAATCTGCTGAGGATACGCCTTTGTTATTTTATCTTGCAATTCATATTTCTGACTCATAAAACTTTGTTTTAGTATATTAAGTTTAGCAACTTCAATAGCTGTTGTTGTTTCTCCAAAAGTAGATGCCCAGTTATCAAAATGCTCTAGTCCTTGTTTTTTTAGGTCATCATATTGTAAGTATCTTTGCATTGTATATAACTCAACCATTGAATTGGAAACTGGTGTACCAGTAGCAAAAACTACTCCCTTTCCTCCAGTTATCTCATCTAAATATCGACAATTCCATAAAATGAATTGATTATTTCATAATATGGAGATTGCTTTGCTGTTTCTATCATTTTCTCTCTTAACTCATTTATAATATTATTATTGCTTTGTACTATTTTTGCCATATCTGAAAGATTTTTAGCATCTTCATGTTCTTTTCCAACTCCTGGATATGAATTATTTGAAGCTACTTTTATTGTTGTTGCTAACCTTTTATATAAATTTAAATTTCTTCCGTTAGTCTTGTATAAATTATTATATAATGCATCAATTCTCTTATCTTTTACTATTTCTGCATGTGGAAATTCTTTAATAAAGTTTAATGCTGTATCATCATAAATTCTTGTTGATTTAAAGATTTTTTCTAGCTCTGCAAAGCATATATTTAATAATCTCTTATATCTATTTTTACAACTAACATTTTGTTGTAGCAAATAAAAATATTGCCTTGTCATTGCTTCTAAATTATGCTTTATTTCTTTTGTATCAATAAGTATTTCTCCATCACTATTCATAAGCATTATCATACTTTTATTCTTTGCAACATCTACACTTAATACTGTTTTCAAAATTATTCACCTACTTTCTTTTTGAACTTAAGTCTTTTACCTCTACTATTATTTCATCATGCTTGTTATATAGAGTCAAAATTGCCCTAACTATCTTAAACTAAATTAATAATAGGAATAAAAGCCGAACTGTCAAGTTATTAGATTCAAAGACCTCTGTAATTTAATGTTCTAACTTAAATTCTTTGTAAATAATTTTACAACCAAAAAAATTAGATGTAAATTAATTTATTTACATCTAACAGTATACATGTAATTTATCGCTATTATCATTTCTTATTTATCTAACATTTCGTGCAATATTTTATTTCCTATAAAAGTCATATTAACATCATTTTTTGGAGATACATTTGATAAAACCACAACTCCTATTTTCTTTTCCTTATTGTATCCTATATAACTATTGAAATTAGTTGTTGAGCCATTATGCCAAATAATATCATTTTTATTGTCTATCATCCAAGTCATACCTACTTTATCAACATTCACATCAAACATATTATAAATCTCGTTAACAGCATTTACATCTGTTAATGGCTCTTGTGTTTTTACTATATAATTATCATTTGATGTAATTAATGTTTCTAAATATTTTGACATATCTTCAATATTAGAAATAATTGCTCCAGTTGGAATATATCCATCATCTTCGTTCCAATTCCAATATCCACTTAAATTGCCTTTTCCTTTTGCAATAGAAGTATCATTCATATTTAGTTCTTTAAAATATTCTTCTATCAATTCATTATAATTTTTGTTATATACTTTCTCTAATACCAATCCTAAAGTTGATATTCCAAAATTAGAATAATTAAAATCATAATCTCTATTTTCTAGTTTTGTTTTGTTTAATTCTTCTAGTAATTGTTTCTTTGAAATATTATAAAAATCATTGCCACCAGAAAAATAATTTTTTACTTTTTGATAACTCAAATAATATGGTTTAAATCCTGATGTATGAGTAATTATTCGTTTTATAGTCGGATAGTATCTACTTTCAAGATTGAGATATTTAGAAATATCATCATCTAAATTTATTTTTCCTTCTTCTATTGCTTTAGAAACTAGCATTGCTGTAAAAGTTTTAGTGGCTGAACCTATTTCATAGTCATATTTCAAATTATATTCTCCACCATATATATTATAAGTTATACTATTTTCGTTATATACTGCTACTGATATAATCGCATCTTTATTATTTTTTAAAGTATAATCAATCATTTGACTAGAACTAAATTGACTTATTTCTCTCATTCTATTTTTATATATAATTCCATTGATAAAACTAATTATAAAATATAGAATAATTATAAAAATCAAAACAATTAAAAATATTTTCATTTTTTTCTTTTTCATCTTATTTCAACTCCAACAATAATTTACTATTTTTTGTTTGGTAATCCCTTACAAGTTTCAATTACTATTTCTTTTAATAATTCTTTATTATCTACATCATCTACTAAATACATAGGTTTTGCTGTTTCATATGGTATTTGTTCTTGCATACTATATTTTTTATTAGTATCAACTATTTTAACAAGTAATCTATTATCATAAATTCCACCAAATAAAACATTATTATAATATAATAAGAATTCTCCCATCATTGCTTTGCAAGTTATATTATCTAATAAATCTAATTGTTCTAATATAAAATCCTTATATTCCTTTGATGTTGCCATAATTAAACCTCACTTTTATTTTGTAATTCAGCTTCTTTTTTATGATTTAAGTGTATTCCAATATGTCCTATTCCTAATATTATTGTTGATACAATAAGAAATACATTTTTACCATATATGCCTAGCAATAGAAATGCTAATACTGGTAATGTTGCTCCTGCTACTGGAACACCTAATATACTACTATATTGATCTTTCATTGTTTTATTACTTTTAAAATACCTTATCCAATATATCTCATATAATATCATTAAAAGAAATGCTACAAGTAAAATTATAGACCAATTCGAGATATTATTTATATTAAAATCTGTAAATATCAATGCTAAACAAGTATTTCCTACTTCTCCAATTCTTTCTAATACTAATAATATTTTATTTTCATTTTTTTCATATTTCTCATAATCTTTTGGCTTATTTTTACTCCATATTATATTTGGAATCATAAGCATTAACAAAAATATTAAACCTATATATGAAAATCCAAAATTCATTTTTAACATCTCCTGTATTTTTTATCTAACTTGTTAACAATATTACTTATTTTGCGAACATCTTAATATTCCAATCTATTTTTCAGGCTCAAATGAACAATGAACATGTACTACTTTCCATTTATCTTCTAGCTTTTCTATATACATTGTAGTTCTGACATAAGGTCTTGGACAACTTTTATATTTTGCTATAAAACATAAACAAGCTGTATCATTCTTTGAAAAGACATTAAAATCTTCAATAATCAGTTCTTCGACTTGTCCAGATTCTGTTTTCTTACCATTTGATAAAAAGTCAGAAACAAGAGCTAAATGTTCTTGTAGAGTATATGTATCGTTGTTTTTATGATTATCATAGTATATTAGCCTATTATTGTCTGTATCATAGTATTCCTTTAATTTTTCTAAATCTTTATCAACCCAAGTTTGGTTATATCCATTTAAATAATTCAAAAAGTAATCTTTTATACTATCCATTATTTTCCTCCTCAAAGTTGTTTTCTATTTACGACATTATATCATAAGGATTATAAATTACTACTTTTTTCTACAAATTTTCTACAATCCAGTTTTTCTTTTAATTACTTTTTTCGGATGCTGGCACTTGCATAATTCTGGGCACAAATGGTAACATAATTCAAAAATAATCTCCTTGGCGTCAACTTATTATGTTTTATTACTGACATATTTATTTACTCTTTATCTTTCCATTTGAATATTTTAATTACTAGATAAATTACTCCTAGTATTGCAAAGAATATTGCTCCTGCAAATCTTACTATGTGTGAGTTATCTCCTGTCTTTGGTACTTCTATTAACTTGTTGAAGAATGATATTTGACCTTTTTTCTTCTCATTTTCAATTTTAATAGATGTTATTTGATCTTCTGTTAATGTAATTGTTTGTGTTTCTTTAGTTCATTTATAAAATGTCTTAAATTTGATTTTAAGACGTCAAATAAGTAGATTGTTAGCGAGTGTATACGAGCGCTACAAGAAACTTATGCAAAGCTAATATGATTACTAATTAGGATTCATTATACAAAAAAGAGCTCTACACCCCCGCTCCCTCTTGATTTTGTCTAAAAAACTAAAAAATAAGAATTAGAACTTTTAAATTCTAATTCTTACGTATTAATTGTAATTTTCTAGTTTTGATGACCAAATGTCATAACTACTTCAACAACTTTTCCTTCCAAAATTGTTATAACAATTTTACTATGGTCCTTTACAGCATATACGGGGTCATCTCCTGGAAATCCAATAACTATAACTCTATCAACATTTGGATTGCTTTCATCCTTTAATAATATTGACTCTTCAGGATATGCGGAAAATACATCTTTTTCTGTAGATCCTACAGTTATCCCTCTAGCAGTCTTTAAATTGCTATTATTCCAAGACATCTGAGAAATTCGATTTGAATCCTCAGCACCTCTATATTCTATTGTTAATCCTAAACTTGTATATTTTGAAATTTTTACATTATCCCCTGTGGCATCTTCATAAACTAATTGACTATCATTTGGCTCTCCAATTATAGAAATAACATCATTTTCCTTCATTCCTAATTTTAAATTATTACTGATTATTGCATCACTTGTAGAATAATCCTTTACTTTTGCTGACGAATTAACTCTATCGTTTTTTTCTTTTTCTACCTCTTCAATATTAGCTATTCTATTTTCTAATTCTCCTGTTTTATTTTTTTCTTTTTGTAGTGAATCCCATAAATACCATCCACCAGCACCTACTGCAGCCACTAATATAATTACCAATAAACTTACAACTACTTTTTTCATTTAAAATTCCTCCTTTGGTTATTTTAGAAAATAGTATAATTTTCCTCTTACGAATCTAATTCTAAACTATTAATATTTATTTTTCAAGTATATTTTTTTATATGATACTCATCAATCTAAGTAAAAAAAACGCCAACACTGCATAATTGGCGTTTTTTAGTCTTCAAGTAACTTTAAATAATTTCGACCACTATATAATACTCTATATATAACTACTTGTTTGTATTCTTCATCTACATCATATAATGCTACATAGTTATCAACGACTAATTTTCTATATATTTCATCATTTTTTTGTATATTAACTTCTACACACATGTATGGGTTGTGTTCTAATTCTAAAAACCCATTTTCAATTTTTTCCATCAATCTATTAGCAGCAGATTTATTGTCTAGATTTTTATGGATATACTCATATATTTCATCAAGTTCATCTAAAGCTACATCGGTCAATATGACTTCATAAATATTAGTATCCATATTTTTCCCTCAACTCCTTAAATGCTGTTCTAGCACTGTGAACTTTTCCTTCTTTGTATTGCTTTTTGCTCTTTTCTAATTTGTTAAAAAAAACATCTTTCTCATATTGCTCTAAACTAATTACCAATAAATCTTTTTTGTTTTTTCTTTTTACAATCATAGGCTCTATATCATCAACGTTATTTACTACATCTTCAAGTTCTCTAACAGAAATTTCTTTTGGCATAAAATCACAACCTTTCTATTACCATTTTATCATAAATAAATGACTTGAACAATATTTGTTATAAAACTTCTCTTGTATAATGTTTTACGTTATATAATAATCATTTTTTTGAAATACAAACAGCACTCAAAATACTGAAAAACTGGAATTAAAAATCTGCAATTTAAATCAAATAAAAATTATTCAACAAATGTTCGGTTTTTTAAGATTAGCTGTTTGAACGTAGTGAGTTACAGATATCTTATGCAAAGCTAATTTTAATGTTCGTTTTATAAAAATCACAAAATTTTAAAACTTTGCACATAATTTAGCTCTTAGCGAGATTTTAATCGAGCTTTACTTTTGTTTATATTTATATTAAATTTATAGTCTTAATCCATTTTAGCTTTAAATGTATCTATCATTGCTTTTGGTATTTTGTCCACACTTTCTTTTGGGACAAAATTTAGTATTTCAATTACTTTTTTATATGCTTTTGCATAGTTATCTTCCATCTTTAGTTTTCCTCCAATACTAAAATACAAATTCTATGTATTCATCCATAGCTGGTGTTGATTTTAATTCTTCATCATTTGTCATACAATTCTTGTAAAGAATTGCAAGTAGTTATATTATTTTTTAGGATAATCTATACTGTACTTTATTATTCTTCCCTGATCATCTTTGAATTCTGTATCAGAGAGAATTGTACAAGTTAATGTATTCCCATTTTTTATTACTTTATTTTCCGAATTATCACCATCAGGAGTTAAGTTCATTGTAAGTATGTCTCCATTGATAGAGAATGTTCCATCATAATATTCCGAATCATTAGAAGAACTTCTTGGAAGATATGTGTAATACATAGTGTTGTCTTTATATAGCTCTATTTGAATTCCTAAATCGCTACTTTTGTAAGTATATCGTGCGTCTAATTTTAAATTCTTAGATGTATTATCATTACTATTAGTATTTATTATTTCATTGTCCGTGTTACTCTGAATTGTATTATTTTGTTGCGTACTATTAACAATATCTTCTTTTTGTTTTTCTTCTGTGTTATCTTTACTACAACCAGTAAATGAAATGATAGTAAATGCTATCATAAGTGCTATTATAGCTAAACTTAAAATTTTCTTTTGCATAATTACTTTCCCTCCTACTACTATAAATTAAATGTATAATTTTATTCTGTAAATGTCCATACTTTATTATCTCTTGAATCTTGGATTTTTGAGCTGTTAACAATTCTAAATCTTCTCATTGCTGAACCACTAGTACTCCATCCCGCAACTTTAGGAATTATTGTATCATTTTCTATGGAAAAACTTCCATCACCTTTCCAGTTGTTTTTTGTTTCTACATGTACAGAATTATCGCTTTTTATACTCATTGTAGCATCACCACATGTATATGTTCCAAAAGGTATTCTATATTGACTATTATAAATTCCGTTATCATCCATTTGTAGTCTATTATTCTCAATAGTTTCAATTTTTTTATTTATTTCTGTCATATCATTATTTGTATAATTGGTTTTAATATTTTCCATATCAGATTCTAAACTACTTTTTCTTATACTATAAAATTTAATCTCATTTTCTAATAATATAAATTTTGAATCCAAATCATTTTCCTGTAGCTCCGTAATATCTTTCTTTTCACTTATAATATCTTCAATACTTTCATATCTATTACTTGCAATTTGTGGCTTTAAAAAGTATTCTAATCTTTTGCTCTCTAAATTATAAGCATAGTTCATGCCTGTTGATGTGAAATTACTGCTAGTTTTAACTTCATCTCCTGCTATATGAATTATTTTCATAACATAAGTATTATTTTTATCCTTATATTTAATAGCCAAAAATGGGTCTGATGTTGTATAGCTATCAAATAAGCCTCCAACCAATTGAGTATCTTCACTTGCGTTTTCATCAGAAAAAAATGTTTCGTTTAAATATTTCTCGTATTTCTTTATGTATGAAGAATCGTTATCCTTTTTGCTTGCTATTTCATTTTTCTCGTTATTTGAGTCGTCACCACTTTTTTTGCCACATCCAGTTAATGCAAACATTGAACTCACCAACATTATGACAATTAGTGTTATACTTAAAAATTTCTTTTTCATACTATCCTTCCCTTCTGTATTTTTTTATAACTCATATTTTATAAAAAGGAATCGTATAAGTCAATAAATTTTAAAATCTGTTATTCGTTAACTGTCTGATTACTTGCTTTATCAACTTGCTCATTAACTGCCTCATTTTGTTGGCTAGTAATGTAATTTTGAACTTCTTGCCTTATTACTTCCTCATAATCGTAGTTTGCCACTACATCTGAATAATTAGGTCGACCATATCCGAGTACATCTTCACTATCTACATCATAATCTCTATATGCACAACTATTTGAAGTATTACCTTCAATAGTATAGACTCGGTTATTATCTTTATCAAATTCCTTTTCTAGTTAAGTAGTTCGTGGAGCTTGTATCTTTTTTAGATGACTTAATAGAAGAAGTTCAACGTCTTCGAATGGAAAACGAATACTAAAAAAAATTAAATGCCTTAGTTCAGGAAAGAATCAAGCGAGAGAACAAGAAAAAGTAATTGTTGTTGATGAATTAAGGCATAAATATAGCTTGAAAGAATTATTAAAATTAGCAGAAATACCAAGAAGTACTTTTATTATCAATATTTCATGAAAATAGAGGTTGTAGAGAAGATATAATTCTTATCAAGGAACAATAACAGACGAATAAAGTTTTTATTAATAAAAAAAGATTTAAACCTAACTAGTTCAAATCTTTTTTTTTGTGATTTTTACAATCTTATTCTGCAAAACCATATGCAATTGTAATTCCTGTTACTTTATCATTGTTTATATCAAAGTATATTTTTCCTCTTTCAGTTTCATATACAGGATTATCATTTGGGTAGCCGACTGTTATTCCTCCGTTTCCTACATTATCCAAAATTGAATTTGAAGGATAATTTTGTAATATTTTTTCTTTAGAATCTCCAATTTTTATTCCACGAGCTGTTTGTAATGTTGATTTTCCGTATATGCTTATTCTAATCATAGATCCATCTGGATTATCAGCACTAATAGAATTCTCAACAGTTAATCCATTTGACTCATAATCAAG
Organism: Clostridia bacterium; assembly: GCA_017404545.1. Lineage (GTDB taxonomy): Bacteria > Bacillota > Clostridia > TANB77 > CAG-508 > CAG-492. The sequence goes on from JAFRCC010000010.1 coordinate 13,187, forward strand.
TTTAACAATATTTCGACCTGTAGCATCTTCTGTATATTGTCTTGAAGTTGTTGGATCTCCATATTTACTTTCTAATGCTTTTGCACTTTCTCCTAATTTAAAACCATCAATCTCTAAATCTTTTTCAGAGAAAGCAGTTACCGTGTTTGATGACTTTTGATTAACTAGCTTTAGTATTCAGTTTTTCTACTTTAATTTTTTGCCACAATCTGCACACCTGTGAGTTTCTTTTGCGCAGATATCACACATTTCATCAATAGTGCTTATAAAATTTTTCTTACATATTGGACATGCTCTATCATACGAAAGAATTGGAGGACTTATACCTGGCTCATAATAAGAATGTTTTCCATCGGCCATACAAAAATCATCTCCAAACAATGCACTAGCCTCTTTTTGTTTAGTAGATATCGGTAACACTATTGTTAACACAAATAGAGCTATATAAAGTATTAATGATAAAATAAGATATATTGTATTTCTTATAGCTACTTTCTTTTCTTTGCTAACATGTTTCAATAAGAAACATGGTATATAGAATACATTAAAAAAGTATAATCCTATAATATGTAATGCCTTGTTATCTAAATTTGTATCTTGTGCAGCTTTTACAATGGCATAAATCATTTCACCTAATATAGCAAATGTCATTATAAGTATAATGATAAACCCAATTGGTAATATAGCAGTCGGTACTCCGCTCATCATTTCTTCATTATTTATTCCAAAAGCACACATTCCTACAAAACAATCAACAAAAACTATATATACTATATTTAATATATGACTCCAATATTTCTTCATAAAACCATCCCTATCTTCTATATTTCTGTTGGTCCTAAGAAACTAAAATAAGGAATGTTTCTTAGTATACCATATAAAATTACTATTATTAATAATAAAAACCATACTAAATTTGGTATCTTATACTTTAATTTAAAAAAAATTTTACATATAAAATGTATTATAAAAAAAGGAATTGCTATTGTAAATAACATATTATATCTAAATGCTTGGTATATATCTAATTTAAAAAGCGAAAGAAACATTCTTGTTCCTCCGCATCCTGGACAATATAATCCTGTTGTTTTATAAACAATACAAGGAATTCTACAATTATTTCTTATTAAAACTATAATAAATAGAATTCCTAGTATTACAAAACTAATAACATCTTTTTGCTTTTTATTCATAAATTAAGCTTGAGTTGTGCTGTTTGTAGCTATTTTGTTTAATTCACTTTGGATTATAGCCCAATTTACTATTTGGAATCCAAATATTGCAAGAATTAAATATAAAACAGAATTATCTTTAGCAGCTATACCATGCTTTTGATTTGCTTCGTACATTTCTTTTCCTAATTTATAGCTCCAGTACATTCCATATATACCACATGTTACTAAATTAAGTAAGAACGCAACTCCTCCTGATATGTTTGGATTATTATTTGCTTTTCCAACATCATCAGAAAGTACTATAAACCAGTATATTCCATATATACCACACGTTACAATACTTAATAAAATTGCCACTGCAACATTTCTTTGTTGTATCATTTGTTCATCCTCCTTTTTTTATTATTCACTATAATGATATATCAAGTAAATAAAAAAAACAATAAAATTATAGATATTTCTGGATTTTTTTATGAAAAAAGACAAAAAATGTAAAAAAATGTATGGTTCTGTTTGGGGCTCCGTTTGTATAAAAAACTAGAGCTCATGTATACTACACATAAGCTCTAGAAATAACAAAATAAATAAAATTAGTAGGTATTTGCCCTTTTTATCTTAAGAAAATGAAGCGGCTTAGATTGCTCTTAAGCTCTACCAAAATCAGCCACCTTGAATTTCTCAATCAGAGACCTTCCATATGCTGTGAGTGCAACAAAATCAGTATTAGAACCGCCTGTCCCGATAAACTTTACAACAGCTCCAGAATAATACTCAACGTGCGCCAAAAAGCGCCACGCCTCCATAGGAATATTACTTTCACTATCAGCATGCTTAATATCCCAACCTGTCGGAATCGTTTCGTAAATCGGCTCAAACTCAGACTGCATATCTGGCCAGAAAGTTGTAGCTTCACCCGTATACTTGTTCCGGTATGCTATGCAAATTTTTGCTTTTCCACCAGGAATCATTCCAATGGTGTCCATGCAATTTACTGCAAGAATTCTGCTCCCGTTTCTTTGAACAGCAGCTTTAATGGCTACAGCATCAATCCATCCCAGATTGCGCAAACGACCCGTAGTTACACCTTTTTCTCCATTGTTCTCATAAATATATTCTGCAACCAAGCGTTCCGTAATAGCATGCTTTCTGACATCTTCATCATCAGAAGTAATGTCGCTTTGATAGGTAAATCCAGTAACAAAAGGTCCACCACCAACTTTGCTGGCGTACGCCTTGCATACCAGAATAGTGCCATCTGTAATATCTGCGGGGGTAATTCCTGCATCAGCCATAGCTCCAACAACTGTTGTGTGTGTTGACGTTACGAAATTTCCTTCATTACCAAAGAGGCAGTCAAGCCCAAACGCCTGACTTACTTCCAGAACAACTGCCCAACCCAAATCTCTTGTTCTCTGAATAATGGGCATAGACTCAACAATGTTCAACTTCTGAATTGCCTCGTACAGAGTTTCCATATAGTTTTGAACACTGCCATACTCTGCTGCAATATCATCCCATATATACTCCGGAATATCAGGAAGTTTATCGAACATTGCCTTAAGCTCCGCTGCAGATTTACACGCCTTTGCCTTAAAAAACTGAATGTGCACTCTAAGTGCACGGAGTGAAACAGCCGGACCAACACCAGAGCCAGTAGAACCAACTTTTGCGCTCCCACTTTTTTCCTTACAGCTCTCGTAATAGCCATCAAGCTTACGTTCAATCAGAGTGCAGAACGTAGCTCTTCCGTCAATAAGAATACGCTCCCGCTGCTCTTCGGGAAGTTTCTCAGCTTCTTTAAGAATTCTTACAGGGTCGAGAAGCATGCCAGCTCCCAACAGAATAAGGTCACTCACCAGTCCACCAGAAGGCAGATAGTGAAAATCATACTTTTTGCCAGTGGCAGCATCTACTACAGTGTGTCCAGCATTGCCACCACCCTGTCCACGGACGTTGATTACCTTAAATCCTTTAGCTTTGTACTTACGGATAATAAGGTCGTCGAATTTGCCTTTACCTTCGTCTCCAAAGTGAGCTCCTACAACAGCACAGCCCTTTATATAGTTGAGAGCATATGTGTGGTTTGCATTAGAATTGCACTCACTAATGAAGCGTGTTACATCAAACTTTTTTTCCATTGTTATACGACCTCCAATCGTATTTTCATGTTGCTAATGTCGAATGTACGGCAAAGAGCTTTCACTCCTTGGGCTTAATTCTCCATTTTCATGGAGCTAAGCACTTTGGTTTAATCTGATAGATATATCGCCCTCCATTTTTATTATTTTTTATGTTAAAATTCTTTTTCAGAATTATGACACTACTTATATCATGATTCTTGTATTATGTCAATGATAATGAGACTTTTTTTTATACCATTTCGTCATAGTTTTCGCATTATATCAACAAAAAAAGCACTTCATTTTAATTTGAAGTGCTTCATTTTTTATTTAAATCTTTGTAAGTATATATCCATTTTTTCTATAAACTCTTTATTATTTTTAGTTTGAGTCATTTGAGATAGAACTTGCTCAGTTACATCTGCAACTGGTAGACTATTTAGTGCTTTTCTTAACGCATACACAGTTTCAAGCTCTTGTTTATTAAGTAATAGATCTTCTCTTCTTGTGCCAGATTTGTTAATGTCTATTGCTGGGAATATTCGTTTTTCAGATAACTTTCTATCAAGTACAACTTCCATATTACCTGTTCCCTTAAATTCCTCAAAGATTACTTCGTCCATTCTACTACCTGTTTCAATAAGTGATGTTGCTAAAATAGTTAAGCTTCCACCATTTTCAATATTTCTTGCTGCTCCAAAGAATTTTTTTGGTTTATGAAGTGCTGCCGGATCAAAACCTCCTGATAATGTTCTTCCTGAAGATGGAATTACTAAGTTATATGCTCTGGCAAGTCTAGTAATGCTATCTAGCAATATTACAACATCTTTGTTTTGCTCAACTAATCTTTTTCCTCTTTCAAGAACCATTTCTGCAACTTTTACATGGTGTTCCGGTAGTTCGTCAAATGTAGAATATATAACTTCTCCTTTTATTGAACGTTTCATATCTGTTACTTCTTCTGGACGTTCATCTATTAATAAAACAATAAGCTCCACTTCTGGATTATTTGCCGAAATACTATTTGCTATTTTCTTCAATAATGTAGTCTTTCCAACTTTTGGCGGTGCTACAATCATACCTCTTTGACCTTTACCAACAGGGCTCATCAAATCAATTATTCTTGTAGCATAATCTTTAGAATCTGTTTCTAAGCTTAATTTTTCTGTTGGGTATATTGGAATAAGATCATCAAATTTTGTTCTTCTATATGCCTTTTCTGGAGCTTCTCCATTTACTTCCCCAACATATATCAATGCTGGGAATTTTTCTCCCTCCTTAGGTTGTCTTGCAATCCCCTTTACCTTATCACCTTTATCTAATTTGAAACGTCTTATTTGTACAGGAGAAATATATACATCTTTTGGTGTTGAAAGATAGTTCTCACCTCTTAAAAATCCGTACCCATCTGGAAGTACTTCTAATATACCTTCAATAATTTGATCATCTGCATTGGTAACTTTATATGTACCACTCCCTTGCTCAATAGTGCTCTCTTTAGTACTTTCTTTTGAAGTAGAAACTAAAGATGAAGTGGTAGCTGAAATTGTAGTTGTATTTTCTTGTTTATCTGTATAAGTATTCTGCTCTGATAAAAGCTTAATAAGCTCGTCCTTCTTTAATTTTGATACATTTTTAACACCTTTTTCTTTTGCAAGTTGACGCAATTCAACTAAAGTGCAATCTTCGAAATTCATAAAATTTCCTCCTATTCAATTTTATTTTTTGGAATTTTTTAGAAATAATTAAATACTTTTTTTGAAACAAAAGCATAGAGCAAACTAGAGCAATAAAAAAAGCCCTAGTTTGTAATATCGATATATACTCTTTCGTTAGGTAAGTACATGCCAAGTTTTTCTCTTGCCACTTCTTCAATATATTCTTCAGAATCTACGTTATTTTTTATATATTGTAATTTTTGATTTTCTTTTTGTGCATCGGCAATCTCGCTCTTATAGTTTTCCGCTTCTCTCTCGTATGAATTAAGCGATTGTTGTTGTGTAATACACACATATAAAAAATATAACAATACACCAATTATTACAAATCTATTAATTCTCAACTTTTTCTTCATATGTATATCTCCAATAAAATTTTTTATGGTTATATTATACCATATAATATTCGTTTTTCTAGTCTTTTTTATTAATTTATAATTTTTTTTACAGGATATAGAATTATATTCACAATTTTCTTTAAACAACAAATTAATTTAAATAATATTTTAAGTGCAAATTTGGTAATAAATGTAAAGTACAAAATAACGCCAAGGAATAATCCAATTACCATATATGATCTTACTTCTCCGTTAGTATACTTAGCTATTGTATGTATAACAATTATTCCAGTAACAAACCAAAAAAGTATATCTTGTATATATGTTATTATGTCGGAAGTTTTTATAGCTTTTCTTTGTGCTCTAAATATATCGAATAAAATACCTATTTCAAAACCAGCAATAAAAAAATGAGCAAGTTCCATAAGTTGATTATATAGTAAATTATCCAAATAATATCTCTCCTACTTAAAAATTTTACTAAAAAAACTATTTTCTTTCTTATCTAAGCTTTTATCACTATAGCTCATCGTGGATATTTCCCCATCTACAATCACTTCTTCAGAATCAATATTAAGTTTGCTAATTCTTAAATCTTCCCCTTTAACAGTTAAAAGGCCAAGGTGTGTTTGAACTATTACAAGTTGATCATCAAAACTCAACACATCCAATGCTCCTGTGATATTTAACTTTTCTCTACTTTCTAATATAAGATTTTGAATAATATTCGATTTGGGAACTGAACTTTTTCTTTCTTCTATACTCATAGCTTTTCCATCACTCCTTTGTAGAATGTATGCAATTGTATTGTAAATATGTCTAATGATATAGTAAATAAATAATATAAATGTATGTAACTATGTTGAAGCAAAAGCTTTTCATTCATAGCTACATACTTATTAGATTTTCATATAAAATTATTATTTAAGTTTCTACATAATTTATCAACTTATCATGTAAATCTTTAAAGAGCTCATTATCAACTATTCTTTTGAATGTTATTCTTATTTTTGAATTATAAATTTCTAATCTACTTATATGTTCCGCTTCTTTACTTATAATTTCATATATTTGATTCATAATTGTGTTGTTATTTGCAATTTCATGTCCAATTATAGATATTCTTGATATTTGATTTTTGTTTAAGATACTTTGTGCAATTTTTCCATCCACAATAGCATCTAGCTTTCTAAAATCATTTAATTTAAATAAGGCATATATATTATCATCAGCTTTTGAAATTTCTAAAGGATTGATTCTATTATTTAATAAATACTTATTAAGCTCTATATACTCAAATTTATCATTTGGTATATATACTTCTACTAACTCATCATTTTTTACTAAGCTTGTTATTTTTTGCTCTTCTATACATCTTTTAATAATTGTTCCTTTGTCCTCATTAAAGGTAGATTTAGCAACTATTGGTATATTAAATTTATTTCCTATCTCTACACATCTATTATGCAAAACTTTAGCCCCTTCATTTGCTATATCAATCATCTCATCATAAGATAATTTATCAATCTTTTTAGCAGATGATACTTTTCTTGGGTCGGCTGTAAATACACCTTCCACGTCTGAATATATATAACAGCTATAAGCATTTAATGCAGCCGCTATTGATACAGCAGTTGTATCAGAGCCTCCCCTACCTAATGTTGTTATATCTTCTAATTCATTTACGCCTTGGAATCCTGCTACAATTACAACATTATTGCGATTTAGCTCCTTATTTATTCTACTTGTATCTATATGCTCTATAATAGCGTTTTGATTATTACAATCTGTATATATACCTGCTTGCCATCCTGTAAGAGCAGTAGATTTATAGCCCAAACTATTCAATAGTATACTTAACTTTGCAATAGATATTTGCTCTCCTGTACTTAGTAATACATCTAATTCTCTTGCATTTGGATTATCCGATAATTCATATGCCTCATTTAATAATGAATCTGTTTTTCTCCCCTGAGCGGACACAACGGCAATTACATTATATCCTTCATCTACTAATGTAATTATTTTGTTTGCAACAATTCTTAATTTGTCGTTGTCAGCAACAGAAGATCCGCCAAACTTTAAAACAATAGTATCCATTATTTATTCCTCATAAAAAAATTTAGTCTACAATTTATTGTAGACTATACTATATTATATTAACTATGGAAGTTTTATGATACCATTTACTATGCAAAACCAAACTATTATTATTGCACACATTAATGTAAATATATTACTAACTATTCTCTTTAAAGATCTTCTTTTTTCAAGTCGCAATGCCGCTGCATCACTTTCTCCTGCCATTTTAAAATTCTCTATAAATTTAGCCACCTCATCAACATTGCTACATAGAAGCGGAAGTTCAAATTCTCTTAAAAATGATAGTTGATCTTCGCATCTAATAACAAGTACATATGTGTGAAGTATCATACTTCTCATTGTTCCAGCAATATAAACATTTTTAATACTTTTGTATGGCAAATTAACGCTTTGAAAATGCTGCTTAATTTGTATACCATCTTTTTTACATACTACCGAATATTTGTTCCCAATTAGAAATAATGTTAAAAACAACACTACAAAAATAATAACTAGTAAAAATATTTTTAGATTAAATTTTACAAGTAAAAATCCTATAATAAGGGCAACTATACCTAATAATATAATCCAGTTATCTTTTATTTTTTGTATTGGATAGCTCTCAAGTTTTACATCTTCTTTTACGATTCCCGTAATTTCACAATATTTACGATCTTCATTTTTTAAATATAATTCCTTATAATTCATAACCGCTTCTCCTTTAAATATTCTTTTGATTCATCTTTTCGTAGCAATAACTATATAGTGTACTGTTTATATTATTTAATAAGCCACTTTAAGTAGTTGATCATAAATTCATCTAAATCTCCATCCATCACATTTTGAACATTACCAACTTCGTAATTAGTTCTGTGGTCTTTTACTAATGTATATGGACAAAATACATATGACCTTATCTGACTTCCCCATGCAATATCTTTTTGCTCACCTTTTAAATCTTCTATTTTTTCTTTCTGCTCTTGTTCCTTTAAGTTTAGTAATTTTGACTTTAACATTTTCATAGCTGTTTCCCTATTTTGAATTTGTGATCTTTCGGTTTGACAGGCAACAACAATATTTGTAGGTATATGGGTTATTCTAACTGCTGATGACGTTTTATTAATGTGTTGTCCTCCTGCTCCAGAAGCTCTATACGTATCTACTCTCAAATCATCTGGATTAATATCAATTTCTATATCTTCAGTTATTTCTGGTAGAACCTCGACTGATGCAAATGATGTATGTCTTCTACCTCCAGCATCAAATGGCGATATTCTAACTAAACGGTGAACGCCCTTTTCACACTTCATATATCCATATGCATAATCACCAGATACCAAAAATGTTACGCTTTTAAGTCCTGCTTCATCACCATCTAGATAGTCTAATTCTTGCACCGAATATCTGTTTGTGTTTGCCCATCTAGTATACATTCTATATAGCATTTCTGCCCAATCTTGTGATTCTGTTCCACCAGCACCTGGATGTATGGTAACAATTGCATTATTTATATCATATTTATCAGATAGTAATGTTGCAACTTCTAATGAATCGATTTCTTTTTCTATAGAAGCGGTACTTTCTATTAAATCGTTTGCCATATCTTCATCATTTTCTGCAAGTAAAAGTTCATTCATATCTATTAAATTATTAAGTTCAGATTCAATCTTTTCATATTTATCTTTTTTATTCTTTATTATCTTAATTTGTTGAAGTACTTTGCTTGATCTACTACTATCAGACCAAAATTCTGGGTTTGAAGTTTGTTTTTCGAGATCTGAAAGTTCACTTGATAATCTAGGTATGTCAAAGTGAATCACCAATTCCTGATAATTTTGTCTTTAAAGATTGTAAAAATCTTGAATTTTCTTCTAAATCAACCATCTAAACACTCCCTCTCTAAACTACAATTAGTTTAACATATACAAGAAATAAAGTCAAAACAGAAAAGTGAAAGAGCAATCTTTCACTTTTCTGTTTTGACCTCACTCAATAATTTTGCTAATCCATCTGTATCGATTACGTTCTCTTCTGTTTTATCCATTTACGTGTTCTTCTTTTTATCTAGTATAATTTTATACTAGATAATTATTTTGTCCATAAAATAATAATTATATCTATGTAAATTAAAGGAAGGATACTATATGTATAATTCATCCTTCCTTATAGCTTTATATGAAACCATTTTAGCTAATAAGCCCTGCTCTATGCAGAGCTTATATAACTTTATTATTTAATCTTTATTTTGTTTTAAATTTAGCATCCGCAATCTTTTCCTTTTTTATGTCTATTACAATATAGTAATATAATTGGTATTATCAGTAGTATTCCAAATGTTATTGCAAGAACAATTAATGCAGCCATAGCTGATAATATTGTTTCTGCAACTGCTGCACCAATTATAATTCCAATTGTAGTAAAGAATGCTACTAAAAATATTCCTATTACAGGTAAATAGCATTTTGTCTTAAAACAATTTTTAGATAAAAAATATTCTTGTGGTTCCATATATATTCACCTCCAGTATAGTATTTTTTAAATACTATACTATATTTTATGTAATCTATATATTTTAGTGCATATTGCTAAATGCATCTTTAACTACTTTTTGAATATTTATATTTTTTGCACTATCAGAAGCGGAATTTTCTTTTAAATACATTAGATACTCAATATTTCCACTTCCTCCTTTTATAGGTGAATACGTCAAACCAGACACGCAAAAACCAACACTTGAAAATTTACTAATTAATTTTTTTATTACTTCATAATGTATCTGCTTGTCAAGAATTATTCCTTTATACCTATCTGCATTTTCTTTTCCACATTCAAATTGTGGTTTTACTAAGCATACTATTTCTTTTACATTTGGCAGATCTGCAATTTTATCAATTAATTTTGTAACCGATATAAAAGAAACATCTATAGTTACTATATTTACTGCTTCTAATAACTTATTTTCCATTTTTCGAAAATCCGTATTTTCATACAAATGAATGTTTGCTTTTTTCTGTAATCTATTATCAAATTGATTTCTTCCAACATCTATAGCGTATATTTCTTTTATGCCATTTTGAATAGCACAATCTGAAAAACCCCCAGTAGATGATCCTATATCACACATTACCTTATCGTGTAAATCAATACCAAATTCTTGTAAAGCCTTTTCTAATTTAAGTCCACCTCTTGATACATATTTTAAGAGCTCTCCTTTTATCTCAATTATATCAACTTCTGAGACATTTAAAGAGCACTTAGTGATTAATTTGCCATTACAATATATTAAACCGCCTTTAATCGCATCCTGAGCTTTTGCTCTACTTTCTATTAAATTTCTATTAACTAATTCAATATCAATTCTTGTCATATACTTCTCCCAAAAAATAATTGCCTATATTTTATCATTTTACAGTACAAAAAACAAGCAACACAAAACCTTTTGGAGATGGTGCTTATTAAATCTTTCTAAATACTATAATCACTAATCAGATTTTTTAACATAGCAGTTATATAAGTAACGAATTTATCCGCAAATGTTTACATAATCTAACAATTATGGTATAATATGCTTACAACCACTCGTTGGTATATGGATGATATAGTAATTAACGTCATCCGAATTAGATGTATGGCCATTGTCTGTATCTAAAAACGTTGTGGGTGTAAATCAAATTTTATTTTAAGGAGGAGAATGATTATGTTATCATTTCTCAAGCGGAAGGCAAAGCCTTCAAACACAAACGTAGCACCGGTTCCGCAGGAAAAAACAAGTGCTGAAAGTACTGCCCCATCTGAAGGCGTTTCGAACGGAAAAACAATTGCAGAAAGCACAGCGTCCCATGAAGACTTCTCAATTGTCATTAATGTTATGGGTTGGGGTGGCAACGAGCAGTGGGTATATCCTAACATGTATCCCAAAACTCCGATGCCCCGTCCTAGTGACGTCATTGTAGGTCCTCTTCCGGTAAACAATTGCGCAGTCCCCGTTGGTTGGTATTTCGAAGGAATAACCAATGATAAAGAAATTGTTCTTGGTTTTCCTAAAAACGCAGATGCTTACCTGGCGCTGAAGTATGAATATGGTGCTGTTTATGGCACCGAGTATATTGCAATTAAGTTTAATCGTAATTCAAGAACACTTGAGGCAACTGCATGGGGATACAACCGTAAGCACCTCGGAGGAAAGTGGCAGGTCAGCGTGCTCATGGACATTGTACAGATTTTCGGCGATTGCGTTTATCAGCTTCCTACAGGTGATCCTGGTACGGACCGTCGTCTCTGTAATTACGATTTTGTCCATAAGAAAATTTTTGGAAACAATCTTTGGACACGTGTTGCGTATGGCATCAATTATAATGAAGCAGAAGACGTATTTGACCTTCTGCTGGGCTATGTAGCTTCTACAATTTACGATGCTAACAAAGCTTATATTGCAAATGCACTTCAGCTGCGTGCAGATGGCAAGTATGACGAAGACAAGGAGTCGATTGCCAAATTGTATGCACTTATCGAGGAAACAGATGCATTGACTCAGAGCTGTGCGGTTAAGCAGTATTTAGGTGTTCAGATTTCAAAGGCTGACTGGGAAAAAGCACAGAGTCTTTACGACATCTACATTTCACTTACAAATGCACTTAACGCTCTTGGAAACATGTATTACGAACTCAACTGGCTTGCTCATCTCTGCGACCTGAATCTTAACCTCTGCGATTTGGTAGAAATCATTAATACCGTAGGTTTGAGCTACGAAAAACTGAGAGGACTTTTTGACTTGTTAAGAAGCTAAGAAGTTCGTTCCAGGCTATAACTCCTGACACCACGAAACCCACACGAGCCGGATCACGATGTGATCCGGCCCGTAACTTTTTTTATTTATCTTCTATTGTGTATGCAGTAATAAATCCATCATCAGTTTGCTTTTCTGTTACTGAATTTGCTCTTTCACATCTTTCTATAAATCTACTACTTGCAATGGCAGACATTGTACCTTCTCTAACAGCATCTTTTCGTGTAACGTATTTTCCATCTCCAACATCGTGTAAACCCGTGCATCCTCTTTTTCTAAGATATTTATCTAAATCTGTATTTTTTATTTCTTCAATATCTTCTGCTGGGATTGTCCAAGAGCTACTTTTTCCAAATGAATAAGCGTCTGATTCTGGATTATATATACATACAATTTGCTCGCTAGAATATATCGGAGTTATTTTTCCTCTCACTATGGCTCTATTTGTATTATCAATTCCCGCTTCGCAGCTAACATAATAGTCTACATGAACTCCCTGCTCTTGAAGTACCGCTTCATGTTTTTCTTTAATATTGTTAATTCTATTATATGCTCCTTGATATGTTTCATCTCCAAATGGTTGATCTGGTACGCCAGACTCAGTTTTGCCAGTATACAGTTTAATTTCAAATTCATCTTCTGGGAAATACTGCAAAAAAGCTTCTTTTATCCCCTCAATTTTATCATTTGACGTAGTTGCAATTACAATAGATATTACTTTTCTTTCCATAAGAACCCTCCTAACCAAATAAAAAATATATTTATCTTCCATCATATGGATCATCTTCCCAATTTCGATCCATCTCTTTAAATGATTTTACTTTTGCATTTGGTTCACGCAGCTCTTCAAAGTCAAATCTTCTAAATACTTCTGAAGCATTCTCTTTTGTAACATCAATAATGTATGGAATATCATCGATCGTTACAACCAAACAACGAGTATATCTTGTTCCTACACCAGGGTTGTTTTCTACTTCTTTCCAAACCTTTTTTCTTGACCTAGCACCTATTTTGGTATCTACAATCTCTTTTATATATTCAAACATACCAGCTGAATCTAAATCATATTCATCTCGCAATATTTGAATAGCATATTGCAAGAATTCTATATCATCGGTGCTTATACTATCTTCAGTATTATGTTGTACTTCTTCGATATGCTCTTTAGCAATTTTGCTTCTGTTAGAATTAAATTGTCTTACCACAGAGCCAAATTTATCATTTGGATCATATAATGGTTTAATTCCTTCCAACGTTAATCCAGTTTTCATTCTAGTAAGATCCTTTATTTGTGTAAAGTCATCTAAATCTAGAGATACACAATATTCATTACTAGCCAATCCTACTAAATAATGTGTAACTGCTTCATCCCATAGAATACATACATCATAATTATTAGAGCACCCAGATAGTTTAAGCATCTCACTAATGGATTTAGCAAGTATTCTTGAAATTTCAAAACAATTTCTTCTATTATGTTGTTGCCTATGCTCTCTCCATGTGTGATCAGTATCTCTTCCATATGAATCTGGAAGAAAAAATGTTTCGTCGTCATTTTTCTTTATATAAGACAATACATTATCATCATATGTATACTCCTCACACAATTTTTTGTATATTGTTAATATTTTTTCTTCATTACTCCCATCACTTTGAGCTAACTCAGTAACAAATAATTTTAAATCATCTGGTAAAACCCATTTTTCGGCATCTATAGTAACATTGACATCGTCGGCTATTCCATATAATCGAAACGAATGTTTAAATTTGGGTTCAATAACAATAGTAGGTTTTCTTTTTAAATCATTTGTTACCAAGTTACTTAATTTGCTAAGTCTTGTTATATTCATATACTCATCGCCCCCTTTTTAATATTATCCACCAAAATATTCATATTGATTTTCGCCTGCATTAGTTACGAATACATTATTATCTAAATTGGCTATATCTGTAACTGTTAAAGTTTTATCTATACTATCTAATAAATATGTTTGTCCTTTATATTCGAAATATAAACAACGTTCATATCTGCGTTCTATATTAGAGGTATCTTCTTTCCATATCTTTTCGATTTTAAAACCAGAATCTTCTATTATATGTCTTAAACATTCAAAAAAACCTTGTGAATCAATATTAAATTTGTTTATAGCATTTATAACCACATTAAAATATCCTATAACATCTGTTTGCTTTAACTTTTGCTCTGCTTCTTTTATTTCTGGTAATTCATCTAATCGGTTTTTATTATAATCATTTACAGCTTTACTGAATTTACCATGTTCATCTCTTAATATGTGTATTCCTTTTATAGTTAATCCCATTTTTAATCTAGTTAAGTCTTTTATACTATTAAAATCATCTTGATCTAAAATTACACTATAATCTTTGCCAGTTAAACCTACAACATAATGTGTGTTTTCTTTATCTCCTAACATAAATGCTTCTAAATCTGCTTTGCCGTCTATCAGTTTATTTATGGCTTTTGCATAAAATCTTGAAAATTCATAACAAATTCTTCTGTTATGATTTTTTCTCTTTTCTGCCCATTCTGGTCCGACAACACGGCCATACCAATCAACTGCAATATATTTTATGTTTAAAGGATCACTATCATCTCTCTTGAAAAAGTAAAGTACATTTGCATCATATATATAAGTTATACAAATAAATTGGTATACTTTTATTATTTTTTCTTCTAAGCTAAGTGTTTTATCTTCTAACAATTGGTTTACTATATCATCAACAGGCTTCTCTATTTCCCACTTTACCGTATCATATTCTATCCAGTCTTCTTTAAGGGCTCTTCCAGGTTCCAATATTATTTTATAATTTTCACCTAAATTTTTACACACTTCATTATAAAATTTCTTTACATATTCGTCTCGATTATAAGCTGTTCTTTTCACTAGCTTTTGATATGTTTCTTCCAGCTTATCTTCTGCAACTCCAACACTCATTAAAACTTTTATAGAGCTATCTTTACTTACTTTATAAAAAAAATCCTTATCTTCTAAATATTCTTTTATCTTTTCATTTTGGGTGCAATTTTCATTTTTGCTCTTTTTTAATTTTAACATGGCTTCATTCATAACTTTTATTACAACAAATTCATCCATTTTCATTTCTCCTTTATCGTAAAATACTAAAAATAACCTTATAATATAAAGGCCCCACATCACTGCGGAGCACTTTTAAATGGTTGAAATTCGGTTAGCTTGGGGTAAGCAACATTTGAATTCCAATAAAAATGATGTCTTGCATGCGGAAATATTTTCACAGAATCAATCATGTCATCATCTAGTGTTGATAACATACGGCTAATATTGTATAAACTGCGAGCATACTGTTTTGCATTAATTCTTTTTCCATATGCATTGCCATTGCGAATCATTGAGCTCATTACTCCATCAACCCAAACATTGAAATTCTTGCTTTCTTCATCTCCAATTTTTTGCAATATAATTACTTGCGGATATATTGGAAACAACGGAAGAAAATCTGTACGTTCAAGCTGAAACGCAACTAAATTATACCGAACCATGAGAATATCACCATCTTCAAGGTGTTGTTGCGCCTCTTCTAGTATACGATACCGGAGAAGAAAAGCGAGCCAATCTGCAAGAGAATTCGGAATGGCTTTATCTGTTGGCCATCCTACAACTGAGTAGCATACATCCATGTTTGTACACTTTTCCAATCTGGTTTTGGCCTCTGCGGAGCTAATCTCTTTAGTCTGAGCTAAGGATTTGTCCCGTTCCTTGTAAGTAAACCTCATTGTGGTCTACCTCCTTTCTGTTTGCTTTCGCAAATTTTTTTATCAACATTCCACATCCCGTGGGGCACAATAATATTATACCATCAGTTACATTTTATGTCAATTTTGATTTACTCATTTATTGTTTTGTATAATTGCTTTAATATAGAACGCTCTAGCTTTATTATTTAGAGGAACTCTTTCATATCTTTTTAAAAGCTCTATAGTATCTTCGTTGTTGATATATACAGCTAAGTCAAATATCATCTCTAAAGTGCTATATACATGCTCTTCAACATGTTCCGCTTCTAATACATATTTTTTTAATAATGCTAATTTAGTATTTATACTATTAACTAATAAGTCATATTGCTCTTTACTCAAAAGCTCACCTTTTGGATCGTTGTTTAGAATAATTGCAGATAAACAGTCTAATACTCCATCATAAGATTTTTCAAAAGCAATTAATAATGTCTCTATAAAAATTTTATACTTCTCTTTATGTATAGGTATATCTTCCAATCTCGTTATAAATGGTAAGTCTTGAAATGTTACTTCAAACAACATACAAAAACTCATAAACATAAATTTATCATCAGATCTATATAAGGAATCTAATATGTATGGCATTTTGTTTATATCTATTTCATTTGCATGTTCAAAAACATCATCAATCCAATTATCTATTTCTGAATCATTTACCTTAAATTCGTTTATGGCGTTATATATCTCATTAATTTCTGTGGTATTAACTATTTCTGTAAATTGTTTAAAATTCATTGTATTACTCCTTATTATATATGATATTTTATTATTTTTTTCATTTTAGGAAGAGCATAAAAATACTTATCTGAGCTATTTTCAAATAGAATATATAAATCATTATCTATATTGAATAAACCTTCTGCCATTGGTGGTAATTTTATATGCTCCATTTCACTATTTTTGTCGAATTTATAGTATGGAATATCTTTTCCATTGTAATTATATGTACTTTGCTCTGTTTCTAATATATTACTATATATCATTAAGTCAGACTTTACCAGATTAGTAAATGAAGCGGTAAAAACAAATCTTTTATCTGGTAGTATGGTCATTCCTTGTACCATTTTAGGTAATGAAATTATAAGTTTTGGTTCAGAGTAGTTATATTCTATTTCTGTGTTATATGCAAAAAGAAGCGGATTATTATCTGGCACTTTATAGAATGGATTCAAAAAGAAATCTCCTATCCATAGTATATGATCTCCATAATAACAAAAATCACCTCTTATAGGTAACTTAGTATCTTTATTACTTCGTACAAAATTAGCTTCTGTACTCATAATTTCATATAAGCTATATTCATGAACTACATAGTCGTTTGTAATCCACACAGTATTGTTATCGGTAGTTATTCCTCCTACATGGCCCGTATTATTACTTCCATCCTCTTTTCGCAATTCAAGACTTTTTATTAGCTCTCCTGTCGAAAAATCTGTTATGTATAGCATACTAACTTCATGATTACTATTATATGAAGTTTGCATTGCAACATTGTACTTATTCGAATATGTTAAACCTTGTGGAACATACTTGTTTGTATTTCCTTGTACAGAAAATACTTCTTCATATTTGCTCTTATTAATAAAGTATGAGGCATTTAACCTTATGTAATCATCTCTTAGCAATATTATTACAGATCCTACTATAGTTACTAATATAATTAATATTTTTTTTATTATCTTCATATAGTTTCCTCCATTTTATATCGTTTTCAATCTTACCATCCAGCTCATCGATAACTTTTAAAGTATATTCTCTTGTATATATTACCTAATGCATCACTTTTACGTATTCTATCATATTATCATATAATATCAAAAGAATGTAATAAAAAAAACATACCACAGTAATACTTCTGTAATATGTTTTCTATTTTTTATCTGTTCTAAAGAATATTTATTTTACAATTATAGATTCACCAGTCATCTCAGCAGGTTTATCAATTCCTAATAACTCAAGCATTGTTGGTGCCAAATCGCAAAGCTTTCCTTCACCTTCTGGTTTAAGCTTAATATCTTGACCTCTATCTGTTACAACTGAAAGTGGTACTAAATTTGTAGTATGAGCTGTATGAGGCATTCCTGTTTCGTAATTTACCATTACCTCACAGTTTCCATGATCTGCCGTCATTAATAAGTTACCATGTACATCCTTTATTGCTGTTAATATTTTTCCAACACATGTATCAACAGCTTCTAATGCCTTTATAACAGCTTCTAATGAACCTGTGTGTCCAACCATATCTGGATTAGCAAAATTTAATATAATCGTGTTATATTTTCCTGAATAAATTGCGTCTACAACTTTGCCACAAACTTGATATGCACTCATTTCTGGTTGTAAATCGTATGTTTCAACCTTTGGAGATGGAACTAGTATTCTATCTTCTCCCTCGTATTGCTTTTCCTCTCCGCCATTAAAGAAGAATGTAACGTGAGCATATTTTTCTGTTTCTGCTATTCTTAATTGTTTTCCTCCATTTTTGCTAATAACTTCTCCATACGTGTTTACAATAGGCTCCTTTTTAAATGCTATTTTTACATTTGGCATAGTCTCATCGTAGCTTGTAAAGCATACATAGAATAAGTCCATTTTTTCTGTAGCAAATTCAGCAAAATCCTTATCTACCAATGTTCTTGTTATTTCTCTGGCTCTGTCTGGTCTAAAGTTAAAGAATATAACTGAATCGTTATTTTCTATTTTAGCAACTGGATTTCCGTTTTCTTTTATAACAACTGGTACAACAAACTCGTCTGTTACTCCTTCGTCATATGATTTTTGAACTGCATCTACTGAAGAAGCAGCCTCGTTTCCAGTACCTCTTACTAGTGCATTATATGCTTGCTCTACCCTATTCCAACGTTTATCTCTATCCATTGCATAGAATCTTCCAGATAATGTTGCAATTTTACCAACACCTAAATCACTCATTTTGTTTTCTAATGCTTCTACATAGCTCTTTGCCGATTGAGGTGGCGTATCTCTACCATCTAGGAAACAATGAACAAACACATCTTTAAAATCCATTTTCTTAGCTAATTCTAATAATCCATATAAATGCTCTTGATGAGAATGAACTCCACCATCTGATAGTAACCCTAAAATATGTAATTTAGAATTATTCTTTTTGCAGTTTTCAATAGCACCTACTAATTCCTTATTATCAAAGAAATCTCCATCTTGAATTGATTTTGTAATTCTTGTTAGCTCTTGATATATAACTCTACCTGCACCTATATTTGTATGACCAACTTCTGAATTTCCCATCTGTCCTGTTGGAAGACCTACAGCAAGTTCACTAGCTGCTATTTTGGTTGTTGGATATTCAGCCCATATTTTTCTTATATTAGGAATGTTTGCAAGTTTAACGCCATTTCCATCAAATCTCGGATTATCTCCAAATCCATCTAAAATCATAAGCATAGTTAAATTATTGTTCATACTTATTACTCCCTTCTTTTTAACAATCTTGTCATAAAATCCAATACACATTATATGGCAGTTCTAGATTTTTGTCTATAAAAATATGAAAATAATTTCAAGTTGTGTGATATAACTTACGCTTTTGCAACCTCATATTTTAAATTTTCGTAAAACATATCGCTAAAATTCTGTTGCATCAGTTATATTTAACGTTCATCATGTTCAATTTTTTTATTACGTTGCTCTACTTTTTTAACAGAGTTACCCTGTCCTCCTTTTGGGGTAGTTTTCTCTGAATATATACATCTTTCCAATGTACTTTTTAAATTTTTCAAGTGCCCTGCAAATTCATTCCCAAGTCTCATTGCAAGAAGATCTGGCTGCGTAATTAAATCTAACTTACTATATTTAACCGGAATACGTGGATTATTAATTTTCACACAACCCCAAAATGCTTTTGGAGATATACTAGTGTTTTTACTATTTAGTTGCACATCTTCTAGATTATGGCATCCGCTAAATGCACAATAATCTATACGTGAACATTTGGGTGGAATAGTTATTCGAGGCAGAGAAATACACATACCAAATGCATGTTCACCTATATGGTTGCAATTCCTTGGTATATTTATATTTTTTAGCTTTTGACAAAAGCTAAAAACCGAATCGTTAATTTCTTCGAGGTCATTTGGTAAATGCACAGATTCTAGATTATAACATTCACAGAAAGCATAACTCCCTATATTTTTACAACTATCTGGAATATACATTTCTTTTAAATTAGTACAACTATAAAAAGCACAAGCTTCAATACGTTCCAATTTTTGTGGAAGCACAAGCTTTTTTAAGCTCTTAAAACCGCTAAAAGCATGATTGCCTATCACCTTTACAGAATTAGGTAGTTTTAACACTTGTATACGTTTTTGTTCAGGAAACATTTCCTGATTTATAGTACTTAACTCAGTATTTTTTAAATCGATGTATACTAACTCATCACACATTCCAAACAAATTTTCTTCAATTTCCTGTACATCTTTTGGTAAAGTTATCCCTTCTAATTTTCTACAAAAATCTTCTATAAATACCATTTCAAATTTATTAAGTGACCTAGTTGAATTATGAATATAGATTCTATCTTCATCTGGAGAACTTATCCCAATGTCTTCATTCAATCTTGTGGCTTCACCCAAAAGGTGAAATTGCCTTATATTAGTACAACCTTTAAACGATAAACTATCTAATATTATCAAGGTATTTTCTGGCATAATAAATTGCTCTAAGCTTTTACAGTTCATAAAAGCATCCGCGCCTATAAAAATTCTTTGATTAGGATTTTTTACATGGTCCTTATCTGGAATAGTAAGATTTTTTAATGCGGAGCATCCATCAAATGCATGTGCACCAATACTACTAAGGTTTGATATTCCATCAAATTCCACACTTTCCAAATTTTTAAAACCGTTCAAAAGCAAACATTTCTATATGTTTCACATTATTCTTCATAATTACCTTTTTAACCATGTCAGCAACACTAATTTCATCATTTTTGTCTTCATCATCAAGTGTTAGGTTAAAAGTAAAATCATTTTCTCTATCTATATGAGCTCCTATCTCTACTACAGATTCTGGAATAATTAGTACACCATTGTGTACATCTTCCGCACTAATTGATTTTAATCTGGTTTTTTTGTCCTCATCATAAAATTTCATTCAACATCCTCCTTAAAAACAATAAACACTATTTTAATTTTCCATAGAACATATCACTAAATATACCGCCGTTGTCAATTAGCTCCTGATATTTTCCGTCTTCAGCTATTCTACCTTCATTTAATACAATTATCCTATCACAATTCTTTAGTGTAGTTAATCTGTGTGCTATTGATATTATTGTAGTATGATTTTCTTTTTGTAGTTTTTCAATTTCATTTTGAATATACTTCTCTGATGTATTATCTAATGCCGAAGTTGCTTCATCCAATATTAATATTTTAGGTTTTCTTAGGAAAATTCTTGCTATAGCAATTCTTTGCCTTTGCCCACCAGATAAATTGTTCCCGCTCTCCGATATAACTGAATCAAATTTGTCTGGTAATCCATTTATATAATCAAATATATACGCTTTCTTTGCAGCATCTTCTACATCTTTTAATGGAACTTCTCCTTCGATACCATAACATATATTTTCATATATTGTTCCTGCTATTAAGAATGGTGTTTGAGGCACTAATGCAATCGTGCCTGCTATATCT
This sequence comes from Clostridia bacterium, assembly GCA_017404545.1. Taxonomy (GTDB): domain Bacteria; phylum Bacillota; class Clostridia; order TANB77; family CAG-508; genus CAG-492. Next base: position 34,880 of record JAFRCC010000010.1, read on the forward strand.
TTTCTTGAAAGTTTATCAATATTTTCTGAATCAATATAAATTTTTCCATCGCCTTTTTCAAGCTTACATATAGCTTTAATTAATGATGACTTACCACAACCACTTGGACCAGCAATGCCAAGGAACATTTCTTTATTTATGTCTAAACTAAAATCATTCAAGATAGTTTTCGTTTTATCTTCGTTATAGTAGAAGTTTAAATTTTTAATTTCAACAATAGGTGTTTTTGCTTTCCCAGATTCTTTGTTTTTATCCGTTGGATTTGCAATCATTTTGTATGAAAAATCATTATCTATTTCAACCATACCAAAGAAATCTTTAGCAAGAACTGTACATTCAGATAATTCATCAAATATTCTATGTAATTCTTCTAATGGTTTTAATAATTGTGTAAAACAAAGATATGCTGTTAAAACGCTACCTGTTGTTATAACGCCTTTTGTTGCTAAATATGTTGAAATTCCTATTATTAGTACTGTAAATATTGCCTGGTTAATAAATTTTAAGCAGTCATATAAAGCCATTGCCTTATGGTGTTTCATCTCTTTAGCTCTTAAAAATTCAGATTTACCATTAAATCTATTAGTTTCTGAATTTACACTATCACAAATTCTAATTACCTCTATGCCATTAATAAGCTCTACTATACTTCCGTCCATTTGAGACTTGCTTTCAAGAAGCTCAACTCTTATTCCTTTTTGGCTCTTTATTTGTTTCATAACAATCCATACGCCAATTGGAATTACAAGCATCATTGGAAGAGCAAGAATTGGTGGCAAAGTTATAAATATTGTTATAATAGCTGCTATACTATTAAAAATAGCAGGTGCAAAATCCATAAATAATAATTTTTCTAATTTAACTGTACCTTCTAAGGACCTATTCAATTTTCCATGGATGTTACCAGTCATATTAGCTCTAAAATATGATAATGGAGCCATAAGTAAAGATTTTATAACCATCCCTCTAGCTTTTTTTTCTGTTCTAGTGGCAACATCTTCTACTAATACTCTTCTGATAATCTTTATTATTTCATTTATTACATTTACAACTAAAATTAAAATTAAAAAAGGAACAACCTTTTCAAATGATACTTCGTTTTTACTAAGTATATCATCTGTTAACCATCCAATAGTTTTAGGCGTTATTTGAGTTAAAACAGCTGATGTAATCATTATTGCTATAATAAGTATAAAAATAAACTTTTGTTTACGCTCTAGAAGTCTATATATTTTCTTTAAAACAAGTTTTAAATCATTATTATTTTTTACTTTTTTCATAAAATCCTCCGTAAAAAAAACATTCTATAGATTATATCATAATATATAGAATGTTTCAAGTTTATGTAAACTTTTTTCTACTTGTTTATTAATCAGAGCAGCTTTTCTTGCATCCAATATAATAAAATCCTTTTGACGTGTGTCCATTCATAGTTATATATGTTAACACCTCATATTGTTTTTTCTCATATATACTTAGTAATTCATCAATCCATTCTTGAGTTTGATGTCTGAAAACGCCTCCTCCTGGTAGTTCAAATGCTCCATAAACTCCATACTTATCTTTAAAGCTATTATATCTGTCAACATTTCTTTCATCATCATTAACTAAGAAATCATTAATATAAACAATTCCATTTGGTCTTAGTATTCTATTTATCTCTAAAATAAGGTTTCTTTGATCATTACTTGAAACTGTACATGTTAATACACCAAGTAATATAACACTATCTACCGAATTATCATCCATATTTATTTGGGTAGCATCACTTTTTATGAAATTAATATATGGATATAAATGCTCTCCTCTCTTAATCATCTCACCAGAGTAATCCATTCCAATCAAATTTTTGTATCCAAGCTCATATAGTTCATTTAGAGTTCTTCCGTACCCACATCCAATATCAACTATAATAGCATCCTTGCTAACATAGTTTTCAAATATCTCTGACTGAAAAGGTGTTGTAAAATTCTTTTCTTCAGCAACACTATCCCAATAATCAATTTGTCCCATAAAAAACCTCCTTCACATTTATCCAGCTAATTATATTTTATTTAAATCTAGTTGTCTATCAAATATAAAATATAGATGAATAAATTTTTAATCAATTTTCATTATAAAATTTTGTCTTTTATTTAAATAAACTATATTGTATAATCGGTACAAATCTAGGAGGTGTTATATGAACATTACGAAGTATGAAACAAATCTATCTAAGTTTAAGTACTTACATCATGAAGGTACAAAAAGCATAGATAAAAATTTAAAAAATATTGAAAATGATTTAATTATTATATATCCAGAGCTAACATATCAAGAAATTCTAGGGTTTGGAGGTGCTTTCACAGAAGCAGCTGGATATTGTTTTTCAAAACTACCAGATGAACGTAAGAATCAATTTATAAACGATTATTTTTCAGAGGATGGTAATAACTATACCCTATGTAGAGCCCATATTGGAAGTTGTGATTTCTGCCTTGATACTTATAGTTATTCAAATAATGAATCACTTTCTGATTTTAGTATAGATAGAGATAAAAAATATATTATTCCACTAATGAAGAAAGCTTTCGAAAAAAATAAAAATATCACTATAATTGCTACTCCGTGGAGCCCACCTGCTTTTATGAAAAGTAATAAAAAGTTAAAACATGGTGGAAAAATTTTAGATAAATATAAAGACTTATGGGCAGAATATCTTGTTAAATATTTCCAAGCATATCAAAATGAAGGAATAAATATTAATTACATGACTATTCAAAACGAACCTAAGGCCTCTCAGTTTTGGGAATCTTGTGTATACACAGCAAAAGAAGAACAAGAAATGATAAAAAATCATATTGCCCCTATCTTCAAAAAAAGTAATATCCCTATAAAACTTTTAATATGGGATCATAATAAAGAGCGCGTTGTATATAGGGCTCAAGAAATATTTGATGACCCATCTGTAAAAGATATGGTAGCTGGAATTGGATATCACTACTATAGTGGCGACTACTTTGAAAATATAACAGCTTTTAAGGAGCTATATAGTGATAAACTTGCAATTCACACTGAAGGTTGTACTGGATATGAGCGACTATGGTTTAGAAAGAAAAAACGACGTATTCCAAATGCTGAAATATATGCACACGATATTATCGGAGATTTAAATGCTGGTGCTAATGGATATGTAGATTGGAATATGATGCTTGATTATCATGGTGGCCCAACGCATATACACAATCAGTGTAATAGCCCTATCATGCTTAACAAAAAAGGTAATGATTACACTAAAACATTACCATATTACTACATAGGTCATTTTAGTAGGTTCATAAAACCAGGAGCTAAAAGAGTGGCTTTTAGTAAATATACTGATTCATTAGAAATTACTTCGTTTATTAATACAGATAATTCCATTGTAGCAGTTATTTTAAACAGAGGAAAACATAGCCAACATATTAATTTATGCTTAAATCAGAAAATACATAAAGACAATGTGGCTGGTCATTCAATAGTAACTTTTGTTATAGAAACAGACAAATAAATTATTATCATTACTATTATAGTTTATGTAAATTCAGCATAAAAGTAGATTTTATAGTGTTTGGCATAAAATACATATTGAATTATCGCCCATTATATGGTATAATGACTAAGAATTCGCCAAGAAGTGAGCTGTACATAAAAAAAGGAGCGTGATTTTCGTGTCATTTAAATTAAGTTGCTTTTTCCGGCAGATACTCTGTGTGCCAATCTTATTAGTGCACAATGAAATTCTGTACCCGAGACGTGTAAAAAAATTTCTGAGAGGAAAAAAAGAGCATAGTATGGAAGAATACGTTGAACATAATATGCCAAACGAAAAAGACAAGATAGATGCATTCATTCTGGAAACCGCAAATCAATTATTCTAATTTTACAGGGAGCAATATTTAATTGCTCCCTGCTTTTTTGTATTATAGGGAATTCCTCCGAATTCCCTATAATACAAAAGCTTTGCCAAACATTGCATACAAAATTTGCCAAGCAAATTTTGGTGCACGAACAATTACGCAGACATTTGCATTAAATTTTGTCTTTTGCAATTGTCATAATGTCCGCTATTGTTCTTATCTTAGCTATAATTAAAATTACAAACGCAGAAAGAGAGACCAGTACCGAAGTACCAGTCTCTCTTCTGTTTTTTAGGCTCTCACCAAGCCAAGGAAAAATTTGCCGGGGTCAGCTTTGTAGGTTTCTCCCACAAAACTTTTAAGTTTTGCCCACGACATAAAAGCCAGGTCGTCGCTCGGGCAATACCAGAAATTTGACTTTGAACTTTTAACAGCATCCGTGATAATCTTAGCTGTCAATCCGGAGTTCATCGTAATGGGGCGAATATCAGTATCGAGGAACAACACCATAGGTGTACAGAACATACCCATTGTATGAAGGGCAGAAATGTTCTGAATTGCATTTGCAACGTTCTTGGTGCTCGTGACATACGATTTGGATAAGAGTTTTACATCCTCATAAATCGAATTGAGCAGCAATAAAGCTGTTGTTGAAATGCATGTTCCATATTTAACACGAGGGTGAGAATATCCATAATATACCTGCGAAAACATATGGAAATCATCGAAATTTAATCGCCCTAATCTTTCAATCTCCAAAAGAGCCTGAAATGCTTTATACGCAATTTCTTCTTTCAGCGCATCGTACTCATCGAGACTGAGATACTTTGCACTTCTAACTCTCTCAGGATTGATTCCAAAAAACTTAATTACCGGGTCAGGATTTCCCAGAATATATTCAGCAATTAATAAGCTAACCATATAGCAAAAACGCTGACCCATAATATTCTTCATCGGTTAGATTCAGTCCTTTCTTGTCTAAAGTTTTCCGAAACAATTTATTTTTTTCGTATGCTCTGGACGCAGGTTTCCTTTGCATACGGGTTACTACGAAGCCGTAACCACGGCATAATTGCCAGGTGGAATCATTCTTAATCCTCCTAGTGAGCTTTTTCTTCTGGACATACAATAGCTCTATCATGTACATTCCATCGGCCACTTATACAACAAGTAACCTTTAAACACACAGTATTAACTGCATAGGGTGTATTATATCATTTGTTTTCACTTATGTCAACTTTTTTGTCCTTATTTTTGTGCACTATCTCGACTTTATTCTCCTGCTAAAGGATTACTTTCCACTGCATTTCTAACTTGACTATTGTCAACATGAGTATATATCTCTGTTGTAGATATACTTTCGTGTCCTAGTAGTTCCTGCAAAGCTCTTATATCAACATTGCCATACTGGTACATAAGAGTTGCTGCTGTATGTCTTAATTTATGTACTGAATACTTATTTGTATCAAGTCCTGCTTTTTGTAATTCTTTTTTTACTATATATTGAACCGTTCTATTACTAATACGCTCTCTTCTCTCGCTTAAAAATAGTGCATCTTTTGAATCAAATGGAACGCCATCATGTGGTCTAACTTCCATATAATTTTTTATAGCTTTCATGCAAGCTTTGTTTAAGTATATTGTACGCTCTTTGTTGCCTTTTCCAATAACAGTCATCCTTTGCTCTTCAAAACTTATGTCTTTAAAATTAATTCCTACAAGTTCAGATAAACGCATACCACAATTTAAAAATAAGGTTATAATAGCATAGTCACGCTCACTATTTCTATCATCCTCATTTTCTTTTACCGTTTCTAATAATTTTTTACTATCATCTAAAGTTAAATATTTCGGAATACGCTTGTCTAGCTTTGGAGTTTCTAAATTTTGAGCAGGATTTTTTTCTATTAATCCTTTTTTGTTGCATAAATAATTAAAAAATACTCTTATACTTGATGTCTTCCTAGCACGAGTTGCAGCTTTACTATTAAAATTGTTAGTCAAATAAAATAAAAACGAATGTATATCGTCTAATGTAATCTTTGCTACAGTATCTATACTCATATCTCTAATAATAACATCTTGTAATTCCTCGTTATCTGTCATTCTAAAATGCATAAGGATATATTTTAGAAACATATTTAAGTCATAGTTGTACTCTTTTACTGTATTAGGAGATTTATTTAAAATTGTAGCTGTATAATCCAAAAATGAATTTAGAAAATCTGGATTGCCTTCAGTATTTATATTAATTTTTTTCATATGTATCACGTTCCTTTTGTTATTTTAGAATCATTTTATATATCAAATAAAATAAAGTCAAGTACAATTGAATCTATTTCAAAATACACTTTATTCTACTGAAAGCAAATTCCAATCAACGATAAAATTTCTTGTTTAGAAAAGTTTACATTTTTATATTGTAAAAAAACTATCACCTTTTTTGGCGATAGTTTTTTGCATTTATTGATTATTTTTTCTATTGTAATTGCATATATTGTCGTATGTTGTAGCAAATTTAAAATCACTTACTTGCTCACTTCTACTTAGATCTGTTAGTGTCAATATCCCTACAATTTTATTTTGGTCTATAACAGGTAATCTCCTTACTTGGTTTTCAGACATAACCGTTGTTGCATGCTCTATATCAGTATTAGCTTCACAACAATATACCCCTGTAGTCATTATTTCACTTATTTTCGTATTATTTATATCTTTATTGTTAATAATAGCTCTTAGAAGTATGTCCCTGTCTGTAACAACACCAACTACGTTTTGATTTGGGTTACATATTGGAATACTACCTATATGATGCTCATCCATTATTTTTGCACATTCACCAATAGTTGCATCCGGGGTTAACCAAATTACGTTATTGCTCATACAATCTCTAACCTTCATTTCCTTTTCCTCCTATTTTTTTATAAACAATTTGTTTATGTATTTATTTTGTTCAAATCAAAAAAATAAATCCATGTAAATGTATGACATATTTACACGGATTACCAAATATAAAAAATTGTTTATTTTTTCAAAAATACTATAGATCTCTGGGTGGTCTTGGTGGATATCCAAATTCATTCATTGGTGGATATGGCATCATTGGTGGTCTTGGCGGATGTGGTGGTTTATTATTGTTAATTATCTGATTCAAAATTAGTATTTTTATTAAATCTTTTAGAAGTGGATTGCATTGATGACAACTTCGTGATTCTTCATTGCTTGATGATATTTTAGAAGAAACATTGCTTTTATTGCTCTTCGTATCTGCTCTATTTTCAGAATCTGTCATATTGTTCAAATTAACAAATGTATTTTCTGATTCAATATTGTTATATATTTCCATAGTCATAGATTCAAGTAAATCCTTTGATAAATTATAATTTCTATAATTATTACAAACATTAGATACCATAGGCTTTAATATTATGTAAATTTCTGGATATAAATTATTTATTGTACTTTCATTAATAAGTCTTTCTTTATTGTATGGAAAGAATGACTTGTTATATTGTGGATAACCTAAAACGGCTTTCATATACTCTTCATATTCATTTTCGAACATACATTTACCTCCTAAGATACTATATGTGATTGGTAAAAATATGTTCATAAAAAAACAGCGTGCCGTAAAGCACGCTATTTTTTTGTGTCATTTTGCAGGATGTCATTTGCACGATGTCATTTGCACGATGTCATTTGCATGATGTCATTTGCATGATGTCATTTTCATGGTGTAATTTGCAGGATGTCATTTGCATGATGTCATTTGCATGATGTCATTTGCACGATGTCATTTGCACGATGTCATCTCGGCATTTCAATAGCTACATTAAAGATGCCAAAATAATGCATAAGTTTTTTAATGTCAGAGCCACTCACAACATGAATCGTGGGGCTAAAATGTTCCTGGTTTGCCTTAACCATTGCGTGAACAACAGTATCAATAGGCACGTTTCCTTGGAAAACATCTGACACATCAGCGAATACATAATCTGTATTCAGAGAACGGAAAGCCGCTACAGACTCATAGCTAACCATGCAGGCAACAGCATTACTTTTCAGCAAGCTGTCAACTTTCTGCTTATAACGCAGCTCTGCACTAGCAAGTTCTGCGCATGTCTGATGCGACACACCTGTGTATGGCAGATGTCTGATGCATGGAAAATCAGAAATAATATCCACCGGGTTCGGCGAAAACCGTAGCACAATTGACATATACACTGCAAGATGCTTACAATGAGTCACAATGCTACTTTCCAACTTTTCATAGTCTTCCAGCGTGAGCTTCGGATAATTTCCAAATTCCTCTTTGAGTTTTACGTCAAAGAGATTGGTAATTTCAATCTTAGCTTTCCAATCTTTTTCGATGGTTCTGGCACTGAATGGAACAAACTCAGCACCAATGGCTCTGCCCAGTTTATGCTGCGTGACAGCACTCACGTAAGACTGAGCCAATACATTAAAACTTTCCATTGGTTTATACTCTCCTTTCTTTGTGGATGGACGGCAAATCTGTATTCTCCTCAACCCAAATACAGCAGTTGTCACGTACTTAACAAGTTGTTTGTTAGATTGTATATTTCCAATGTTAGCAAAATAGACCCGTGTGAGACACTATGTGTGTGACAAGCACACATAGTGTCTTTTGCTTACCTCATAAGCATCACTTTTTCTCCTTTCTCAACTAGGGCCAAGAGACTTTAGAAATCATATAACATGATTCCCACATACCTACATTTGGAATACCAAACGTAAGTATTATGCTATCACTTAATTATAATTTTGTCAACTATATTTTAACTTTTTATGTGAATTTTGTGCTTGATATTGCAAATAAAAATTTAATGTGTTATAATTTATTTGTATTAATTACTTAATTTTTTTAAGGGGGTACTTCCTATGTTTAGTAATCTCGTAAGTACTCAGGGATTTCTGGGTGCCTTGGTAGCTGTTGTTTTATTCCCAATCTGGCTCATTTTTCATTACCTGTATTTCATTCCGATGATTCGGAGAGAAGCAGCTAAAGCAAATATGAGCTACGAAGACTATGTTGAGCATAGATATACATCTCATATAAGAGATTATGCGCCTATGCTCGAAAAAATTGAAAACACAACTGGGACAGATTGTTAATCTGTCCCAGTATTTTTATATTCCATAAATTTATACATATTCATTCCTACTTTGTTAAATACGTAGACAAAAATTTTCCAGTATATGATTCCTCAGTTTTACATATTTTTTCTGGGGTACCTTCAGCTACTATTGTACCACCAGCGTCTCCACCTTCTGGTCCTAAATCTATAATATGATCTGCTGTTTTTATTAAATCTAAATTGTGCTCTATTACTACTATGCTATTTCCGGTATCAACCAATCTTTGTAATATATCAACCAATCTGTGAACATCTGCTATGTGTAATCCTGTAGTAGGTTCGTCTAAAATATATAATGTTTTACCTGTTGCTTTTTTAGATAGCTCTGTTGCTAGTTTAACACGCTGAGCTTCTCCACCAGATAATGTTGTAGAAGGTTGTCCGAGCTTAATATATCCTAAGCCAACATCATATAATGTTTGAATTTTATTTTTTATTTTTGGAAGATTCTCAAAGAATTTTAAAGCATCTTCGACCGTCATCTCTAACACATCAGATATTGTCTTTCCTTTATATTTAACTTGTAAGGTTTCATGATTATATCTTTTACCTTTACATACTTCACAAGGCACATATACATCTGGTAAGAAATGCATCTCTATCTTTAATAGTCCATCCCCTGAGCAATTTTCACATCTACCACCTGGCACATTAAAGCTAAATCTTCCTTTATCATATCCTCGAAGTTTTGCATCGTTAGTATTAGCAAATACATCTCTGATATGGTCAAATACACCTGTATATGTAGCTGGATTTGAGCGAGGTGTTCTTCCTATTGGCGATTGGTCTATATTAATAATTTTATCAATATTTTCAATTCCTTTTATTCCTTGACACTTTCCTGGCTTTTCGTTCGAACCATTTAAATCTCTTGCTATTGTTTTATAAAGTATTTCATTTATTAATGTAGATTTACCGCTTCCAGAAACACCAGTAACGCATACAAATTGACCTAATGGTATTTTTACATCAATGCTCTTTAAGTTATTTTCTGATGCTTTTTTTATAATAATAGATTTACCGTTTGACTTTCTTCTCTTCTTTGGTACCTCTATTTTCTTTTTACCACTTAAGTATTGTCCTGTAATAGACTCTGGCACCTCCATTATTTCTTTTGCAGTACCTTGCGCTATAACATTACCTCCGTGAACACCAGCTTCTGGTCCAATATCTATAATTTGGTCTGCAGCATACATTGTGTCTTCATCATGCTCAACTACTATTAACGTATTACCCAAGTCTCTTAATTTCTTTAATGTAGCAATTAACTTCTCATTATCTCTTTGATGTAATCCTATACTAGGTTCATCTAGTATATATAGCACTCCTGTTAATCCAGACCCTATTTGCGTTGCTAATCTAATACGTTGTGCTTCTCCTCCAGAAAGTGTTCCTGCTGCTCTAGATAAAGTTAAGTATTCTAGACCAACATCTATTAAAAATTGAAGCCTTAAATCTATTTCTTTTAATATAAGCTCTGATATCATGGTTTGTGTTTTATTAAGTTTTAAAGTATTTAAGAATTGCTTTGCTTTATTAATAGGCATGTCTGTTAATTGCTTGATATTTTTCTCTCCCACTGTTACAGCAAGTACTTCTGGCCTTAATCTTGCACCATCACAAGCGTCACAATGACTACTACTCATATACATTTCATAGAAATCTCTCATTCCTTGAGACTTTGTTTCTCTATAACGTCTGTCTAGTGTAGGAAGTACACCTTCAAATGGTGCTGTATATTTTCTAGTTCCAGCTGATGACGTATATTCAAAGTCTATTTCTTCATCGCCTGTTCCATATAATATTTTTTCTAAAAACTTACGAGGAAGCTTTTTTATAGGTTGTTTTATATCAACTCCATATTTATTGGCTATACTTTCAAAATACATTTTTGCCATTGTGTCGCCACGTTTCATAGTGCTTGCTCCAAAAGCTTTTACCCCGTCATATAAAGTTTTATTTTTATCTGGCAAAATTAAGTCTTCATCCATTTTCATAACATATCCTATACCAGAGCATGATGGACAAGCGCCAAACGGATTATTAAAAGAAAACATTCTAGGCGTTAACTCCTCTATACTAATACCACAATCAGGACAAGCATAGTTTTGACTAAATAAAAGTGGCTCTCCACCTATAACATCTATTCCAACTAAATTGTTAGCATGTTTTAGGGCAGTTTCTACAGATTCAGTTAATCTACCTCTTATATCCTCTTTTACAACTAATCTATCAACTATTAATTCGATTGTATGTTTTTTCTTCTTATCTAGATCTATTTCATCCGATAAATCATATACATCTCCATCTATCTTTACTCTTACAAAACCTTCTCTTTGATAATCTTCTAATTGTTTTTTATATTCACCTTTACGTCCGCGAACAACAGGAGCTAAAATTTGTATTTTAGTTCCTTCTTCTAAATCCATTATAATATCTATTATTTGATCGATAGATGTTTTTTCTATTTTCTTTCCACAATTAGGACAATGTGGAATACCTATACGAGCATATAATAGACGTATATAATCGTATATTTCTGTAACCGTACCTACAGTTGAACGAGGATTTTTAGATGTAGTTTTCTGGTCTATAGATATGGCTGGTGATAATCCTTCTATGGATTCTACATCGGGTTTCTCCATTAGCCCTAAGAATTGCCTAGCATATGAAGATAAACTTTCTACGTATCTTCTTTGACCTTCAGCATACAAAGTATCGAATGCCAAACTAGACTTACCACTTCCTGAAAGACCAGTTACAACTACTAATTTATCCCTTGGTATTTCTAAATTAATATTCTTTAAATTATGAACCTTTGCTCCTTTTATTACTATTTTATCGTTCATAAAAAGCCCCCTACATTTTTTTAATATTTATTATTATACACGCGAACAAATATTTGTCAATATATTTGTTACAAATATTCTATCAATATTCGCATTATACAACGATTTAAGCCATATGACAATACTTGATTTTCTTCCAACATTATAGTCTATAATATAAAATAAACAGCCTCCTTCAAAAAAGAAGGGGGCTGTTGCCGTTTTTTGATTTTTGTCCTATACACCGAAATGTCTGCGGACTGCCTCAGCTGCTTCGTGGTCTCTCGCCTTCATCTGTTCAACAGATAACTCAAGGGTTCTGGGAATAACACTAACAGCATTAGCTGCTCTGTCGGACTTGTTTTCAATAATGATTTCTACCAATCCGCGATAGTTGTTCGCTGCAGGGCCTCTCCAGTATTCCTCACTGATAGTAAGGAGTTCCCGAATTCCGTCCCAGTCGCCAGCTTCAAGCAGCTTCGGAGCAGTGTTTCTGATTTCCTCAGCTTTGCTAAGGATGGCTTCGTAATCGTAATAGATTTCCATGATGAATACCTCCGCCTTACGGCTTATATAGTGTTTGTGTGATAGGCTTGCGCCTTACATATGATAACGATTATTTTAACACTTTATGTTTGCTTTGTCAATAGATGTAAAAAATTTTCTTACTTTTTATAATTCTACAAATATTTACAAATTTCTTAATTTATGTTATAATGCCGTGTAAAATCTGAAAGGATGTGAGTTGTATGATTCGGTTAATCTTTGTTATTCTTCTTATATTCACCATTTCCTATTGGTTTGGTTATCACATTGGACAGTCAGAAAACGACATTCGCCCGCTCTGCTTTATATTCTTTGATGATGCATCTAGCAACAAACATCAAAGCACTGCAAATGTATATTGGGGATATGAAGGCAGACCCGTCTCGAACCATGCCGGAATGGAATTTCTTTCTGCATCAATAAACAATACTGATGCATACTTTCTTATTGAAAAGAATTTTCTGTTCCAAGAAGCAAACGGACGTAGAATTATTGCTATAATAACACAGGGTCGATTTTCGAAGAGAAATAATTCCAATTACATGTCCAGGCTGTGCCAACGGGGTAAAGCGATCTTAATAGAAGACATAGAAGACATAAATAAATAGAAATGCCGAACAAAAAAGACCGGGTACATAACCTGGTCTTTTCTTTACTTGTTATTGATTGTTTAGTCTACAAACACTGTATCTTTAAAAATTATTATATCGTCATTTTGCTCTTTTAATTTGTGTACAATATCGCAATCGTCATCAATTACAACAATAGTACAGTTATCTTCTCTAGTAACACTTTTTATATAGTCACACTTTAATTTATATGATTTTTCAAAATTGTTTGATTCTCTTGAAATTATAATTCTATTTTCCTTTTTGAAGAATGGTGCATTAATATCGAGCCACCTGTTTTTCTCCTCTACTCCAACATCCATTCTAGATATAGAAAGAATATATAGCTCTACGTTATTCATATGAGATACTTCTTCTAGTTGCTTAATTGTTGTATTAAGCGGCCTTTTTTTGTCGTAATCTCTGGCCTCTCCAACAACATAGTCTGCTATTACACCATCCATATCTACAAATATTTTTATTTTGTCTGTTTTTATTTCATCAATACATTTTTTAAAATACATAATACACTCCTGTTGTTAATTTTTTGCTCCGTCCCCAAAATTTTCTAATTCTTTTATTCTATCTCTTATTTCGGCTGCTTTTTCAAATTCCATTGCTGCTGCATGTTTTAACATTTCGTCTGTTAATTTGTTTATTACATCTTGAATATTTGCATCCTTGTCTAGTTTATATTCTGAGGTAGCTTCTTCGACCATAGTTGCACTAATTGCGGCTCTAACATCTTTCTTAATTGTTTGTGGCTTTATTCCATGCTCTTCATTATATTTCATCTGAATTTCACGTCTTCTGTTTGTTTCGTGAATTGCTTTTTCCATAGACTCTGTTAATACATCAGCATACATTACTACTCTTCCATGGTCATTTCTTGCTGCACGACCTATAGTTTGTATTAAACTTCTTTCTGAACGCAAGAACCCCTCTTTGTCCGCATCTAATATTGCTACAAGTGATACTTCTGGAATATCTAATCCTTCCCTTAATAAGTTAATACCTACTAGCACATCAAACTCGCCCAAACGCAAATCCCTTATTATTTCCATACGTTCCAAAGCCTTTATATCTGAGTGCATATATTTAACCTTTATATCAAGGCTAGATAGATACGATGTTAAATCCTCAGCCATTTTTTTAGTTAGAGTGGTAACTAACACTCTCTCGTGCTTTTCAACTGTATCATGTATTTGCTCTATTAAATCATCAACTTGGTTTGTTACAGGTTTTACGTCTATTCTTGGATCCAATAATCCAGTAGGACGTATAATTTGCTCTACAACATTATCTCCACTGTGCTCTTTTTCGTAGTCTGCTGGAGTAGCACTAACAAACACAACCTGATTAACTCGCTGTTCAAATTCAGGAAACGTTAATGGTCTATTATCAAATGCAGATGGTAATCTAAATCCGTATTTTACTAGGGACTCTTTACGTGCTCTATCTCCATTATACATTGCTCTTACCTGTGGAATTGTTGCGTGAGATTCATCTACTAGCAACAAGAAATCTTTTGGAAAATAATCAAATAATGTGTAAGGAGGACTTCCTGCAGGTCTACCACTTATATGTCTGGAGTAATTTTCTATTCCTTGGCAAAAACCTGTTTCTTTCATCATTTCCATGTCAAAATTTGTACGCTCCTCAATACGCTGAGCTTCAATTAACTTGTTTTGAGATTTGAAATATTCTGCTCTTTCCTTCATCTCTTCTTCAATTGTAACAATAGCTCTATCCAACTTTTCTCTACTTGTTACATATTGCGACGCTGGTGGTATTAACACGTGAGATCTTAATCCTATACTTTTTCCTGTTAGTGGATTTATTTCATGTATTTTTTCAACTTCATCGCCCCAAAACTCAACTCTTATTGCAGACTCACTTTGCGATGAAGGATATATTTCTAGTACATCACCTTTTGCCCTAAAAGTTCCTCTTTTAAAATCTAATTCATTTCTGCTATATTGCATTGTTATTAGCTTTTTCATTATATCGTTGCGAGGCTTTTCCATCCCTGGACGAATAGATAGCATCATACCTTGGTAATCGATAGGGTCACCCAAACCATATATACATGATACAGATGCTACTATTATTACATCTTTTCTTTCAAATAACGATAAAGTTGCAGAATGACGTAATTTATCTATTTCGTCATTTATTGATGCATCCTTTTCTATGTATGTATCCGATTGTGGTATGTAGCTCTCTGGTTGATAATAGTCATAATACGAAACAAAATATTCTACTGCATTTTCTGGAAAAAATTCCTTAAACTCAGAATATAATTGTCCAGCGAGTGTTTTATTATGTGCCAAAACCAATGTAGGTTTCTGTACTTTTTGAATTATATTTGCCATAGTAAATGTTTTTCCAGAGCCTGTAACACCTAGCAATATTTGAAATTTCTTGCCCTCTTTTATTCCATTACTTAAGTATTCAATTGCAGCTGGTTGATCACCAGTTGGCTGATAATTTGATACTAAATTAAACATATTTCCCCCTAAAAAATTTTGTGTTTACATTTTATCATCAATATAGCCAAAAAACAAGGATACCATATTTATCTAATACTATAAGCTTTTATTTCCGTATTTTTTATAATTATTACTTTAGATCCTTCTTGTAATCTATAATAATCTTTTCTTCCAACCAATAGATTTTTACATAAAACTTCATTTTCATCATCGAGAACAACAGACAAACGATAATTATTATCTCTTCTACCGTTTTCTGTAACTATTTGGATTTATGCTACCACCCATCTTTAAAACTACCGTTCCTGTTGCAACAATTCCTTTTTTTATTATTTTAGAAATTAGTACACCAGCAAAAACCAATAATATGCTACCACCTATTAATAGAATAGATACTATCTCATCAGGATCAAAGATAATTAAAACAGTAAGCATGCTAATAATAAATGCAACTGCTATTGATAATCCTAATACCTCTCTATATTTTATCTTCTTAACTAGTGGCTCTTCTTCCGGTGTTGGATTCCTAAAGTTAATTTCATTTGGACGTATAATCCTATAATCTTTATACTGTACCATCTTTTCTGCCAAATTATCTAAAAATTCTTTAATCATAATATTTCCTCCCGCGTTCTTAATTTAGTTTAATTATAACCAAGATTTATTTTTCTATCAATATCTTTTTCTAATTACTTTTTTAGTTATAAGTATGTATGTTTTAGGGCGATAAGTGTTAACATAAGGTCAAAATAATCTCTGTGGCGTCAACTTATTATGTTTTGTTCTTTTTAAAAGATTTGCCCCATTTAGAGCTAAAAAAACAGAGAAGATTATTCTCTTCCCCATTTAATTTTGATTATTCAGTTCTTAATGCTTCCACTGGATCTTTCTTTGATGCGCTCTTTGATGGAAGTATTCCAGCAAATACAGTTAAGCCAACACTTAGTACTATTAATACTACTGCTTGAACCATATTTAATTTTGCTAAATTGTCCATTCCCATACTAATTCCTAAAATTTTGTTTATAAGAGCATTTAATAATACTGTAATCCCTATTCCCATTAATCCTGCAGTTAGTCCTTCAATAACCGTTTCTGCATTAAATAATCTAGAAACATCCTTTTTACTTGCTCCTACTGCTCGTAAAATACCAATCTCTTTTGTTCTCTCCAATACACTTATATATGTAATAATTGAAATCATTATACTTGAAACAATTAAACTGATAGCAACAAAAGCAATTAAAACATATTCTATAGTACTTATTATTTTAGACATTGATTCAGTAATCATCTTTACGAAATCTGTATAGTATATTGACAAATTGTCTTCTTGGTTTGCTTTTTTCTCTTCATTATATTTATTAATATACTCTTCTATTTTTTTCTTACATTCAAAATCTTTTGGATAAATTTGCATCGCTGAAGGTGACTCTAAATCTATATATCCTATTTTTTTCAAATTACTTTCGTATGTCGCATTATTACTATTTCCATTTTTTAACATTTCCCTAAGCTCTTCTTCTGACAGAGAATCAATGTATTGCAATACTTGTTCGCTATTATCTCCCACATTTTCTGAAATTAAAGACTTTAGCTCGTCGATGCTCATGTTATCTATAATATCATCTGTTTCAAAATCTTTTCCTGTAAAAATATCTTTTGTTGGATTTGCTATTTGTTCTTTTACAATTTCAGATTCGTTTGTTAAACTAACAATATGTTCAGTAAGTTCATGTCTATATCCAATACCGGAATTCATGTCAGTTGAAATCTCAGTACCATCTTTAACACATACAATTCCAACAATTTTTAGCTCTTCTCCATTTTCTACAATTCTTTTTACATGCGATACATCATTTGATTTATCTATCCAGTTGCCATTTTCTTTTACATAGTAATCTGAAGGTAACACAAATTTAAATGTTTTGTTTAAAAATTCATCATATGAATATGACGAACTTTCTATATTAACTTCTTGACCCTTCTTTAATTTGCTCTGTATTTCGTTATATTCGTTTCTATTTTTAAAATTCAACGCATATAACACTGTATCTGGAATTGCTCTATTTGAATCTGCTATTAAAACAACTTCATTATAATTTTCTGGTAATTTTCCAGCAATTAGGTCGTATTGGCTATATATCAAATCATCTGAATCGTATAATTCATAGAAAAAATTTGATGATGTATTATTTTCATAATTTTCATCATTATTACTTAACGAATTAGGATTTACTTTAACTATATTACTGTTACTATTGTCATATACGTTTAGTTGCACATCGTACATATACTGAATTCCATTTGTATATTGTTTTAATTCATCGTTTTTTTCTACATATTTTTTAAACTCACCTATATTATTATATTTTATTTCAACGCCAACAGTTTTAGTTATATCATCCTTACTTGTAATTTTTCCTTCCTCAGCCTTCACATTATCATCCATCGAGATTGATAAAAGTGATGAAACATTTTGAGTAACTGCACTAATCGTTATAGGTGATCCTGCCATAGAATCTTTTTCTAAGCTTTCAATGTAATTATTCATACCATTAGATATTGATAAAATAAGAGCAATCCCTATTATACCAATTGATCCTGCAAACGATGTTAAAAATGTTCTTCCCTTTTTGTTTAACAAATTCTTAAAACTAAGTAATAAAGCAGTATTAAAGTTCATTCCTGTTCTTTTAAATTTCTTTGTTTTCTTTTTGGCGTTCTCTACATCTTTCTCAGTGCTATTATATGGATCTGAATCACCTATAACCTTTCCATCTAATAAATTTATTATTCTTGTAGAATATCTTTCTGCTAGCTCAGGGTTATGTGTAACCATTATTACCAATCTATCTTTTGCTATTTCTTTTAGCAAGTCCATAATTTGTATTGATGTTTCAGAGTCTAAAGCTCCTGTTGGTTCATCGGCCAATAATATGTCTGGATTTCCTACTAGTGCTCTTGCTATAGCAACTCTTTGCATCTGTCCTCCAGATAGCTCCGATGGCTTTTTATTTAATTTTGAACCTAATCCTACAGTTTTTAGTGCTTCTATAGCTCTTTTTCTTCTTTCATGTTTACTTATACCAGCCAATGTCAGTGCTAATTCAACATTTGTTAATATAGTTTGATGTTGTATTAAATTATAGCTTTGAAATACAAAACCTATAGAATGATTACGATAAGAATCCCAATCCCTATCTGTAAACTGCTTAGTTGATTTTCCATTTATTATCAAATCCCCTGAAGTATACTTGTCTAATCCTCCAATAATATTTAATAATGTAGTTTTGCCACATCCACTTTGGCCTAAGATTGATACGAACTCGTTTTCTCTAAATTCGATACTTATGCCTTTTAAGGCCTCTACTTTTTCGGTCTTTTTTCCTCCATAAATCTTTCTTATGTCTTTTAATTGTAGCATTTTTTCCTCCCTTCATATTGCTAATATCTTTCAATACACCATACAATTATACTTAATTGTAATTTTTACTTCAATATATAAATCACATATAGTTAATTTTTGTGTTTTTGAACTATCCATCTATCCACTTTTTTACATAAGTGAAAAATAATCTCTGAGCCGTCAACTTATTATGTTTTTATTGTTTTAATAAAAAATTCCTGTTTGCAGAATCCTTTATTTAGCAAATAGGAATTTCTTACTATCTTAAATAAATCAAAATCATCTTTTTTATCTATTTTTAACAAACTCTTCTATTGTTGTATTACTATCTATATTCTGAACCATAATCTGAACATGATAAGTCAACATTGTTAGTGCATCTTCATATTCAACTTCTCCATCACCATCAACATCTGCATATTGAATTGCATATGCATAATCTGTTTTGTCTTCTAAAGAATATAAAGCTAAGCATAGTGATGCATCTGCAGCAGAAATATATCCGTCTCCATCAAGATCTCCAAGTTGATTTAATTTATCCTCAGATGCAATTGCTATTGTTTTTCTCGTAGACTCATAGTTTCTTTGTTTTTCAATAAGTATTTTATACATATTCTCCTTAAAGTTTGTTGTACTGCATACTCCAACAATAAAATCTGCTCTACTTATTTCGCCTTTTTCAATTTGATTTGCATATGACTCGATTATTTTTTTATCTACATTTTCTCTATTATATAAAACTTCTATAATTTTTTTCATAAAATCATAACTTGTCATTGACTCTGTTTCTTCATTTACAAATATATCTCGTGTTATTAACGAAATATCTTGATTTTGCTTATATTGTTCAATCCAGTGTTCAATTTCGTTATCTAATGCTTTTCTGCCTAGAACATTTCTATACAAATATCTAATATATAATTTTACGTTGTCATATTCTTCATTTTTTTCTTGTTCTTTCTTAGCCTCTTCCTCTTCTTGTTTCTTCTTTTCTTCTTCCTTTTTCTTGGCCTCTTCCTCTTCTTGTTTTTTCTTTTCTTCTTCAGCTTTTCTTTGCTCTTCTGCTTTTTTCTCTTCTTCGCTCTTCATATCTGAAATTATCGCACTACATTTATTTTCTGTAAATTCTTTGCAATTACATAGCATTGCTAAATAGTCATTTCTATTCCATATTCCCCTATCTAGCTTATCTAAGTGTCCTGACATTTCACTTTCAGTATAATTGCTTCCTCTATATAAAATAATCTCGTAAGTCTTTTTTAAAAAATCAAGATTACTTAGCTCTCCATTATTATTTTTAGACTCCTCACTAAATAATATTCCCCTCGTTACTTCATAAATACTTTCTGTATCTACATATTTGCTAGCCCAGTATTCAGCTTCTTCATCGCTTGCTTCTCTGCCAAGTATTGTGCTATATAAGTATCTAACATATATTTTAGCATCATCTTTTGATATTTTTACTAATTTTCCGTCTGTAAATGGTGTATATACATTAGGTTTTGTTCCAATGTATTGCTCAGGGTCTAAATTAGTATTTGAATTTGTAGCAACTAAATAATGATAACCATATTTTGTTTCTTTTATTGTATTTGCTTTTGACTTTCTTATTTCAAAATGCACATGCATATGTCCAGAATCTCCGGAGCTTCCCATTGTTGCAATTTCCTGTCCTGCAGTTACCATATCACCTTTGCCAACTTTTAATGATCCACCTTTTAAATGCCCATATAAGAAACATCTACCAGTTGAAGGTTCCTCTATGATTACATAATTTCCATATCCGCCTCCATCGTTCATTCCAGCTGATGTTCTTCTTTGGTTCCTATCCGCGTAGTTAACGCCTGGATTCGAAGCTCTTGTTCCGCTTGTTGCAATCACTTTACCATCACATACAGAAACAATTGCATATGTATGGCCATTTATACCGGTAATATCCATACCATAGTGTGATTCACATGATGCATAAAAATATTTTTCATTTGGCCAAATTGTATTGTTTACAATATACTCTCTTCCCGATTTACCATTTTTATATGGTGCAGTATATGCTCTACCATAAAAGTCATAGTCTTTATACGTTTCATTAGCATTATTTCCCCCAACTGGCCATATGTAAACAGCTGCTTGTGCTTTGTTTGCTCTGATTATTAGAGCTAATGCAAAAATTGCAACAAATAGTAGTACTTTACTTACTTTTTTCATTAATTCAACATCCTTTCTACTTATAGATTGTCATATTATGTTAATCTATAAAACGATACAATTATTATATCATACAAATCCCATGCTTACAACGTATTCTTTATTTTTATTTTGAAATTTCTATTATTCAAAACTATTTATCTTTTTTCATAAGCTCATTTAATTGTTTTTTCTTTTTAGTATCTATACCAAGTTTTATTAATACATATACTCCAAATATAATTGTATAATTAAATCCATATGCTAAAAATGTTCCTGGGTCAATACTATTTAACTCATATTCAATAATATTTATTATTCCAACTACTGCTTCAACTACTGCTAGTCCTACAAGATATGTAAAAAATGTTTTCTTTGTAGTAGCCTTTTTATCTTGTCTTAATTCCATAATAGTTTTTAGATATCCAATTATACCACCAATAATTGTTGATACCACTAATGCATATGCAATTTCATCATATACAAGTTTTTCACCATTGAATATAAGCCATATTACTGTTTTTTGATATTCTACAACTCCGTTCTCCCCTTCAAATGATTCTATGGTTTCCTTTAATTCATTTTCAGTACCTTGAACTTGTACGAAATTTTCTGCATCATTTATCATGCTATCTCTATAAATCTTGTTAGATATATATCCAGATATAACAAATACAATCATTACAATAAATGTTGTTACACAGATTGATGTAAACATATTTTTTAATAAATTCTTTTTCATAATAATCTACCTTCTTTCCTTCAAAAACTTCATAACATCTTTGACTCTTCTTCTTGAAACATACTCTGTAGATTTATCAATAAATTTAACTAATATGGTACCAACTATTCCAACATCAAAACAATCAACATACTTAATATTTATAATTGTAGAATTAGATATTCTAATAAATTTATCTCTTGGTAATTTACTTTCTAAATCATATAGCTTTTCTGAAATCTTAAATGTTCCTTTTTCTGTCTTACAGAAATTACTTTGATTCTCACTATATATATACATGATTTCATCTACATTAATAATTGAGATTTTATTATCGTCCTTACCGAGAATAGTGTTTATCTCTCCTTTGGATGTTTCATTAATTAAATTTATTAAATCTTCTAGCTCTTTTGTAATTTTAGAGGTATTAATAATTACTTCTATATCTTCACCATGGTCTTTTGATATATTAGTTGTTACATTAATATTCATATCTTCGTCCTCCTTAGTTTAAATTATAGAATAACAAAAAGTTAAATTCAATTCTTTTAATGGTTTTGAATATAAGTGGTCGTTTTAGTACTATAACTGGTAAAAAAATAAAGCAAAGAACTAAAATTCGTACTTTGCTCTATTTTTTATTTATGCAATTCAGTTTAATCATATATTTCTCTTCTGTGTCCTATTTCTAAGATTAAAATAACTATTCTATCATCTTGTATTTCACATATTAATCTATAATTTCCAATTCTATATCTCCACTTTCCTGATTTATTTTTTATTAATACTTTTCCATGTATTCTTGGATTATTACAATTAACTAGATTTTTTTCAATCCACGCAACGATAAGATTTCTTGTGTATTTGTCAAGCTTTCGAAGATCTTTTACTGCTCTTTCTGTGTATTCAACTTTATATGCTTTCATCTTCCTCATCCCATTCTTTTAACATTTGTTTAACTTCGTCGCTTGTGTATGTTTTAGGATTTTTCTCGTAATCTTCCATTGCTTTGTAATAACATTCTAAATCGTATTCGTCTTCAATTTTTTCTAGTATTGCCTTTCTAACTAAATCTGATATGGACATTCCATTCATTTCGGCATATGCTTTTATTAGCTCGGAATCCTTATCACTTAATCTTACAGATATAGTCATGATTACCAGCTCCTTTCACGTCTATTGTATTACATTGTATTACAAGTGTCAATATTAATTTGGAAAATTTTATGGATATAAAAATATAGAAATTAAATAATAAAATGAAAAAAGTTATTTAACCTATTAAATCTTATATCTAAAATGCTCATATTTCAAGAAAAATCGTACCACAAATTTCGACAAATTAATCTTATTGTTTAATCCAATAATCAGTAAATTCTTTTAGCTTATTAAAATTCGTCTCTTCTATTATTCTATCCGCTTCTTCAATTGCCATATTATAATCAGCTTCTGTTATTTCGTTTTTATTGTATGCTTCATCAAGCTCATCTTTATCAAGCACTATATGACTACCATCTGGATTAAATATAACATCTAGATATAAATCATCTTCGTATGGCATATTTGTCTCTTTATCTTTTCCAATCTTTCTTGCTATGTCGTAGTACCATTCTACTATCTGTTTATTCTCGTCATACATAGCCGTTAGACAATTTTTAGATTCATAGTCATAAAATTCCAACCATGTATATCCAGAATCCAAATATGGTCTTCCTGATGGAAGCAAAGCTGGTTTACTTACTTTGTTAAATTTGTTATAACAAATATCCCCATTAAAACTATATTTAGATTCATCTTTGCCATCTATTATGCTATATTCAGCATCATCTACTCCATCATGACTAATGCTATCATTAGCATATCTTTTTCTAAAGCTATAACAATACTTACGAACTTCTTTACCACATTCGTCATCGATTAATGTTTCTTCAAAATCAAATCCACAGCTCTCAATAGTCTTAATAGAGCCTATATTTTCTGTATATGCTGCTACATATATATTCTTAATTCCAAGCTTTTTAGCTTCTTCCATAGCAAGCTTTAAAGTTTGTTTGGCATAACCTTTTCTTCTTTCGCTTGGTCTTATACCATATCCAATATGCCCCCATAGATTACCACTTACTCCTATAATCTTATGTCTAATATTAGTAGCACCTACTATTTTTTTACTTTCATCATCATAAACCCAGAATGTTGAAGAAGAAGAAAATTCTTTTGGACCTCTACCATTTTCTACATCATCTAAATGTTTAAGTAACTTATCAAATTTTTCCTCATCTTCATAATCTAAGCTGAGTGGCCAAGGAGCAATCTTACCACCATCTTTATGCCACTCATCCATCATTTCTGTATACTGGTCATAGTATAATTTGCTTGGTTTAATCAGTTTAATCATCGTATCACTCCTTTAATTTTGGTTTAATTTTGGGGACGGAGCAAAAAATTATTTCCTCCGTCCCTATTTTTTCTAATTTTATACATTCTTATTTCTAATATATTCTCCTTTGAACTCATTTTCTAAGATATCCATATAAACAACATCATAATACTTTCCATTTAAGAAATAATTTTCTCTTAATCTTCCATTCTCTTTAAATCCAACTTTTTTATAACAAGCAATTGCTCTTTCGTTAAAAGACATTACACAAAGCATAATACTATGTAAGTTTAAATAATTAAACCCATAATCAAGTAAAAGTTTTAATGCTTCAGTTCCATATCCTTTACTTCTGTTTTCTTCTTCTCCAATAAATATACCAACTTCCGCAGTTCTATCTTGTCTAGAAATTTTTGGATATCCGCAATTACCAATTAACTCATTTGTCTCTTTGTTCACAATTGCAAATTGTAAATCACAACTTTCTAATGCCTTTTGAATCCAATTTCTTTCAGCTTCCACTGTCATAATATTTCTACTTTTTCTAATACCATCTGTAGTTTTAAAATCACAAAACCATTCTACGTACTTATCTGCATCCTCAATACACATTGGAGATAAATATATTCTATCTCCCTCTATCTTTTTATAATAACTCATATTCAAATCCTACCTCCTCTAATTTTTGTCCATTTTTATCGACTATCTTTTGACCAAATATCTTTCCACCCATTTTTTCATAGAATCTTCTTCCTTTTTCATTTTCCTTGAAACACCAAATGAGCATCTTTTTTCTACCAATTGATCTAAAATAATTCTTTACAAAATCTACAAGAGCAGAGCCAATACCATTACCTCTATCTTCCCAATTTACATACAAAACATTTAGCTCACAATCTTTTTCATCATCATCTGGATTATCTATGTAATCATCACTATATCTGCAAAATCCAACAATTCTTCCGTTGCTTTCTGCAACAATAAAATGACCCTCTTTGTAGTTAGACTTCATTCTCTCGTACTTTTCGTTTGTATCTAAATTATCAAGATACTCATCATCAATAAATCCTTTATATGCATATTTCCAATCTTTAACGCAAAGCTCTGCTACTTCTTTTAAATCATCCTCTTCTACTTGTCTAATAATAAAATCCATAATTCCTCCTTTTACAAATTAAATTTATCAACAATTATATTTACTACCTCTTCCGGAGATAAATTTGTATTATTTATCTTAATATGATTTGGACAGACCTTCTCTCCTTCTTTGGAATTTAGCCTATGCTTATCCATTGTCTTTAACAAATCTTGGTTGCTCCATTCTATATTCTTTTTAGATGGTTTTGCTTCTAATCTATGGGCTGTTACATTTCTTTTTAATCTTGTCTCAACATCTGTTTCAAGTTCAATGAAATATAAATTACCTCCACTTTCTTCGAATTTTGCTCTTAATTTATTAACATAGTTCCAGTCTTTTTCTGAATCATATGCCATTACAAATGTAAATATAAAATCTTTATTATATTTTATTGCAGTGTCAAAGGCAGCTTCTCTTATTAATCCATTAAATTCTTTTTGCTCTGGTGTTGCGAACCCAAATATCTTATCTGAGACCTCTATACTGTCGTGATTAACCATTAGGGCATATCCTATCTTCGCCTTTAAGCATTCCGCGACAGTCATCTTTCCAACAGCTTGTGGCCCGGTTACTATTACTAAATTTGGCATATTAATTCCTCCTTCATACAATTTAATTCTAACATAACAAAATAAAACAAAAAAGCCTCACAAAGAAATCTCTTAAGACTCCTTTGCAAGG
This sequence comes from Clostridia bacterium, assembly GCA_017404545.1. Classification (GTDB taxonomy): domain Bacteria; phylum Bacillota; class Clostridia; order TANB77; family CAG-508; genus CAG-492. Next base: position 60,901 of record JAFRCC010000010.1, read on the forward strand.
CTTTAAATCCTATTTAAGTGTAGAAAGCTTCCTATTTTTTTAGCTTTCCTTTATCGCTCTGGCACTTTTCAGTGTCATAGATAAACTCTTAATATGTTTTTTATTTTAGCATAATTATTTATTTATGTCAATTACTCTTTCACTAATGGCAATAGGAAATTCTTTATTTTTATTTAATGACACACAAATTACGCAATTTACTTACTTGTTAAATAGACCTGTTATTTTTCCAATAATCCCGTTATTATCAAAATTCACCTTTGCTTTTACCATATCCACAATATTATTTATTTGATCATCTGGTAAATCCATTCCAACTACACCTTCAACAGCTTTTACTGGATCATCTTTAAATTTATTTGCAAAATCTCCATCATTTTTTACCTTATTAATAATTTCTTCTACCTTTTTCTTGATTTCTTCCATTGAAATACCTCCTATTTATTAATATTTTCATTATATAGCATCTATTAAAAAGAAGTCAATATAAAAATTTGAACCGAACTATCCTCTGACCTTTTGAACAATAGCGGACATTATGACAATTGCAAAAGACAAAATTTAATGCAAATGTCCGCGTAATTGTTCGTGCGCGAAAATTTCGCAGAAATTTTCTGTGCAATGTTAGCGAAGCCTTTATATTATAGGAATTCCGGAGGAAT
>JAFRCC010000018.1 GCA_017404545.1 Clostridia bacterium
ATCATTTGCAACTTTCTTGAAGATAGCAGGTAAAAATTATAAAGATTATAACCTAGTATCACTAGCAGGAATATATCAAGTTCCAAGCGATAATAGAAAACCTAAATTACCTAAAGCTATTGAAAAAATACTAGAAGATAACAAAGAAATTAAAACAATTTACCTATGTTTTGATAATGATAATGCAGGAAGATCCGCTTCTAATTCATTCAAAAAATTACTTGAAAACAAATATAGAATAATAGATTTTCCACCCAAAACTGGTAAAGATTATAACGATTTTTTAGTAACATATTTGAGTATAAATGACATCGTTTTTGGAGATTGTTTGAAGAAAAAATCTAAAGAATTAGTTAAAGAAAAAGGATAAAAAATAACAAATAAGTTTGTTGTTTTTACAGAATTTATACTAAAACTGCGTTTAGTAGTTAGTATAAGCAAGCAATGAATTTGTAATACACAAATTCGATATGGGGAAAATCCCCAATCCCCTTGAATAAAAAGTAAAGGAGTTGAACTTTTTTGAAAAAATATAAAATAGAAAGTGATGATAAGAAAGGAGACATTATAACAATAAGAGTTAGTCTCAAGGAAAAGGAACTAATACAAGCCAAAGCCGACAAAGCAAATATGAAAATATCAACTTATGTTAGAGCATCATCACTTGATAAAACAATAAAAGAAAAACCTGGTAAAGAATTTTATAATTCTATTAGAGATTTAAGAAAGATAGAATTTGAACTTAAAAAGCTAAATAAAAAACAATTATATCCTGATAAGGATAAAGCTTTACAATTAGCAAAAGATATTCAGAAAATGATTTATGAATGCAAGGAGGTATATTCATAAATGGCAACTACAAGTATATGGAGTATAAAAAATAGATTAGATCATGTGCTAGATTATGTTGGTAATAGTAAAAAGACATCTTATGAAAATGATGACTTGTTAAATGTACTTCACTATGCAGAAGATGATTGTAAAACTGAAGATAAAAAATTAGTAAGTGGAATTAACTGCGATGTTGAAACTGCATATAAAGAGATGAGAAACACTAAAGAGCGATTTTGTAAAACTGGTGGAGTAATATCATTACACGGTTATCAATCATTCAACGAAGGAGAAGTAACACCTGAACAAGCACACGAAATTGGAGTAAGGCTAGCCAATGAAATATGGGGAGATAGATTTGAAGTAATAGTAGCTACTCATATAAATACTAAACATATACATAACCATATTGTAGTCAATTCTGTATCTTTTGTTGATGGTATGAAAGCATACAATAACAGGGCAGAATACTCAAGAATGAGACATATATCAGATGAGATATGTATGGAGTATGGATTAAGTGTATTAGAAGAAAAACCATGTGGTAAATATAACATTGATTATAGTAAGGTATATGAATCTGACATAGTACATTCTAATCAAAAAACAAAAGCTAAAGCAGTAATCGATTATGCTATTAACAAAGCTAAAAAGTATTCTGACTTTATAGGAATACTAAATGAACTTGGCTACTTTGTAACTCAACGTACTAAAGATAGCTTAAGTATTAGAGATGTAGCACATTACAATAGAAATATAAGAGTAGCTAGGGCATTAGGAGAAGATTATACTATAGAGCGAATTAAAGAAAGAATATATGCAAATACAAAAGAAGCGGAAATAGATAGACTACTTAGATTTAATAAAGTTTATTACAAGAAGATATATTTAGGAGTACCTATTGATAAAATGAAATTAAAGTTAAGTCCTCTATATAGAAAGTATATCAAATATATGTTTGGTATTAAGCAATACCCTAGAAATTTTTACTTTAAAGAAATGACTCCTCAAATGTATAAAGACAGAAAAGACTTTTCTGAATTAGCAAAACAATTAGACTACATAGCCAAGAATAAAATAAAAACTTTTTCAGATATTACTACTATGTATGAAGAATATACATCAAAACTAAATGCTTTAAAGATGAAAAGATTATCAATAAATACTAGATTGAGTAACTCATTTGAAAAAGATGAACTATTGGAAGAAAAGGATAATCTAACATCTGAAATAAATAATTTAAAACAGGAGGTGGTAATGTTAAAAAATATCATAAACAGAAGAGCAAGATTAAAAGAAGAAATGAACGAAAGAATAATCGATAAAGCATATCGAAAGAGCGAAGATGAAAACAAAAGCAAGGAGGTAAAGAAGAATGAGCGAATATAGTGAGTCTGCTGAACAAGTAGTAAAGTTCTCTTTTGAAGGTATGGACTATGTGTTAAGAATTACTGGCACTGTATCTAAAGAATTTATTTCAGCACTTTATACTATTATGAATAATAAACAACAAACCAAAGGTAAAACTACTTTAACTAATATGATGAAGTCTGGTAGACCTGTTCAAATATTTCAAGTTCAAAAGGAGCATTTAAAAGACTTTGCAAGAGAGGCTAAAAAGTATGGAGTAGTTTATGTTGTTGTTAATGATAAAAGAGACTTAAATGGCAATGTCGACATCATAGTTCGTGAAGAAGATAAAGCAAAAATTGATAGAATAATAAGTAAGTTTGAACACGATGCTCCATCAAAAGAAGATGAACAAAAAATGCGTGAAAGAAGTATGAAGAGCTTAGATGAAAAGAAAAAGGTAGAAGCGGATAAAGAATATCTTGAAAATAATTCTCCATCTAAAACTACAACCGAAAAGGTCGAAACAGACGTTGAGGATTTAGTAGAAGATGAAATTCTTAAAGAGGATAAAGAAATCAAACAAGTAAACCCCTCTCAAGCTCTGACAGAGCATCCGTTAGAGAATACTTTAAACAGAAAACCAGTTAATAAAGAAAAACGCACTTCTGTTAGAGCAGAGCTAAAAAAATATTCTATGGAAATTGAACAAACGAATAAACAAAGAAATACTCAAAGACAAAATAACTACAGAGGGAAAAACAATTATAATCGCCAAAACAGAAACTATCACAACAAGACAAAAAATGAAAGCAGGTGATAATGATGGAAGATACCAAATACAAAGAAATCAAAATAGATAGATTTCAATATGGGTTATTACTGCATTTGCTTAATGAGGAGCGTAACTTACGAATAAAGGATGGAAAACCAACAGATGATTTAGATATTATAATCATTAAGCTAATTGATAGTAAGGAAAGAAAATTATTATTTGCCAAGAAGGAGGAGTATGAGGTACGATAAAACATCAAATAAAGTATTAGTAATACTCGGCTTTATTCCTACTATATGGCTTTCACTACTTTTAGCTCCGCTTCTCGATGGTGGAATACCAAAGATAATGCAAGAATTTGGAACTTTAATGGAAAATCCTTTTAAAATAACATTTTGCGAAAATAGTTTAAAGACTATTTTTATTTTTTGCCTAATTTACATTTTAATAGTTGGAATATATCTATCCACTAAAAAGAATTATAGAAGAAATGAAGAGCACGGCTCTGCTAAATGGGGAGATAGTAAGGCAGTAAATAAAAAGTATGAGCAAAAAACAAAAAGTGAAAATAAGATTTTAACTCAAAATGTAGCAATAGGCTATAATGCCAAAAAGCATAGAAGAAATCTTAATACATTAGTATGTGGTGGCTCTGGTGCAGGTAAAACAAGATTCTATGCAAAACCTAATATAATGCAATGTAATTCTTCCTATGTAATATTAGACCCTAAAGGCGAAATTGTATCTGCAACTGGTAGCTTACTTGAAAAAAAAGGATACAAAGTAAAAGTATTAGACTTAATCAATATGGAAAAATCACACTGCTATAATCCATTTAAGTATATTCAATCAGATAATGATGTTCAAAAGCTAGTAACAAACTTATTTAAAAGCACTACACCAAAAGGAGCTACTTCACAAGATCCATTTTGGGATACTGCAGCTCAAATGATGTTACTAGCTTTAATTTTTTATTTGAAATACAAAGCACCTGAAGATGAACAAAACTTTCCAATGGTGATGGAGATGCTTAGGTATGGAGAGGTACACGAAGATGATGATGAATATGAAAGTCCGTTAGATAAGTTATTTGCACAATTAGAAAGAAATGAGCCTAATCATATAGCAGTAAAGTATTATAGAAACTATCATAGTGGTTCTGCTAAAACACTAAAATCAATACAAATAACCTTAATAGCAAGATTAGAAAAATTCAACCTAGAAAGCCTAGCAGGACTTTCACAAACTGATGAGCTTGAACTAGATACTTTAGGAGAAGAAAAAACAGCATTATTTGCAATAATACCTGATAATGATACATCATTTAACTTTTTAGTAAGTATTCTATATACACAAATATTCCAACAACTATTCTTCATAGCAGACCATAAGTATAAAGGTAGCTTACCAATACCAGTACACTTCGTAATGGATGAATTTGCGAATGTTTCATTACCAGATGACTTTGATAAGATACTAGCAGTAATGCGTTCAAGAAATGTAAGTGTTTCAATAATAATTCAAAATATGGCTCAGTTAAAAGCACTATTTGAAAAGAGATGGGAATCCATTGTAGGAAACTGCGATGAATTCCTTTATTTAGGTGGAAATGAACAATCAACACATAAGTATGTCTCGGAGTTATTAGGAAAAGAAACTATTGATACAAATACTTATGGAAAATCATCAGGTTCACACGGAAGTTACTCTACTAATTACCAAAATACAGGTAGAGAATTATTAACTGCTGATGAAGTCAGAATGTTAGATAATCAATATGCGTTGTTATTTATAAGAGGAGAAAGACCCTTAAAAGATTTAAAGTACGATATACTAAAACATCCAAATATTAAATTTACATCAGATGGAGAAGGTAAGCCATATATACACGGAGAGGCATTAAGAGCTAAGGGTCAAATAGAATTATCAAGTGTTGTGAGAAGTTTGGCAGAATCGAAAGAAGAAGAAATTATCAATGATAATATGGAGCTTTTATCTAATGAAGAATTAGAAAATTTATTAAGAAAAAATGGAGGAAAACTAAATGAACAATAAAAAATCAAATAAATTTAAAAATATAGCTACTAGGGTAGCTTTTACACTGGGCTTTACAATGTTACTAGGCATTATGAGTGCAAAGGGCGTTTATGCCGCAGAAAGTGATCCGTTAGCAGTAATAAATAATCTATCATCATTCATATTTGGTCTTATTAGAGCAATAGGAATGATATTACTAGGTTGGGGAATAGTACAAGTTGGTTTAGCATTAAAAACACATGACCCATCGCAAAGGGCGAACGGATTTTTGACAGTGGCAGGTGGAATTATAATTACCTTTGCAAAAGAAATACTAAATATAATAACAGGAGGATAGTAAGAGGGTACAAAAACCCTCTTTTATTTTGTAAAGGAGGTAATAAAATTGGATAACAATTGGGTAGTAGACAACCTAGAAAGAGCATTATCAACTTGGAACAACCGCTTCTCTGAAATATGGCAAGCAGTATCGTCATCTCCTGAAGAATTATCAACTTGGAACAACCGCTTCTCTGAAATATGGCAAGCAGTATCGTCATCTCCTGAAGAATTTAGAGGCGGAGAAATATGGGGAACAATAACAAGTATATATGGTGCATTACAAGCAGTTGGATTAGCTTTGCTTGTTTTATTCTTTGTAATAGGTGTTGTAAAAACCTGCACATCGTTTGAAGATGTAAAAAGACCAGAGCAAGGACTAAAACTTTTTATAAGATTCGCCATTGCTAAAGGTGTTATAACCTATGGAAAAGACTTGATGATGTCTATTTTCAAAATAGTACAAGGAATAATTAGTAAAATATTTGTAGCAAGTGAAATAAATACAATAAATGGAATGCATGTTCCAAATGCCATTATAGACACCATAAAAGAATGTGGTTTTTTTGAAAGCATACCATTATGGGCAGTAACCTTGATAGGTAGTTTGTTCATAACAATATTGAGTTTCGTAATGATACTTACCATATATGGAAGATTCTTCAAACTATATATGTATACTGCTATTGCACCAATACCACTTTCTACATTAGCAGGAGAGCCAACACAAAATGTTGCAAAGTCATTTATAAAATCTTACACGGCAGTTTGTTTAGAAGGAGTAATAATACTTATTGCGTGTATAATCTTTTCTAAATATGTAACAATGTTCCCGAATACTCACGGAGGAGATACTTGTGTGGCGATAGTATGGTCGTATATAGCAGATATTGTATTTAACATGCTAGTTTTGGTTGGTACTGTCAAAATGAGCGACAGGATAGTAAGAGAAATGATGGGATTATAAAATGAGAGGAGCAATAATATGAGTTTAGAATTTTTACATATAGAAGAAAACGGAATAAAATATTTAGTTCATCCACCTGGTAGTATATTTGCAGGTATAAAGATGAGGGAAAATCACGAAGACGCATTTGATAATGCAATTAAACGAGGAATGAAAGACCCTGAAAACTGGATGTATATGTACTCAGACAAGGGAAAAGATTATTTCAAACATTGTGATACGAGAGCATATAGGTCATATCCTCAATTTGATTTAAAAGACAAAATCAAAAATAAATTTAAGTCTAGAGATGAAAGATAACAAAGATTGGAGGTAGCAATGAAAATAGATATGAGTAAAAATAATTTAAAAGAAACAGATAGTGAATTATTAACAGATGAATATATGCAGAAAAAAATGAAACAACTACTCGATAATCAAGAGGTAAAGAATTATTTAAAAGAAAACAATAAAGAAATGATTATTGATATGGAGAGCTATAGAAGTGCAGGTATATTTGATAAGAATATCTATTGCTTAATGATGACCTTCGGTATCCCCGTAAGAATTAAAAATTACTATGATCCGAATGGAAAAGAAGTGTCGGCTGAAGATGAAGATTATGACTTTTATGCAGACCATAGTGATTATAAATGGATATATACACCTATAAATAGTATGGAAGACCTAACTGATTATTCTTCAACACGTAGGTTTGTAAGCTTTATGGCTAATCGTGAATTGATTACGCCAGAGCAAGAAAGACATATTGCTTACTTATTAGAATTTGCTAATGATAAACGATTTTTTAATCAATACACTATGAATAAAATGCAAAGTGAACTAATTGATTCTGCACCTTTAAAGTACGATAAAGCAATGAGTATATTTAAAAAATATTATACTAGAGATGTGTGTAGAAAGTTTATCTATGATTTAGGTGTAGATAAAGAAAGATTTTTATACTTGTCAGGTATTAACTATGATAATTTTAAAAATAAATCTAATAGAGAAAGTAGGTGATTGTTATGAGTAAAGAAAAAGAATTTAAAATGAACTTCTATTCAAAAGATGAAGTAAAGGATTTAATCAAATCAGAAGCGGAATTTTACTATGTGGATACTGGTAGATATGGAATGATTATTAAATTTGAGGATATACCTGATTTTATTGTTGACTACAACAGAAATCTAGCGATGAAAGACTTAAAATTCTACAGTATAGACAAGGATATGTATGAACCTGATATTACAACTATGGGAGAATTTTTAGACAGAATTAACCCTAATTTAAGAGAAAGAATGATTGATAGATTAATTGCTCTTCAGAGAGGTAATGCAAAACTAAAAGAATATAAGTTATTAGATATAGATGTGTATAACAATGTAAAATCAAGAATAAAAGAAAACTATTTAAAAAGAAATAAAGCAAGAAAAGACAGGGAGGCACGATAAATATGGAAGTAAAGATAAATAAAGACATAAGAGAATTTACTGAAAATGTTTATTTTGGACTTAATATGAGGCAATTTATATTCTCTGTATTAGCATGTGCCATAGCCGTGGGATTATATTTTCTACTAAGACATAGATTTGGTATAGAAACATTAAGTTGGGTTTGTATAATAGGAGCTAGCCCATTTGCTGTAATAGGATTTGTAAAAATAAACGGACTAACAGCAGAAAAATTTGTATGGCATTTTATTAAGTCAGAAATACTTATGCCTAACAAATTATTATTTAAGCCAGTAAATGTGTACTATGAACAAATGAAACCATATTACAATAAAAAGAAAAAAGAGAATATAACAATACCTAAACAAAAGAAACATAGAAAAAGATTAAGAATTAAGTTTAGTGTAAGTTAGGAGAGGAAACAATATGAGGTTAATAAATTTTATACGAAATATTATTCGAAAACTTTTTAAGAAAGATAAAGATAAGCACGATTTTAAAATACCAAAAAGTGTTCAAGATACTATTCCTATTAAGAGGGTATATGATGATGGTATATTTCAAGTAGAGAACAATAAATATTCACGAACCTATGTTTTTACTGATATAAATTATGCAGTAGCAAGTAGAGATGATAAGGAATCGATGTTTCTTGATTATTCAGAAATATTAAATTCATTAGATAGTGGAGCAGATATAAAAATAACTATAATGAATAGAAGAATAAATAAGTCTGACTTCAATGATAATATACTGCTTAAAATGGAAGATGACGACTTAGATATATACAGAAAAGAATATAATCAAATGCTTATTGATAAAGCATCAAGTGCTAATGGAATAATACAAGAAAAGTATATTACTATAACTATAGATAAGAAAAACATAGATGAGGCTAGGATATACTTTACAAGAATAAATGCAGAGCTACAATCTCATTTCAATCAATTAGGTTCAAAAATTAAGGAGCTTAATACGAAAGAAAGAATGAGATTGTTTTTTTATTTGTATAAAGAAGGACAAGAAAGTAATTTCAATTTTGATTTAAAAGACTTTATAAAGAAAGGTCATAGCTTTAAAGATTATATATGTCCTGATAGTATGGAAGTAAAGAAAGACTATATTAAGATAGGGGATAAATATGCAAGAGCATTATTCTTAAAATCTTATGCTAGTTTTATAAAAGATTCTATGGTATCAGAATTAACTGACTTAAATAAGAACTTTATATTAAGCATAGATATAAAACCAGTACCTATGGATGAGGCAGTAAAAGAAGCGGAAAAAAGAAGATTAGGTGTAGAAACAAATATAGCTAACTGGCAAAGAAAACAAAACCAGAATAATAACTGGAGTAGTGTTATACCTTATGACCTAGAGCAACAAAGAATAGAAACAAAAGAGTTTCTTGATGATTTAGTAACAAGAGACCAAAGAATGTTTTTATCTGTATTAACAGTAGTACATACTGCTGATACTAAGGAACAATTAGATATAGATACAGACTCTTTATTAGTAACAGCAAGAAAACATTTATGCGAATTAGCACCATTAAGTTATAGACAATTAGAAGGACTAAATACTGCAATGCCTTTTGGAGTTAGAAAGCTAGATTTATATAGAACTTTAACAACAGAAAGTTTAGCAGTATTTATGCCATTTAGAGTTCAAGAAGTCCAGCACGATAAGGGAGTGTACTATGGACAGAATGTAATTAGTAAAAATATGATAATAGCAGATAGACGAGAATTACTTAATGGTAATTCTTTTATTTTAGGTGTATCAGGAAGCGGAAAGTCGTTTATTGGAAAAGAGGAATTAACATCTATAAGATTAGGTAATAAGAAAGCAGATATAATTATTATAGATCCAGAAAGAGAGGATTCAGAATTAGTAAGGGAATTAGGTGGAGAAGTAATAGATATATCTGCTACAAGTAGAAATCATATAAACGCATTAGATATAAATAAAGATTATGGAGATGGAGATAACCCTGTAATACTTAAATCACAATTCATAATGTCATTATGCGAACAACTGATTGTAAGTAGAAAATTAGGAGAAAATGAAAGGTCTATAATAGATAGATGTACTGCTATTGTATATAACGAGTTTAAGAATAATGATTATAGAGGTAGAATGCCAACATTAGTTGATTTTAGAGATGTACTATTGAAACAACCTGAGAGAGAGGCAAAGGATATAGCTTTAGCATTAGAATTATTTACTAATGGTAGTTTGAATACATTTGCTAAAGAGACTAATGTTAATACTAATAGTTCACTTATATGTTATGACATATTAGATTTAGGTAAGCAATTACAACCTATTGGAATGTTAGTAGTATTAGATTCTATATTTAATAGAATAACTGCTAATAGAAAAAGAGGTAGAGATACATTTATATTCATAGATGAAATATATTTGTTATTCCAGTATGAGTATTCAGCAGAGTTCTTATTTACACTATGGAAAAGAGTAAGAAAGTATGGAGCATTTGCTACAGGTATTACTCAAAATGTAGAAGATTTATTACAAAGTCATCAAGCTAGAACTATGTTATCTAATTCAGAGTTTATTATTATGCTTAATCAAGCTGCAACAGATAGACAGGAACTTGCTAAACTATTAAATATATCAGATACACAAATAGCTTTTATAACTAATGTAGGAGCGGGAGAAGGTTTAGTTAAGATTGGAAGTAACATCATACCTTTTGAAAATAAATTTCCTCAAGATACTAAACTATACAAGTTAATGACTACTAAACCTAAAGATAAGGAATTAGATTATGAAGAAAGTGATTAGTTTAATAATTATTGTACTGCTAATAGCTATTATTGTTATTAGCAGTATTTGTATATATAAAGAGCTCAATGAGAAAAAGATACGAAATGAAGAATATGAAAATATTATTATGCTATTTGAGAATGTATCTGAGAGCGATGAGAATGACTTTAGAAATAAAAATAAATCAGAAGCGGATAATTTATCATCTGAAGAAAAAGTAACCTCAAAATCTTATAATTTTGATTCAATAAAAAATATAAATTCAGATGTAGTTGGTTGGATAAAAATTGATGGAACAAAAGTAAATTATCCAGTAATGCAGAATAGCAATGATAGTAACTATTATTTACATAGAAATATATATAAAAGCTATTCAAGTATTGGTTCAATATATGTACCTAACATTTGTAATATAAAAAATGCCGACAACATCATCTTATATGGTCATCATATAAAAGATGGCAGTATGTTTGGAAGTCTAACAAAATATAAAAGCTATAACTATTTCAAAGAGCATAAGTATATAAAGTTAATGACAGATGAAAGCTCTTTTTCAGATTATGAAATAATGGCTATTATAGTATCTAATGTAGAGGACTTTAATTACTATGGATTTACAAAGGCTGAAAATCAAAATCAATTCAATGAGTATGTCAGGCAATGTCGAAGTATGTCGATATTTGAAACAGGCGTACAAGCCAATTATGGAGATAAATTAGTAACATTAGTTACATGCGAGTATTCGCAAAATAATGGAAGAATGATTTTAGTAGCAAAGAAAATTTAATAAAGAAATCTTGGAGGGCAGTATTACTGCTCTTCTTTTTTGAAAGGAGGGAAAGTAATGGCAGATATTAAAGTAAAGCAAAAAAGTAGCACTCCTATTAAAACAGTTAATAAGGCTTTAATTCAAGCTGGAAAACTGAAAGATAATTTAGTCCAAGTAAAAGAAAAAGTGAATGACATTAATGATGTAGCTGTTAGCACAACCGCTTCTGATAGCGTAAATGAATATACTAGCCAAAAAGTTACAGGCTCCACAAACTACATCAGAAAAAAGGGCACAGAGCAAGTTACAAAAAAAGGACGAAATGAACTTATTAAGGTAAAAGATAATATTAAAAATGCTAGAAAAAGTTTTAAACAACGAGGTGTTATTGGTAAAACTAAAAAGCAAGTTAGCAGAGCTAGAAGAAATATAAATTATTCAAAAAAAACTATCAAAACGGCAGACCGCAGTACAAAAATTGCAAAGAAAACTGCGAAAGAATCAGCAAAAGCAAGTCAAAGAATTGCCAAAGCTTCCAGAGAATTAGCAAGAAGAACCGCACAAGCGACAAAAGCTACCATAAAAGCAATAGTAACAGCAGTAAAAACAACTATTGCAGCTATAAAAGGTTTAGCAACATTTATTGCAGCAGGAGGATGGGTTCTTATTGCTGTACTTGTTATAATAATTTTATTGATTGCAATTATAGCTGTTATAAGCAAAGCAGTAGGAGAAAAGCCATCATATTTTGGACAACCTAATTATAGAATTGTTGAAATTGCCGAAACACAAGTTGGAAATGTAAATGGAGAGCCGTACTGGAGATGGTATGGCTTTGAAGAAAGAGTAGCATGGTGTGCTTGTTTTGTAAGTTGGTGCTCTTATCAAAGTGGAGATTTAGAAGATGGAAAAGTTCCCAAGTTTTCTGTATGTGAAGAGGGGATTAAGTGGTTTAGAGACCGTCTTTTATTTCATACTAGAAATCAAATTTTTGAGCCAATGCCCGGAGATTACATATTCTTTGATTGGAAAGATAAAGGCACGGGACTTCGAGATGGTAAGTCAGATCATGTTGGGATTGTATGTGGCTTTGATAAAGAAAACAGGCGAGTATATACCATAGAGGGTAATACATCAAATAGCTGTGCTCATAGAGATTATGACTCCAATAGTGAAGATATACTGGGATATGGTCGACCGAATTACTCAGATGTAGTAGCCAACTATAACTATGAAAATGTAGTAGCAGAAGATTTAGAAAATTACATTTTAACAATGCAAAATCAAAGTACAGAAGAAGGAAATTAGCAAGTTAATGAACCTGTACCTGAAAATTAAATTTTCACTTGTAAAATACAGAAAATTATGGTAAACTAGAAGAGTATTAACTCAAATAAAAAAAGAAAGGAGTGTGAGGAGTCATGAAAAATAATATGGAGTTAAAATTAAATAACAATAGTGATGTAATCACACAAATTTCAAACAGGTAAGATAATCTGTTTTATTTAAGGTATGTAATAATAAAAAGAAATTTTGTGGCTCTCTATTGTTAGAGAGCTTTTTTTGATATAATCATAAAAAGCTCATTAAATACAAAATGAAAGGAAATGATAGATATGATTAGTAAAATAGAGAGGATATCAGATAAAACAAGAAATTTAGTAAATCAATTTTTTATAGATAATTGGTACTCAACAGATATGAGTATAAGAGGAGAAATTATTGACGGAACAAAGTTAGATGGCTTTTTACTACAAGAAGATAATACTATTATTGGATTAGTTACATATACATTTTTTGGTGATATATGTGAAATTGTTTCATTAGATAGTAAAAGAGAGAATATTGGTATAGGAACAGCTCTTTTAAAAGAAATTGAAAAAATTGCAATAGATAATAATTGTAAGAAAATGAGACTTATAACATCAAATGACAATCTAAATGCACTACAATTCTACCAAAAGAGAGGATATTGCATAACTAAACTATATCCAAATGCTATGGATGAGGTAAGAAAAGCTAAACCTAATGTACCACTTATCGGTGAAAATGGTATTCCTTTAAGAGATGAAATTGAATTAGAAAAACAATTATAGTAGGTGAGAATAATGAATAAACAAACTATTATAGAAAAAGTAAAACAATACTTATCTCAAAAATATGAATGTAGTATTGAAGAATTGAAAAAGACAGGGTTAAACATCATAAAAAATAATGAAAACACTAAGTTAAGAATACTTTTATTTTATGATTTAGTTTTAGTATCTTCATCTGAAGGTTTATATGAAATGGTAAAAGAAAAATTAACAGGAAAAAATGTATATGAAATATTTGAATTTCCTTATGTATATGGACAATCAATATATTTTATACCTGATTTAACAAAACTAGAGAAACCAAAAGAATTACCAAATTATGAGTTTAAATTATTTGACGGTAATACGGAAAAAATAGAATTATCAAGTGGGTTTGAAAATGCAATTACATATGATGATAATGGAAAATGTATTTCAAATATTGCTTATTGTGCTTATTGTAATGGAAAGATTATTGGAGTTGCAGGAGCAGATAAAAGAAATGATGATATATGGGAAGTTGGTATAGAAGTATTACCAGAATATAGAAAAGATGGACTTGCAACAATATTAACAAAAAGCTTAACATTGAAAATATTAGAGAAAGGTATTGTTCCAATATGGTGTGCATCTTCTACTAATATTGGATCACAGGCGGTAGCAAATAGAAGTTGCTATATTCCATTATGGGTTGAGTCTTTTGGAGATATTTATGATGATAACTATGTCTATAAAGATTTGATAGAGTAAGAAGGTGTGATATATATGATACAAGGAAGAATAATTGCTATTTGTGGCAAAATTGCTAGTGGAAAATCATACTATGCTCATCAGATAAAAGATAAAGAAAATGCTGTTATTTTAAATACTGATGAATTAACTTATGCAATGTTTGATAATGAACAGGGAGAAAAGTATACCGAATTAGCAAATAGGGCAAATGAATATTTACTAAAGAAAGCTACAGAACTTGTAAAAATTGGTTGCAATGTCATTTTAGATTGGGGATTTTGGAGAAAATATAACAGAGGATATATAAACGAATACTTCAAAAATGAAAATATAAAAGTAGAATGGCATTATATTGACATTGATGAATTGTCTTGGCTAATGAATATCGAAAAACGAAATCAAAACATAGAAAAAGGTATGAACAAAACCGATTTTTATGTAACAGATGGACTTAAGAAAAAATTACTTGACAATTGGGAAGAGCCGAGTAAAGATGAAATCGATGTATGGCACAAGTTTAAAAGAGACTAAATAATAAACTTAAAAGAGCTAATGTAGTATATAAAATATACTTACATATAGCTCTTTTTATTGTTGCAATTTCTTTTCTATGCCACTAGTTAAATCTTCAAATTTTACGTTTAGAACTTTAATAAATCCCCACAATTCATAATCTTTGACACTTCTTGTGTTAGCTTCAATCATACTAATATCATTCTTATAGATATTTATTCCTAATAAATTTAATTCATTAGCTAATTGGGCTTGAGATAAGTTCTTCTTTAATCTTAATTCTTTTAGATTTTCACCAATAACATTAAAGTAATTATTTAATTTTCTCAAAGACATAAAATTACCTCCTATGTACACTTGATTTTATCTTGTAATATGTGATAATATGACACGGTAACCGAGATTTTATACAGGAGCAATTTAACTATGAAAAAAGATGAAGAAATAGAAATACTAGAAAATATATATGATTCTTTATGGGCAGAAGATTGGAAAAAAAGCGTAGTAGAGCAAATGCATCCATATGCGAGATTGTCAGATGTTGTTAGAACAATGAATCTACTTATAAAAAAAAATGGATTATATGAAGCAAAAAAGTATATGGAAATTCAAATAAATAACGCCAAAGGCTTAACAGAGCAGAAGTGCTTTAAGCGAAAAGTTAGAGCTGATTATTGTAAGCATTGCGTAAATAGCTTTTGCAATTTGAATAAAACTAAAAAAGATGAAAAATTCGTACATTAATAAGGGCAAAATGCTCTTATTTTTTGCTCTAAATTTTATTGCCAAATTATAACCCTTATGATATGATTTGCGTAGCAAATTAAAGCTAAAGATGTCGAATAAAATAATTAAGAAACGAGTGATAAAAATGACACAAAGGCAAATTATAAATTTGGTTGAAACAACCTTAATTGATAAGATAATAAAAGACCCCAATTATATAAAATATACATATTTTGAGGTCAATGTTAGATATACTCAAGAATATGAATTGTCAAATCAAGATATAGGCTCTTTTTTGCACCTTGCAAGAGAAAAGCTAAAGGAAAAGGGCTATAAAGTATATACTGAAGGTCAAAAATTTGAGTATAACAATGCTAAACACACAGTTCAAAGTAATGAACTTATAATCGCAATAAAAGAGCAGAAGGATGAGGCTTAATATGGGTACTTTTAATAATAACGATATAAAACTATTAAAAACAGCAGGAATAGATGCTGACATGGATAAAGAATATTCCAAAGATGAAATAAATTCAATGTGTACACAAATTACAGAATTTATTTTGAATCATAGCTCTAAAAATGGAGATATAGCACGATTAAGAAATGAATATGACAACCTAATAAGACTAACCAATGTAAAATAATAATTTTCAAATTGTGAGGTTAAAATGTATATAGATGTTAATAATATAAAAATCTATTATGAAGTTTTCGGAGAGGGTAAACCAATAATTATACTAAATCCTAATAGTGTGAACACAAGCTTAATGAACTTTATAGCCAAATCATTGTCAAAGGATTTTAAAGTATATAAATTTGACCGAAGATGTTGTGGCAAGAGCGAAAGAAATTGTTCATTAACATATGAAGAATCCGCAAAAGATGTATATGAATTTATAAAAAAATTGAACATAGATAAACCATATTTACTAGGAAGTAGTGGGGGAGCAGGAGTTGCTCTTAATGTTGCAATAAATTATCCTGATTGTATTTCTAAATTAGTAACCTGTAGTGGTGTAGCAAGATATTCAAAAGTGCAATTTTCTAAATTTTCTCAAAAGATTAGAAAACTTACTTTTTTGAAGTCTGTTAGAAATGCCGAAAAATTTTACAAATTAAATGAAGAGGCTAAAGAGCTGACGTTAGAAGAATTATCAAGAATTGCAGTTCCGACATTGATAGTAAATGGAGGGAAAAAAGATATTGTACCGATTGAAGAGGCAAAATACCTTGCAAATTCAATAACTAACTCTGAATTACTTATATTAGAGAATGAGGGACATTTTAGTTATGTACTAAATTGTAAGTGGTATGATAAATTAAAAGAATTTTTAAACAGATAACTGAAAATATAAAACATATAAAATTATAAGCAGGGGGAATTATAATGTTTTATGAAAAGCAAGAATTAAAACAAAGAGAAAACTATAAAAAGATGTTAAAAATAGTTGGCAGTCTTTCAAATATATTCTCTGAAAGTGATAAACCATATTTATATTATAGATGTCACGAAAATATTTTCTGTAAATATTTTGATGCTACAAATTTAAGCAGAGAAGACTGTTCAGCAGATGCTCAAAAAGGTAACATAGGCATTGGTTTAAAAACATGGATTGATGCAGATAACCAAAAGGTAGCAGAATTTAACAAGCTCAAAGAAACATATATGGATTTACCACAATATGAAATGGTATGCAAAATAGCCGAATACAGAAATGAAAGAATCAGAATAACTAAAAATCTACATGGTATTTCTGAAATGATATATCATATTGTTAAAAGAATACCTAATGCAATGCAAATATACGAGTATGCTTTTGATACCATCGATATAAAAAACATTAAAATAATAGACTCAAAATCTCAAAAAAATAATATATACTTTACTGATAGAAAACACACATATCACTTTAATGTTAGCAAAAGTACATTATACATGATTTTTGAAAATATGATATTATTAGATTCTTTTGAAGTAAATATACTCGAAGATCCATATTCATATTTAGAAAATTTATTAAGTCAGAATGAAGACGTATTTACAGATGTAAAACGAATAATAAAACAAGAAAATAAATATGAGCAATTGTGTTTAAGATTATATACTATTAATAAATCTACAAAAGAAAAAACAATTGAAGTGCATAGTGGACTTAATCAATGGAATGGAGCAAGGAAAAATACAGCCACTAATACATATACGCCAAGAAATCCAAATGAACTGTATATCCCATATCCAGCAGTTGATAGAAATAGAAGTGAAGGATTCTTTCCACCAAGAGACGAAATATTTGATTTAATACTACCGGATGGAAAGACAATACAAGCTAAAGTATGTCAAGCAGACGGTAAAGCAATAATGAGTAATCCAAATTCTGATTTAGGAAAATGGTTACTGAGAGATGTATTCGAACTACCAGAAGGAAAGATTTTAACATATGAAATGCTTAAAATATATGGCATAGATTCTGTTATATTTACCAAAATAAGTGATAAAAAATATAAAATAGATTTTACTGAAGTTGGTACATATGAAAAGTTACTAAATGAAGATGATGATGAATAATAGATAACAAATAATAGGAGAGGTAGCTCTCCTAATTTATAGGATAAACAATGCGGCGAGCCGCAAGAAAAGGAGAACGAGAGATTTATGTATAAAGTATGTAGCCTTTTTGCAGGCGTAGGAGGAATAGATTTAGGTTTTTTACAAACCAATGAATGTGAAGTTGTATATGCAAACGAATTTGACAAGTATGCAGTAACAACTTATGAAAAAAATTTTAAAACTAAAGTAGATTGTAGAGATATACATGAGGTAAAACTAGAAGAAATACCAGAGTTTGATATTATGGTAGGTGGTTTTCCTTGTACCTCATTTTCTGTTGCAGGATATAGAAAAGGATTTGAAGATGATAGAACAGGAGATTTATTCTTTGAAATGGAGAGAATATTCAAGGTACGAAAACCAAGAGTAATATTTTTGGAAAACGTAAAAAATCTTGTGGGACACGATAATGGAAATACTTTCAGAACTATCATAAAATGTTTAGAAGAAGCAGGGTATAAAGACAAAATACGTTACAATGTACTAAATGCCTGTGAGTACGGAGATGTTCCACAGAATAGGGAAAGAATCTACATAGTTGCATTTCGAGAGAAAGAAGACTATGACAATTTTCAAATGCCATTGCCTATACAACTAAATACAACCATAAAGAAAGTATTTAATTTCGATGGAAAAGTTGATGAAAAGTATTACTATACAGAAGGAAAATTTAAGGGAGATATTTACAAACAATTATCTGAAGAAATGAATGATGATAATACAGTTTATCAATGGAGACGTAAATATGTACGAAAAAATCAAAGTAATTTAGTACCTACACTAACGGCTAATATGGGAGAGGGAGGACACAATGTTCCGTTGATAAAAACAAAATATGGAATTAGAAAACTTACACCTATCGAGTGCTTTTATGCACAAGGATACCCTCAAAACTATGTGTTACCAGATAACATGAGTGATGCTAGACTATATAAGCAAGCAGGAAATAGTGTCGTTGTACCTGTAATAAATAGAATAGCTAACAATATTGTTTCAGCTTTAGATAGCACAAACTAAAATAAGTATAAGGCTTTGATGTTAAGATAAATCACACATCGAATTATGTAAAATTTGACAAATGACAAATGTTATGCTAAAATTAAAAACATATTTAAGAGTTTATCTAGGAAATAACATTCCGAGCGATAAAGGACAATGAAAATTAGTTAATTGTTTACACGAAGTGAGATATAAAGTCTTGCAAAGGAGTCTTAAAAGATTCTTTTTGCAGGACTTATTTTTATTTTAGGGAGTGATTAAGATGCAAGATATTATAATTAGAAATGCAACTATTAAAGATATTGAAGAAATTGCGGATATAAAAATTGAAGGTTGGCGAACAGCGTATAGAGGAATTATAGATGATAATTTTCTTGATAATATGGATATGGAACAAGAAATTGAGAAAAGAAGAAATAATATAGACAATGGTGTAAATATTGTAGTAGCTGAACTGAATAAAAAGGTTATCGGATTTTGTTTATATAGAAACTACAATAAAAATACAGAAAAATATCCAGAGGCTGATTGTGAAATTTCTTCTCTCTACGTAAAAAGTAACCTAAGAAGAAATGGTATCGGAAGAAAACTTATGCAATATGTTATAGAACTATTAAAAAAAGAAGATAAGAAAAAAATGATATTAGGTTGTTTTGAAAAAAACTATCCGTCAAGAGCATTTTATGAAAAAATGGGTGGGATAGTTTTTGACTACGATGAGATTGAATTTGGAAACAAAAAATATACGTTAGCACTATACGAATACAATATTGCTAATATGTAAGGGATGAAAGATAGGAGAGATTATTATGGTTGAAATAAAAGAATACCAAGAAAAATATGCAAAAGAAATGTCTAATATAATAATAACTAATATGTATGAAATAAATATTAAAGATCACGGAAAAGAGATTATTGATAAATTGTCAAAACATTTTACAGAAGAAGAAATAAAAAAGAATTATCCTAAAAGAATTAAAAATTATGTTGCTATCGAAGGAAACGAAGTTGTAGGAACTATAAGTATAAACAACTTAAGAGGAGATGATACAGGTACAAAATATATAATTCTAACAGTATTTGTAAAAATGGAAAAACATCATCAAGGAATAGGAACTACGCTTATAAAGAAAATAGAGGATTACGCTCTAAGTATAGGAGCAAAAGAATTATATATACCTGCTTCAATATATGCGTGTGAATTTTATCGTAAATTAGGTTATGATTATTTAGACGGTAAAAAAGAATTTAATGAAGATAAAGAATATACTTTGGTAAAGTATTTATAAAGTAAAAGGGGAAGAAACAGAAAAATGAATATCATAAAGCAAATTGAAAAAGAGGTAAAAGAAAAAATAAATGAATATAAAGATAATGCAGAAGACCATTACGATTTTTGGAACGAACACATCAAATATGTTTATATTGAAAGCCAAAAGTTAGCAAGACAATATAGTGCTGATATTGAAATTGTAAAACTAGGTGCCTTATTACATGATATAGCACTTATTTGCAAAGTAGGAGAAAGAAAAGATCATCATATAAACGGAAAGATATTAGCTGAAGAAATACTAAAAAAGTATGATTATCCCAAAGAAAAAATGGACAGGGTATTAAGCTGTGTTTATAATCATAGAAGTAGTAAAAATGCAAGAAGTATTGAAGATTTATGCGTTGCGGATGCTGATATTATTGCTCATTTTGATAATATACCAATGTTATTTAATTCTGCATATAATAGAAACAATATTAATCTTAATGAAGTAAGAGATTGGTTAAAAGAAGGTTTTGAAAAAGATTATAATGATTTAAGCGATAGAACAAAGGAAAGTTTCAAGGAGCAATATAAATTGATATGTAAAATTGTTTTAGGAGATGAATAAAAAATGAATTATAGATTACCAAAGCTAGAAGATTATAAGATTCTAAAGGATTACGTTATAGAACATTATTCTAATCATGAGAGGAGTATTAGTGCCAGTTTAGGAATGACTAATATGAAATATGAAGATTGGGTCGAAAAAGTAAATCGAAATAGCCAAAAAGCCGATGATGAATGGGGAAGATACTATTTGTATCTAGTATTTGATGACGACAAGTTAGTTGGATTATTAAATATTAGATTTGATTTATCAGACAAGCTAAGGAATTTGTATGGAGACATTGGTTATGGAGTAAGACCAAGTGAAAGAAGGAAAGGATATGCTACTAAAATGTTAAAATATGCTTTACAAGTTTGCAAAGAAAAGAATATGAAAGAAGTGATTTTAGGGTGCTATGAAAAAAACTATGGATCTAATAAAACCATTATAAAGAATGGTGGTATTTTACATAGAACAAGCTATGATGAAAAGAAATTGAGTGATAAATGGACTATTAGATTAAAAGAAAATTTTTATAAAATTGAACTAAGTTAATGTTAAAAATTGAGGAGGAATCTTTATGAAAAAAATGAAAGAATATTTTGATGATGAAGCAGTCGAACACGATAATCTATTTCTAAAAGATATGGAAATGACTGAATTTTATGATGAAGTAGAGAGAACACTAGAGCAATATAAGAATAAATCTTCTGTGCTAGTTTTAGGTTGTGGTAGTGGATTAGAAATAGAAAGACTAAAATTTCCTTGTAATGTTGTTGGTGTAGATATTTCTGATAAAATGTTAGAAGTATTGAAAAAGAAAAAGCTCTATGACGGTGTCGAATTAACTACTGTATGTGGTTCATTTTTAGATTTAGATTTTGAAGAGAACCATTATGATATAGTTTTATCTTGCTATGCATTACACCATTTTAATTCAGAGCAAAAGCTTAATCTTTATAAAAAAATATATACATCATTAAGAAATGGTGGTGTATTTGTTAATGGCGATACAATAGCAGTTTCCAAAGATGAAGAAAATGAACTTATGACAAAAGCCGTACAATTATACAAAGATGAGAATATGCCATTTGCAAGTTTGCACGTTGATGTTCCATTTTGTTGGGAGCACGAAAAGAAAGTGCTAGGAAATGCTGGCTTTTTAAGAGTGGATCTTGTTAAAGAATGGCAAAACACAAAACTATATAAATGTGAAAAATAATAAATGAAAGGATTATAAAAAATGACAGATTTTGATAAAGTAAGAAATTATTACAAAGGTTTTAATGAAAAAGATAGACTTACAAATGATAATAGTGGAAGATTAGAATATGAAATGGCAATGAGAATTTTAAATAACTATTTACCGAAACAGGCGAGAATTCTTGATTTAGGTGGAGCAGCAGGGGTATATAGTTTTCCTTTAGTGGATAACGGTTATGAGGTTTACCTTGCAGATTTATCAGAAGACTTAATCAATCAAGCGAAAGAGCAAAATAAAAATGTACCTAACAAAATTAAATCATGCGATGTTGTTAATGCCATTGATTTAAGCATCTATAATGATAATCAATTCGATATTGTTTTATTATTTGGACCTCTATACCATCTATTAGAAGAAAATGAAAGAAAACAATGCTTAAATGAGGTACATAGAGTATTAAAAAAAGGTGGAATGGTATTTGCAAGTTTTATACCATATTTATCAGGAAGTATTGCCATACTAGATAGGTATTTTAGACATTCTGAGCAGGTTGATGAAAACAATCTTGATGAAGTATTTAAAACTGGAAAATTTAATAATTTAGCTAGTAAAGGATTTCAAGAAGGATATTATCCTACGTCTGACGAAATAGAGGATTTATTCAAATCTTGTAATTTTGAAAAAATAACTATTAAATCAATAAGAGGTATTGGATATGAAAAAGAAGATAATATATACAATATTACTGATAAGACTGTTTTTAATAAGGTAATGGAATTAATCTGGCAAACTTCAAATAATAAAGAAATTATAGAAATGTGCGGACACGCAATGTATATAGGAAAAAAAATATAAAAAGAGGAGACTTGTGCTCCTCAATTTTTTTGTTTTATTTTGTTTCTGTTCTATACTTCCAAACTATCTTCTCAATTATTTCAGATGGGGAGTAGGCGTTTAAATCATTACTTCCGAAAAACGAGCGTGTATATTCAGTATTTGGGCTAGTTCTTACTAGCTCTATTACTTTATATACGCTTTTTTTAGCTGTATCATAAGAAATATGATTTATCTTACTTACACTATAAAAAATATTGTTAATATGACCTCCTAGTAAAAAAGGATTTGAAATTGATACATGGATAAATGATAAGAAATACTGAGTAGTGTGAGCATATGGTTTTAAATTAAAAACATTAATAAGTTTAATAGACAAAGATCTATCAGATAAAAGCGAAGTATCAATCAACTCCAAAATACTATTTTGCAAAATATCCGTAGCAACATTAGATGGAAATATCCTTTCAGGAATCTTGCACCTAAAAAGCATATTACGTAGGCTCTGACTATTAGATATTACAATAGTCTTGCAATGTGCGTTTTTAGATTTTGAAACATCTTTGAGTAAATCAAATACTTCTGTATCATTAAACGATACATTCAAAATTAAGACATCAATTTTACTTTTGACAAAAACATTTAATATCTCTTTTGTTTTTCTTACAAAATATTCTTCATATTCATATAAGTTAGAACTTTCCAAGGAAATGAGATTATGAAGCTTTGGCTTATGTACAACACTATCATAAACAAATACTACTTTTTTCATTCTTATTGAATTGTTCCTTTCAATATTAAACTACAGGCATTATATCACGCAACCCCAGTAAAAACAATACTTTCAAGTTGTCAAATTTTCGACATATTTCGACAAAATAATACATTTTTTCATTTTTTTGTCATTGATTTTTATTCAGAATTGTCATTATTATCATTAAAACTTATGGTATAGGGAAGAAACAGTTTTACATAATACATTACACAAGCTATACAAGAATATTACCAAATCCACACCCAAATGCTATCAAACGTATACCAAATAAGTACCTAAAGTTCCAATAATTACTTGTCTAAGAATATAATTTCTTACGATATACAAATGCAACTATTTAAGTTACATTCGATGAATATTATAAGAAACAGCAGACCTACATAAGTAAGAGGGAATAGGTATATTGTTGGTAATATATGTTAAATTCGTATATTTTTCAATTAAATACTATTGCTTGTACTTAATATATAAGGGATTTATACGCCTTAATGAATGTCAAATGGCATCATTATGGCGTTTTTTCGATTTAAAATTATTATTGCTTATCATAAATAATCGTGTAAGAGCACCTCCTGATGAATTGGAAAACAAAATTTCAATTCGTTCAGGAGGTTTTTTTTATGAAAAATGTTTTATACCAATATGATTATTTACCAATGATTAAAAGATATATCGTTTTATACAAAAATTTAGATGAAAAAGTAGCTTATGAAATAAAAAGTCCTAAGGAATTTTACAATTATGTTATGTGTCTGATAGAAGATCCTTCTTTACCATATTTACCCAAAATTGAATACTTTATTAAATGCAAAGGGTTAAAAGGAAAGAATGTAATTCCTGTATCTAAAGAAAACTACATTGACTTTTTTAAGATGCAGAAATATCAAGCAAAACATGAAGCATATATACGAAGAAAATACTATACAAAATTTTTAGATAATGAATTTACGACATTATCTGAAGCAGCTATGGAAGAAAATATGCTGTCTCTAGATCCATTGGAAATACTTATAAAAAATGAATACGACTCTGAACTTAGAGAAAAATGCCAAAGCAAGTTATCCACAACCGAAATGGTTAGAATATACAAATATTTATATGAAAACAAGAATTTTACTGAAATTGCAAGGGAAGAAAATAGAAGTAGGACAGCCATCAGCCTCAGTGTTTCCAATGCTTTGAAAAAATTAAAGAAAATGATTTAAAAAATTTTTTTGAAATACCTTACGAAAGTGCCAAAAAAATTAGTAATAGTAATGAAGGGATAAATCTTCACTATGGAATGTACATTGAAAATTGAATATCAAGATACATAGGTATTGCTCTAGGTGGGCTTACAACCATTTAGATTACCAATAAGGTTGCTCCTTGTTGAGAAGACAATACAGATACTTTCGCATAGTCATAAGTTCGAGCGTTGAAACTATATAATTAGTCCATAATTGTTATATAGTGTGCCGTCACAAGCAATGAGTGCGAGTCAGAGTTCTGGCAGGTGGAATTCCTATGGTGCTATTAGCAGATAGACGTCTTAAATTTAAACTAACAAATATAATGGAGGCATAATATGTTAGGTATTATTTCAGTAATTATGATTATTTTTGCTATATTAACTATTATGGTTTTTATGGGTGCAAATATAAATAAAACAGATGAAGAAAAAGAGCAAGAAGATTATGAACAAATGAAGGCTTTAAGTGAGATGGACAAGCATAAATAACGGATTTGGAGCAGGTTTTAACAATCTGCTCCTTGTTTTATAAAAACGCACATTTTTACAAATGAATATTAAATGTTACGATTTTTTAAATAAGAAAAATTGTTATTTGGAGGTATACTATGTCATATTTAAAAAATCAAAATAAAATGCCTGAATTCCTATGTAATT
The DNA here is from genome assembly GCA_017404545.1 of Clostridia bacterium. Classification (GTDB taxonomy): domain Bacteria; phylum Bacillota; class Clostridia; order TANB77; family CAG-508; genus CAG-492. Next base: position 25,490 of record JAFRCC010000018.1, read on the forward strand.
ATCTAAAATATAAAAATTTTATAGCTTTTTGCCCAACTACAACAATTGAAACATACTATTGTAATTTAAAAGTATTCTTAAAGTTTATAAAGCTATATTTTTACGATAAAGAAAAACTAGATTATATTGATAAAACTACTTTTAAAGATGTAGAAATACAAGATATTACTATTGATGATATGGCAAAAGTAACAAGAAACGATATTGAAAGTTACATATACTTTTTAAGTAATGTACTACAAAATGATAGCAAAACTAAAAATAACAAAGTATCAGTACTAAAGAAATTTTTTGATTACCTTGCAAATAACAATTTTATACCAGACAATCCAACTATAAATATTGATTACGCCAGAGTTAAAAAAAGGTTACCAAAGTATTTGAATTTAAAAGAAAGCAAACAAATGCTATCGCATTCAATAAAATCAAATGATAAATACAAAATTAGAAACTACGCTATAATCTGTTTATTTTTAAATTGTGGTATGCGTTTATCTGAACTTGTAAATATAAATATTTCAGATATAAAACTTGATGAAAGAACAATTAAAATTACAGGAAAAGGAAATAAACAAAGGATATTATATTTAAACAATGCTTCAAAAGAAGTAATAAATAAATATATGAAAGTGCGACAAAAGATTGGCTATGATAATGCTGATAGAGATGCATTATTCTTAAGTTCAAGAAACAAAAGAATTTCAAGGAGAAATGTAGAATCTATAATAACTAATAAATTAACTACCCTATTTGCAGAAAAAGAAGGCTTACATACACATTCATTAAGACATTCTTGTGCAAGTATGTTGTATAACGAAAACAATGTAGATGTGTTTATTTTAAAGAGAATTCTAGGGCACGAATCATTATCTGCAACAGAGGTTTACACTCACGTAGATTCTAAAAAAATGAGGTACATAATGGATAATTGTACCATTTCAAGTTTATTAGAAAAATGAGATTAAGGAGGAAATTCTAATGGGAAATGAGATTTACGAAGTTCCTGTTTTTTTAGAAGAAGCGTCTAATTATTTACTAGCAATTAGGAACTTATCTAAAGAATACATAGAAGGCTTTAGATCTACTATAAGACAGTTTTTGAATTATCTGAATACTAAGAAATTTGATGATGCTTTCGACTCAATTTCAAAAATGACATTAAATGACATTAGAGGCTTAAAAACAAGTGATATATATAGTTTTATGTTTTATCTTTCAGAAAATAATTATAGACCATCATCAAGAGTTAAGAAGACTGAATATTTGAGATTATTCTTTGATTATTTATACAGAATAAAACACAATATTTTTCAAGATACTCTTGGAAAAATTGAAAGAAACAGACATAAAGCAAAACACTTACCTAATGCTCTTTCATTAGATGAGTCTAAAAAGTTACTTTCCATATATTCTAATAGCAAAGATATTGGCGAAATAAGAGATAATGCTATATTACATTTAATACTTAATTGTGGCTTAAGACTTTCAGAAGTCGTAAATTTGAATATAAGCGATTTTAAAATGGATAACAATACATTTACTATATTTGGTAAAGGTAATAAAGAACGAACAGGATATTTAAATAAAGCAACTAAAAATGCTTTACTAAAATATTTAAGTATACGAAGGGATTTACAAGTAGACTCAAAGAAAGATGAAGATGCACTATTTCTTACTACTTGGCATAGAAAACTAAAGAGATTAGAGCACAAAGGAATTCAAAAACTTGTACGAAAAGCATTATTTAATGCTGGATTAGAAGATAAACATTACACTACCCACTCTTTAAGGCACACCTGTGCTACATTACTATATAGAAACGGAATTGATATAAAAGTTATTAAGGAACTTTTAGGTCACGTTAGAATTGATACTACCGAAATATACACCCATTTGTACGATAAAGATGTTGAAAGGGAAATGTTAAATCATCCTCTCGGTAGATTTAAAATGCGAGATGCTATGAATTACCAGATAGCATAGAAAGGAAAAGATTATGGATAAAATTAAAAGTGCTAGTTTCGATAATAGAAGTATTACTCCTGTAACATTAGAGTTAATAAATGGTCAAGTTGATCTTATACTAAGAGCATTAGAACTTTATGGATATAATCTTGAATTTATGCTTAATAGTAGTACTTCAGGAGAAAACGAGCGAGAAAAGACAATTTCTCAACTAAAATATACATACGAACAGATTTTATTTACTCAAGCTGAACAAGCTAATGGAAAATCTGATAATATGGATAAAATTAAGGAATTTAAAGGCTTTGAAGCACTATATTCTTTGAAAAATACCAAAAAAAGTACAAATGTAGGCTAATTTTTAGTTTTTAGGACAAAATCAAGAGGGAGTAGGGGTGTAGGCTCTTTTTTGAACAAGTGATTTTTTACTATTTTTTTAAATTTAAAAAAATAGAGCAGAAGTGGGAGATAGGTAGTACCAAAAATTTACTTAAGATAAATTCAAAATGAAAATAAAACAAAAATATAAAATAAAATTAATAAATTTATAAATTATTAAAATTTTAGATTTTTAATTAAATTTATGAAATTTTGATTTACAGATTTACAAAATCGAATTTTGTGCAAAGTTTTAAAATTTTGTAATTTTTTATAAAACGAACATTAAAATTCAAAAACCGAACATTTGTTAAATAATTTTTGTTTGTTTTAAATTGCAGATTTTTAATTCCAGTTTGTAAATTTAATTTATAATTATTAAGCTTGAAAATCAATTTTAAGACATTTTATATTTAAACCTAACAAGTTATTCGTTTGAATTACTATAATTAGGTTTAAATTAGATTTGAGTTTAAGTTTTAAGTTTATAAATTATTAGTTTTGAAATTTAATTACATATATAATAAATTTATATATGATTATTAGTCGTGGATTTTTATATAATGAATCCTAATTAGTAATCATATTATTTGACGTCTTAAAATCAAATTTAAGACGTTTTTTTATTTTATATGATAAATTATTCATCTGGACTTATAAACTTATTTAAAATTCATCTATAAAATTAGTCAAAATTTGTACTAATATTGTAACTACAAAAAATGCTCAAAAACGCCTAAAATAACGGCTTGCGAGAATCGATTTTAAGGCGTTTTTATTTAAAGGTAATATAACTTGTTGTCGGTAAAATACGGTCATTCTGAGGCTTTGACGATTTTGAGTAATTTTAAGCCATCAGATCTATAAATTTATAGTAATACCAAAATAGCTGAAAAAACCCTAAAATAGCGACGCACGAGAATCGATTTTAAGCCGTTTTTATAAAAAGGTAATATAGTTTGTTGTTGGTAAAATACGGCTATTCTAGGCTTTATGCGGTTTTGGGACTTTTTAGAAAAATTACGAGATAGGACTAAAAATGAATTAAAAATTTTATGGTCCAGTTTTTTAAAAAAAGACACGCAAAAAAATGAGTAAGGATAAATTATAAGAAAAAGTCTGAAAAGTGGCTTAAATAGAAAGCTCGTGAGAATTAAGTATAAGAACTAAAAATAATAGAATAATATAAATTATTGAATAAAAAATACTAAACGGCTATAAGGCTCAAATAAGCATAGAAACTGGTGGGAGGGGCTTTATTGGGGTTTCAGGATAATTATTCCTACTCCTATTTGCACAAAACTTTGATTTTGTGCAATGTTTAATATTTCATTTTTTTACTACCTCAGTCTATATTTCCCATCCTCTCCTATACTAAAAATTGCCTAGGAAGAAGTTTCCTAAGCAATTTTAAATATTCTTTTTATAAAATTCCATATTTGGGTAAAAATTTTCTCATCTTTTTCTATTAGTGCTGTACATTCATTTATATCTTGGCTTATTTTTTTACCATCTTCTTTCTTTTTTTTATTAAAAAATAAAATATCTGGACTTTATATTTTTTTCTTCTCTTCATCTAATTTTCGTTCATTATCTATTAGTATTTGTTTTAGCTTATTTTTTTGCTCTTCTGTTAATATTTTAATTGTTTGTAAAAAGTTTTCTTTTATATTACTTTCATTTACTTTAGTTTTAAAAATTGTAATAATTTTATTTACGTTACTCATAAAATTATCATTTTTTATAGTTATTATCTATCTATTCCTTCCCCATTTGGAGCTGCTGGAAAATTATTATTTCTTCCATTAAGATATTGAATTGCTTTTGGAATATCAGTTGCGGGTAGTCCATAATCTTGAAAACCATTTTCCTGGTATATTCCTTCACACAATATTCCAATATATCCAATCATTTCAATATTTTCGTTAGTTATGTTTTCATATACTGTTTCTTTTCCAGTTATAATTGCAATTGAAAAATCACTCAAATCTTTATAACCTAATTTTTTTGCTAATAATTCAACATACTGTTCTAATGGTGCATATATATCATGATTAGAAAAATCTGTTTTAGTTATAACTTCTGTTCCTAAAATTGAGTGTTTTTCTTGATGTAGCTTTGGAGGAGTATTTGAATCAGATGTATTTAGTGCACTATTACATTGTTCACAACACCATTGAGCGATTACTTCATCAATTGCAATAAAGCCATTATATACATCAATTTTTGATAAATCATCATTATTTTTTATACTTTCAAATTCATCATACTTTTGTATATCCGCCATAGAACTTGGCAAATTTGCATTAAATTTACTATCTAAATGTGTAAATTCATGCAATAATAAAAATATATTTCTTTTTATGCCATTCTCACTAAAACTCTTTTGTATTACTTCAAAAGAATTTCTTCTTTGATTCACTTGAAATGTACCCGTTGTATCAGTTCTATCTGATATAATTATGTCTATTTTTTTTATTTTCTCTTCAAATTCTTCAGAATTAAAAGGTATTCCAATTTTTTCTCTTCCTTTTTTATAATATGCAATATATTCATTTAAAAAACTTCTGAAATTTTCTTGGCTTAAATTCATATATATCCCTCCTTATTCACTATATATGTTAACATAAAAATGCATTTTTAGCAAGTTCTAACTTGCTAATACTTTGATTTTGTGCAATGTTTAATATTTCATTTTTTTAGTACCTGGGTCTATATTTCCCATCCTCTCCTATATTAAAAATTGCCTAGGAAGAAATTTCCTAAGCAACGATCTTTATGCTTAATTATCAAAATTAGTTTTAATTTAATTATGAAACTCTCTCCCATAACTTTTTACTAATTTATAATTAAGCTTTTTATTTTTTATATTTATTTCCTATTTTAAATTTATAAAAATTTCCTATTTTTTCATTTTTTCATTATTAAATATTATTTTTAAAAACTGATTTTTTTTAGATAATTACTTTGTTAGTCCCATTAATTTTGTAAATTTTGCTCTATCCGGGTTATTAAATTCAAGTCTAACTGCGTCTAGAGAGCGCTTTTTGCCCCCTATCTCTTCATATTCTATTGGAGAATTTAAAGTTACTAGATAATAGTATCCTATTTTTATAATAAATTTTCTTTCTACTTCAACACAATCTTGTATATCTTCTTTTAAATCAAATGTAAAGAATCCCGCACCAGTATACAATATAAGTCTATAATTAGTTAAAATAATCTTATTTTTAATTCCTGCTAAAAGCTGACCTTTACGATTACATATTGAAGATGGAAAATTAGAAGAAAAAACAATTTTTTCGTTTTCTATTAAATCAATATTTAATTCATTTTCTACAGCTGGCATCTCAGCTAAATTAGTAATATTCATATTATACCTCTCTATATTATTTCCATATTTCAAAACGATATTTTTGTTTTTTAGGCACTTTCAAGACCTCCTTCACTTGCAATCTCATAAATAACTTTTATTACTTCTTCTCCATTATTTCTTTTTATTAAATCTGAAATTACTAGCTCAGTATCATCTGTGTATTTGCATATAGTGTGCATCATATATATCACACTCCTTTTTGAGTTTTTCTTTAATACTTTTATATTACCACAATAAGATATGAATGGTCAATATTTTCAAAACGTCATATGTTATTATCCTGACATTTAGTATGCCAATATTTCTGTATCTTATTTTTTTATAAACAATTCTAATTTTACCCTAACTTGATTTAACTTCTAAAACAACATAGCATTTCATCTTAATATTATAGAATAACTTTTCACAGATTTCTTTTCCAAGTAACCAATAAAACTGTAAGCATTTCACTATTTACACTAATAAAAGCTTTTATTTGGCAATATTTCCTTTAATAGATTTAATATGTGGAATATAGATTTGTCCCTTTTTAAATTAATAAAATATGTATCTCTACTACGGACTGTCACCATTTAACTAAACGACATGCCCGTCGCACACAAAAAAACAGCCGTTCAGAATAAAATTCTGAACGGCTGTTTAAAATGGCGACAATGTTTAATATCCCAACTTGGTCATCTCATAACGAGTATCCGGTGCAAAAATATAATCTGAATACGCCCTACAAAAATGCGCTATCGTTGTTCCAACAATTTCAGCAAGAGTAAAGGGTGAAATACCTTTTTTCAATGCCAGAACAATAAACATAGATCTCATGTCACTTGCTGTACGAAATCTCTTAAAATCGCCGTCTTCGAAGCCTTTCTTAAAAAAGTTCTTAACAAATCTCTGAAAAAGCCGTGGTTCCATAACGCTATCTGAATTAGTAAGTACAAAATGAGTCGGAATGCATGTGTCACAAGATCTGTATCTTTCGAGAATACTTTTAAGCTGCGAACATATCGGAATTCTTCTTACCTCAATATCCTCAAAAATAATGCTCGATTTTTTACCTGTGTTATCAATGTTACTCGCTCTGTAAGCCATTTCATTAACAATAATGACTTCATTCTTCATGTCGATACAATTCCACTTGAGAGCAGAAAGTTCAGAAACACTAAGCCCAGTGTACATGATAAGAATAATTCCCAGTTTTCTATAGCTGATTTTTCCCCGGCATGCTCTTTCAACAATACTTTTTGCTTCTGAAAAAGTAAAATTGTATGAATTATTCCTTTCTGTCTTTGACACAGCAGCATTTAACGTCTTCTCAAAGTTGATAATCTCCTTTACCATGCGGACAACATTATAAACAGTATCATCAGCATAGCTCATTTTAAGGTTTGATTCGAGAGCCTTAACATACGTTTCCTGTGATACATTCTTATAGCTTTCTTCACCAACAATCGGCAAAATTACACCAGAAAGTACACTTTCGTATGTAGAAAAGGAATTTCTTTTCACTCCTTCTCTTTTGCTCTCGAGCCACTTTAATGCGACTTCTTTAAAAAGTTTTTTCTTAGCCATATTAGTTTCCTCCATTAGTTTGGCTTTTTTCTTACGTGTATCCACTACATATACTACATGTAATGCGTTTCTACACAACCTACAATCGTTATTTTATCACTTTATGTAAAGCAAGTCAATCCTTCTTACAATTCTACAAAAATTTTCTCTGTCTACAATGGCCCTATTCTCCTCTTAATAAGTTATATGCTTCAATTTTTCTTATTTTACGTGATAATAGTACTGCAAACAGGAATGATATTACAATAAACCCTACTCCCATGACAGCAACATATGTTACTGGAACTTCAAATGTAGCTTTCATTATTCCAAATGAACTCATCATCATTGTTAAATAGGGATTTGCAATCTTTGATGATATAAAACAAGATATTATTACTGATAGTATAATAGAAGGCATAAAACTAATAGCATTTTGCAATATAACATCTTTTGAAGTATAACCAATAGCTTTTAATATTCCATATTCTTTTCTCTTATTATTAATTAATGTCTTAATAAGTAGATATAGAACTAATAAAATGATAAGTACTCCAATTGCTATCATTGCAACAACCATCATATTTGATATTGTTTTAAATATAGTAATAGATCCATCTATTACTTTTTGAAAGTTAACTGTACTTCCTATTTTGTCGCCAAAACGATTTTTAATATTATCAAGACAATCATCTATATTTGTTCCTTCATCAACATCAAAGTAGTATAACTTTTTAAAGTCCTTCTTAAATATTTGGTGTGCACCATCTTCACGTATAACCGCTTCTTGACCATTATTATTGGTTGTTTGAATAAATCCTGTAATGATATACTTTGCTTTTTGGTTGCCAACACCAATTTCAATTTCGTCACCAATACTATGGTTATAGTTCTCGCAATACTTACCAGATAGAGCAACTTCATTGTTGTATTGTGGTAATCTTCCTTTATAACATACATCTATATTTTTTAAAGAGCAGTCATTATTTAATATATATGCCGATAGTGTTGTATTATCAGCTTCAACTGACTCATTAGATATAAGTCTAACATTTTTAACGTGATCTAAAGATTTGATATATTCAAAAACTTCTTTATCTTTATCTTCATCCGTAAAAATAGCACCATCACACAATTCAAATGTTAATAAAGATATTTTGGGTTTTATTGAAAAATTTTGCATCATGATTAATGATATTACTCCATTAAATACTAAGAAAAATACCACTATAAACGTAATAATATTTTGTTTCATATTAATGAACATAGTCTTAATAGCTAGGTTTATGTTGATTGGTAATTTAGACGTCTCGATAGGAATTTTATTTTTCTTAAAATTATGCGTAGAAATGCCATCTCTTAAGGCTGTAATTGGCTCAATTTTCTTTGTTTTTCTTGTAAAGAATAATACAGAGATTATTATTATTGCTATTAATGTAACAATAGTTGTTACTGCTACAACTGGATTGAATACAACATTATAAGGAATACCAACTTGAGTTGTTATTATTCCTGTAATAAATGGAATCATTAGATATGATAACCCTAGTCCAAGTATAGTGCCTATTACAGAAAGAATTGCAAATTGTAGCATAAAAGATACTTTAATATTTTTGCTAGTAAAACCAATAGCTTTAATAGCGCCGATAGTTTCGATATTTTCTTTAATGTAATTAGAAATACTATTCGATAACATTAGGAATACTATTACTAAAATAATAAGCGAAAATGCTAAAAAGCTCACTCCAATTATTAGTGCTATAAAAGTTCTACCAAAGATATAATCATCTATAACACCTGAATAAACACTTAATGTGTTATCCTTGCTTGTAATAGTTTTTAAAAAATCATTGCCAAATACCGCCTTATTAACATTTTCATTAACTTTCGTCTTAATTCTTAAGTAATTATATGTATTATTATTTTTTACTAAAATATCATTGTAAGTGTCATCATCAACAATCATTAATAAATCTCCGGTATTATAAGATCCCATAGTAATATTATTTATAAAACCTTTTATTTTAAATGTATATTCTTTACCTAAAATAGTTACTTTAAATTCATCTCCAAGATTGAATTTGCCACCAGTATGGTATTGATATGGGAGATATATGAATATTCCACTAATAGAATTATCTTCTTCTACTATTTCAGATTTTCCTATTCTAGCATTAAGAGCTGAGTCTTTCTTTTCAAATACAATATTTGGAGTTACCTCACCATCACCATACTTAGTTACAACTGCATAAAATATATTTGCTCTAAGCAGTTCATAGTCTTTCACATTATTTTTGTTTATAATGCTTTCAATATATTCATCAGTTATGGAAGAGATGTCTCCTGCAATTTGTATATTAACATCTTCGGTGTTTAATCTTTCTGCACATTTATTTACATTTTTATTAACATCATTGAAAATTACTAATACTAAGTTAAAAAAAGCAGCTGCTAGTATTATCAATAAAATTAAACCTACAGTGATTCCTTTTCCTTTTCTTATATTTGATTTTGCAAGTAATAATTCTTTTTTCATAATTACCACCCCATTCTTACTAAGAAATCTGAAAGCTCATTATGGCGTTTTTCATTATTTTCGCCATACTTTCCTATATTAATTTCACCGGCTATTTCACCATCTTTTACATATAAGATTCTATTTCCTCTTAATGCAGATTTTATATCATGAGTAACCATCACAATAGATTGACCTGCTTCATTTACTGAAGTTAAAAGATTAAGAACATCCGTTCCTGTTTTGGAATTAAGTGCTCCTGTTGGTTCATCAGCAAATAATACATCTGGTTTATTAATCAATGCTCTTGCAATTCCAACTCTTTGTGCTTCACCTCCAGATATTTGAGTAGGAAACTTTTTAACATATTCTCTTCTAATATCAACTTTTTCAAGTAATTTATATGCTTCTTCTACAACTTCCTTTTTATTCTTTTTAGTTAATAATCCACTTGCTAAAACATTATCCATAATACTCATTGACTCTACTAAATATATTTGTTGGAATACAAATCCGCAGTGTTTTCTTCTAAATAACGCAAGTTTATCTTGGTTATATTTAGTTATATTCTTATCTTTAAAATAGATATTTCCAAGAGTTGGCGTATCCATTCCAGATAGTGCATATAGTAAAGTAGATTTTCCTGCGCCACTAGGTCCCATTATAATAGTAAAATCTCCATCGTAGATTTTCATATCAATATTTTTTAATATATGTTGCATTCTTCCATTATTAGAAAATGTTTTACTTAGTTTTTCAGTTTTAATTAATACATTCTCATTCATTTTTATCTCCTCCTAAAAAATTGTATAATAATACTTTTCATCTTATAGTATCATTATACAATTTTAAATATTAATTAACTTTAAGGAAATCTTAAATAATTCTTAAATATATTTTGGTAACAAATCCTGGATTTCCATTTTTTATTTCGAGCTTTCCATTCATCTTTTTTAATAATTCGTTTGAAATATATAAACCAAGGCCAACACCATCTTTATCTTGAGTATTTGTTCCTCTTTTAAATTTCTCCATAAGTAAAGGTAATTCTTCCGCTTCTACCCCATCTCCGAAATCTCTAATAGAAATAATAAGGTACTCATCTTCAATTTTTGTAATTGTTTCAACATTCGTATTAGCATATTTATATGAATTTGCAAAAATATTATCAAACACTTGTTGCATACGTAGTCTATCTAAAAACAAATTACAATTAGGAATAGTATAATTTCCATTCTTATGTAAGTAATCTGCATTATTAATTAAATCTTTGATAATTCCGCTTCTAACTTCTCTAGCGTTCACATTAAGCTCCTCTAGCTCATCTAAAGAAGAGTTAAATAAGTTATTAACTAAATTATTAATTTGATCAGACTTTTGATTAATAGACTCAAAATATGTTTTAGACCTTAGTTCGTTAGTAGTAGCAAGTCCAAGTTCAGAAGAAGACTTAATAGAAGCAATTGGAGTCTTAATATCATGGCTAAGTTTAGCTATAAGCTCTTTTTTGCTCTCCATAGCTTTTTTCTCTGCTTTTCTAGATTTTTTTATTTCATGTCTCATGATATCAAAAGCTTCTGTAAAAGCGCCAAAATTATTATTTTTATCCATAGTAAGAGGAATATCTAAATTCCCATCAGAAACTCTAGAAGCAAAAACTTTCATTTTTCTAAAAGGCATTATTACATTAATATATAGGTATATATAGTAAAGAACAAGAGAAAGAATTTGTATAATAGAAATAATAATTATACTAGTAACATAAGACTTATTTGTTTTAGTAATAAGATCATCATAATTATTATTTATTATTAGCTTACCTACTATATCTCCATTCACATATAAATCAACTATAGTATCTTTATTTTTATACGCCTCATTTAAAGAAGTACTTATACTATCCTTAGTTTTATAAAGAACCGCTTCATTATTATCTATAATAGAATACTCATAATCGTTGTAATTTTTTCCTCCGTCCCCAAAATTTCCGAAATTCATTTCTATTTGTTTTGTTAATTCATTTATTTTAGTAGTATCATTTTTATAATCGGGTTTTTTCTTTATATATATTGTAGTAATAGTAAGTTCGGATACTATTGTTATAATTATAAATAATATTAAAAATTTCTTTCTCATATATACTTACCACTATTTACCAATGAAGCGGTACCCTCCTTTCCATACAGTTATAATATACTTTGGATTATTAGCATCTTCTTCAATAAGCATTCTTAATCTTCTTATATGTACATTAAGAGTTCCATCTTGAGTGAACTTATCATTCCATACATTATCGAATAATTCCTCTTTAGTAATAAGCTTACCTCTGTTATCAATTAAATACGTAAGTAATTTAAATTCAAGGGCTGTTAACTTAAGCTCATGCTCTCTCACCCACACTTTTTGTTCATTATAATTTACTACCAGGTTACCATCATCATACCTCTTAGTCCCATTACTATTTGATTCTTTTGAAAAACGTTTTAGCATTACTTTTATTTTAGCAAGTAATACTCCAAGTGAATAAGGTTTTTCTATATAGTCATCTCCACCAATGTTTAAAGCAATTATCTTATCGTCATCTGTATTTCTTGCAGATATAAATAAAATTGGTATATCAGTATTATTCCTTAAATCCTTGCATAGTTCAAAGCCAGAGCCATCTGGTAGGTTAATATCTAATAGAATAAGGCTTACTTCATTATTCCTAAAAAAATCTTCACATTCTTTTTTATTATAGCACACATATGTTTGTATGCCGAACATATTTAAATACTCACCTGTGTTATTAGCTAATTCGATTTCATCATCTACAATTAAACAATCATATTTCATCTATTTTCACCTCATAGGCATTATATACTAAATAGCATTTAAAGTCTTTAAATTTTTCTTAAATATACTTTCGTATAAATTCAATAAAAAAATGCAGGCAATTTGCCTACATTTTATTTTACATAGTTATCCTTTTTTAAATACCAAAAGCTTTCAAAGTACCAAAAAGTTTGGAGCCTTATGGGTGTCATCAAGTTTTTTTTGCAAATGCCGTATTTTACGGACAACAATCCTTTTTTAGGTTTAAATATAAAATGTCTTAAATTTGATTTTCAGACTTAATAATGTTTACCTCTTTACATTTTATGTTAATTGTGGTAAAATTATAATTACATCAATGTTAAGAGACATAAGTAAACCAAATTTTATTACATCGGCTATTAGCCAGAAGGAGTGTTTCAACATGAAAGATGCAACTGTAACTGTCGAGACCAGGAGCTTTGTATGTATTGCAGAGGAGTTCAAAACTATGGTGTTGCCGGCTGAAACCAGGACCCCCGAATCTGTCATCCATTCCGACGAGTGCGTATTTTATTTCTTTGACTCGTACGTCGGTATCGTTGATGGGGTTGAGTATCGTTTTGGTCCTGAGTTCAATGTCAGCCCGAAGTACTACTGCGTTGGCAAATACTACCCCAATCCTGAGCATTTCAGAGCATACCATATGCGTTGCTGGGGTTGGTCGGAAAAGCAGATTGCTGAGCATGAAAACGACTTTGCCTTCGGTGAATACAACGAGACGGTATATCCGGACGGAGTTGTCACAGTCAATGGCGTAATCCAAAACCCGAAGGGTGGCGTGATTTTACAGGCAAAGAAAACCATTGACCATGATGAGTATCCCTCCGAAGAAACAAAAAAGATGTACTCTCAGTGATGAGTATCCCTCCGAAGAAACAAAAAAGATGTATCTCAGTTGCAATGATTGACAGAAATCTCTGTATAGCGATTTTTGACAATCTGAGGGCCCCTATGTATTGTGCATAGGGGCTCTTTATATTAGTTTTACAATTTATATATAAATAGAAAGCAGCAAGTATTTCTTTGTCAAGTTCATCAAATACTTCATCAATAGAGTATTTTTCTTTTAAATAATTTATAAAAAATTCTTTAATATTCTCCATAACGTACTCCTAAATAATTATCTTTTCATTTCTTCGATTCCATTCTTGATAATATCTTCATATAACTTTTGAACATCATGGTGTTTTGGAAATATATTTCAATTATATTTGCTCTCTAAAAATAATTTTATTTAATCTCTTTTAAACTCGTACCATACATGAATTTTATCTTTACTTGCCTCTTCCCAATTATCAAGTAATTTTTTCTTGAGTCCTTCTGTTACATAAAAATCAGTTTTATTCATACCATTTTCTATGTTTTGATTTCTTTCTTCAATATTTTTCTCCAAAGATAAATCATCAATGTCTATGTAATGATATTCTAATTTCATCTCTTAAAGGAATATCATTATCACCTAGAAGCGGTACATCAGGTTTTACTTTTCTAACCTCATCCAGTGCAGATCCTATACCAACATTTTCTTTTTTACTATCTAATGAAACAATTTCACATATATCTCCAAAGAAGGTATATGTAATCAATCCTATAATGGTATTGTTCTCTTGTAAAAGAAAACCATCTAACTTTGTTCCGTCAATAATTTTTCCTCTTATACTCATATCTGTTGAGTACCAATTATCTATAAAAAATTGTTAATCCCAAAATAAAAATATCTATTGCAAGCATCATTTTCCACCTCTAATATATCATAGTTACTTGAATCTACTCAAATTTTCCGCATTTTTCACATCTTCCTGTTGCAGAGGCACATTCTGGACAAATAACAGGTGTAGCAGTATTATGATGTGTATCCGAGTATCCACATGTTCTCTTTTTCACAGCCAAACCTCCTGAATACTTACCTTTTAAAAAACTTATTTATTTTCATAATTAATCTCTTATACCACTTATCTTTTTTATACTCCACAAGAGCAACTTCATTATTTTCATTTTCTGATGTTTTAATATTATTTTTAAATAGATTCTCTGTGCTATATTTTTCTTCTTTTTCTTTCTCAGCTCTCATCCTCTCTTGTTGCTGAAACTTTACAATTTTATCTCTTTGTTCCTCCGTTGCCCAATAATCTCTAAATAGAATTCCAATTATTATTCTTGTAGTTTTAGATACATTTTGCTCTTGAAGTGTTTTATCTGGATTATAATTAAAAGTATAATTCTTATTAGCATTTTTTTCAAAAAACTCTATTTTCTCTTTTGGTATTTTTTCATAGTCTTCCGGTGTTAAATACTTTAATATCTCTAATATTTCACTATATGCATTTGCATGTTTAATATCAACCATATATTATTCTCCTATATTCTGTTTATCTTCTGTTTTGTTAGTTGCTCTTTCTTGTCTTGCTATTTCTGCACTCTCTTTATCAGTTCCTTCAATATCTTGTATGTCTGCTACAACTTGTGAGCCAAGTTCTCTACCAGTTACAGACTTGCCTCTTTTAACTAATTTATATTTTGTTTTTTCTTGTTCAATTTCTTGTTCAATTGCTTGTATGGTTTCCTGTAATAATTCCTTATTTTGTAGAATTTTTATTAATGAATCTTCATCTAATATGTGGGTTCCTTCTTTTAAACTTTTTTTACAAATACCATGAAAAACTTTATAACTTATATCAGGATTTGCTCTTAATGCCATAGCGTAATAAGCCGCGACCACTGGAACGCCCCAACTTACGGAAAGATCACACTCGTGCCTTTTTTTATCACTAGAAGGTTGATCTATCGCCAAATTTACATTTACTAAAACAGCTTCACCAAAAGATTTAAATATGTTTACATATTTTCCAGCAATCGGTGCCACAGCTGGGTTAGTATATCTACCTATTATAGAATCTCCTTCTTCCGGTTTTAGTTCAGGTACTACATCTGTACTACCAAACCTAAAATATTCAAAAAAGTCTCCATGATGTAAATTGTCAGCTGATATTGCATTAAGTCCTCCATCTTTAATTAGTTGACTTTCATTTTCACCAAGATTGTGGCTACATGAAACTAGTCTAATTTTTTTGCTTTCATCTGTACAACCATTGTTATAATCAATTATAGCCTGTACTGCTTCTGCTCTATCATTATCTTCTGGACCAACACCATAAAAATGAACCACACAATTTGGATTAACACTACTAAAAATACTGTAGACACTTCTACCATGATGATCTTCTTGAGGTCCACTATTATGTACTTCTAAGGTAGCAACATCACCTGAATATTCCATTGGAGTATCGATAATCGCTATATGAAGCATATCCTCATTATTATTTTGATTCTCTATCTCTGTATTTCTTCTATTTAATATTTCTTCAGGATTAACACATTCTGGAAATGTTGCACCTTCAAAATTTGTATCTTCATCAAATCTTAGCATTTCAAATTCTTCTTGTGATAAATCTGAAAAGTCACAATTGCTTACATCTTGACCTTCTATACCTATATTATAGGCATTTAATTTTTTTTGTAGTTCATCATACGTTTCAGAACCTAAAATCTTTTTTATTCTTTTTTCTATTTTTGCTTCTACTTTTTCTGATTTTTTCTTCATTATTTTTTCCGTTTTTTCTTCTAATTTTTCTTTTGAAAGATCAGAAAATTTTTTTGAAAGTCCAATATAAAGTTTATCAAAAAGATTTCCATATATTTTTCCCTGAAGTGCTCTATAAATAAAAACCTCAATTGTGGCTCCTGTACCTAAATACTTCTGTATAAACGCTTGGTCCAATTTTCCACCATGAGTTTTTAAGTAATTTACTATAAAATTTGTAGTTCTTTCAATTTTTTCACTCAAAACGATTCCTCCTCAATATATTCCTTATCAATTTTCATATTTAACCAATTTTTTTGATTTTACTTAAAACAATTTATCAAACAATTCTTGTAAAGAATTGCAAGTAATCATATTGCCATTATCATAGTATGTATATCTAACATTATTGTATATATTAAGATCATTTTGAATTTCTTTTTCGATTTCGCTTATATCAGATTTTTTTACTATTTTTGTATACACTATAGTTGGTTTGACATATAAGGCTGTAATTCCAACGTCATATTCTTGGCTTTTTCGCACAATATATTTATTTTTCCCTTTTGGGTAAAATTCATATGTATAATAATATCCGTCTCCATTCGCAGTTTGCCCTGTTTTTTCTTTGCCTTGGTAAATTTCTGCAATACATTTTGCATCTTTAGGAATAGTCGTATCATTATTATTTTTATACAAATATATACCTATTGCGACAAGCAATAAAACGATTAAACTAATTATTATAATAATTAAACTCTTATATTTTTTCATTTTTACCTCTTTTTGTAAAAAAAAATTCTATATATTTACTTATAGTATGTTTTCATATACATATGATACCATTAGAATTTTTATAATTCAATCCATTATTTAGAAATACACTAAAACAAAAAAATGAGGCGAAGTCACATAATAGCAACTTCACCTCTCTCTTTTTAATAACTTTATCTTGCTAATTTATATTTTGATTCTACATCATCAAAACGTAATAATGACTTTTTAAATTACAACAATTCTTTTTATTTTTCTTTAATTTCTTTTTTTATCATATCTATAAATTCGTCAATTCCAACAGTTATAACATTTTCACTTCCAAGCTTACGATAACTAACTTGATGATTTTCTACTTCTTTATTTCCTATAACTAAAGTATATGGATTTTTCATATCAACACTTGATTTAATCTTTTTCCCCATAGTTTCATTGCTATTATCATATTCTGCTCTAATTTCTTCCTCGTTTAATATTTTCATTAGCTCTTTACAATATTCATCATGATATTTGACATTTACTGGCACAATATTTACCTGAACTGGAGATAGCCAAACAGGTAAAACTCCTTTGAATTGTTCTAATAATAATACCAAAAATCTTTCATAAGAGCCAAGGATTGCTCTATGAACCATTACTGGAGTTTGTTTTTCTCCATTTTCATCAATATAAAATAATCCAAATCTTTTTGGTGTAGAAAAATCAACCTGAATTGTTGGTATCTGCATTTCTCTACCTAAAGCATCTTTAAACATAAAATCTATTTTTGGTCCATATAAAGCAGCTTCACCTTCACATCTTTTTGCATTTAATCCAAGTTCGTCGGAAACTTCCTGTAGTACTTTTTCGCA
Organism: Clostridia bacterium; assembly: GCA_017404545.1. Taxonomy (GTDB): domain Bacteria; phylum Bacillota; class Clostridia; order TANB77; family CAG-508; genus CAG-492. Next base: position 43,330 of record JAFRCC010000018.1, read on the forward strand.
TAATTCCCAATCCTCATTGCTTCCAATATATTTTTCTGGATGACTTAAGTCTCTTACAGATAAAGAAACCCAATAGTTATTCCATAATCCCATCTTTGAATAGAAATCTTTAATAATATTATACATATTTATAACTTCATCCTTAAATTGATCTATTTTACAAAATGAATGTCCGTCTTCTATTGTAATTGCATATACTCTTGATAATCCGCCAACAGATCCTTGTAATTCTGCTCTATACTGTTTATCAGATTCCATATATCTAATTGGCAAATCTTTATAACTTCTTAATTTTGAAGCATATATTTGAGCATGATGTGGACATTGAACAGGTTTTAATACAAATTCATGACCTTTAGGAGAACTTACCCTAAATAGTTCATCATTAAATTTTTGAGCATGCCCTGATGTTTCAAATAGTTTTATATTTGCGAGTGATGGGCAACTTACTTTTTGAAATCCATAATTCCTACATATTTTTTCTACTTGTTTTTGCAACTCATCTTTTATTATTGTTCCTCTAGGTGTATATAGTGGTAACCCTGCTCCTAAATAATCCGAAAAGCAAAATAAATCCAAATCTCTGCCTATTTTCCTATGGTCTCTTTCCTGTGCATCTTTTAAAAATTCTTCGTATTTTTCTAATTCTTCTTTAGATTCAAATGCTTTTCCTGATATACGAGAAATCATCTCGTTTTCAGCTTCTCCATTAAAATATACACCACTTACTCTTAATAGTTTTACAAATATATGATTATCTTGCTCTCTAATTAGTTTTTCCAAATTCTCTAAATCGTTTTCACTAATTTCTTCATTTACTTTAAATTCATAATAAAATTCATTTTCATTTGCTACTGCATTATCTAATCTAACATTTTCATATTTTTCTTTAATTACTTTTCTTAATAGGTCTGCACCTTTTTCATTTATCATTTTTATTCCTTCTTTCATACATTCTATTTAATAGAGGACTATTTTTCTTTCTGTAAATTTGTTGGTGTGGATTTTGGTATCGGTATCGGTTTCGGTCATAGTAATCATCTCCTTCTATAATTAATAAAAAAAGAGCTTACTACAAACTAAGATTGTAATAAGCTCGTTACTTAAATTTTATGTTTTAAGACACGCTAAAACAACCAATTATATATAATTGATTTTGTTTAAAGTATATTCGGTTATGGTTATAAATTGATTGTTTAACATATTTTTCACTCCTCTATTAAATGTATTTTAATTTTAGCATGAATTTAATTATATGTCAAAATTTTAACTTACATTTCATATACTAGTATATCTGTTATTCATTAACTGTCTGATTACTTGTCATGTATATTTATCGGTAAATCGATTTATCTTCCATGTCCGGATCTATTATTATCCAATCTTCATCACTTCTTTTCTTATTAAGCCTCGTACCATAAAAATTATAATAATCCTTATCAGGGTTGTCTGGCATTATCGGTATAATCATTTCTGAATGTTTATAATTGTTTGAATAATATGTCCTTTTCTTCTGATATACCGGGAATATAATTGATAGTACTATATAAATAATTACAATTGCATTAGTTATAGCCTTTTTCTTCCAGAATCTTTTATAGAATACAATCCTAATTACAAATATACTTATAATCAGAAATATGTATAGCTCTCCTGTTGTTTGTAATATGTGATCAATATATGTATATATATTAAATGTGAAAATTATCAATAAATAAACTAGCATTGTTATTTTTGCAAAATAACTGCTCTCATGTTCTGTCTCATAAGTATTTTTCTTAAGCTTTCTTTTTTCACAACATATTAAAAGTATTATTATTCCTAAAATAAATATTTCAATCAAAAGTATCATTTCCCACCTCAAATACAATAATTACTTGTAACTACTTGAATTTTTCGCATTTTATTTAATATATCTAGTATTCAATAATATCTAATAATTTGCTAATCTCTTCATCGTTGATTTTTGAATATATTTTTATAGTACCAAAAAGAGCTTATTACAAATTAAGATTGTATTAACACATATTCATTTTTTAGTTTCCGCTATAAGTATAATCTATTCCAGAGCCAGCTGTTAATGTTTTTCCTCCATTTGTTGCACGTAATGAGAAAGAATCTGCGCCGGTGAATACTAATGCACTCTCGATAGCTTTGGATGATGAATCTTGAGAAAAATCGTGAGATTCAACTTTATAAGTGTAATCTTCTCCGTTTAAAGTTGCCGTTCCATCTGCTTTAAGTACTAATGTGTCTCCTTGTACTGCTGCCTCACCTTTATATGTACCATACTTAATATTTAAGTCTCCAACTTGAATATAATTTTTTGATGTTGTAGTAGACGTGGTTGTTTTACTTTCTATAGGTGTGCCGTCAATATTATGTGTATATTCTATGTAGTATCCATTATACTTATGTAGATATGTGCTAACCTCATCTACCGTATAATCTGCATCAATGTTTTTTTCATAATCACTTACATGATATTTATTATGTGTATATTTTACATCATATATTCTTTCTAATTTATAGTCCTCAGTAATTTTTACAGCATGTATATTGCTATTAGGAGTTTCTTCCATGAAAGCTATATGTGTAGGTTCCGACTCCTTAAACATTAAGCCAGTCGTAGAATGTATAATCCCTACTTTAATTACATTTTTCCCATCAAATGTTAATACTAATGAATAGTGGCTATAATTTTTATATTCATCATCAGCAGTTATAAATAATTCTGGTATTCCATCATTCGTAACGTCTAAAAATACATATTTTTCTGGATTTAGTCCTCCAAAATCTTCATTTGCATATTCTTTATTATCTAAATATTTCTGATATGCTTCCATTGCTATGCTTTCTTTACTAGTAGTATTATTGGTCTCATTATTTTCCTCGGTATTGACATTAGATTCACCACTAGAGTTGTTGTCGTTTATTTCATCTTTTTTTGCACCACATCCAGTAAATATCGTTAATGTAAAAAAGAATATAATAATTGATGTAAAAATAAAATATTTTCTTTTTTTCATACTATCCTTCCCTTCTGTATTTTTTCTAACTCATATTTTATAAAAAGGAATTGTATAAGTCAATAAATTTTACTTCTGTAATGCTTTTTGCTATTAACTCTTTTTTCTTTTTCCTTTTGAATTTCTTTTAATTACTTTTTCTTGATGTTGGCACTTGTGTAATTTCGGGTACAAATGGTAACATAATTCAAAAATAATCTCTGCGGTGTCAACTTATTATGTTGTGTTGATAAGCATAAAAATAAGCTACTGTCACTTTTTTTCTACCTTATAAAAAGACTTAATGTAACAATTAAATTTATCGTTAACATTAAGTCTTAATTCATATTATTTTCGAGCGATTCTTCGTCTATTTTAACTCCTCCTTTCTACTTTTTACTGATATTACTAAAATTATTCCTGCAATTACTATATCTATTACATAATTCATAATTACATCCCCTGTTTTAGTACTTGCTAATTTATCTCCATCCTCACTACTTTCTTTACTATCATCATCTGATGTTTTTTCATCTGTGCTCTCGTTAGAATTATCGTCACGTTCGTTAGTACCTTTATTGTCATCCTTATCTTCATCTGATGTACCATCATCTGATTTATTATCATCTTGCTCAGCAACTACCTTATTTGTGAATATTATTGCATCTGCTCTAAATCCATTCTTTGTTACTATCTTTGTTATTTCTAGTAAGCCTTCTGGTTTGGTTACTTCGTATACAATTACGTATTCTGAATCATCATAAACATACGCTTTTGTTTCATCTACTATTTCTCTTATTTCATATACGTATGTTCCAGTTTCAGTAAATGTAATCGTTCCAAAGCTTCCTGTTCCATTTCCAGTAATAGTTACTTCTGTACTTTCAGGTATTGGACTTGTTTCATCTTTTGCTTTTAGTTCAAATTTAAATGAATCTTCGCAGTTTTCTAGAACTTCATCATTTTCATCAAGAACTATCTTTGTAATACCGATGCTTGTTTCTACACTGTCTTGCATATCATCTTCATCTATTGTTGTTGTATCATTTATAAATGTTATTGTTGCTTCTTCTCCTTGATTTACTGTTTCTAATTCAGTACTTAATGCAGTCTTTGGATTTGTATTTGCTCCGGATACTTTCTCGATTTTATTCATTCCATTACTATCTACAATTACATAACTTGCAATTGCTGTTGAAGCAAGCTCTGTTACTTGATACTTAGTTCCAACTGGAATATTGTAGAACTCTACTTCTTCCCCGCCTGCTAAGTATACTGTAAGCTCAGCTAATCCATCTTGATCTGCTGTTACCTTACCAACTGATGAATTAAATGATGTTCCTTCAGGCATATTAGAAAACTCAATTTCAAATATGTAACTATTTGTATCATCTAAGTTAGTTACTTGTTTTACTAATTTTAAGTTTTGAACTGCAGATTTTCTATTAGTAAATGTAATTGTAATACTTTCATCTTCATCTACTACTTCGGTTGCAGTTGATAATGATTTATTCTCTTTAGTATTTAAGTTAGCTGTACTACTAATCTTGTTTTTATTATTACTATCAACTATTGAATATGATGATGTATAATCTCCGGCATATTCAAATACTTTATATCTTGCTCCTACTGGTAAATCTTTTAATACAATATGTTCACCATTCTTTAGCTTGATTTGTACGTTTGATGAGCCATAATCATCAGATACGTAGTTGATTTCTTCAATTACTGTATTATCTCTTGAGTACTTCTCAATTACATATATTTGATTTGATAATAGATTACTCAATGTAACTTCAAATGTATATTCATTATCATCTTCAAAAGCACCTGTTACTACTTTATCAAGTTTAACATCAACATATTTTTGAGATGGATCATCTGGCTCTCCTGGGTCACCTGGTTTAGTCTGTTTTTTAACATTTATATATATTACCCCAGAATCTAGCTCTGTTGATATACTACCACTATTAGAATCACAACTTGATTCGTAAGGACCTAAATCTTTTTCAACAACACTATATGTTGTACCTTCAATAATTCCAGGAATTGTAATTGTATCTCCAGCATGTAATTTGATTGTACCAACTCCATCTTTAAATACATAATCACCAAAGATTTTAGTTCCACTAAATAAGCTTTCATATCCACTTGGAGCAGTTAATCTAACTGTAACTGTAAATTCAGTACCATCATCATCTTTACTTAAGATATTACCTTCATGGTCTTTCAATACTTTAGTTACTGATAAGTTACCATACTTAACTGTAATATCCTCGTCATCACTACTTCCACTGCTTCCTCCAGATGGATCTTTGCTTAATATATTAACAATCTTAATTTGCTGATTCTCAACCTCTCCTGGATTATCAATAGTATAGTTAGAAATATATCCAGCAGGAACTGGCTCTTCCCATACAAACCAATCCGCATTAGGGTCTTCCACATATAATGTATATGTCCAAACATTATCAGCCTTAACCCAATGAATTTCATTACCTTGATCATCATAATTTGTATCAGATGTTGAATATGTAATTTCCCCATCTGCAGTATTTCCAGCCGTCATATATTTAGTTTGTAAATAATCAGTTCTACTAATTGTTACAGAAGTATCATCTGAATTTGTCTTATCCATAGCATCATTCACCGCAAGTAAATTTACGTTATTTGTATTCAAAGCTCCAGATTGTGGAGTTTTTTCTGTAAAATAACCTGGTGTTTCTGTGGTGTCGATACGGGCGTATGTTTTATCCATTATTAAAGATAAATTGTATGTAGTACCATTACCACCTACAAGATTAGTGCAAGAGTAAAACATCTCGTAACTTCTTATTACTTTATCTGTTACAAAATTATTTGAGGCATAAATTGTTGTTAGTCCACTACAGTAATAAAACATATAACTCATATATTTAACTTTACTTGTATCAAAACTACTCACATCTAGACTCGTTAAACTATTGCAATAATAGAACATATTATCCATATGTGTAACACTACTTGTATCAAAACTACTTACATCTAGACTTGTTAATCCACTACAGTTGGCAAACATATCATTCATAATTGTAACTTTACTTGTATCAAAATTGCTTAAATCTAAGCTTGTTAAACTACTACTACTAGAAAACATCCAACTCATATCTGTAACATTACTTGTATCAAAACTCCTTAAATCTAGGCTTGTTAAACTACTACAACTAGAAAACATACTTCTCATATATGTAACTTTACTTGTATCAAAATTACTTACATCTAGGCTTGTTAAACTACTACAACCATAAAACATATTTCTCATATTTGTAACTTTACTTGTATCAAAACTGCTTACATCTAAGCTTGTTAAACTACTACAACTAGAAAACATACTAATCATATTTGTAACATTACTTGTATCAAAACTACTTACATCTAAACTCACTAAACTACTACAGCCATCACCATATTCACCAAACATAAAACCCATATCTGTAACATTACTTGTATCAAAACTCCTTAAATCTAGGCTTGTTAAACTACTACAACCAGAAAACATACTTCTCATATTTGTAACTTTACTTGTATCTATACCCGTAAGGTCAATAGATTTTATATTTTTTAAATTATAAAACATCTTATATGAACGATCTGTTAGCAATGCAACTTCTGCATTACTCCACCAATAGCAGTTACCATCTTCATCTATCCAACCATATATTTTATATCTGGCATCGGGATTGTTATAGTCAATATCTAAACGTGTAGCTCCAAGAGCAATAACTTCGTCCTCTGTTAATGTTGTATTTCTTTTAAATTCTCCTGTTATTTTACTACCATAGTTACTATCTATGTATCTTAATAAACTCGAAGAACTACTATAATTATCCCTAAAATACACATAAGTTATTCTATGTGGCTTCTTGGTACTTACTTTGATTGTTGGGTCTGGTCTTTCTTCGTTTGTCTTGTCATCTTCCCATTCTTTTGTAATTGTTATTTGGCCTTTATTTCTGTCATTAAAGAATTCAAAGTTTCCATATTGATTCTTTTCTAATCCTTCAATAGTTGTTGTTCCATCTTTTGCTATTGTTACTATATATTTGTTTTCATCTAGTATATATGTGATTGTATTTCCTCCATCATCTGTTATTTCTGGTACAAATGTTTCTTCTAAGATATATGTACCTGCTTCTAGCTCATCAAACATTGCTAAACCACCTGATACAGATGTTACTTCTTTGTCGTAGCTTGTACCATAATTTGATACTCCGTGTACTCTAAATTTAGCACCTACTATTAGGCTTCCATCATATGAATCTTTCTTTACAATTGTAAATTTATGTAATGGCTCATTATATAGGTTGTATTTACCATTTTCATATGTTGGAATAAGTTCATCTTCGCTCATTAATAAAACATTATAATTAGCATTCTCATCTACTATTACTTGATATTTTTCTTCTCCTAGAACATATCCTTCTGGAACTTCTATTTCGTTAAGTTCATATTTACCCTTTTCTAAATTGTCGAATGTAAGTTCGCCCATTTCGTTAGAAGTTGCATACATAACTATTTCATTACCATAATCTGAAGTACCTTCTAATTTAAACTTAGCGCCTTCAACTACTTTAACTTTACTTACTAAGTCTTTCTTATACATTTTAACGTCTGTATGGATTCTTGGTGTATTTGTAATCTTTATTGTATCTGAATCTATAACTAATTGATTATCTATATAAACATTCTTATGGATATCAATTACTACTTCATGCTCTGTATGATCTTCTACCCAATCAATTAAACCTTCGTATTCTTGTAATACATATGTACCAGCTTCTATATCTTTAAATAATACATAACCATCTTTATCTGATGTAGCATATGTATCTACTTCAGTTCCATATCTAGAAGTTCCATATAATCTAAATGTAATATCCTTAATACCTTCTGTCTCATCTTGTTCATTAACCTTACGGAATGGAACATCAGCTATTACATGATATTTTACCTTTGTATAATCTTGATGTATAAAGTAATCCTCTGAACTATCCATACTATCTATTATAGTATTCTTAATATAAACATTATTATATGTATATGGATTTTCTTCTATTTCTTCAGAAATCTCACTTGGAGCCCTCATGTATAAAATTGCTGTTACAGAATCACCAGAATCTAATATAAAATCTTCCCCATCCGTTTTCTTTGTTATATCAATAGCAATGGCCTTAGTTTGCTCTAAGTTTGTTCCTTCATTAACAAGTTGCCATACAGATGTATCTGTTAAATCATTATGACTCTCTAAATCTAGATTCTCAATTGTACTAATATATACTTTAACATCAATTCCTTTATTCTTTAGCTGTGTTATATCTATAGATTGAAGTGTTCCATGCCAACTACTAGTAACTGATGTTTGTGCGGAACTATTTATAACTTCAAAATTCTCTAAACTATCATACCAAATAAGATTCTTAGCCTTATTCATATATGTATTTTGATAACGTAATTTATATGAATATCTACCATCTGGCTCTACTTCTGTACTATATACATAGCTAGAGCTCTTTTCAGCTTTAACTTTCTTATCTAATCCAGAAGCAGCAGCTGTTAATGCATTTATTACATGTTTTTGCTCTGCATAAATAAATTTCTTCTCATCAGTAGATTCATCTAGATCAGTATATAAAACTTTATTTAATAAACTAAGCTTTCCACCATCATCTGGATAACCATTTGTTATTTTTTCATTTCCAGTTTCATATGCCACAGGATTAAGTACATCTCTTCCATAATCTTTCATACTATCCCATGTATGTAATGTATTGTAGTATACGTTATAATACTGAGCTTGGTCCTTTACCCTCACAATCAACATAGACCTACCAGAATTTTTATAGTTATCAATTACCTTATATGAATAACTATTCTCTGGTAAAAAGCCATCCTGGGTTTGAATTTGAATACTATCTAAATCGATTGTTCCACCTAATGGAATCAAATCATAGAATATACCAGAATCTTGCCATACATATTCAGCTTCTCCTGTTCCTGCTGTAGCTCTTTCCCATGCATTTACTTTCCATGTTATTGTATATACTCTCTTAGATCTACTATTTGAAACTGAAGCAATATCTTTTGTAATATCTGAAGAATAATATGTTACTCTTGCATAATCAATTGCACTATTTGCATGAGTAAATATAATATTATTTTCATTATCTTTAACAATCATATTAACAAAGTTTTGAATTTTGATTTTATCCTTATTCTGAATCTTTTCTTGTACATATTCAGAATTTGTTAATACAAAATATGGAGTTACAGCAATAACAGTTGAGTAATGTTTATTTTTTGTTGTAAATCTCCAACCAGTAGCATGTACTCCTTCTTTAAATGTAACTTTACTTGTTGTCATTTCTGACACATAATCTGTGTTTGATGTTAATGCTTTTGTTTTTAGATTTAATGATCCAATCTCTATCCAGTTATCTTCACCATTAAATTTGGCGTAGAATGTGATAACTTCATCATCTTCGCAAGTAGCAGCTTTAGTATTAAATCTTTGATAAAACTCATCATATTCTGCATCTTGGTTGTTTATATTGTATGTAAAATATTCTAAATAATAATCGTTTGCACTCATTTGAATTTCATCATCTTCAAGATACAAAGCATCATCCCATGTATCGTATGATACAGTTTTATATCCATAATCATCTGGATTATCTAATGAACCACCCTCTTTTAAGGTCCATGGATAACCATAACCAATTGTTTCAGTATAATACTTAAATCCTTTAAGTTCAGTTACGCCTGTCTCTTGATAATTTTGTAACTTATCTAAATCGTAATTTGCATAATCCCAATGGTATAAAAATCTACTATACCAATTATTATTACCATACTTATAGTCATAAAAGCTTCCTGTTGGTGGTACAAAACTTGGGTCCCAGCTAAATGTATTAGATGAGGTTTGTTTTGTATCATCATCAACTTGATCTATTGGGTCTACTGTTGCAGTTACTGTATTTTTTAGTTTATATGCAATAGGTGAATATGTGCTCTTTTTATGACGTGTTAACACATAATCATATCTATATTCATTCGTTATTTGACTTTCCACAGAATTCTTCTGAGAAAAATATTTTTCACCAGATAATCTATATCCAACTAACTCATAATCTTCACCTGATGTTCCGTCAGTTAAATCTTCTACAACATCTTCCAAACTAAAGTTATACATTTGTGTTGGTGTTCCAATATATGACTGTATCTCCCATACTAGATAATAGTAATCATCACTGTCAGCAGGAGTTTCTGCCATCCATTGTGGATTCCAACTTCTATGTAATGCAGGATAACGTTTTTGTGTACTTGTTAATTTAGCGGTTGTATTAATGAATACATTTGTATCATCAGTCATACTACTTAGTGTTTCATCACCAGTATCAAGCGATAAAATTGCATAGAATGGATCTGATGCTGTTCCTCCATCTTTAACTAATCCAGTATTTGATGAATCATAATCTTTATAATACAAAGTCTGCTTGCTTGTTGAATATGCAATTTCAAAATAACCATTCACAGCAGCTGGAATTTCTTTAGGATTATATACAACAATATAATCATCTAGTTCCTTATACACAAACTCTGTAGTTCCATTCTCTGCATTAAATTCCTCAAGTGTTGGAAGTGACATAGTAAATTCATCTGCTAAATTTCCAGCTCTATCTCTTAAAATCTTCTTTGGAATTGTTATTTGCAAACTTCCAGCAGATAATTCTTTTAAACCAGATGTAGCATAATTTACACGGAATGTAAAATCATGACCAGATGATGGACTATTAGCATTCCATACAAAATTATCATTTTCATCTTTGCTAGCACCTGATATAAAATTACTACCAAAAATTCTAATCTCATAATCATCATTTCTCGATTTGAATTTATTGCTAGCTTTCAAAGATTCGATATCTTGTTTAGTTGTTGGTTTAATCTCAATATTAACGTTCCTATTTGATTGAAAATCCTCTTCTCCGCTCTGATTTTCATCATTCTGCGTATTAGCAGTGTCTCTTGGACTAGACATTAAACGTGGTCTTTGATCATCTGGCTCAAGTTTTGGCTCATCCTCATGCTCTTCATTGCCATCCACGCTTTCTTCTCCAACAATTTTACTATCTTCATCAGCTAACGGTTCAGAATCATCTTTGTCTACATCTTCTGGCTTCTCCCCATCAGAGTTACTTTCAGATGTACCGTCCAAAGAATCATTGCTCTGAACAATTTCTTCATCCGTTCCCTTTATTTCGTCAGCCGCGTATACGATAGTTGTTGATAATGATGACATTAATATTAGCACCGCTAATATTAAACTAGTGATTTTAACAAACACTTTCTCCATATAATACCTCCTTTCAAAGCTTTAATAAAAGCTTTATAGGTGAATATTTATTATATATAAAGCTATTCCACCTATAATTTTACATCTTTTCTATAATTATGTCAACCTGCGTATCTGCACTTATTTTATGCCTTAACTGCCGAAATACAAACTTCCATAGGGAACAATAGTGGGCATTATAATAATTGCAAAAGATAAAATTTAATGCAAAAAAAAGATTATATAGTTCTCTATATAATCTCTTTTAAAATATCTTCAATTTTATTCTTTGTAATTATATTTTATCATTTTTATTCCATACAATCATCTATACATTTTAAAACAGGTTTCATCCATTTATCATCATAAAGCCATACCTCATGCTTCATATCGAATTCGTGTATATCTGGATTTTTAAAATGCTTATGATACCTTTGTAAATATTTTTCTCCCATTTTCTTAGCATATATTACATGAATTTTTGTTTTTTCTACATCTATATTATCATCAAGTGGTGTGATATAATCAGAATAAAATTCTCTAGTTATTGTTTTTGGATTTAAACTTGCCATATTATCAATAAATGAATCCGCAAAATCTAAGGATTTTTTTCCTTCCCCTATTGCCCCTTTTTTCTGTAATTTATTTTTTAATTTTTGTCTTTTCTTTTCGCTTGTGCAAGCTCCTGATAGCATTGGAGAAACGATAGCAGTTAAAATCTTAGCAAATATTTTTCCGCCTTGGTCTAAATCAGAGCCACCTATAAAGCCATGTTCGATATGTATTATTTTTCTTTGAATTAGTAATCCAACAAAACTTCCACCCAAAGACGAACCATAAGCGCCATCTATTTTTCCATCATGATTTTCTAATATATAGTTTTCTATTTTTGATGTAACCGTAGGAACATCTGTGAAAACCTTTGTATTATCTCCCTCAAATCCATCATAATTAACAGCTATAATCCAATATTTTTTTGATAATTCATCTATTATATTTTTAAAATTTAATTGCCACGTACAAGCTGTTCCTGGTAATAAAATTAATTTTTTTCCTTCCTTATTTCCAAATTCCTTAAAATCCATATTATTTCTCCCTTCGTGCAACTAAATGTAATTTATGTATAAATATTCTAATGCTCTTTTTTCTCCGCATTACTCCTTTTATTTCAAATTCTCATTTAGAAAAGATTCTATTTTATCAAAAGGTATCTTATCTTTTTGATCATACAAATCTGTATGAGTAGCATTTGGCACAATGACTAATTCTTTGTTATCTGTATATTTACAATCTTTAATCATATAGTTATAAGCATCTTTTCCCATATAGCAAGAATGTGCTATTTCGCCATGAACTATCATTACAGCATTTCTTATCTCATTTGAATAATGTAATAATCTTACATTCATCATTGAAGTATTTGTTTGAACAGCCCAACCTCCATTAGAGTTTAAACTTCTCTTATGATAACCTCTTGGAGTTTTGTAATATGCATGATATCCTTGCAAAAATTCAGGAGCATTTTCTGGTAATGGATCTATAACTCCACCAGCCAATTTATATTCTCCAGTTTTATAGTCTTCATTTCTTTGATTATTTAAAGCAACTCTTTGGTTATATCTTGCTTCTTCATTATCTTGCTCATCAAAATATCCATTTCCTGCCACTCTTGACATATCATACATAGTAGAAACAATAGTTGCTTTAACTCTTGTATCTATACAAGCTGTTTGAAGTGCCATTCCACCCCATCCACAGATTCCAATAATTCCAATTTTATCTGAATCAACATTATCAAGACTTATTAAAAAATCTACTGCTGATTGAAAATCTTCAACATTAATATCAAACGAAGTCATATATCTTGGCGTTCCGCTAGATTCACCCGTAAAAGACGGATCAAATGCAATTGCCAAGAATCCTCTTTCTGCCATTTCTTGTGCATATAAACCAGAAGATTGTTCCTTAACAGCACCATAAGGGCCACATACAGCTATAGCCGAAAGCTTACCTTCATATTGTTTTGGCTCATATAAATCTGCAGCAAGTGTAATTCCAAAATGATTTTTAAATGTAACCTTTCTATGGTTTACCTTATCACTTTTAGGAAACACTTTATCCCATTCATCAGTTAATTTTAATTCTTCACTCATCAAATATACCTCCACTATCAATATTCTTCGTTTGAATTTTATAATAAAAGACTAATAATAGCAACCTATCATCAGTCCTTTTTTATTTGTTTGCATTACTAAACTCTTCTTCATAAATTTTAATCTTTAAAAACTTTAAATCCATATAATCCTAATATTCCTGTAAATAACACAGCACTGTACGTACTAAATCTTTCAAATATACCAAATATTTCTTTCGAAACACTCTGACTCCCTACTGTACCTATAAACATTAAAATTAAAGATATTATTGCAAGTATTCCTAGTAGCTTATGTTTATTTTCTCCTTTTAAAGATTCAACTGCAATTATTATCAAAGAAATAATTGATAATACTACAACAAATACAGTTAAAACATAAACATGTATTATAGATTGAATACTACCATCAAACCCACTACTTGATAATGGAAATAATGCATAACCAATTGCAGATATAAAATTCATTATTGAAAATAGATATACACCTAATCTTAATATTTTTTTATTTTCATTTTTTATTAAAATACAAAGTAAAGCAGAGCATAAACAACTTAATATTTTATATACTGTTACAAATCCACTTGCAATTACAAATGATGGGCTATCTGTTGCGGTTAAATCACTGACAGCTCGGCTCATCCAGTTATAGCCTGGATAATTCATTGCCCCTACTGTATCGTGTAATAAATAAAAAACTATACTAAAAACACCACTTAAACACAACCAATTAATTAATTTTTTCTTTTCCATCTTTCGTTACTCCTTACTATACTGATTACAAAACCATTTTATATAATCCTGTATCAAATTTTTATCATATTTTTCGTTAACTTTTTTACAATCAAATTCATAATCAATTAAAGAATGAATTGTCATTGCAAATGAAGTGGCCGCAACATCAATGTTATCTATGTATATTTTTTTATTATCCTGTAATACTTTAAACAACATTTTAGTTGCACTAACCATTTTATTAGTCTCTTCAATTATAATTTGTGTAGCTTCAGGGTTTATTGTTCTTTCAGAATAAATCACTTTATAGAATCTAATCAAATTCTCATCACTAACCATTTTCTTATAGTTAAGAACCGCAGCCTTAAGTATTTCTTCAGCACTTTTATCTTTAATAAAATCAAAATTGTTAACTGATATATTTTCTTTTGACTTTTCTCTAATAAGCTCATACATTTCTTTTATTAGAGCCTCTTTTGATTCAAAATGATTATATAAAGATGGTTTCTTTATTCCAACCTTTTCAGCTATTTGAGACATTGATAAACTTTTCAATCCATATTCAGCTGCTAATTCCAGTGTTGCATATATAATCTCTTCTTTCTTATTCATATAAATCACCCCCAAATTCTTAATCAGTATACTACCGTTCGGTAGTATATGTCAATAAAAAAAGAAGCTGATTAAAAATCAACTTCTAAATGTTCTTTTATTTGATTTTGTTTACAATACAAAAATCTTGTTAACATCTTGATAACTTGTAATTTATCGTTATGCTTTATCAAATATATCTTTTGGTGGGATAACTTTAGGTGGGTTATCTAAATCCATCACTCTATTATTCTCCAAATTTTCATACCCTAATGGAGTATGAGTTGATAAATAAACTGTTGGATGATTTCTAATAAACTCTCTTACATTATCTAATGTTTCTCTTGCAAGATTTATATCTTCATAAACAACAGATAATTTATTTTCATATAATGCCTCATCTGTATAAGTAATATCTCCATGAATCATATAGTATAATCCATTTTTTTCAACAATAACTATACTATTTCCCATAGTATGTCCTTGTGCTTTTATTAAATATATTCCATCTTCAATTTTTTCGCATTTTTTAAAGTTATAATATGCTCCATCTTTGTATTGAACTGGAATTATATTTGCTATATTCTTTAGCACTGGTGTTTCACTTTCTTCCTCTGAACAATAAATCTTTGCATTTGGAAAGCTCTTTAATGCTCCTGAATGGTCTGGGTGTTTGTGTGTTAAAAGTATTTTTGTAACTTGCTCTGGCTTATAGCCTAAACTTTTAAATACATCAATATAATCAGCTATTTTAGTTCCATTATATATTGCTAAATTAGGATTATACTGTCCTTCTGGTGTTCCTACATCCATACCTGTATCAACAAGTATTATTTCTTTTCCTGTATCAATTAAATAGTTTGTTAAACCTGCTCTATATTTTATATTATTATCAAACTTCTCTTTGCCTTCTTCTCCTCCAAAAGCAAATCCCTGTGTCATAAATCCATCTTTATAAAATTTTATAGCTTTAATTTCCATTTTATTTAGTCCTCCACAGGTTCAAAGTTATCTTTTCCAACACCACATAAAGGACATACCCAATCTTCTGGTAAATCTTTAAATTCTACTCCATTATTTTCAGCTGGATCATAAATATATCCACATATTTTACATTTATATTTCATAAACTTTTACCTCCATTATTTTTATATTTCAGACATTTCAATTAGATAATTCTCATATCCAACTTTCTTTATAAATTCAAGATGTTTATTTACCCATGCACAATGTTCTTCTTCGTCTTTTATAAATTCATTAAACATTTCTCTTGTTACATAATCGTCATCAAAAGAGTTCGCTATTTTATTCATTGCAGGAATACCTTCAATAAATTCATTAGCCCATCTTTGCAATAAATCTTTCGCATCATCATGGATTTCTTGTGGATTAAATCCATATTCTGGCTTTCCTCCAAGAGCAACAACTCTTGCTGTACATTTTTCAGCTTCCTCTAGCTCCTCTTTTGCTTCTTCCATACATTTATCTGCAAGTTTAACAAGTCCTTGTTTTCTAAAAATAGCTGCATGTATTCTATCAGCTTGTGATGTTGAATACCAATCCTTTGCAAAATTATTTAATACTTTAACTTTTTCTTCTAAATTCATAGAAAATTACCTCCTTCTTATATTTTCAATTATCTTTGAAAATATTTAATAATATGTTATAATTATATTACACATGTATTATAAAATCAATTTACAATATTATGATATTTGTTAGATATGTTACAAATATTAACGAAATGTAATATAAAAGGAGAACATCTATGAAAAATCAATCAGATTTAAGAGCTATTAAGACAGAAGAAAATTTAAGAACCGCGTTAATTTATTTATTACATGAAAAAGAATTAAAGAAAATCTCTGTAAAGGATATATGCGATAAAGCTAAATGTAGTAGAAATGCCTTTTACTTTCATTATCAATATAAAGAAGATTTATACGATGCTATTATTGATACTGTTTCTGACATTATTGTTGAATCACTAATTCCTATTGTTCCTACTGAAAATATGCTCGATAATATGTCTATTTATACTTATTCAGAAAAGCTAGTTAATGGTTTTAATTCTATATCAGATGATTTAAAATCTTTATTGACAAATGATAATGGAGAATTAGAAAAGAAAATAACATTAAGTTGCTATAAAAATATTTCCTCAAATATCCTTACCTTTTATAATATTAATGAATCCCAAAAAGTTCATTTAATTTCAAGTTATCTGGCATCTTCTTTAGTAGGTTTTATGCTTAATTTTATTAACAATGATGAAACCAATAAAGAAATGGCTACTCAAATCTTATCTAAACTTTTAGAAGGTGCTAATAGTTCTGTACATGAATTATTACTATAATGCAAAAGCCCTATTCAAATGAATAAGGCTTATTTTTTAATTCAATTCTTTTAACATCTGCTTTGGATTATCTTTAGGTTTTACTTTACCAAATGCTTTAACTATCACTCCATCTTCATCTATAAGATATGTAGATCGTTCTATTCCCATTACTGGTCTCCCAAACATTAGCTTTTCTTTCCAAACATCATATGTTTTTATTACTTCTTTTTCCGTATCTGAAAGCAATATAAAAGGAAGTCCATATTCTTCTTTAAATTTTTAATGTGATTCTATGTTGTCTACACTTATTCCAATAACAATTGCCCCTTTTGCCAAACATTTCATTAAAAAATCTCAATAGGAAGACAAACCACTGGACGTAGTCCTATCCTTTTATATATAATTCTACCGATTCTCATTATTACCACTTGGATTTATACTTGCTATTTCTGGGCCATATACTGTAGTAGGCGTATATATTACATGATATCCACAGCATAATAGACCTTGTCCATCTTCTCTTGCAGATTTACTTCTTAACCAATATCCATATGTAATTCCACCATTGCTTTCACTCTTAGCCCTTGCAATTTGAATGCCTTGTCCACAAGCCGCATTATCGCTTAAATATATTTGGGTATAAGTATTTAAAGGATCTTTACTAACAAAATATCCTGTTTCATTGCTACTTGTATATAGAATATTATCTGAATAACAATTATTCCAACTTTGTTTAAATAGCTCTATTGAAGGTCCTCCATATGCTTTTATATTTGTATCACTTGATCTTCTATAATCAATATTTTCACCTTCTAAACAACCAGTAAGCAAATTTTTCCAATTATTCGGATCTGAAATAAAATTTTGTAATTCTCCACCATAAACATTATAGGTTCTATCCTTGTATAGATTAGGCTCATCATCTATAGCTGAATTAGGTATAAAATCCTTAGTTATTAAATAAACATACTCGTCATCTTTATAAAACACTTGCCATTCACTAATATTTGAACCATTTAGCTCTGTTATATAATCGATAGATTCTCCTATAGTTATTTCCTTCCATTGCGCATATAATGTTACAATTTGGTTAGCTTCAGCAGCTAGGTTATTTACAATTTCTTCGTCATCATATGATATTCCACTACCATTAGCTTCTGTATTCCAGCCATCAAATAAATACCCTCTTTTTTTATATGTATTTTTAATTAAACCTTTTTCGACACCTAATTCAAACTCTTCATCCGACATAACACCTGTTCCACCATTAC
This sequence comes from Clostridia bacterium, assembly GCA_017404545.1. Lineage (GTDB taxonomy): Bacteria > Bacillota > Clostridia > TANB77 > CAG-508 > CAG-492. The sequence goes on from JAFRCC010000018.1 coordinate 61,793, forward strand.
TATTAAATGAAACAGTATAATTTTCTGGTGTATAATCTATATTCCAATTTTCAGTATTTTTATTATAAGTATATTTTATAGACTGTTTTAATTCTACAATTGGTAATACGGAGCATTCAGCAGTATAAACAGTTTCAAGAGTACTAAACAACGCTCTATTTCCCATCTCAGCTGTTCCGGAACTATGCATATCACCGATATAATGTAAACCATATGATGCCCCTGTAGTGCTATATAGGTATTGTGTTTTACTTGCTAACCAATATGGAGAATAATTTGGATTTGTACCATTTATATTTGTAATTGGTATATCTACACAAAGCATATTATAGATTTTATTTTTAGTTTCATTTTGTGCAGCAGGATATGCATAACTATTTATGTTATACCAGTGTACAGTTTGAGTCAATACTTGTGGTGAAGAAGCTGAAGCTGTAACAATATTATTATCCACGATAAATTTTCCTGAAGTATATGTTCTTGTCTCACCATAACGAATTCCTGTAGTAAATGTACTTTTGTCAAACTTAAAATTTGGTTCTATATCATCTAAATTTATACTTCTACCACCTTTTGCTCCAATACCATGTCCATATATATCACTAATATCATTTAATAACTTTACTCCATTTATATATCCATATGCGCCATTAAGCTTAACTTTCTTTGTTGTTGGTCTTTCAGCAACTATCGTTATTCCCTCATCTGATATTTTAAGAATTCTCCATTTCATATTGTCATTTGATTTAAAAGTACCTGTTATAGTTGTTCCTTCTGGTGCAGATGAACTTTTATATTCTAAACCTACACCATTACCACTTTCTGGATGATAATCAATATAGTCTCCAACCTTTATTTCTTTCCATGTGGCATACAAGTTAATAATATCTCCATCAACATTACTCATATTAAGTATTTGCTGTTCATCTGTATAATATGTTCCACTACCATCTTCATTCGTATTCCATCCTGCAAATAAACTATTCGTATTAGTATATTGATTTTGTGTAAGAGTTGTTTCCTCATTATATAAAACTGTTTGACGCTCCATTTGATTACCATTTCCACCATTTGCATGAAATTCTATATAATAAACATTTACTCTCCATTGAGCATACAACGTTACATCTTCTGTAATTGATAAGTTTTTGACATTTTGTCCATCACTATAAGATGTTCCTGTTCCATCTGCTTTTGTATTCCATCCATTAAATGTGTATCCTGTTTTTGTGAATAAATTTGCATTTAAATTTGCTTCTTCATCATAAGTTAATTCTTGGTTTGGCATTGTGCCTAAGCCCGTGTTTCTATCAAATATTATTGTATATTTATTTGCCTCATAATTTGCAGTATATGCTCTATTTGCTATTGAATTTGTTGGAATTATAACTTGCATTGTTTTCTCTGTTAAATCCGTTCCTGTCCATCCTATAAATGTATATCCTGTTTTTGATGGATTATTTAGTGTTATGTTATCGCTATTTATTGTATATGTTGTTGGATTCTCAGGATTTACTATGCCATTATTTAAGTTATATGAAATTGTATAGGTAATCTCATTCCAATTTGCTGTATAATTTAGGTTTTTTCTTGTCCCTACTGGTACTGTTACAGTAGTTTGTGGTGTTGTTCCATTTGATCCTGTCCATCCTGCAAATGTATATCCACGTTTTTTAGGATTTGAAAGAGTAAATGTTTCTGTTTTTGTAAATGCTGTTTTATTTTCATCCTCTACTGTTCCACCATCTAAATTATATGTTACCGTATAAATATTTGGATCAACTTCAACCCATATAGCTTCGTACACTTTATTTCCGATTCCTGATGGAATAGTTATATTGGTTGATACTGTCTGATTTTCTTTCCAGCCAACAAATCTTTCAACTTCATCTCCATCAGTATCTGTTCGATTTTCCGGATTGTTTAGTGTTATTCTTTCTGTTTCAACATTATATGTTGTAGGATTATTTAATGCTATTTTTTCATCATTAGTCAATCCTTCATAAGTAATTGTATAATTTATAGGGGTCCAATTTGCTCTATATGCTCTGTTTTCTGTTGAACCTTCAATAATCGTTACATTTTCCGTATTTGTTGTTAATCCTGTTCCAGTCCATCCGATAAAATTATAACCTTCTCTTGTTGGTTTATTTAAAGTAATTTCATCTTCAATTGTATATGTATTTGGATTTGTTGCTACTCCACCATCTAATTCATATGATATTGAATATTGTATTGGAACATAATTAGCTGTATATTGTCTTGAATTAGTTGAACCTTTATCTATTATTACATTTTCTGTTTTGTCTGCTAATCCTGTTCCAGTCCATCCTGTGAACGTATATCCAATTTTATTAGGATTATTAAGTTTGATTTCATCCTCTACTGTATAAGTAATTGGATTATTTGCATTACCTCCATTTAAATTATATGTAATATCATAAGTTATAATTTCAAAATGTGGATTTATTGATATATCGCTAGTTAATGGTGTATTAAAATCATATTCAGTTCCATCATCTAAGTACCATCCTTTAAAAATATATCCTGGTTTACTAGGCTCTTCTGGCTCTGAAAGTGTATCTCCATAGTTAATTGTTTCTTCTATAGTTTCTCCATTTATTTCCCTACGAATAACTAACTTATCATACAATTTAAATAAGTTTTGCATAGAAATATCTAATGTAATGTTTTTGGCCTTTGATATTGTTGGTAATAGTATTGCCATTGCTATGAATAAACTAAATAATTTTTTTCCATTTTTACTAGCTTTATTATGGTTTTTCATTAGAAATACTATAAGCACAACAAATGAAATAATTGCTAAAGCAATATAAAAACTAATATTATCTTCTGTTTTTGGTGTACTAGATGTTGCTGTTGGTGTATATGTGATTTTTTCCGTTTTGTTATTTCCATTTTCATCCTCAAGGTTAAATAAAAATGTTACAGAAAAAGATTGCTCTCTTTTTGATATATCATTTAATTTATATGAGTATTTAGCCGTTATATCAAATGCTTTTTCCTCATTTGAATTCAACTTCGTACCTACATAACTATCGTATGCATAAGTTATATACTCATTTGTATTATCATCATTAATTGATTTAATAGTATAATTTTTACTTTCATTATTTTTAACTGTTATTCTATATGTAACAACATCTCCAAGCTTATGAAATGTAATATCGTTAGTAATTATTTTGTCTTCATATGTTATACTGCTCACATCAACAGTAGGCGATTTATTTACTATTTCAACATTTGTTAAAGATAGTGTTTCATTTGCTGCAAATGTATGTCCTATTTTAAATATCGAAAATAGAAATATACATATAATAATAAAAATAATTGCTTTTTGTTTTTTTACCATATTATCCACTCCTATAAAAAGACGCTCTATAATAATCAAAATACAATGATTTTAGATCATTATAGAGCGTCTTTTTTAATCTACTTTGCATAAATGTTGTTGAATTATTGATTCATGATTTAATCTTCCTATAATCTTTTGTATTCACATTTTTATTCTATTATGTTTTAAGTATACTATATCTATATATTACTGTCTACTATTTTTATAAAAATGATAAATTAGGTCTCAACTGCTCAATTTTGTCACCTGCAAACTGCCCTAAAAATTTCCAGTTCATTACTTCATCTATTGATTTATCTCTAAACATATTAATCATAGTTTTAAACTTAAAGTACATAAATTTCTTATATAAATAAGATAATTTTATATATGGAGCTCCATCAAACCATGCTTTATTAACATTAACATTTTCTTTTAATAGTTGACTAAGTAATTCCATCCCAATTTCCGTTCCCATTGATTGGCCATATTTAATACTCAAATTTATTCTTCTAGTTCAAATAAAATACACTCCGCACTACTAGCAGAGCGTACCTAAAATATATGTTAATCATCTATACTTTGTCCATCTTTTTTATCTTGTCCTATCTGTTTACTTTCTTCTTCTTTTTTTTCTATATTTAATGCTGATTCTTTTGTTGAAACTCTTAATCCTTCTAAAAATGCATTTCTTGAATTTGATTTAGTACTTGATTTTTCTCTAATAACTTGACTATCTTCTGGAAGCATTTTTGCATCTTTCTTTTTTCCAATTTTTTTTATTTTATTTGCAGTTTTTGAGAAATAATCTAGTATTGTATTGCTCTTATTTTTAATAAGATTTCCTCGAAAATTTTTCTCTTCTCCATTTTTATTTACCATTGTACAATCAATATTTGGAAACCAGCTTAAAGAATCACTTATTCCCCATCCAGTAAATGCGTTTACACCATACTTCTTTGCACATTTAAAAACCGTGTTCCATATAACAGCATGTTTAGAAGTATCTTTTGGATCATATTCTAATGGTCTTCCAAATTTATCTCTACCTGGTACTACATCCATTTCTGTTACTTGAATTTCAATTCCATATTTTTTTGACATTTTTCCCAAATCCTTATAAATTTGTTTAATTTGTTTAGGGGTCATTGTTAAATTATAATGTGACTGTAAACCTATTCCATCAAGTAAAATCCCACATTCTGGATGCTCTTTTTCATACTGTTTAATGTTTTCTATAACTTTAATCATTGCTTCACGTTTTTCAGGATGTTGTTCTCCAAATTCATTATAAAACAACTTTGTCCCTTCTGGTAAATTTTCTCTTGCTAACTTTAATACTTCTATATAATAATCTTCTCCTAAGTATTTAAACCATTTAGAATGTCTTAATCCATCTTTTCTTTCCTCCTCTGATGGACAATCTTTATTGTTTGAATCCGTTATTTCCATTTGTGGAACTATTTCATTTAAGACATCCCAACAATAACAATTTGGATACTGCTCACCCATAGTTCTCATATACTCAGCCAAAAAACTTTTTGTTAATTCTTTTCTTTTATTAAAGAACTCGTCAGGATTATTTTCTCTATCAGACTCAAAATCACCATCATAGCGATCTTGAATATATTCATCTAAAACTTGTGGTTCATGATTATGCCAAACTAATGTATGACCTCTCATTGCTTTTCCGTGAGACATTGCATAATCATATACTTTATCAGCTAAATTAAATCTATAATCTATTTTGTGCTCTTTCCTATTATATCCACCAAGTATTCCTGTCATTTTCATTTCAACTTCACAAGTAAATGATGATAATTCTCTATCAACATATTCTTTTGTCTTAACTAAATCTTCATAAGACATTACATCTATATCACCAAATACAAAAAATCCATTTTTTTTACATTGACCATTTTTTCTTTCTTTATCTATTAATATTCCTTTTCCTTCTTGTGTTAATAATTTTTGATATTCTTCTATTTTTTTCTTTTTTTGTTCTTCACTTAATGTCTTATCTTCAATAATATTAAATATGTCTATTAATTGAAAAGAAATACTACCTCCAATTTTCTCCATATTATTAAACCTCTCTTATATTAACATTATTATGCTATAACTAAAAACATTTGTATCTTCACGTATAAAAAATACCCTAAAATAATCAAAATACTGAGATTTTTAGACTATTTTTAGGGTGTTTACTTTTTATTGTTTTTAATATTCAAGTATTACATATATTGTTGTAATCTTTTGTATTTATATATATCAAATAAATTCTATAACTACTTGTTAAAATATTATCAGATAATAACTTTTTTTACAACAATTTTACCGATATTTATATATGAAATTTTTGTATTCAATTTCCTAATATATATCCAATAACATTGATGATAAAAAATAAGCCAACACTTATATATGTTAGCTTATAATATATATTTAATTTGTTGATTATAATTATTTAAATTATAGCCATTTTCATTTGGTATATAATTTATTAAAAGAGCTTCCATCATTGGCATTCTATTAGTTTCTTTAGCACCAACAAAGTAAAAATGCTCTTTATTAATTTTATTACAAAAATTCCAAATTTTATCTATATATTCATTTTTTCTATATTCATTATAATCCCATGTAGAAATCATAAATTTTTTATTTGATTCTTGTAATGATTCTTTTAGATTTTTTTCTGATTTTTCATCCCAACTATCATAATAATCTACATGTCTTCCAATATAAGGTGGATCACAATATACAAAAGACTTTTCTGGCGCTTCTGATATTGCCTTTTCAAAAGACTGGCATTTAAATTCCCAATTGTTGTTTTTTATTAAATCTTCTACATGTGCAACCTGATTTACTATTTTAGTAATATATGCTTTAGAAAATCTCTTTGGCTTATGTCCATATGGTACATTAAATTTATAATCTTTATTAAATCTTATCATTCCGTTAAAACATGATCTATTTAAAAACAAGAAATCCAAAGGATTATGATTTTCATTAAATCTATTTCTTACCTCATAATAATAAACTTCATCCAATTCTTCAAGTTTTTTTCCTTCTTTTTCTAGGAATTCTCTTACCTTATAAGATGTGATTTCTCCTGATTTTATTTGGTTGTAAAAATTAATAATATGTGGATTTGTATCAGAAAAAATTGCCTTATTCGGTTTAATATTAAATCCTACTACTCCTGATCCCATAAAAGGTTCAACCCATGTTGTATCCTCATCAATTATTATGTTCTGTTTTATAATCGGTACAATTTTAGTTTTAATTCCCTGTATTTTTATTGGAGGAACATATACTTTTTCATCACTCATATTACATTCCTTTCTTTTTTGATGCTCTAGGATTATTCATACTTAGTGGTAATCCTCTATATTCAAGATATTCTTGAAATGATGATAGCTTTTTATTTTTGCCATTTTTATCTAATATTTCCATTTTACCATAATTTGACCAATATCCATCAAAATATTCTTCTCCAGCTTTTGCAAAAACACCATTTCCAGAAATTATATCGTCAATTTTTTGAATACTTCCTATATTAGCAGTATTTCCACTGCCACCTTTATCACTTGCTATTTTCCATTTTTCTTCAGCAAAAAAGGTAAATTCCTTTATAACAGCAGGTATTTTATCAACATTATCTATATTGTATATTTTTGTTTCTTCTAACTTATCTAAAACAGCTCTAGAATATATTATTCCAACACAAAAATGTCCACTATATTCATTATAGGGATATTGTATATTTTTACTACTATCTCTATTAACAAAATATTCACCATGTGAACCTAAAGTAAATCCATTGCAAAATCCTGGATATTCTTCATCTCTATATGTAGTTTTTAAATCAACAGCAAATTTGATATCTTTATTTTCTTTATTAACAAAGGTTAAATCTGGATACCAATTTTGATACGTTGCCAATTCAATTTCATACCCAATCTGTTCAGCAAAAGCAAGAAAATAAGGAAATAAATGTAATTCTAATACTTTAGATACAATTTTAGTGTCAGAAGAAATTGTATAAATATTTTTGAATATATCAATAAAGCCTCTTATTGTCCATTCTCCATTTTGTGAAATTCGATCAGCTAATATGCTTGTAAATTCTTTTAACTCAATTAAAAACTTTTCTTTTTCTTTTATATATTTCATATAAACCTCACTTTCTTTAATATTGTATCATTTATTCAACAAACTGCAAATAGAAAACTAAAGATACATCATTTACCTAAAAACAATGTATCTTTTAAGTTTTTCATTCAATTATAAAAATGTATCTAAAGGCATTTTTCTTCCTATTGTTCATTTTTATAAATCTGTCAATTCCTTGATACTACTGTCTTCCGTGGCAGTTCTTATACTTCTTACCACTTCCACATGCAGTGAATTTTCATATATTATAGCTATTTACAATATTTATAATATTATTGATATTTCAATGTCTTTAGAGGAAATGGTAAATTTATATAAATAGTATTTTTTATATTATCCATATTATACTTATTTATATTTTGGCAACAAATTGGCAACTTTGTCGCCAACATGTTTATCTACCTTTAAAATGCGTAAAGAGTAACCTCCTTACGCATTTTAGTATAACGTTATAATTAGATTTTGTCAAATCAGATTTTGTAATTTACAATCTCATTTATTGTATCAGAAAAAGTAGCTCTCTCGAATAATTCACTCGCAATTTTCTTTGCATCATTATCAGAAGAAATATAATAATTTTCAGTTGTTTCTATATTTTTATGACCTAACATTTCAGCAACATCTTTTATTTCTACACCACTTCTTAAAATTTTAGTAGCATAACTTCCTCTTAAATCATAAAATCTGCATTTTTTCAATCCTAATTCATTATGAATAATTTTATATGGTGCTCTTAGTAAATCAGTACCAACATAACTTCCATCTTCTTTTGTAAATACTAAGTTAATATCATTTATACTTGATATTCCATAATCATTTTCAACTATTCTTCGCTCTTTTACTTTGCCAAATTCATTTTCTACATTTTCTAAATGATAGTTTTTATATTCATTACCAAATATTCTTTTCCAATATTGTTGCTTTTTCTTGTAATTCTTTAATGCCATTAGCAAAGTATTAGATATATGTATATTTCTCGTACCTGTTGGAGTTTTTGTTCTTCCTATGTACCATCTACCTTTTTCATCTTTTGGTTTATCATATATACTATGCTTTATTGAAATAATACCATTGTTTAAGTCTATATCATTCCAAGATAATGCAAATACCTCCCCTGTTCTCATTCCTGTGTAGCACGAAGTTAAAAAAGCACATGTAAAGGTTTCATTATCTCTTAATCTATTTAATATTAGATCAATTTCATCTTGTGTATATATATGCTTTATATCTTCCCTATAGTTTTCCATTCTAGGTAATCTTAATGTTAAAGTTGGATTATACTTTATAAATCCATAAACATCACAAGCCTCTCTAAAAGAGCCTTTTAAAACCTTTAGTATATTGGAAAAATAAACTCTTGAAAACTTATATTTATCACATATTTCAATAATAAATGAATTTAATTTTACACTTGTTAATGCTGATAGTCTATATACTCCTAAATTGGGTTTTAAGTATTTATTTACAATAGTTGTATATGCTTGTATAGTATTATATCTTAAATTACTTTTACAATAGTTTTCAAGCCAATAATCTAAATAGTCTGAATACGATATATTATTCTCTTTAAAAGTTAATCCTAAGTTTTTAAAATCATTATATGCTTTTGAACCAGCTTCTTCTGCCTCTTTTTTAGTTTTAAAGCCTGATTTATTAATTCTTTTTCTTTTGCCATTTACTTTACCAGCCTCAAATTGGTATTGATAAACTTTACCTCTTTTTGTAATATTTAATGTTCCTATAGTTATACCATTTCCTTATTCAAATTTAATGATAGTTCTTTTACATTATCAATATCAGATAGGTCTTGTCCTTGATTATCAATTAAAAATTTTTCTAATGAAGTTTTTAATACTTTAATACTTCCTAATTTGATAGCTGGTAAAAATCCTTTTTCTATAAGTAGATAAATATAATTTGGACTAGAGTGCAATAATTTTGCAACCTCTGGAACTGTATATATCAATCTTTCGTTTTCTGATATTTTTTCTTTTGTATTAGAAACATTAGGCTTTGACATCTTTCTTTCAACTCCTTATACTAAAGTTAAATATATTTTTAAATCTATTATTTGGCTTTCTTGTTCTTCTCGTATTCTTTCCAATATTCTGCCTCTTCTTCTAAATCGTTTATTCTATCTTCTTCTGTTTTCAACTTTCCAGCACCTATTACAACTAATATGCCAGGTAATCCTGTTAAAAATATAAGTGCTATTATTATTTTAAATATAGTCATTGGCTTAACTCCTCTTGCCTTTATTTATTTTGAATATTATTTTCAATAGAATCTTTTGCAAATTATAAAATACTTTAAATTTCAAATTTAATAAATTCTGGAACATCATTGGATCTTCCTAGCTCTTTTCTAAATACATAACCTTTTCTTTTTTCGTTATATGTATAAGCACTCTTGTTCCAATTTCTATAAGCCATATTACTCAAATTTTTGTGTGATGAAAGTTCAATAGCAGCTTGTCTTTGCAAAACCTTCATACTATCGTATTCCCTATCTTTTCGTTTTGCTTGTTTATTTTTCTTTACACATTCATTAACTTGCTTTTTATGTTTTTCATGATTAAATAACTTCCTTTGAGCTTTTTCATCAAAATATCTTGAATCTATTTTTATAACTTTAGAAACATATTGCTTTGTAACTTTCAGTTTACTTGAAATCTCAATAGTATTTAACTTTTCTTCATAATAGTAATTTAAAATTTGTTCTTTTTTAGTCATAGCAAACCTCTTTTGTGTTATTTTGGTTGACTTTTTGTTTAACCAATTTTTAATGCAATAATACTAATATAGACCATTTTTCATTTGTTCTATATTTGATACAATTATTTCTTTTAACATTGTTAATAACGACATTCGATAATATTTTGGATATTTATATTTCTGCTTATATAATCGAATAATCTTTATAGCCAATCTAGTAATTCCAAAAAGCATACAACCAAGCATTAGTAATATAAAAATTTTAATCATTTTTCTATTTTCCAATGGATTTAATATTTTTTCAGATTTCTTTTTAACATAGTCATCTTCGTATGTTCTATAGGCAAACCATAACATATCAGCTAATTGCTTGGCTGTCATAATCTTACCTTGCTTTTTGTTTTCCCTTTGTAACATCTTAAAAGCAACTACTACATAATGAATAAATACCTTAAAATTCATAGGAACTAGCCTCCTCAACTGATAAAGAATAATTATTGAATTTATCATCCATTTTTCATCCTCTCCTTTACTTCACTGATTTTATTTTTTATTGATTTATCTCTTTTCCATATAGCCATTCTAGTTACATTAAGCAATATACAAATTTCGTTTATTTGATATTCTTCCAAATATAACAAAAACACCACCAACTTTTCATTAAAAGTCAGTGGTGTTATAAAACGCAATAACCCTGATTCAAAAGCAAATTTTCTAATGCCTCAACAATCTTCTCTTTTTCATACTGAGTATAGGGTTTCAATGCAGATATATCTTTTAATATTTTATTGTCAAGAATCTTATCAATAAGGTCAAGTTTTGTAGTATCTGCCAAATCATCTTCTGACAAACCTTCTTTATCTGATAATAGAACTTCATTATTTTTTACTTTTGTATATTCTCTAATAAACTTTAGTGATGATTTCCTAATAATACCATATACAAATGATTTTTCTTCATTTGAAAGTGGCTCTTTTAAGTAATCTTTCATATACATTAGAATCAAAAAAATAGAGATTTTATCCTTATGAGAATTAAAATCTCTATTTTTCATTTTTTATTTACAGTAAATTATAAATCAAAATTGCTCTTTTTAAGTAATGCTATTTCATTACTTATGTATTCATCTGGATTTCTACATTCCTCGTTTGATACTATAGTCTTTATGCTTTTTATAACTATTTTTAAATCTAATATTAAATTAATATTTTTTATATAATTAATATCATAATCTATTTTTTCAAAAACAGTTATGCTCTTTCTTCCATTTACTTGTGCTAATCCGATAATTCCAGGTCTAACATTTGCCCTCTGTTTTTGAACATTGTTGAAATTTTCATAATATTCGGGAATCCAAGGTCTAGGTCCAATAATAGACATATCACCTTTCAAAACATTGAAAAACTGTGGCAACTCATCAAGTGATGTTTTTCTTAAAATGTTTCCGTAATTTTGTTGTCTTTCCGTTTTTCATTGTTTTAAATTTGTAAATTTTAAAATTCTGTCCGTATAATCCTGTTCTATTTTGTGTATATATTATTGAACCTTTATCAATTAGCTTTATTAAAATTGCTATTATTAAATATATTGGTGATAATATTACTAAAAAAATAGCGGACACAATTATATCAATAATTCGTTTTATATATTTTTTATACATATTTTTCCTTCTTTGTGTTTTATATTTTAAATAACAATTAATCTCTGCCAAATAAATCCCTTGTATAAACTTTATCTTTAAAATTCATAAGTGTACTATCAAATCTATTGGCTAAAATCATATCGCTATTTTGAGCGAATTCATTAAAGTTGTTAATAACCTTGCAATCGTTAAATTCATTATTATCTAATGTTGGCTCATATATAATTATATTGGCATTTTCCTCTTTAAGATTTTTGATAATATCTTTCATAGCACTATTTCTATAATTATCTGAATCTTGTTTCATTGCTAATTTATAAATTCCTACTGTTTTAGGCTTTTTTTCTGTAACCATTTTAGTTATATGCTCTTTTCTTGTTTGATTCGCATTAACTATTGCTCCAATTAGATTTTGTGGTATATTTTCGTAATTCATAAGCAATTGTTTTGTATCTTTTGGCAAACAATATCCCCCATATCCAAATGAAGGGTTATTATAAAAATTTCCAATTCTTGGATCTAAAGAAATTCCATCTATTATATCTTTTGAATTTAAACTTTTCATTTCTGCATACGTATCTAACTCATTAAAGAAAGCTATTCTTAAAGCTAAATATGAATTAGCAAAAAGTTTTACAGCCTCTGCCTCTGATGAATCCATAAATCTAACTGTTATATTTTCTTTTAAAGCACCTTCTTTTAATAAATTAGCGAATATTTCTGCATCCTTATTTTTCCCACCCACTATTATTCTTGATGGATATAAATTATCATACAATGCTTTTCCTTCTCTCAAAAATTCTGGAGAAAATAATATATTATCCTTTTCATATTCTTGTTTTACTTTTTTAGTAAATCCAACTGGTATAGTAGATTTTATAATAATTGTTGCATCTGAATTTTCTTCTTTTGCCTTTTTTATAACATCTTCAACACTAGATGTATCAAAAAAGTTCTTTTCTTCATCATAATCTGTAGGAGTACAAATTATAATGAATTTAGCATTACTAAAAGCCTCTTTGTAATTGGTAGTTGCTTTTAGATTTAGATTTTTCTCTTTTAAAAATGTTTCTATTTCTTTGTCCTTTATAGGAGATTTCTTGTTATTTAATTGCTCTACCTTTTTAGAAGATATATCAAAAGCTACCACCTCGTTATTTTGACTAAGTAAAATTGCTATTGATAACCCTACATATCCGAATTCCTGCTACTGCAATTTTCATAATTTAAACATCCCTCCCCTAAATATTCTTTCGTATTTGTAATCTATATATACATTTCTCTATTTTCTTTAAACCAATTAACAAATCTATTTATTCCTTCATCAAATGATACTTGTGGCTTATATCCCAGTATCTTATTAGCTTTTGTAATATCTGCATAAGTTTTATCTACATCACCAGGTTGCATTGGTAATTGCTTTATAATTGGCTTTACATTTAAAGTCTTTGATATTGTATATATCATTTCTTTCAATGATACTGGTGATGAATCTCCTAAGTTAATTATTTCGTATACATTTTTATATTTTTCTATATAATTACAAGATTTAAAAACACCATCTACAATGTCATCTATATAAGTATAATCTCTTGAAGATTCTCCATTTCCATACATTGGAATCTCCTCGTTATTTAACATCAATCTTGTAAATTTGCTAATTGCTAGGTCCGGTCTTTGCTTTGGTCCATATACTGTAAAAAATCTTAACACCATAACATTAAGGTCATATAACTTATGATATACATGAGTCATAATTTCATTTGCTTTTTTTGTTGCAGCATAAGGGCTTATTGCAAAGTCAACAATCATGTCTTCTTTAAATGGAGTTTGTTTGCAATTTCCATACACACTACTTGAAGATGCCATAATTAAATTTTTAACATTATGATTTTTCATTTCTTCTAATATATTTTGAGTACCTAAGCCATTTACTTCTTGATAAAGGCAAGGATTTTCAATAGATGGTCTGATGCCTGCCATAGCAGCTAGATGAATTACTGTATCTATTTTATTTTCATCAAATAATTGTTTAAGAGCTTGTCTATCTCGTATGTCTTTTTTATATAATTTAAAATTAGGATTAACTGTAAATTCTTTTATATTGTTTTCTTTAATTTGTGGATTATAAAAATCGCAGAAATTATCAATAACAATTACATTATTATTTTCAATTAACAATTTTTCACACACAGATGACCCAATAAAACCAGCTCCACCTGTAACTAAATAAGTAGTCAATTTGCTCTTGCTCCTTTTAATCTATTTTTTGTAAATTTTATAATTTCTTTTATATTTTGTTTATAACATATTATATTTACTAAAAGCACTGTTATTGTTGAGATAACAGTTATTTTAATAGCTTGTATAATCCATTCAACATAATTTTGTATATCTACTTTGGGAAGTAATCTAACAAATAATGTTATAATTAAAACTTCTAAAAGCATTATAACTATATATTTAAAAATATATCCTAAAGTTCTTTTTAGAATATATTTTGATGTATGATAAACAAGCTCTACTGCTCTTATTGATATTGCAACCAATGTACCTATTGCTACTCCTACAATTCCATATTTCCATACCAATAAGATTGATATAGAAATATTAATAATTGCTTCTACCCACGCACCAATTTTGGTTTCTTTAAAATGGCCAGCCACCTTTATAATAGTATTGTATGGCTCTCTTATTGCCCAAATAAATTCTGAAATAACAATTAAATATCCAAATACAGGTCTAAAATAATTGACGTCCATTATTCCTTTTGTATATACTCCCACAAATGGTGTTATTAAGAATAATACACCCGAAAATATAATAGTTATAATTGTAAAATATATAACTTCGTATAATTTTAGAGCTTTATTTAATTTATCTATTTCGCCTTTTGCGACCATATTGCCAAAAGTTGCATCTATTCCATTAGTCAAACTTTGAATTATATTCTTAATACTTGTAACTATAATCAAATAGACATAGTAAACAGAAACTTCTGTCATAGATGAACATAGCGTTAAAATTATAATATCTGTATTGCTATGAATAACATAGGCAATATGTTGTGCCATACCATCCCACTTTTGTTTAATTTTGTAATCATTATCTACATGTTTTAAATTTATACTATATTTTTTCTTAACATATAAATTCTGCAAGATAGGTCTGAAAATAAAAATTATTGCAGTTACTAATTTTACAATATGAATACATACACCTAATTTAACTAATGTTACTGTGATAATTGTATTTAATACAAGAGTTGAAACTTGTATTATTGAAATTATATATGTTTTCTGCTCTGCCTGTAAATATAATCTATATGTCATTCCAAAATAATACTCTGCAAAAGTACTTATAGCTATAATAATTACAAGTGGAATAGTAAAGCTTAAGCTAAACTCGTCCGAAACTATCATAGGCATTGCAAAGCATAATATTAATATATAAGCTATAAAAATGTATGCTATATTCTTAAAAAATTTTTCAGATGCTTTTAGTATTTTCTCAATCTCATCTTTGTTTTTATATGCGATTGGTTTATACAAAACAGATTTTACTACTGGACCAAATCCCAGCTCTAACAATGAAATATACGCTAAAAATTTTGTAATTGATGTTACTAGTCCATTTACATTTGAACCATAGAAACTTATTATTAACTTTGGAATTATGAAACCACATATTAAGGTTATTACTTGTAATATAAGTGTTGTAAGTATATTATTTATAGCTAGTTTACTTCTCATTTTTTCATCTGCTCTCTTAACATTCTTTTATAATTTGTAATCGTATTTTTTCCTATAAAGTTTTCCTGTTTTCCTATAAAGTTTTGGACTAATTCTAAATAATAGTAATTTAATTTTTTCTTTGGCATTAATATTGCTTGTTAACATTTTCATGGAAAAAATTTTATTAAAATACTTTATTGCATTTTGACTATTCAAATAATTTATAACGTCATTGTTTTTAACAAGATATAATCGTAAAATATTTCTAAGCATTCCAATATCATTTTCTATTAAATCTGGATATATTTTTTTTACTGCTTCATATCTTTCCTTAGAGGCTTTATAAAAATCAGATGCTCTATCTAGCTTTTCATCACCACTAACTGTTGCTGCATTTATATGTTTTACATAATAGTATTTTCTTTGATTGCTATATGCAATTTTATCTGCCTTAATCACAACTTTATATGTTACAACAATGTCATTTATAATTCTATTTTCGAATCGTATCCCATCATATAATTCCTTTTTTGTTAATTTATTCCATGTAGCACCAGCAACATTTTCTGCTAATAATACTTTTTTTAACATTTCTTTGCCATCTATTACTTTTACATCTTCTTCTATATTTGGAACTGTAAAATTGTAGTCAAATATAGTTAAAGGATTACATGTTGAAAATTTCACATTATACTTTTTACACAATTTGTATAAATATTCTATAACATCTTCCTCTATAAAATCATCACTATCTACAAAGTACAAATACTCACCTTTGGCATTTTCAATACCTACATTTCTTGACATTGATAACCCCATATTTTTAGTTGTAATTATTTTTATTCTTTTATCTGAATAGCTTTCACAAATTTTTAAAGTGTTATCAGTAGATCCATCATTTATAATTAAAATTTCTAGGTTTTGATAGGTTTGTTTTATAACACTTTCCAAACATTTTGCTATAAATTTTTCACCATTATATACATTTATAATTACTGTAATTAATTCGTTCATATAGTTTGCTTCCTCCATGTTTCAGGAGTATTTTGATTATCTATTTCCAATGGATAGTTATAGCTGAATTGCTGAGTGCCTTTTTTCTTTATATCTTGTATCATCTCTTTTATACCATCTGCCAAAGATGTTTTTGTTTCATAGTTTAATAGTTTCCTTGCCTTATCAGATGAACATATTGCTAGTTTTACTTCGTTTGGTCTATCCTTAACATAAATTGGTTTCAAATCAAAATCTAAATTCTTGGCAATTTCTTTTGCAAGTTCATTTATTGTTACAAATTCTTCATCGGGACCAATATTTATAACTTCTCCATTCAAATTGTCTTGAATTATTGCTCTTTCAATACAATACACACAATCTTGCACAAAGGAAAAACTTCTTTTTTGTTCACCATCTCCATATATTATTGGTTGTTTGCCTTGCATCATTCTATTAATCATTATCGCAGCTACATTTCTATATGGATCAATATAATTTTGTCTTGGTCCCAAAATGTTATGAGGTACCAAAATTGTGTAGTATATACCATTTAATTCACATATTTGTTTTATTACCTGCTCTGAAGCTAATTTGGCCACTCCATAAGGAGTTGCTGGCATACATTCCGAGTCTTCCGTATATGGAATCTTGGGCTGTTTTCCATATCTAGCCATACTCGAACAATATATAAATTTTTTAACTCCATTAGACGCTGCTGCACTTAGTACACTCATTGTTATTCCAAAAGTATTTTCTGTTATAAAATGTGGTGAAAATAAAGAAAATCCGTCTGGTGCGGTGCATGCCGCATGAAATACAATATCGCATCCCTGCATAATTTCATTCATTTTTTTTAAATTATTGCAGTCTTCTTTAAAAAATTTAATTTTTGGATTTACATTTTCCATAAAGCCACCAGATAAATTATCTACTCCAATAACTTCATATCCGAGCTCTATCATTCTGTCTGCAATGTGACTTCCTAAAAATCCTGCTACTCCTGTTATAAAGATTTTTTTATTCATCTGTACTAATATCACTTCCTCACATAATTATCAATTGTTTTTTTATAAATTCATATTTAATAAATAGCTCTACTTATTTTTACACTTGCTAATATAATCATTAGAGCCATTTATCATATATTTGAAAGTCTTTAAAAATGAAAAATTTGCTAGAAACTCTTTATGCCTTACTAAAAATTGAAAGATTAATATAAATCTAAATTTTCTATCTATTGCCGTATATAAAGCTCCTTTATCAAAGAAAAACTTTTCATTTATACCATTGAACCATGTTGATTTGTCATGATATACTGTTCCTAAATTCTTTGTGCTCGAGTATATTTTTAGCTTATTTCTTAGGCATGATACTATAAACATAGTATCATCTCCTCCGGCTTTTCCATAAGTTCCGATTAGGTCCAAACATAGGATTAAATTTTATATTTCCGATGCTTTTTCTTCTAAATGCTATATTGCAAGTAGCGTAATGCAGGCTATTATATATATGCATTCTCTTTTCTTTTTTTATCACCCTTTTTTTTCTATTCGGGCTATGCATATTAAAAATAATTACATCTGCTTTAGGATTGTTTTCAAATTCTTCAAGTACCTTTTTCTCATACCCTTCATCATAAACCACATCATCATCACAAAGTAAAATAATGTCTTCTGTAATATGCTCTAATCCTCTATTTCTACTGTTAGCAGCACCTCGTTCAGTATATGAATATATATCAAAGTTACCAAATTTTTCGTACCCATTTTTATCACATTGATTTATAACCACACACCTACTTGTTATATTCATTTTGCTTAAATCTTCTTTTTTTAAATTCATAAGTGATAGTATTATCTGTAATTTCATATTTTTTATTTTAAACTCCAATTTTATATTTTTATAATTTTACAACCTTCTTTTTATCGCATTAAATACATAACAATTAAAACAATAAATTTTTTTTATATAGCTAATATCTTCTCTTTTGTATAATTCCCACGATCTTTTTAATGCTTTAAATTTATTGGAAGATAAAGACAATTTATCTCCAACTCTATAATATGCTAGTACTTCATTTATTGCATAAGCTCTAATTCCTCTTTTTAGCACCTTCCACCATGTTGCAGTATCTTGTCCACGCTTTATATTTGGCATATAAATATCATTTTTTGTAAGATATTTCATATTGAACATAACTGTTGACGTAAATATAGCAGTATTTTTCAAAGCCTGTTTATAATTAATTGATTTTGGAACATGGGCTATATGGCTCGTTCCATCTGCTTTTAAATAAGCATAATCACTATAAATAAATATATAATCATATTTTTCTATAAAATTAACTTGCTTTTCCAGTTTATCTAATACCCAATAATCATCAGAATCTATAAAGCAAATATAATCACCTGTTGAATGGTCGATTCCTTTATTTCTTGCTAATGCAGCGCCAATATTCTGTTGCAATTGTATTAATTTCAGTCTACTATCCTTAAACTGCTGAACCATTTCAATACTATTATCAGTACTTTTATCATCAACTACTATTAGCTCTATATTCTTATAAGTTTGATTTAATACACTAGTTACACACTCTTTTATGTGCTTTGAGCTATTGTGCATTGGAATTATTACACTTACTTTCTTTGTATTCATATTTCCTTGCTTATCCATTACTCTATCAATCCTTTTTGTTTTCTAATTTGTTATTTTCATTAATTTGACTACTCATACATAGTCCCATTGCCATAAAAAACATTGGAGCAACTTCAATTACACTAATATTAAAAAATGCCTGCGCTAGATATCCAATTATTGGTAGTATTAAATATATTTGTTTATTCTTAAAACCTTGTTTTATACCTCTAAAACTAATTACAGCATACATAAATAAATAAACAATCAAGCAAAAGATTCCTTCTGTAATAAGTATTTGCAAATATTCATTATGTGTCTTATCATAGAACATATTTCTTCCGGGAGAATATAATGGCTCATCACCAAAAGCATAACAAAAATTATCTATTCCCACTCCATGAAGTAAATTTTGTGGAAGAATTTTTAATGTGTTTCTCCAGATATATAATCTTCTGGTTCCATATTCATCTTTTGCATTACCTTTGGTTATTTCTACTGTTTCGTTTCCAGTTCTTGTTAAATCTTTAAATAAACTTGTTTTTCCTTGCATATGTACTACTATAAAAATACTTAACAATGCCACAATCAAAATTGCAAATCTTTTATATTTTTTATACTTTATAATATAAGCTAAACTAAATAATACTACAAAAAACAGTCCCACCAATACGCTAAGTGTATTACTAATCAATAATCCATACATAAAAAACATACTTAAAGCAATATATACAATAGATGACTTTTTATTCTTTTCATCCAAAAACAAACCAATAGTGTACGATAAACATAAAAGCATATATGTTCCTAAAAAGTTTGGATTAATTAAAAATCCTCTTGCCCAAGTATAAACCAAAATCACCGTACTTTCTGGAGCCCCAGATGGATGTGTAACTTTTATAACATTAGGCTCACCAAATGCCTCAAAAATCGCATATATACAATTTATTATTCCAACAATAAATATAAAGAAAATTATTGTTTTTTTGTATCTACCTTTTACAAAACTGCATAAGAACATAAGTGAAAAATAATATATTATTGATATTAAACCTTCGTTACGAAATTGCTCTCCAAACAGAGCAATTTCAGGTTTTATTGCAAAAATTGTGGAAATCACAGCAAATACAATAGCTAGCAACATAAATACATAAACAATATTTTTTTTCAAATAGCCTTTTTTACAAATTACAATTCCAATTATTATATTTACTATTAACAACGGAATAAATCCCTCTGCAAACATTAAATGTGAAATTATGTATTTTGTACTCAAATAACTTCCAACTAAAATATAAAATATATTAAACATTATCCAAAAAGTTAATTTTTCCATCTTCTTATTATTTATAAAAGATTTGATGGAAAATTTCTTTGTTTTTTTATTTTGCTTAACTAACTGCGTATTCATACTGACTTCAACTCCTACTTATGTATTTTTATTTACTATGTTTTCCCTTTTTTAAGTACTTGTTTGAACCAAAAATTCTTGTACTTTTTTTAGTATTTTTTTCTTCGTTAACTTTGTTAATACTGCTATTTTTTTCATTACTTGTTAATTTATTTGCTCTTTCTAGTTCCTCTATTCTTCTTTGATTTCTTTGCTCTATATCAAAGTGTTCCCTCTTTCTATCCTTATTCTTCTTACCTTTTTTATTTTTTGCTTTTAACTTCTTTATAATTAAAACTATATAAATAATAACTGTAATAAAAATTAGAATATGTATTATCAATCTTCTAAGATTATTAATTTGTTGTTCCCAATAAAATTTTAATTTTTCGATTTTTTCACTTTCTTTATCATTCTTTTTAGTTTTGTATTCTTCCTTTGATAATTCATCTTGTATCTTCTTACTTTCTAATTCTTTTTGTCTTTCAAATTCCTCTTTTTCTTTAATCTTTTCATCTCTATCTATATCACTATTGTTTTCTTCATTTATGTTAGCTGTAGTTTCTATTTTTTCAAGTTTGCAAAATAATACTGCTCTTTCAGGAGTTCCAACCCCATTACAAGTTGTTAGCATAATAAACTTATCATTTGCTGTTATCTCTATATCATTTTTGAATATTGAACTATTTTCAAAACTTTTAATTAATTCTTCATTTTTTTCATTTTTATATTGGGTAATCCTATATGCTATATCTTTATTTGAATCTAAAACATTAACTGTATATATTTTTATGTTATAAATTCCACTATCTGTATATAATTTTCCAGTTTTATGATTATTAAAAAAATCTTCATTTTTAAATTCCTTAATATCAGAAAACATTAGCTTTTCAGCCATATTATGTCCATAAATTGCTGTAAAATCATCATTAAATAATCTGTCATTTTTCCAGTCTATAAATAAACTTCCGACCAGGAGAATAATTTTTTTTGTAGTCTTTATCTAAGTACTCAAAACTTGTATGTGGAAATAAAACTGGATAATCTATATTTGTACCATCTATTCTTATCCAACCACAAATATCTTCATTAACATTATTTTGTAAATCAGTAAGATTAAACTTATCTACTTCTTCATCTACATAATTTTCAGGCTTGTACTTTAGTATATCTTCTGAAAGTCTTGCATCATTATAAACTTCGCCAACGTCATATAACGCATATCCAGAAAATGCAATAACAATAATAAAAAACACAATTACGATAAAATTCAGAAATTTGTCTATAAGTTTCAGTATTCGCATCTTCTTCACCTTTCCTTTGTATTTATATGTCCTTTGTTTGTAATAAACTTATTACCTTTCCATCTATAATGTCCATATCAATAGCTCCAAAAATTCTTGAATCTTCTGTTTCTACTCTATAATCCCCTACTACAAAAACTTGATTATTACCTACTTTGTATGGATAAGTTATATTAGATCCTTCTGGAATAATATTTTCAAAATATGTTTGATGTTGTTCATTACCATCGCTTGTAATAAATTCCCCATCCATATTTAATGAAACTGTTTGATTTTGTGTAGCAACAATCCTTAAAACATATCTTTTACCATCTTTTTGAAATGTTACAACATCTCCTACATGATAATCTTTATCTAATCTATAATACAGTACTAAAGAGCCTGGCTCTATACTCGGTTTCATTGCTAAATTTTTCATTCTTGTTAATCCAAATAAATAAAAAAATGTGATATAAAAAAGCAGAACTATAAATAAAAATTTTATAATTAGAAATCTAATATTTTTCATTAATTGTTTTCTTTTCTTGTTATTAGGTTTATTGCTTTCTTTTTTTGAATCTCGTTTACTATCACTTTTTATTTTTTCTTGTTTGTTTTCTTGATTTTTATCATTTGATATGTTCTCTTCCATAGTTCCCCCTTATTTTATTATGGTAAAATCATACTTCCTAAGGTTATAACTTTACTATAATAAAATTTATGAAATGAACCCAAAAAATGAGTTTTTGAGTTCATTTCTTGTTAATTTTATTCATTATTATCTTCATCGTCATCATCGTTTTTATATGATGTTTTCTTAATTACAATAACTCCTACTGTTGCTATAACTAATATTATTACAAATGGTACAACAGTATAAAATATTCCTGTTTTTGGATTACTTCCTGTTAAGTTTCTAATTATTACTTTGTTGTCATCTGGATTTGGTTTTGTAATTCGTATCTCCCCTTCGGTGTCAATTTCATATTTTTCTTTGTACTGTTTTCCTGATGATAATACAGCCTTATATTTTGTTCCTACAGGTATTTCATATTCATCTTGCTTTGATATTCCTAAATTTTCTGGCATTGTAATTGATGCTATTTTGCATATACTTGCAATCGGACTAATGTACTTTCTTCCAATAATAACTGTTCCATCATCTGCTATTTTATATGTTTGAGGTATAATTCCATTTTCATCTCTTACAACATAATGATTTCCTATTTTTACAGAAGATGATTCTGTCTGGCTATTTATAGATTCATCTAAGGCATTTCCATCTAAAACTGTATATTTTTCATTTTCGTAGCTATCTATATATAGATCTACATACACCTTTTCCCAAAAACTATTTTTCTCTTTTATCTTTTCTATTGTTATACTCGTATTAGGATTTTTAATGTTGATATTTATTGTATCAACCTTTTCTCCATTTTTTAGTATAGATTTTATTTGTATTAAAGAATATGTTTTTCCTGTTATATAACCTTCCTCTGTTGTTATCCCTCTTAAAGTAACAATTACTTGATATAATTCTTCATTACTATTTTCAGGATATATTCCAAATACATAATCTCCAAGTTTACTGAAATATGAATTAGAAAAGTCTAAATTTCCAGTTTTTGTATATATGTGTGTATCTACATTTAAGTTACCATCATTGTTTATTGTTATACTTTCTGGGAAGCCATTGCATTCACTATTTTCAGGTTTTTCTACAAGTTTTACAACATAGTTTTGTTTTAGCATTTCTTCACAATATTCGCTATTGTTATATGGTGCATTTAGTAGATTTATTTTTATAGGTAAATTGCTATAATCATTGTCTTTTACTGATAAATTCCAATTATCATACTCTTTTATGTGTGATTTACTAGATATATCCTCAATACTATCTTCTGCCGTACTTGGCTGATAATTTTCATCTTCTGTCATCCCACTATTTCCTGTGTTAGTTTCTATTTCAACTTTAGTAGTGTAATCTCCATCTTCATCTTGGGTATATCTTGTTATATTGTTGTTAGATGATGATTGATTCACATTACTAGATACTGAGTTAGAAACATTGTTACCACCATTTTCAATATTATTACTACTTAACGCTTGATTTGTAGTATTATTTGATGATTGTGTATACTGTGAATTATTGTTTTGTGATAAATTATTTTTAACTGATTCAATATCGCTTAAATTATTTTTATCTTGATTTATTTCATTTAAGTTATTGTTGTTTACACTTCCATTGCTTTTATTTTCTATTTCATCAGAACTATTATCGCCACTTACTTTCATATTTTTATTATTTTCAGTATTGTATTTTGTTGTATCATTATCAGCTGTTTTATTTTCGTTATTATCATCTTTTTTTATATTAGTTTTACTAGTGTCATTTGTATAGTTTCCAGTAGTTGTTTCTTGTTTTGTATTAAATTGCTTAATGCAAATTACACTAATTAATATTAGAGCACATAAAGCTAATAAAGTAATAACAGATATTATTAACTTTTTGTTAGGCTTTTTGTTCTCCATAAACTTCGCTCCTTTTATTCTTTAATTGAGTTTTTCTTTAATAATACTATTCCTGCTATTGCAACTATTCCTGCTATTGCAAATGGAAGTATATTATATATAATTCCAGTCGGTGCTGTATCATTATTTTCATAAGATCCAGTAATATGGCATATATATGTATTGTCTTCACCATCAACTTGCGTAATAGCACTCTTTGATATATCATCAACATCTACTTTTTCTGAGTTACACATTCCACTTTCTTCACTAGCATGTGGTCCCCAATAATAACAAAGATAGCTAAAATTAGAAGTAGAAATATCTAATAGTCCTTGATATGAAATATTATCAAATTGTTCTGACGCTCTACCTATAGAGGATTCAGATAAATGATACAAATCAATTTGAGCATAACCACCATGATATAATGATTGTGAAAATTCACCACTAGCTCCAAAATATCCTGCTTCTACTTTGTTTCCACTTGCCTCTAAACTTACATCAAGTATGAATTTTGGAACATTAATTGTACCTTGACTTTTTTCTGTTACCTTTTCATTGTCAACCAATGTTTCTAAACTATAGTTATAAATTAAAGTTCTGCTATCAGTTACTTCTGCACTATCATATATGCTTGAAATATATAGTGTATATCCGTTTTGCGGATTGTATCCACTCATTGAATTCTGTCTTATCGTCTGTCCTATTCCTGAACTAGTATCAAAAGAAAATGCCAATCTATCGGTGCTTGGTAATGTCATTGTCCCTTCAGAAAGATGACTAGAATACATATTTATACAGTACTCTTCAACTAAATAAACTGTATCACCATCGTTAAAATTACCAAATCCAAACAAGTTAACTGGATTACTACTCTCATCTATCTGGTAATAAGTTCCACTTCGAGGATCACCTGTTGCAGCATCTGTTAAATAAACATTTTTTGAATACCAATCATTTTCTCCAGACCCGCCCCAATTATCGTTTTTTATAAATACTAAATCATTACAATTGTTCCAATTTTCTATAGTAGTTCTTATATAAATATATCCACTATCTGGATTTACACCACCATATGGTCCACGTTCAGCTTTAACTTCTCCTGTACTAAAAAACATTAATATTGCAAATATTGCAAATGTAAGTATAAATAAATATTTTTTCTTCATATGTTTTTTCTCCTTTATTTTTTCATTTTACTTTTGGGTTAAATTATTTTATAAACATTAACTACTATCGAAATTTTCTTCTATGTGCTCTATTCTCATCTCTATTCACACCTCATTTCTTTAGTATCTTTATATTTGTAACTCTTGTCCTCGTATGCTCTTAAATATTGTAATTTCAGCTGTTACATCTTCAATAATCAATTTCTTTAAGTAGTTAACTTAAAGATTTGATATACACATTTATTTAAACATTAAATCAAATTTTTTTAAATACTTTTGGAATATAAAGTCGAAAAAAACTATTAGCAAATTTTATAAGAATTTATAAATTTTAACAGCTTTAATCACTCTATTTACTTAGTCCAATGGTATCTAAAATAATTTCCTTAAGTAAGTAACTTGAAGATTTTTTATTATACTTACACTATTATTTATGGTTTTAATTTCATAATTTTTTACTCTTAAATTTTCATTTGTTAAATTAATAAAATATCACATAACAATATTATGCTAAATTTTATCAATCTTAAAATAATATTTTTTTATTCTTTAATTGAATTTTTCTTTAATAATACTATTCCTGCTATTGCAGCTATCCCTGCTATTGTAAATGGAAGTATGTTGTAGAATATACCATTTGGTGCTGTTTGGTTATTTTCATACGTTCCTGAAATTGTACGTACATATGTATTAGGTAAAGTACTATCAGCTACCAAAGAGCTAAGTGAAAAATCACTTCTATCCAAGTAACCTATCCAACTCTCATTATCATAAAAATCCCAAATATCACCATTTGCATTGTAGAAAATATAAAAATCATTTATCGTTCTATTACTTATACCTTGAAAATTCATATTTTCATTTGTCTCACTATCATAACTATCTAATATATATCCAGTTGCTCTACCTACAGAAGATGTTATACCTAAATCAGAATCGTCGCAAAATACTTCCCCCCAATTACTCCAATCACCATCAGAAGGGAAGGCACGTCCTACAGCAAACTTTCCTGCTTCCATCACATTTCCTCGTGCTGTTAAATCTACCTTTATTGCATAAACAGGCAAATTTATTGTTCCTTGACTTTTTTCTAGAGTTTTTGTTTCAGAATTTTCTAAATTAAAATACACAATTGTTCCTCTATCATTTGCTGTAACATCATCTGTATCATATAATGCTTTGATGTATACAGTATAACTATTTTGAGGATTATATTCATTCATAGATGTTTCTTTTATTGTCTGTGCTATTCCTGAACTATAATCAAAACTAAAATCTAATCTATCTCTACATGGCAAAGCATTATTGGTATTCCACTCTCCAATTGTATATGATAAGTTACCTGATGATGTATTTATATGATATTTTTCAACTAAATATACAGTTTCATTTTCATCAAAAGATGTACTGAAATGACCACTATCTAATGATACTTTATTATTTTCATCAAAATAACTTTCTTCTATTTCAATGCATTCTGTCCTCCAATCCGAATCCTGTGCAATTTCCTCTGGATCTCCTGATGCAGAATTTGTTAGCCATACAGTTTTTGTGTACCAATCATTTGTACCGCTTCCACCCCAATCATCATACTTAGTAAAAACTAAATCTTTATAATGATAATTCCATCTTTCTATTGTAGTTCTAACATACAAATCTGTGTTTTGGTAAGTTGTTGCAGCCTTAACTTCTCCTGTACTTAATAGCATTAATATTACAAATATTGCAAATGTAAGTATAAATAAATATTTTTTCTTCATATGTTTTTCTCCTTTATTTTTTCATTTACTTTTTGGTTATATTTTTTAAAATTTTAACTACTGTCGAAATTTTCTTCTATGCGCTCTATCCTCATATCTATTCACACCCCATTTTTTTGTATATTAATGTTTGTAACTTTTGTCCTTATACGCTTTTAAATATTGTAATTTCAACAGTTACATCTTCCATAATCAATTTCTTTAAGTATCTAACTTAAGGAAATTTTTTAATATACAATTAATGTTGATAAATAGAGTGATTGAGCCTGTTAGAATTTATGAAATTTTCATAAACTTTTCTAACAGTTTTTTTCGACTTTATATTCCAAAAGTATTTTTTATTCTTTGATAGGATTCTTCTTTAATAATATTATTCCTGCTATTGCAACCATTCCTGCTATTATAAATGGCAATATATCATAAAATATTCCAGTTGGTACTGTTTGGTTTCTTTCTAATGTTCCAGCAATTGTACGTGTATATGTATTAGGTTCTATATTGTCAACTGATAAAGAGCTCATCGTTAAATTATCGAATTCGATACAATCTCCTCCACAAACGGCTCCATAAAAATCATTACCATCCTCTAACCAATAGTAATAAAATGTATAATCGCTAATCGCTTTATTAGTAATATCATTAAAGCAGTAATCATAAGTAACAATTCCAGAAGCACTACCAACAGATGACTCACATCTTTCATCTAGATATTTGCCAATTCTAATATCACCTATACATCCTGATATATATCCAGATTTCAATGCATTTCCTTGTGCTGTTAAATCAATTTTCACCGCATATACTGGTAAGTTTATTGTTCCTTTGCTTTTATTTTGAAGTTTGTTAGTAGCTGTGCCAAAGTAAATCCATACATTTGTATCCCTATCAGCTGCAACATCTGTATCAGTAGCTATAGCAGTAGTATATAATGAATAACTATCTTCTGGTGTGTAATTTTGCATAGAAGTATTTTTTATAGTTTGACCTATTCCACTACTATAATCGAAAGAAAAATCCAATCTATCAGCACTTGGTAAAATATTGCTAATTGTTTCCCCTACTTCATATCTTAAATTATGTGATGTAGTATTGATTACATATTTCTCAACTAAGTAAATAGTGTCTCCTTGAGAAAAAGGTGAACCTTCAAGATTATTGAGAATTAATCTATTATTATTTAAAGCACTTGCTTGGATCTGATAAGATGCACCATTTTCAGGATCACCTGTTTCTAAACTTGTCAACCATACTGTCTTTGTATACCAGTCATTTGCTTCGCTTCCTCCCCAATTATCGTTTTTTATAAAAACTAAATCATTATTATTTGACCATCTTTCAATTTTCGTTCTTACATAAAAAACTTGGTTATCTCCTCCTTGAAAGATAGTTGAAGCTTTAACTTCTCCTGTACTTAAAAACATTAATATTGCAAATATTGCAAATGTAAGTATAAATAAATATCTTTTCTTCATATGTTTTTCTCCTTTATTTTTTCATTTTACTTTCGATTTATATTATTTTTTTGGAAAATTTAACTACTATCAATTGATTCTTCTACGTGCTTGATTCTCATTTTCACTCACACCTCAATTCTTTTGTATCTATCAATTTGTAACTTTTTTCATTAAGTTCTCCTAATGTTGCAATTTTCTAATGTTATAGCTTATACTGACAAATCTTTAAGTAGTTAACTTAAGGATTTGATACACACTTTTATTTAAACATTAAATCAAAATTTTTTCAATACTTTTGGAATATAAAGTCGAAAGAAATTGATAGAAAATTTTAGAAAAATCTAAAAAACTCAACAGCCTCAATCACTCTGTTTATCAAGGCAAAATAGCAATTTAATAAATTCCTTAAATTAACTACTTAAAGATTTTTTATAGCATTTCCAAATATTTTTTCATAAGTTTTCTTGATGAGTGAACATATTTGTTAAGTGTTACTTCTACACTTCTTTTTTATATATTTTTTTCATTGGATTTAATAAATTATATAGTTTTTTGTTTATATGTATCGATCTAATAGAGCTTGTACTTTTTGGAGAATCTATAATTATTTCTGTTTTTCCAGTATTCTTATTATATATTCGTTGTAACGTTGATTTTATATAAATATTTCTTTCATCTAAATCTATATTCTCCCATTTCAGGGCACATAATTCGCCTATTCTTATTCCAGTATTCAAACATATAAGTATTCCTAATGTTTTTGAAGTATTTCTTTTTATGCAATAATTTTCTAACTTTGTTTTTTCTCTTGAAGTTAAAATCTGCAATTTATTTTTTTCTACCTTAGGTAGATTCATTCTTCTTCTGGTTAATTTAGTTTCATATTCTTCTTCATAATAATTTAATATCGCCTTTAAAATATTTTTAAATATCATTTTTTTCCTCCTCTCTTTATGATTTTTTTTAATATGTTTCTTAACATTTTATTTCAGCTCCTTTCAAACTCTATATAATAAAAAAAGAATAAGTTTGAAGATATTTCTACAAAACTTATTCTTAAATTTTTTAGTTTATTTTATAGTTTTTTTACAAGTATTAGAATCTATAACATATACATCTTTTTATTTTAAATCTTTAGTAATTTCTATAAAAAATTCAGCACTCCATAAATTTAAAGAATCTACATCTTCTATAAAAGGTACTATATCTTCTTTAGCCTCTGTGAAGTTTATCTGTTTAAATTTTTCATTCAACATATCCTTTAATATTGATATATTAAAAGTGCTTTCTACTCCAACTACTTTTGATTCAATTAACTTTTGCTTAATTAGCTCAATATTTACACTTGTATTCTTTGATAAATAGAAAATGTAGTCATATAAATCTCTTCCTTTTACACGATTATTCCATCCTCTGCATAATACTGCATGAATCTTACCTGCAAAAAGTGATGACGCATCATATAATCTTATTTGATGTGGAGAAGGTAGTAATTTATATTTAAAATCATATTCTGCTCCACTCGGTGGATTAACATCAACTTCAAATTTTATCTTTATATCTTTTAGTGATGTAATATTTTTCATATTTTCATTTGGGAAAAATTTTAAGATGTGCTCTTTTGTATCTCCCTTTAAAAATGCAGAAGTAATATTAGATTCTTTTGTTTTTTGCTTTGTTGTAATAGTTAGGTTTAATCCATAGGATTCTACTTCTTTTTCAATATATGAAAAATACTTACTTAAATCAAATTCTTTATCTGGTTTCAATAAAGCAAAATCCAAGTCTTCTGAAAATCTATTTAATCCATAAAATATTCTCAAAGCTGTGCCACCATAAAATGCTGCTACATCAAAAAATCCACCTCTGCTTAATCCACATAAAACTATTTCTTGTATGATCTCCTTCATTGCATTTGTTTCATCTGTTTTATTTTTTATATCATATTTTGTAAGCATATTTGCAATTACACTATTCATTTACTTTCCTCCTCATATACTTATACAACATAGTAACATTGCTACAATGATATGAATTAGATAATTCTTCTATATCATTTATATTTAACTTTCTAAATTCATCTTCATCAATTCTTAAATCATTAAATAGCAAGTTTTCAAGCTCTGCATAATTTTTTACTGGACTAATTGTATATAGCTTATCACACAAAGCTTTTTCTGGCGTTGCAATTTGAACATAATATCCATCTTCTTCAATAATTCTTATACCCATTGGATATACAAAAGTAGGAACATCTCTGTATGTATAAGTTCCAAACTGATTATTATATTCCTTTTTCTTTTTCTTTTCGCAAGTAGCAGATGTATATGTTGTAACTTTTTCGGGAATTAATCCATAATAGAAAAGAGCAAAATCAAATGATAAGTATGAAGGACCATATATACTACTTGCTAGAAGATACCCATTCACATTAAGATTTGTTTCATACAAACCATTTATTATTTTTATTAAATTTCCCTTTTTTATTTCTCTACTTATTTTCATATTTTTATTTGCATAATTTTGGTATTTATTTTTTATTATATCATTTGTTAATATCATATTTTCACCTCTTTTTATCATTATATGATATTTTGTGGTGAAATTCAAGATATTTTTAAAAATTTCTTTATTTATATATTATGCGTAAATAGAAAGATTTTTATTATAACTATATTAGTAATAACTTTATCTTACATACCTATTCTTTACAAATTTACCACAATTTATCATTTTGTGGTAAATTTGTAAATCATCTATTGAAAATATATAAGAATATTTATTTTTTTCAAAATTATATATGAATATTTGGTATTTCACAAAAATCGAGGCACTTTTCATATCTAGTTTCACATTTTTAAAGGTCTTTGTTATATTTATTTGTCTTCGATTGTGTCTATTGAATGTTTCTTACCTAATTCAATTTGCTTTTTTATTTTTTTATCATAAATTTTTTGATATTTTTCAACTTTTGTGCTGACTGGAATAAATGATTTTTGTATTGAAAAATCTTTATATTCTATTATATATTTTTTTTCTAAATCTATATCATCCCATGTTAAACCAAATACTTCTGATACACGAAGTCCAGTATAATAAGCTGTCAAAGCAGCATAATAAAAAGCATGATTATTTTCAAATCTTTCTAATATCATATTAATTTCTTCTTTTGTAAAAATATGTGCCGGATCTGGCTCTGGTACATCATATTTTGGTAATCTAACTTTTAAGGCTGGATTTTCCTTTACAAATCCAACTACATCTGTTGCATAACTAAAAGATGTTTTTAGTACTTTTAAAATATTCTTTAAGAAATTTTTAGAAAAACTTTTTTCTACATATATGTTATTTATAAATTCTTGTAAAGTTGCAGTTGTGATTTGTGATAACATATAGAAACCAATTCTTGGCTTTACATGATTTTTTACAATATTTTGATATGCTTGTATAGTATGATACATTAAATTAATTTCACAATGCTCTTTCATCCAATAATCTAAGTAGTCTGAATATGACATTGTGTTTGGAACAAAATTATGTCCTGTTTGCATATACTCATTATAAGCTATTGTTCCAGCTTTCAAAGCCTCATTTTTAGTTTTAAATCCTGACTTTGTAATCCTCTTTCTTTTTCCATCAATAGGTGCACCATCAAATTGATATTGATAAACATTTCCTCTTTTTCTTATACTAACCATAATTTTTATCTCCTCCTTAATTTCGGTAGATAAAAAATAAGCCAACACTTTACATGTCAGCTTATATATTTATAATTAGTTATTCAATTTGTCGCCATACTTGTCGCCAGAATAAAACTCAGTATTTTCAATGGTTTTAAAACCTTTATTTTGTTTTGGCAACAATTTAATGTTTTTTCGTTATTTTTTGTTACCTGTCAAACTCTGAAACCCTTGATATTATTGGTTTTTACCACAGCAGTTCTTATACTTCTTACCACTTCCACATGGACATGGATCATTTCTTCCTACTTTTGGCTCTGTCTTAATAACTGTTTTATTTAGACCACCCTCTTTAGGTTTAACAGTTCCATCAACTAAGTTGATAGCAGTATCTTCAAGTCCTGCTCCAGTGATTTCTGCTGTTTCTTCTCTTTGAGCATTTTCATCTCTCTTTTCGATGTTTAGCATTATTTTAGCTACATCATCTTTTAGGTCTTCAATCATGTCATCAAACATGTCAGCACCTTCTAATCTGTATTGAACAACTGGATCTTTTTGAGCATATGCACGAAGACCAATACCATTCTTTAACTCATCCATATCATCGATGTGATCCATCCATTTTTGATCAACTACTTTTAAAATAACAACTCTCTCAAGCTCTCTCATATTTTCTGAACCAAACTCTGCTTCTTTTGCTTCATATATTTCATGAGCTTTCTTTTCTAATTCATCTATTACATCTTCAGCTTTAGCATTAGCTTTTAATGAAGACACTTCTGTAATTCCAAATGAATTTTGAATGTCTTGTAATAATGCTTCAGAATTATTTATTCCATCTTCTCCGTTGTATGCACTTACTAATCTATTAATAGAATCGTCAATCATATTTGTAACATTAGATTTTAAATCTTCTCCATCAAGAACTTGTTTTCTTTGAGCATATATAATCTCT
This sequence comes from Clostridia bacterium, assembly GCA_017404545.1. Taxonomy (GTDB): domain Bacteria; phylum Bacillota; class Clostridia; order TANB77; family CAG-508; genus CAG-492. Next base: position 95,249 of record JAFRCC010000018.1, read on the forward strand.
CTTTGAGAGTTCATAACATCGTCATATTGAAGAACGTGTTTTCTTATGCTGAAGTTCTTACCTTCTACCTTCTTCTGAGCTCTTTCGACTGCTCTTGAAATAAGCTTAGAGTTAATTGGCATATTTTCATCTGCATCTAACTTCTCATATACAGCAACTATTTTATCTCCGCCGAAAATCTTCATTAAGTCATCTTCTAGAGAAATATAGAATCTAGATTCACCTGGATCACCTTGACGTCCAGAACGTCCTCTTAACTGGTTATCAATACGTCTTGATTCATGTCTTTCAGTACCAATAATCTTTAATCCACCAGCTTCAATAACCTTTTGTTTTTCGTCTTTAATCTTTTCTTCGTAGCTATCTCTTACTTCTTTGTAATGAGCTCTTTCTTTCTTGATTTGCTCATCATCTGTTTCATAATATGTTGTAGCTTCTTCAACCTGCTCTGGAGTATATTTCTCCATTCTTAGTTGTTGTTTAGCTAAGTATTCACTATTACCACCAAGCATAATATCAGTACCACGTCCTGCCATGTTAGTAGCAATTGTAACAGCACCATATTTACCAGCTTGTGCTATAATTTCAGCTTCTTTTTCGTGTTGTTTAGCGTTTAATACTTCATGCTTAATTCCAGCATCAGAAAGCATTTTACTTAATTTTTCTGATTTTTCGATTGAAACAGTACCAATTAAAACTGGTTGTCCTTTCTTATGGCTTTCTTTAACTTCTTCAACAACAGCTTTAAATTTAACTTTTTCATTCTTGTATATAACGTCATTGTTATCAACTCTTATCATAGGTTTGTTTGTTGGTATTTCAATAACGTCTAATTTGTATATTTCTTGGAATTCAGCCTCCTCTGTTTTAGCTGTACCAGTCATACCTGATAATTTTTCATACATTCTGAAGTAGTTTTGGAATGTAATAGTAGCTAATGTCTTAGACTCATCAGCAATCTTAACGTGCTCTTTAGCTTCAATAGCTTGATGTAATCCATTGTTGTATCTTCTTCCATACATGATACGTCCAGTAAACTCATCAACAATAAGAACTTCACCATTCTTAACGATATAGTCGATGTCTTTTTTCATAATACCATGAGCTTTTAATGCTTGGTTTACATTATGAACTAGCTCTGAGTTTTCTAAATCATTGAAATTTTCTAATCCAAACTCTTCTTCAGCTTTTTTTATACCTTTATCTGTTAAAGTAGCAGATTTTGACTTTAAGTCTACAATATAATCATAGTTTTCGTTATCCTCTGCTTGATCTAAATCTTTTACATCTTCCTCTACAATAACTTTTGGAGTTAATTTTCTAACAAAAGAATCTGCTTTAGAATATAAGTTTGAAGATTTATTTGCTCTACCAGATATAATAAGTGGTGTACGAGCCTCATCAACCAAAATACTATCAATTTCGTCCACGATTGCATATTTTAATTTTCTTTGAACTAATTGTTCATTATATATAACCATGTTATCTCTTAGATAATCAAATCCGTATTCATTATTTGTTCCATATGTTATATCGGCATCATAAGCGGCCTTTTTCTCATTTGGTTTCATTTGAGCTACGATAATACCAACTGTCATTCCAAGGAATTTATATAGATTTCCCATCATTTCACCTTGGTATTTAGCTAGGTAATCGTTAACCGTTACTACGTGTACGCCTTCGCCTGTTAATGCATTTAAGTATGCTGGCAATGTTGCAACCAACGTTTTACCTTCACCCGTTTTCATTTCGGCAATTCTACCTTGGTGTAATATAATTCCACCTATTAATTGTACATCGAATGGTCTCATACCTAAAACTCTTACAGATGCCTCTCTTACAACTGCAAAAGCCTCTGGTAATATATCATCAAGAGTTTCTCCATTGCTTAATCTCTCTTTGAATTCGACTGTTTTGTGTTGCAACTCAGCATCTGATAGTTTCTTCATTGAGTCTTCTAAACCATTTATCTGCTCCACCAATGGCATAACTCTTTTAACTTCCTTTTCGCTATAATTAAATAATTTTTTGATTACACCCATTATAATTTCTCCCTTTCCGTCTTATGTATAATTGAAATTTATCTGTGAGTAATATATCACTAAATATTTTTTTTAGCAACAAAAATCATATTTTTTTTGCCACAATAATAAGATTTATTATGCAACACAAAACAAAAAATGTCAATGGCTAATATTGTGCTTTTGGCAAGAAAGGCGTGTGTATGTTTATTTACAACATTAGTCTTAATAAAATTAAGTTTTTTAAGTACTTTTTCTTTATTGCAATTGCAGCTCTTTTAATTGCTCTTATGGCTTTTTTTTACAATTTAATTCAGAATAGCAGTAGAGTGTATGTTACTGATACAAATCAATATGAGGAAGTTTTTGATATACCAGATTCTAACTATGCTAACATGCTCAAGGATTGTTATGAAAATTTAGATAACTATGTTGGAAAAAAGTTTAAATATTCCGGTTTTGTTCATAGACTATATGACTTTGAGGATAACCAATTTGTTTTGGCTAGAGAAATGTTTACTTCACCTATTTCAAACAATCAAGCTGAAGTAGTTATTGTTGGATTTCTATGCGAATATGATGGTGCCTCTTCATTCGATGAGAAAACTTGGGTAGAAGTTGAAGGTACAATTACAGAAGGATTTTACCATTCAAAGGCACCTGTTATAAAAATTGACACAATAAAACAAATTGAATGCCCGGAAATGCCGTTTATTAACCCTCCTGATGGTGGGTATGTTACTCAACAATAGATTTTACGAAACCTTTGTCTATGGTATTTTCAAACACATTTCGTAGAATTATTAATACTATTGGGCCTACAAAGAGCCCTCCTAAACCACAAAACTTTACTCCGGTATACATAGCTATTATTGTAAATATAGGATGAATTCCAATCTGCCCTCCTACAATCCTAGGCTCTATTATTTGCCTTACAATTGTCATAATTAGCCATAATACTAATATTGCAACTCCAAGATGAATATCTCCTTTGCATGCTTCTATTATAGACCATGGTACCATTACCGTACCCGATCCTAAAATTGGCAATGCATCTACAAATCCAATACATATTGCAACTAGTAGAGGATATTTTATATTGAATCCAATTAAAGAATACAAAATTAAACCAACCAACGATATTATAAATGAAATTGCTACAAGTATTGCTTCAGCTTTCAAGTAAGCTCCTAGAGAGCTCGCTATGCCTTTCACATGCTTGTATATATTTTTCACCCAATTTTGAGGTAAATGATGCTCTAATTGATCAATCATATAAATTTTATCTGTACTTATAAAATAAAGAGCCATAATCGTTATTACTGTATAAAAAGCCATCGTTGGAATTGAAGTAAGTTTTGTAAGAACACCTGAAAAGAATTCCTTTATGGCATTAGATATTTTTACAAGAATATCTTGCGTTGAATTATCAAATATTGTTTTTAGCTCTTCTGACACTTGAATTCTTGTAAAATCTACTTTCGCACTTTGAGCCTGAATAAACTCATATACAATATTTATATATTCATTTAAATTTTTTAATAAGTTAGATGCCTCAGATACAATTGTTGCAACCCCCCAAACAATTAATCCAACCAATCCAGAAATAGCAACAATCAATATAAGAATTGAGCTTGTCTTTCTTTTAAGTTTAAATTTTTTCATAAAAAATTTTATTGCTGGCTCTATGAGTAAATACAAAGCAAACGCTATTAAAAATGGCATGTAAAATACTGCCAGTTTCAATGCAATAATTGTGGATATAACTGAAGCTATTAAAATTAGTATTTTTTTTATTATCTTTTTATTCATATGTAATCACCAATACTAGTGTATTCAAATTTTAGTTATTTATGTGGAAATTTTAGAAGCTATTTTTATTTGTAATAAATTTTAGCAATATTATAATGCCATGTAAAAGGGTAACTCATATAAAAAATACATTTTGACAATGGCATACATTTTGTTTGCATCATGTATACCATTGTCAAATTCAATATTTTATATAAAACAATCCCTCCAATAAAAAATTAAAAACACCGAAAAGAATTTGTCTCTTTCCGATGTTTTTTTATGTATCTACAAACTTATTTTCATTATATAGTTGCAATGATAAATTTACAAATTTATTTACCATATGAATAATTACTATCATCTAATATTAACCCAAAACCTGTTGCAACAGGTCTAGTTTTATGTTTTCCATCACTATCAATTGGATCATTTAGAAGCTCTCCATTTTCAACAATAACACTCGATGTTCCTCCATCTAATGCAGAAGCATTATATGCTCCATATCTTTCCATAAGCTCTATCATAGTTTCCATAGAAGCTCCTTGCTTTCCAACTCTTCTACCATCTATAACAAGCATTACGACGACACCATCTTTTCTTTGACCAATAGCTGTTCTAGGAGCTGTTCCCCATCCGCCATTTCCAAGAACTGTTGAGGCTTCTCCATTTATAATCAAGAATGGTCCACAAGATACGCAATCTCTAATATTTTTTTTCTCTGCTTCCTCAGCAGACATTTTACCTAATATTAGTGTATTATTGGTATCAAAACCAATCACACCACCCTCATTTGTGTACTCTCCATCTGTAATTTTTTTACCATTCACAATTGTAAGTCCTAAAGGTGTTCCTCCTGTACGATCTTCTTTTAAATCAACAAAAAATCCTCCATTAAATGCAAGTACAGCATTATTATTTTGTGCCATTGTTGTCACGTATTGCCCCGACTTTCTTAAGTTCTGCGTAACCATAACGTGAAATTTGGAAACATCGAATATTGCAGCAGCATATCCAGTATACCCTTTTCCTTCTATTTCTACAATGTTATATTCAGGATGATCTGGGTTTACCTGTAATAGTTCTTTTTCATACTCATTTGTATATGTATAACTTGCACTCGCTGAAGTAGTAGTTATTAGAGACGGATCTGTAATTGCGTCTATTTCAATCATTTTATTTCTATCTAAAACATCATTTATAGTTTCTTCGCTATAAAACCATGTTGCTAAATATTGGTGTGTCATTGTTGTCATTGCTGTTGTTATGTACCAATCTCTAAATTTATTATATGGCCCATACATTAGGAATAATCCTGCAACAGCTCCTAATATTATTATATCAGATATAAAACTTCTTATTCTAGAAAAAACAGATTTTTTCTTTTTTTTATCATTTAAAATCTGATTTTGTCTCTTGCTTCTACTCATTTTTAATTAAATAATTCCTTTCTATTTTTTTAATCCATTAAATAATATATTTTGCATATCCTTTGAAATGTCATGCATATTTGCTTTTCCATCTTTATTTGATTTATATAGTGAAACATATGTTGTACTAAATATGCCTACTGCTAAAGTTTCTGAATCGACAGCAACAATCTCTTTATTTTTTATACCTTCGTCGATAATTACTTTTATTATTTTTATATATTGCTCTACAAATTCTCTACATTTTTTGTTGCGACGCTCATTTCCCCACATTTGACTAACAACAATCGTTATAAAATCTTGATACTTAGTTAAGATTTTAGATTGTATTAATAACACAGATTTTAACTTTTCTACAGAACTCGTTTGTTGAGATATTTTTATTGTAATGCTATTTTGTAATAATTTCATTCCTTCTTCAACTAAAAAGTAAAAAATTTCTTCTTTACTGGAAAAATGATAATACAATGTTCCCTTTGCTACTCCAACTACTGATGTAATTTCTTCAACACTCGTAGCATCATATCCTTTCTCTGCAAAAAGTTTCATAGATGTCTCAAAAATTTTTCTTTTTGTTTTATTCATATTTCGGCTCCTGCTTCAATTTGTTGGTATTTCGACAGAATACCTAATCTATTTTACCAAATAAAATTTCAATAATCAACACATATATACATTTTTTTTGCTTTTTCTCGTTACAGTTAATATAGAAAAACAGGCAGAAAATATTCTACCTGTTTTGCTGAGTTTTGTAGCATTAATCGAAGAAATCGGCGCAAACAGTGCACTTCGTGCAGTTATACACATCGTCCTCGTACTCGTACTCCATAAGAGACTTCCCGAAAATTACCTCTGCCTGCTTCTTGGACAACATGTCTTCAAAAAAAATGTCTACGTTTTCGCAATTCATTGCAATTTCCAAAATCAGTCTAGAGTTGATACTAACCTCAACCTCAACATCTTCCAGAGTATACTCTTTGAAAATGTAATCGGCATAGTCTGGGTCCTCACCAACAGTTGAATAGAACGACACCTCTGCGTGATGATTTTTGCAGTCAGTTGGTTTTACACAGATAGTCTTTAACTGAAATCCTCCGTTTGCAACTTTGTCTACGAATTCCTCAACCATCTCATCCGGTACACTGTCAATTGCCTGCATACACAGTTGATAGAATTCTTTAACCTGTGCTCTTGTCTTGACCAAATAGTTTTCTTCTGCTACCTTTGCATGCCGCTTAATCTGTTCTAATTTCATGTTATTTACCTCCTTGATATAACACGGCTCAAAAACTTCCGCTAAAAAAGCGTTTCGTGGATAATTTTTCCACTCATAATATAATTATAGCACCTTTTCTATATTATGTCAATTAGTGGTATAACAAATTTGTATATTACTGCTTCAACATATTTCATATCTATACTGTAGCCAATTCCTTGTTCGTTTCTGCCTTATTGTACCTATTATATATTCTTCCGACCTTCTCGATGCTTTTTATTAAATCATCGTATTTGATATCTCTTGCGTAAAAATATGTTTTTTGATATGCTTTCCACCTCTTCCTCATATCTTCGTCAGTTGCAAGCATCTCAAGTATATGTTCCCAATCATGAATCAAATATAATGACTCCCTATGCTCCGATGTTAAGTTAATTGCAGTTTTTAAAAGCTTTTTATTTATTTCACTCTCCTTTGTAGCCATTAACATATATATATCATAAAAATCTCTTATTCTAGTCCCTGCTATTCCCCTTTTTATTACTGCCTCAAATTTCTCAGCAAGAATTGTCTCTAAATTATATGACCATACTGGTATTTTTTTATCTTCCAACATTAAGTTATAGTCATATTCTATTTCCTTGTATGTAATTGCATCTCCTGTTGTTATATCAATTTTAAATATAACTGGCATTGAATTCTTAAACTTTGCCTCGAAGGTTGCTCTATATCCATTGTAGTCATCATCTTCTCTTATTAGCTCTATTTTTTTCATTTCAAAGGTAATATCATCATCTAATTCAATAGCACACAATTCTTGTAATATATTACTTGCATTTTCTGCTGTTAATTCAAAACCTTTTACAGTCGTATCCATATCCATTGTCGATCTACTTGACATTCCTAGTATAGCAGATATAAGCATTCCCCCCTTTAAAATAAAATTATCTTTATATTTCGACACAGATATACGTTCCAATAATCGCTCTAGCATATATACTTGTAATACCGATTGCGGAGCAACTTTTTTCTCCTTTGATATATTGTTTATCTTTGCTTTAAAGCTCATTACGTTTCCTTGCATTTTTATTCCTCCGTTAACTATTTCATTTGTTTATATGAGTATTTTATATCAATGGTTTTTAAATTTAAAGTATAAATAAAAAAAAACTGCAAATAGCAATGTGCTCTGCAGTTTTTATGCTAAAACTTCCATATAAGTTTTTAGTATTTTTGTTATTCTAAATTTTTTTGCGTATTCATATAGTAAATTTAGGTTTTTATCATTGCGCTTCATATATTCTTTTAATGCTGAATTTAGTATTTGCGAATCGATTTTTTTCCTATCTCTAATTATATCACAGATTGTACGTTCCATATTATATGTTCTAACTTCAGTTCCATCCAATAATTTTAGGTTTACTAATCCAAGTTCAAAGCGCTCTCTGTTAATGTAATGTGGATTTATCATAAAATTGTTAGGACGTACATTACTTGGGAAAGTTACATCTAGCGCAAATGGTGTTCTATCTGTTAAGTTATAGAAGTATAGTGCCGTACTATGAGAAAATATTGCATCCTTATATAATTGGCTTGTTATGTAATATTCATTTACATATACACCTGGCCTAGAATATATGCCTCTTGTAACTTTGAATATATACTCTTCGTCTAACAACAATTTAATATACTGTCTGTGGATTTTATTTTCGTCAAGCATTCTTGTTGTAAGTATGCCATCATTCTGTTCAATTAAATCTTTAATTTGTTCCATCTTTGTCATAGTACTCACCTCCAAACTTGTTTTGACAATGGTATACATTTTGTATTCTATATGTATATTATTGTCAATTCATAATTTTATATGCATATTCTTTTTTGACTTTCTAATACATATTATATACCATATGTATTTGATTGTCAAATTTCATAAGAATTGCACCTATTATATTCACAATAGTATTGGCTGAATTTGTGTTTTCTTTAAAGCTTCTTTTGTTGTTTTTATTATATAATTTTCATCGAAAACTAGTGAACGTGGTTTTGTAATAGGATTATCTTGTCTAAATGGTACAAAAAAGAAATTATGCCTATTCAATAACTTTCCTATGTTCTCAGCTGAACCTGCCAAACCATCATTTGTTGAAATAGCAAGTACAACCGGATTTCCGATTCCTTAAGTGTGATTTAACTGCCATTGTTACAGGTGTATCATTTATACCATTTGCAATTTTACCAATAGTATTGCCAGAGCATGGTGCAACTATCATTATATCTGTCATTCTACTTGGACCAATTGGCTCGGCATCCTGTATAGTGCTTATTATTTTTTTTCCAGATATTTGCTCTATAGCTTGTATAAAATCACTAGCCTTTCCAAATTTTGTGTCTAATTCAAAGCTATTAAACGACATTATGGGTACAATATCTGCTCCACTTTTAACTAGCTCTTTTATTTGTTCAATTACTTTTGAAAAAGTACAAAATGATCCTGTAATAGCAAATCCAATCTTTTTTCCTTTTAATTCCATACTTTCCCTCCTTTCTCTTATATACTATGTTTTTCGTCATTTTTTTGACTCTTCAAATAATAATTTGCCACTACATTTTTTACATAATTAAAAAATAATCTCTATAGCGTCAACTTTTTATGTTTTTGAACTGAATAAAAAAAGCCCTCATACTAAAAACAAGTATGAGGTTTTTTTTATTTTTCATTTATAAATCCAACTATGCTTCTTATAGTTTGCTCTTGCTGCTCTTCTGCCGATATATCCGCTTTTTTATCATTCTTTTGCTCTCCGTAATTTCCAAACTGGGCATGATTACCACCAGTAATCTCAAATTCTTTTGAATTTTTACTCCAAAATTGCTTTCCATTATTATAGTTTTCCCTATTAAGAACCCCATCTAAAGATCCATATACAGAAAGTAGTTTAACTGAATCTGGAATTTTTTTAGTTGGATATGAAGCAAGCAATATAACACCAGTTACTTTATCTTCATTTTTTATTACATAATTTGTAGCAGCAACACCGCCCATTGAATGACCAGATATGTACCAATTTTCATAATTATAATTATTAATTATTTTTTCTGCAGCATTTGAATTAAGAAGAGCCATATTAAACGGCATTTTAACTAAAAAACAATCTATTCCTTGCTCTGCCAATCCATGTAATAATGGCGCATATGACTTTGCTTCTACTTTAGCTCCCGGATAAAAATTTATAGCAGTTCCCTCTCCTGGTCCATCAAAGTAGTAGTAATTATCAATTTGCTCAACCTTTACACTATCATTCGAAACTAAATACTCTTCTACCATAGGATCACTATGCGAGTAATTTCCCAAATATATACCTATAGCCAATATCAGTATACAAATAATACTTAATAAAACAATCCCAATAATTTTTTTCTTACTTTTCATAAAATTACCACCTCTCTTTTGTATATTATGTTTCATTTCACATAAACTCCATACCTCATTATACCACTTTTTATCTATTTATTCAAACTATATTGCCTTTATCTTATTATTATTTGACTTTTTTATGTTAATCTGTTACAATGTTCTCAAGTAGGCGGTAATATCCCCCTGCGTAAATTTTACGCCGCTCGCAATAATAACTAGAGCGGTATCCGCTGAAATATGCGGAAGAAACACCGAATCTTTCGGTGATGAGGTACATTATGGAAACAATCAAGAACACTATGGAGAGAGTGGAGTCCCTTGCCAATACCCCCATTCGTCTTGACGATGGCGGGTTGGTCGTGAAGTTGCATTATGCGACTAAGTACACGGCATTCACGATTACCGGTGATGGCAGCAACATGGAGGCAGAAATGAATCGTGCTAATTGGAGCAATGGTCTTCGTTACTACATGACCCTCAGTTCTGAGTACGTTGGCAAGTTCTGTATGCACGGTGGCAAGCTCGCAATCTACACGACGAGCGGTTGCGTTATCATGACGAAGTTCCCGAATGACTATCGTGACCAGCTTTACGCCCTTGGTTACCACGAGTCATTCGACTGCTGGGTTCCTGGCAGTGGTGCAGCAGAATGCATTCCGTTGCCAGACTATACCTATCTCCACTAAAGCCCAAACCTCAGCAAGAGCGTGCCCTGGATCTGTTAAATCCGGGGCACGCTTTCTTTATTTGTATTAATAGTTTTCAGCTTTAATTTCAAAGAATGACTTTGGATGGCTACATACAGGACAAACTTCTGGAGCTTCTTTTCCTATGCATATATGTCCACAATTTCTACATTTCCAAATCTTATCTCCATCTTTACTAAATACTAAGTCACCTTCAACATTCTCTAGTAATTTTCTATATCTCTCTTCATGCTCTTTTTCAATTTTTCCAACAGCTTCAAATAAATATGCGATTCTTGTAAATCCTTCTTCTCTTGCTGTTTTAGCAAATCCATCGTACATATCTGTCCATTCGAAGTTTTCTCCATCAGCTGCATCTTTTAAATTTTCTGTTGTTGTTGGAATATCTCCATCATGAAGTAATTTAAACCATATCTTAGCGTGCTCTTTTTCGTTTTCAGCAGTTTCCAAGAATATTGCAGCAATTTGCTCATATCCTTCTTTCTTGGCTTTGCTAGCGTAGTAAGTATATTTATTTCTTGCTTGAGATTCCCCAGCAAATGCAGCCATTAAATTAGCTTCTGTTTTTGATCCTTTTAAATCCATATCGTACCTCCAAATTTTATATTTTGAACAGATAACTCCTGTATCTGAAAATCAAAGTCATTATATAATAATATTGTTCCCAAATTCAACTCATTTATTTTATTTTTTATTTTATATCATCCATATTGTAAAATCCGCTTTTAAACTTATTATCAACAATAAATTTAGCAGCTCTAACTGCACCTTCCGCAAATACGCTTCTTGAATATGACGTATGCTTTATTTCAAAACTTTCATTTTCGCTAAAGAAAATAACAGAGTGCTCTCCAACAATGTTGCCTCCCCTAATAGAGCTAATTCCAATTTCATTTTTACTTCTTTTTTCATGCTTATCATGCCTATTAAATTCGTATGTCATTGAATTATCCAATGCTTTATTAATTGAATTGGCAAGTAACATTGCTGTGCCACTTGGACTATCTATTTTTCTGTTGTGATGTGTTTCTACTATTTCTATATCATTTCCCTGTAGTTGTTTTGCCAAATTAGCAACAATTCTACACATTAAATTTATATCAAAAGACATATTAGCAGATTTAAATACAGGTATGATTTTTGAAGCTTCTTTAACCTCCGCTTCTTGGTCTTCATTTAGTCCCGTTGTTGCAATTACTATTGGAATCTTTTTTTCCTTTGCATATTTTAAAATATTCATCGTAGCTACCGGTACAGAAAAATCAATAATAATATCCGCTTCTTCATTAATATCATTGTAGTCTGTATATACAGGGAAAGTATACTCTCCCGTGCTTTCTTTATCAACTCCACCGATTAAGACGCAATCATTATCTGAATTAACAATTTTAGCCACCTCTTGTCCCATTTTACCATTACAACCATTTATTAAAACCTTTATCATATAAAATTCAATTCCTTTCTATGGCACACATAGCAACGAAAGACTGCTTCCTTCTATCTATTCCTCCCTGCTTTTAAGTAATCTTCCTAAATTATCTATATTGTATGGTGACACTTATATTTTTGTTTTTGGCAAGCGTATACATCAAATTTATAAAATGTATACGCTTGTCAAATATTTTTTTGTTATATTAACTAAATCTCTTAATTATATTTCTATTTTATTGTCTCATATTGTTTCAATATCAATATCTTATACTCTAAAATTATCTATTGTTTCTTTTAATTTTGCTTGCTTATCTTTACTCATTTCTATTAGTGGTAATCTTGGTATCCCATAGTCATATCCAATCATATTTAGAGCTGCTTTAACTGGTATTGGGTTAACCTCTGAAAATAAATTATCTACCATATCTAGGCATGCTAATTGCTTCTTAGTTGCTTCTGCCACATTACCATTCAAATAATCATATACCATTTCATGAGTATACTTTGGATATATATTAGATAATACAGAAATTACACCTATTCCACCTACCGACAATACAGGAACAATTTGATCATCGTTACCTGAGTATATTTTTAAGTTATCTCCGCACAAAGAAGCAATTTTCGCAACTTGAGATATATTGCCACTTGCTTCCTTTATAGCAACTATATTTTCTATTTTAGATAATTCCAAACATGTTTCTGGAGTTATATTTACCCCTGTTCTGCTTGGCACACTATATACTATAATTGGAAGTTTAGTATTGCTAGCTATTGCACTGTAGTGCTCTATCAATCCCTTTTGCGTAGTTTTATTGTAATATGGTGTAACTACTAATGCCCCATCTACGCCTAGAGATTCAACATATTTTGTCATTTCTATAGCAGCCTTCGTATTATTTGAACCTGTTCCAGCTATTACTGGTATTCTTTTGTTAACTTTGTCTACTACAAACTTAATTGTATCCTTTCTTTCTTGCTCCGTCATAGTAGCCGCTTCTCCAGTAGTACCGCATACTATTATGCTGTCTACTCCTTCAGATATTTGTTTTTCTATTAAATCTCCAAATACCTTAAAATTTACGCCATTCTCATCAAATGGTGTAGCAATTGCTGTTCCGCATCCTTTAAAAATAATTTTTTTCATAAGAATTCCTCCTTTATATTAAATACGAATTCTTGTTCGATATAAATAGTAACTTAATTAAGTTCACTATATTAATACCTTATTTATATAATACTTACAGAATTATATCAATACATTATTTTAAAATTTTCTTTGTTGCTTTTTTAACAAGCCTTCTAATATCTGTACAGCATTAGCCCCTGCCCCTTTTCTTGTATTATCTGCAACTACCCACAAATTAACTCCAGATTTTACACTATAATCTCTTCTTATTCTTCCCACATAAACTTTATTTTGATTATTTGTGTCTATTGGCATAGGATAAATGTTATGCTCTATATCATCTTTTACAATTATCCCCGGTGCCGCTCTTAAAGTCTCTACCAAATCATTAATTTCAAATTCTTTTTCAAATTCAATATTTATGGACTCGCAATGAGAATTAAACACCGGCACCCTCACTGTAGTTGCTGTAATTGGCAAACTAGACCTTTTAAGTATTTTTCTTGTTTCATTAATCATTTTATGCTCTTCCTTTGTATATTTATCATCTTCAAAATCATCTATGTGTGGTAAACAATTATTAAATATTTCGTATGGGAACTTTTTCAATTCGTGCTTTGTGTTTGCTACATAATTTTCTATTGCAGATTCTAAATCCTGAATTCCACCAAGTCCGGCACCCGACACAGCCTGATATGTAGAATATACTATCCTTTTAATTCTATACGCTCTGTCTAATGGACTAAGTGCCACTACTGCCTGTATGGTTGAACAATTTGGGTTTGCAATTATCCCTTCATTTTGCTCTGCATCATCCATATTTACTTCTGGCACAACTAGTGGAACTCCTTTGTTCATTCTATAAAAACTGCTGTTATCTATGCATACACAATTATTTTCAACCGCTATTGGTATGTATTTTTCCGAAACTTTGCTTCCTGCTGTAAAAATTGCATAATCAAACTTATTGTTATCCTCTTTAAAGGATTGCTCTGTTAATTCTTGTACTTCATATTCTTTACCGCAAGAACATTATTTTTCTTCCAGCGGATTTGCTAGATGCAAAAAATTTATATTCACTTATTGGAAGATTACTTTCTTCTAACACTTTTCTTGTAATTTCACCAACAACACCTGTTGCTCCTACTAAAGCAAGCTTATATTCATGCATAAAAAAATCACCAAACCTTTCAATAAATTTTATTGAAGATTTGGCAAATTATTACAAATTATTTAAGATTAAATATCTTTCATTATTAGAACAATAGCGGGCATTATGATAATTGCAAAAGATAAAATTTAATGCAAATGTCCGCGTAATTGTTCGTGCGCGAATTTTTCGCAAGAAAAATTCTGTGCAATATATTTTATATTATTAAAACTTTAATATCTCATTATATACATCTATCGCATAGTTATCTGTCATTCCTGCAATAAAGTCAATAATTGATTTATAATAGTCCTTCTCATTTGTTAAATCATATACAATATTATTTTTTAAATTAGTATCCGTTCGCTCTGTCAAATTAGAATATTTGTATAACCAATCCTTGAAAGTACTAATTGTTTCTGGATAAAATTTCTCAAGCTTTGAAAGTTCACTGTCTATATTACCATTTGTATAGCAACTTTTTAGAGTATTGTATATTCTATTTATTATAACAGCAAAATATTCATTTGAAGCATCAAGCCTTGGATGTGCATATATATTTTTATAGTTAAACTCTTTTATTTTATCTAACAAATTTAACTTCTCATCTGAAAAACGTAGACCATCCTCTACACTACTATTGTTACATAAATCGACAATAAGTTCATTTATAATATTAGGATTATTTAATGTTTTTTCGTCACTAATATTTAAAATCGTTTTAAGCTCTTTTATTCTGTACATATCAAGTAAATTCAAATGAAGAGCATCTTCCAAATCTCTTCCTATGTATGAAATTTTATCAGCAACTTTAACAACACAACCTTCCCACGTATATGGGTTAAATTGATTAGGATACATATACTGCTCTAAATCAATATATTCAGCTCTAGGTTTTAACGCATTTTCATCAATTTCACCACAATGTGAAATTATTCCATCTCTAACAGCATATGTTAAATTCAAATTTCTTAAATCACCTTTCTCATCCTCTAATAACTCTATATCATCAACAAAATGAACTCCATTCTTTTCGTGCCAAAAACTCGTTCCTAAATCTCTTTTACATATTTCATTTAATACTTTTTCACCCTTATGGCCAAATGGACTATGGCCTATATCATGCGCAGTAGCAATTGCCTTTGTTAGCTTTGTATTTAATCCAAAATATCCAGCAATAGTATTACTAATAGACTCTACATAATTTACATGCTCTATCCTTGTACAAACATGATCGCTCTTTGGAGAAAAGAAAACTTGCGTTTTATGCTTTAACCTCCTATATGCATTACAGTGTAATATTCTAGTATAATCTCTCTCAAATTCACTTCTGATATCATTTTTTCTTGAATATAAATTATGTTTTCTAGAAATCATATTATTCCAATTTTCATTATGCACCTGTGCCGCTACACTTTTAAAACTATCTTTCATATACGCCTCCTTATCTTATCACTACACTTGTTTGTATCTCACAACGTTTAATTGCTAAATAAACTTCTTTATTTCATTAACTATTTCTATAAATTTCATTCCATTTGAAGCTTTTATTAACACAACATCATCATCGGTCACAATATTCTTTATAAAACTTATAGCTTCTTCATTTTTGTCAAATACATAAATATTGTCTGGATTCATTTTACTATCGATAGCAGCCCTAGCAATGTTCTCAGACTCATTTCCAACTGTAATTAATATATCTATATTATTTTTTGCTAGCTCTAATCCAACGTTGTAGTGTAAATCCTTAGAATACTCTCCAAGCTCTAACATATCCCCTAAAATTGCAATTTTTCTTTTTCCTACCATTTTTGTTATGCTCTCTATAGCAGCCTTCATAGAATCAAAATTTGCATTATAACAATCATTTACAATAGTTATAGACTTTGCTTTATATATTTCCATTCTATTTTTACTTAACTGGAAGCCCTCAATTCCAGATTTGATATTATCAATTTTAATTCCGAGAATTTTTCCGGCAGATATTGCACATAATGCATTATAAACAAAATGTTTTCCACCTACTGGAACATTTATTTTTTTACCATTATACGCATGCTCTTCTCCACTAACATTTAATTCAAATTGACTTGTTGATTCGTTCAATTCCACGTTTGTTGCAGTTATATCGCTCTTATTTTCAATTCCATATGTACGCACTTTCACTTTACCATTATAGTTTTTTAACCACCCATTTAACAAATCGTTATCATTATTTATTATTAGAGTTCCATCCTCTTGTAATCCATCCAATATTTCTAATTTTGCTTTTAAAATATTTTCTCTAGATCCCAAATTGCCAATATGAGCAGTTCCTACATTTGTTATTATTGCAATATTAGGTTTTGCAATTTTAGATAGTAAACTTATTTCTCCTAAATTATTCATTCCCATTTCTACAACTAAAGCATTATGATTCTTTAGTTTTAAAATTGTCATTGGTAGTCCTATGTGATTATTCATATTGCCTTCTGTTTTTAGTACATCATAAGATGTTCCTACTACACTAGCCACAATATCCTTTGTACTTGTTTTTCCAACACTACCAGTAATAGCAATAACTGGTATATTGTATAAAGACCTTTTGTACGAAGCTATCTGCTGAAGAGCTTTTATTGTATTATCAACCACAATTATGCATCTATCATTATATTTGTTTTTCACTTCATCTGAAGCTATTATGCCTTGTAATATACATACTTTTGCTCCTTTTTCAAAGGCTTGTTCATATAAGGTATTTCCATCAAAATTATCTCCTTTTATCCCAACATAAACATCATTTTTCTGTATTGTTCTTGTATCTTTTGAAAAATTTTCACAAATAATTTCCTCATTACCAACAATTAGCTCTCCATTACATATTTTTAATATATCTTTTACTTTAATATCCATTAAAATAGACCTCCTCACAATCGTATCCATTTTTGTTATTTTATAATATTTAACTTTCTAAATCAATCCTAAAAATTTAAATTTGAATTTTATAGGTTATTGTTTAGCTCATACAAAAGAGCAAAGAGCCGGTCGTCTATAGACCAGCTCTTTAACTTTTTGGTTATCTCGACTTAGCTCGACTTAGCTCACGCAATCATCTAAAATCGCCATGAATTTTTTTGCTCTTTCTCTTCCACCGTAAATATCACAACATGTATCAGATTTCTGCCATTCTCTGTAATAGCTAGAGAACAGCGTTTCAAAACCTTCTGCGACAATAAGTTTATCCCAATTGGTAATTACTCGGTGAATAATCTCGCACATGTCTTCATGGATAGGAAAAACCATTCCCATGCGATACTTGCAGTCATAGTCCTCACGAAACACCGCATTCACACGAATAATTTCACGCACATAACTTACTTTTTCGAACATTTCCGTATCGAAGCCGTTTGTTAATGATTCCGTGCAGAGCATTTTGACATCTTCGATCAAAGTATTATATGCCGAAATTTCTTTGTCGTTGAGCTGTTCGAAACTTCTCGTAGTAGCTACAATGAACAAAGCAATATTGGCAAAGTACTCCATTGGGAAAGCATCCGCACTGTTTTCCAAGCTTTCTACCTTATGCAGAAGCTCATCATCGAAAGACGTTACCATTTGAATAACTTCCTTGGCACCAACATAGTTCCAGCGTGTTACCCCAGAAGCTTCATTCCGATACTCCATGATTGCATCTTTAACCATTTTCTTTTCTTTTGCATTCATAAGTAGTTCACCTTACCCTTTCATTTGGTTGCACTGATTATAATGTATTTTCAAAAAAAGTAAGAGTACTGCCCCTCTCACAAATTAGTGAAAAAGCCTCCGACATTGATCTTGACCAACGTCGCATAGTATTATACTACAATTTTACATAATTTGCAATGCTTATTTAGACATTTGTTTATCCGAATTTTCTTTTTCATCTATAACTGCGCTCTTTTCAGCTTTTACTAAATCCTCATTAGTAACACCGCTCTTTAGAGCTCCAACTAAAGCACTCTTCATTGTATTTGATTGATTGTTCAAATTATTACGCTCTTCAGATATCATTTCTTTGCTTTGTTCACTAACTTGTTTTTCCTGCTCTGCTACTTTCTTATCATACATCTCATTTCCAATATTCAGCACAACTTCTGTTATACTTGTAAGTTCAGCCAATCTTGCATTTTCCAAATTTATCAATTTATTTAAATCTGATTCTTTTTTGGTAAAACTTTGGTATAATTGTATCTTCCTGCGCTCCTCAATATGCCCCTGCAATTGTTCATTATATTTACTATAACATTCAAATAATTTATCATAAATATAGCTCATATTTCCATCCGTGCCAAACGTCATTAGAGCTTTAAGTATTTTGTCTCTTTGTGCTTTTCTTTCATTCTGTGCTTCATTTTGCTTAATTTTATAATCTTTTATTTTTGCATTATATTCATTTTTAGCTTTTTCAGCTTCCTCTTTCAATTCTTTTATTTTATTAGATGATTTAAATATTTTGTGTTTCAAAACATATTGTCGCCATGCACTATCAGCTTCAGTATATTTATCTTTAAGTTTATTAAGTTCACCAAGCTGTTCATCTGTGAAAAATACAGAGCCTTCTCCATTAATAGAACTAATTATACTTTGTTCAATTTTCAAAAAATCACTAATCAATTTATCACATCGCTCTTTATCATCGAATCCTTTCTGATTAGTTTTTGTCGATTCTGCTCTTTCTTCTGGTGCTTCTTTTTTATTTTTCACGGTTTTTACAGCCGCTTCCTCATTATACTCTTCACTCCTACGCATTTGCTCTCTATATTCTGCTATAAACTTAACCGCCTCTGCAGCATCTTTCGCATACACTTTATTTGTGGCTCCTATAGCTTCTTTAGATTCTATATCCCTTTTTTTTAGATTTTCCATATCTTCTACAAATTCTTTTTTAGATTCTCCATACCTTTTCTCACGTCTTTCGGCTATGGCTCTATTTAATTCATCTAATTCTTTATTATCTTCCATACTATCCTCCTAAAATAAACTTTCTTGGAACTCGATTTCCAACCGTAGATAATATTTCGTAATTTATTGTATTACATTTCTTTGCAAGCTGCTCTATAGTTATATTTTCATTGTCCCAAATAATAACTTCATCACCAAGCTCTACATCCTCTACTTCTGTAACATCAACCATAAAACTATCCATACATACTTTCCCGATAATTGGAACCTTTTTTCCTCTAATCATAACTTCCCATCCATTAGAAAAAGCTCTTCTAAATCCATCTGCATATCCAATTGGAATAGTAGCAACTTTAGTTTGTCTATCAGTAATATAGCTTCTACCATAACCTATGCTTGTCCCCGCTTCTACAGTCTTTAAAAAAGTTATTTTAGCTTTTAATTTAGTAATTGGTTTTATATCAATCTTTTCTAACGTATCATCAGCCCCTGGATAACCATATATAATAATACCAGGTCTTACTAGATTAAATCTAGCCTCTGGATAGTTAATAAGTGCATTTGAAGCTGCAGCATGAATATACTTAATATCACCTAATACTTCTTTAGCTTTATCCACTGCAATAGTAAATGAATGTAATTGTTTTTTAGTATATTCATTATCAATATCAGCAGAAGAAAAGTGAGTGTATATTCCCTCTACCTTAATATTAGATGGAATACTTTTTAAATACTCTTCTATCTTGTATGGATGAACTCCAGTTCTTCCCATACCAGTACCAATCTCGACATGAACAGTTACATCTTTTTCAGTCTTTCCAAGAGCATCAGCAAATGCATGAGAGCTTATACCAACAACTATATTATATTTTAATATTTTATCTATCTCTGAAATATATGGCTGATTCAATACAAAGATTTCTTTCTCGTATCCAAGCTCTCTCATATAGACACCTTCATCTACATTAGCAACAGCAATAATATCAAATCTATTAATAACATCTAATCTTTGATTAATATGTGTACCATATCCACTAGCCTTTATAACTGGCATAAGCTTAACATCGTTTCCAACAAGCTCTTGTATTTTATTTATATTATATTCAAAATTGTTTAAATTAACTTCCATAACAACTGGTCTTGTAATATTTTCGTCGAAAATATTATTAATCATAGTCTACCTCCTTAAACATTTATTAAATAATATTACAATTAATTAAATAATTCAATAAAAAAAGCATAGCTTTTAAACTATGCTTCTATAAAAATATTAAATATTTAACTTTATCTATCTATAATTTATTTTTTATGAAAATAAAACTTTCTCAGACTTATATTGTTTTATTATTACGTATAAAACAATCGCTATATAAATAATCGATGTAACAAATGCAGCAACTATATTTGTTATATTAAATATTCCCGTTGTTGCATCATTAAATATAAGTGCTGTATTTAGGAAAGGTACTAAAGCTAAACCAAATGTAGTCTTAACAGAAATCATTGAGCATATCATACCAGGGAAGAATGATAAAAACATAACTAATGTAAGCGAACTTTGAGCCTCTTTAAATGTTTTTGATTTACTAGCTACTGCAATCGAAATGCCACTAATCAAAATACCATATGCAATAATAAGTGCTATACCGCATAGTATTGTTGATACATTATACGTTATACCTCCCCCTTTAAACATTTCAAATGAATTTTGTACAACATTTAAACTCACTATTGATAAAGTAAAGCTTAGTATTCCTGTAATGATTGAAGAAATTGATACGCATAAGAACTTTCCAACAATAATATCTCTTGCTTTAATTGGAAAAGTAAGCAATGTTTCAAGCGTTCCACGCTCTTTTTCTCCTGCCGTTGTATCTGTAGCAGGATATGAAGCTGCTATAGTAATTGCCATTATACAGAATAAGAAACCATATGACTTAAGCATACTGCCCATCATGCTCTCTTCCTCAACTACTTTTTTATCAACATTAACCATTGTAAAAAACTCTACCGCATTAATGTCATTATTTGCTAATATTTGAGCTTGCAAATTATTCTTTAATGCTTCAAAATATGTACTTGCTAATGTTTCTGCATATGCCGCATTAGTAGAATTGTTTGTATTGATTGTATATGTGTTGCTGTTCTTTGTAATATATAAATCGATTTCTTTATTCTTATACATTTCTTTGAAATTATCTTCAGTTCCATTTATTACATCGATTTTAAGCTCCTTTGCTATAGCTTTTTCCTCTTCGGTTAATTCATACGCAAAACCTATTTTATTATAATCTTCCGGATTTTTATTTCCCATCATATTATAAAAAGCAGCCATACCAATTATAAATGCTGGAATGATTATTGGAACTAAAAGCATCATAAGTAATGACTTTTTATCTCTAAATGTTCTTCTTAATTCCTTCTTTAAAATATTTTTTGTATTATTATTCATTTTCAGCACCTCCTATTAAAGCAAAAAACGCATCTCTTAAGTTATTTGTTCCTGTTCTTTTCTTTATCTCGTCTGGAGTACCTAGCTCAATAATAACACCTTTGTTAATCATAACAACTCTATCACATATGTTCTCAGCTTCTTCCATGTAGTGAGTAGAATATAGAATTGTTTTACCATTATCACGCTCTTCTTTTATGAAGTTAAGAATTATTTGGCTTGCAATAATATCTAAACCAGTTGTTGCTTCATCAAGTATGTAATATTTTGGATTATGAAGCATACATCTTGCAATATTAATTTTTTGAGTTTGACCTGTAGACATATTAGCAATTCTACTATGTAAAAGATTCTCTAAATTTAATCTCTTAGCAATTTCTTTAATACGCTCTTTTGCTTTTGCCTTAGGAACCTCATAAATATCTGCACACATCATAAGAAGCTCATATATAGATAGATCATCATATAACTTAGTATTACCTGATAAACAAGCAATATTTTTCTTAATCTCAATCTCATATTTATCATATGTTTTATCATCAAAAGAAACTGATCCAGATGTTGGCTCTAGAATACCTGATATCATTCTTAAAAGTGTTGTTTTACCTGCTCCATTTGGACCAAGTATACCAACTATTTCTCCATCATTAGCCTCAAATGATATTCCATTATCGGCATAAAATGTTACTTTTTTCTTATTTGAGTCAATTCTTTCGAATTTTTTCTTTAAATTATCAACCTTAATCATTACTTATCCTTTCTTTAATATACAAAAAGGCTAGATAATCCAGCCTTTTTTGTAATTTTTTTGCTCCGTCCCTATTTTTGCTCTGCTTTAACTGCTGCTTGCGCTGCTGCTAGTCTTGCTATTGGAACTCTAAATGGTGAGCATGATACATATGTTAATCCTACATTATGGCAGAATTCAACTGTTGGAGGGTTTCCTCCATGCTCTCCACATATTCCAAGTTCAATATCTGGTCTTACTTTTTTACTATCCTCTATTGCCATCTTCATTAATTTTCCAACACCTTTTTGGTCAACTTTTTGGAATGGATCAAATTCAAATATCTTCTTTTCGTAGTAATATTTTAGGAATTTTCCTGCATCATCACGGCTAAATCCATATGTTAATTGTGTTAAATCGTTAGTTCCAAATGAGAAAAATTCTGCATCTTTGGCAATATCATCTGCCATTAAACAAGCTCTTGGAATTTCTATCATTGTTCCAATGTGATATTTAATATTCGTTCCGCTATTTTTTATTTCTTCGTTAGCTGTTTCTTCAACAATATTTTTAACAAATCTAAGCTCTTTTGTATCTCCTATTAATGGAATCATTATCTCTGGAATAACTTTTATTCCTTCGTTTTGCACATTTATAGCGGCTTCAATTATAGCTTTGGTTTGCATTACAGCTATTTCTGGATATTTTACATCTAGTCTACATCCTCTAAATCCCATCATAGGATTGAATTCATGTAAATCTGTAACAATGCTCTTTAACTTATCGTAACTAATTCCCATATCTTCTGCTAGCTCTTTTATTTCGTTATCTTTTTTAGGCAAGAATTCATGAAGTGGTGGATCTAGTAATCTTATAGTTACTGGGTATCCTTTCATTGTTCTAAATAGCTCTTCGAAATCTCCTCTTTGCATTGGAAGTATCTTGTTTAAGGCATCTGCTCTTTGCTCTGGAGTTTCAGAAACAATCATTTCTCGAATAGCTGCAATTCTGTCTGGTTCAAAGAACATATGCTCTGTTCTACACAATCCAATACCTTGAGCACCAAATTCATATGCTTTTTTTGCATCTCTTGGATTATCTGCATTTGTACGAACCTCTAGTTTTCTGATTTGATCTGCCCATCCCATAAATTTAGCAAAATCACCAGAAACAGAAGCATCTACTGTCTCAATCTTCTCACCATAAACATTTCCAGTTGAACCATCTATTGAGATATAGTCTCCCTCATGGAAAGCTCTACCATCTTTAGTATATAATGCCTTTTCCTCACTATTTACAGAAAGTTCACCACATCCAGCAACACAGCAAGTTCCCATACCACGAGCTACAACTGCTGCGTGAGATGTCATACCACCTCTTACTGTTAATATACCATTACATACAACCATTCCTTCAATATCTTCTGGTGAAGTTTCTAAACGTGCAAGTATAAGCTCCTTTTCTCCTTGTTCAGCTAGCTCCTGCGCTCTTTCTGCTGTAAAAACAAGCTTTCCTGTAGCCGCACCTGGTGATGCAGGTAGCCCTTTAGTAATAGGCTTAGCAGCTTTTAATTTTTTCTTATCAAAATCTGGGTGTAATAATTGATTTAATTGCTCTGGATCAACACGAAGCATAGCCTCTCTTTCATCTATTAATCCTTCTGCTACCAAATCAACCGCAACCTTTAGTGCTGCAACAGCTGTTCTTTTTGCGTTTCTCGTTTGTAGCATATATAATTTTCCGTGCTCTATTGTAAATTCCATGTCTTGCATATCTTTGTAATGTTTTTCAAGTTTGTTTGCGTATGTTGCAAATTGGTTATATACTGCTGAATTTACATATTTCAATGAATCCATTGATTGTGGGGTACGAATACCCGCAACAACATCTTCACCCTGAGCATTCATTAAATACTCACCAAAAATTTCTTTTTTACCTGTGGCAGGGTTTCTTGAAAATGCAACACCTGTTCCACAATCATCCCCCATATTTCCAAATACCATCTCTTGCACATTAACCGCCGTTCCCCAGCTTGAAGGTATATCATTTAATTTTCTATATGTTATAGCTCTTGGATTGTTCCATGATCTGAATACAGCTTTTACTGCTTCCTTTAATTGTAACTTTGTGTCTTGTGGGAATTCTTCATGTAAATAGTCTGTATAAATCCCCTTAAACACTTTTACTAGATCCTCTAAGTCATTTGCGTCCATATCTGTATCTTGTTTTAATCCTCTTTGATATTTTTTAGTATCTATAGCTTCTTCGAATAAATTTTTAGGAACCTCTCTTACAACGTCAGCATACATCTGTATAAATCTTCTATAACTATCGAATGCAAATCTTCTATTTTTTTCTGCATATACTTGTACAACTTCATCATTCATTCCTAAATTTAAAATTGTATCCATCATACCTGGCATTGATGCTCTAGCTCCAGATCTAACTGAAACAAGTAGTGGTCTTTGAATACTGCCTAATTTCTTGCCTGTTTGCTCTTCTAGATATATTAGGGCAGAATCTATTTGTTTTAATATAGTATCTGATATTTGTTCATTATCTTCATAATATTTATTGCAAGCCTCTGTTGTAATTGTAAATCCTTGTGGTATTGGCATTCCAAGAGATGTCATTTCTGCTAGGTTTGCTCCTTTTCCACCAAGAAGTTCACGCATGCCTGCATTTCCCTCCTTAAAAAGGTAAACATATTTTTTATCCATTGTTTATTTCCTCCTAAAATATATTCTTTTGTAAATTCGTAATTATTATAACATAAAATTAAAAAATGTATTGTTTTTTTCAAAATTTTTGGAAGATTTTTGGAGAAATAATAAGCCGACATTTGGTTTAATATAAATCCTCTTAGTTAGAGCCAAAACGAGGTCCACACAATGTGGGCCTCGCCTGGGTTTTCATTTGGTCTCACGCCTCGTTCGGAAAGAGCTGAATGCCAGCTCTTGCCAGCAGGTTTTGTGCCCAATCCTTAGAAGAAAAGCTAGGGTCAAGAGGCATTGGTTGTGCTACAGAAACAGTAGTAACCTCAACCGGATTGGCCTTTGCTTCGTGGTGACCTTCTGCCTTAGCAAGGATATCATCTACCCAAGCTGTTGCAGAGAAATTTCCATACTTGTGCATTTCAAAATCCCCCTTTCTCGTTGAATTTTGATAAATTGTTTAGAATATTGAATTGCACTGATGTTTCATCGAACGACAAAATATATTCTAACATAGTATTTTTATTATGTCAACTTTTTTATAAATTTTTTTGATGAATTTGTGCAAACTTTTTGTACTAATATAGATATATTTATTGTTAAGTTGTTAAATACACTCCTGTATGATTACTTAAAAAACTATCTTTTTGGCTAACCATTCATTTAATTCGTCTATCGATAATCTAACTTGTTCCATTGTATCTCTATCTCTTATTGTAACTTGATTGTCCTCAAGTGTGTCAAAGTCTATTGTTACACAATATGGTGTTCCAATTTCATCTTCTCTTCTATATCTCTTTCCAATACTTCCTGCCTCATCATAATCAACCATGAAATCTTTTGATAATTTATCAAATACTTCCATTGCTTTGTCACTTAATTTTTTTGATAAAGGAAGTACTGCTACTTTGAATGGAGCTAAAGCAGGATGTAAGTGTAATACAACACGTGTATCCCCCTCTGCGATTTCTTGCTCCTCATATGCGTTACATAAGAATGCCAAAGCTGCCCTATCACATCCTAGTGATGGCTCTACAACATATGGTACATATTTTTCATTTGTCTCTGGGTCCATGTAACTCATATCTTGTTTAGAGAACTCCGCATGTTTCTTTAAATCATAATCTGTTCTATCAGCTATTCCCCATAGCTCTCCCCAACCGAATGGAAAATTAAATTCAATATCTGTAGTTCCATTGCTATAGAATACAAGTTCTTCCTTAGTATGTTTTCTTAATCTCATATTCTCTTCTTTTATTCCCAAACCTTTTAACCAATTTTGGCAATATTCTTCAAAATACTCAAACCACTTTAAATCTGTTCCTGGTTCGCAGAAGAATTCATATTCCATTTGTTCAAATTCTCTTGTTCTAAATGTAAAGTTTCCAGGTGTTATTTCATTTCTGAATGCTTTACCGATTTGACCAATACCCATTGGAATTCTTTTTCTAGTTGTTCTCATTATATTTTTAAAGTTAACAAATATACCTTGGCATGTTTCTGGTCTTAAGTATATTTCAGAAGATGAATCTTCTGTAACACCTTGATATGTTTTATACATTAAGTTAAATTGTCTAATATTTGTAAATTCATGTTTACCACAATTTGGACAATTAATTCCATGTTCATCTATAAATTTGATTAAATCTTCATTTGACATACCATCTCCGCATATATCTTGTCCATTTTCTTCTCCCCATGCTTCGATAAGTTTATCAGCTCTATGTCTTGTTTTACAAGCTTTACAATCGATTAGTGGATCTGTGAAACTATCTAAATGTCCTACAGCTTTCCATACAGTTGGATTCATTAATATAGAGCTATCTACACCAACTGAATCGTTACGCTCTTGAACAAATTTTTTCATCCAAGCCCTCTTTATATTATTTTTAAGCTCTACACCTAAAGGGCCGTAGTCCCACGAGTTTGCAAGTCCTCCATAAATTTCTGAACCTGGATAAATAAATCCTCTGTTCTTGCATAAGCTAACAATTTTTTCCATTTCTACCATAAAAAACCTCCTTAAATTCAGCTAGTTTGTTTTAGACATTTTTATATTTGGGATAAAGATTAATTTTTTATTCTTAAAATTCAGTATATTCGTTCAAACAAATACATATCCTATTCTTTTATTTTTGAAATTAAGCCTTGCCCAAACAAAAAACGCCCACTAGCTTATAAAAGCTAGGGACGAATAATTCCGCGGTTCCACCCTATTTGACATTTTGCTATTTTTAGCGATATGTCCTCTCTTTTTTTTACTGCTCCAAAGTTCCCCATACGCACATACTGCTGGCTTTCAGCAAGCGCCAGCTCTCTTGTAGTATGCTATCGTACTTTTTCTTCTTCAACGCATATTATGTGAATATTTTATCATTTTTTAGCTATATGTCAATACCCCTCTAAAAAATTTATTGTTAACTATTATAGTCTAATACTTTTTGTTTGCTCTGCTACACAAAGGAAATAATCCAAGTCATAAATATTAAACTATAATATTTAGTACATAAAATTATTATCTAGCATGATAAAATAATTGGTTATGTTAATAATTTGTAAACTTAATTTTTGTATGATATAATCATTCCATAGTGAATTTATAAAAGGTGTAAAAATGAGTGAGATAGAAAAATACAAAAATATTAATGATTTAAGAGAGTCTGGGTTCTACGAACTAAGTGAACCAGAGCAGATGAAATTTTTAAAAGAAAAAGGCTTCTATGAAATGGAAAATCAGGATAAGATAAACTTTCTTGAAAGAGCTGGATTATTTTATTTAGATATTAATGATGATCCTCCTTCGCCTCCATTAGAGCCCAATAAAATTGATTATACAAAAAGTCATAAAATAAATAAACTGAAAAGTATTGTTGCTACAAAAATTGGTGAAATTTTTGCAAAAAAAATTCTAAAAAAGAAAACTTTAATAATAAAAGATTACGTTGGAATAGAAAATATGGCATCTTTAAACTCTGGAGCAATAGTAACATGTAACCACTTCAATCCGTTTGACTCTTTCAGTGTTGAACTTGCTTTTAGAAAATGTAAACAAATAAAAAATAGAAAAATGTTTGTTGTAATCCGTGAAGGAAATTATACAAACTTTCCAGGGTTATATGGTTTTCTATTTAGAAATTGTGATACTCTACCCCTTAGCTCTATAACAAAAACCATGGTAAAGTTTTTGAAAGCTATAGATACAATTTTACGTAGAGGTGATTTTGTTTTAATATTCCCAGAGCAAAGCATGTGGTGGAATTACAAACAGCCAAAGCCAATGAAAGATGGTGCTTTTAAATTTGCGGTAAAAAGTAATGTACCAATATTACCATCATTTATTACAATGGCAGATAGTAATGTTATTGGTGAAGATGGAAATCCTGTACAGGAGTACACTATACACTTTGGGAATCCAATTTATCCAGACAATAAGCTAACACCCAAAGAAAATGTAGAAGCAATGCGACAAGCTAATTATAAATTTTGTAAAAAAACATATGAAACTGTTTATGGAAAACCAGTGCAATACCAAACTATTATTCATAAAGATATACCAGAATATGTTTTATCAACTAGTGGATTTGAGGATAGTGTGATAAAAGACCAATAAATCCTAAATTCTCGGACCATACTAAATTTTATATGTCACCAATTATAACAAATCCCAACCACAGATTAATATTCTTATGGTTGGGATTCATTCTTATTTACATTATTTATATCTCTATTTTACATATTTATCTACATTGCTACTTGTAAGCTCTGTATCAATTTCTACAAAATTGTAATCTTTATATTTTTTTCTAGCTTCATCTGATTGATCTGGTTCAAATCCTTCTATTTCTACTATATCATTGCCCTCAACTTTATAATATGTAACATTTCCAGCTGATACATTTTCTGCTTCAATAATGTTTTTATCTATGTCTACAGTTTCTGCCGCATAATCGTTTCCAGCATGATTTTTAGATACAACAACTTCTCCATTCTTATATGTTACAAGATAAGTATGTTCAGAATCCATCATGTGCTGTTTTACAAGATATGCTGGCATACCATCTACATCACTAATCTTTGTAAAATACAATTTTGTCTTATATATGTTAAGATAAAAATTATATAAATCATTATAAGTTTGATTTTGTCCCACTGCTTCATTTGATGCAGATTCTTTTGCTTGTTTTTCTGCCCATTTGTCATTTTTTAAACCTTTTTCTTCTAACCATTCCTCATCTTTCAAAGCTTTTGCTATTTCTTTATTTGCATCAGCTGCACTTACATTTTCACTATTTTTTTTGTTAAAACCTTTTATTACAAACCATACACCTGTAACTATTGCTGCAGTTACAATCACTATTAATAAATATTTAAATAAATTTTTCATTTTTATCCCCCCATATTTCTTATAACATAACTATTTTTTTTAATCAAGTTTAAATTTCATACTTTGTAATACTTCTTCGTAGAAAGCTTTATCGGTTTCATACAGAGCCTCATAACCATAATTTATAACTATTCTACAAAGCTTATATTTATCTTATCTAGCTCTTCATATCTCTTAATCTTCCCCGTTGTTGTTTTAGCTATTGGAACTTGAGTTATTATAAGGTTACGAATAGACTTATATGCTGGCATTGTTTTATTTATTTCCTTTACTTTGTTGTTTATAATTTCGTATATCTCATCTTCGCTCTCTACATTATACATATCTTTCATAATATCTTTATTGTAAACAACCTCTACACCTATTTTTATATCATTCTCGTCTGCGGCATCTTTATTTAAGAATGAATATATCATGGATTCATCGACACCTTCGATTTTATTAATCAAATTTTCCATTTCCTCTGGATAAATATTTTTTCCGTTTTTTAGTACTATAACGCTCTTTTTTCTTCCTTTAATAAAAATATACCCGTTCTCATCTATAGTACACAAGTCACCTGTATGAAGCCATCCATCCAAATCTATAGTGCTCTTTGTTGCATCTTCATCTCCATAATATCCCAGCATAACATTAGGTCCTTTGAATAAAAGCTCTCCTAATCCATCTTCATTTGGATTATCAATTTTTGCTTCTCCATTGATAACTACTTTTCCTATACTTCCAAATACATGCTTGTTTTCATCTTTTTCTTCTGACCTGTTACAACATACAACTGGACTTGCTTCTGTAAGCCCATATCCTTGAACAATATTAATCCCAAAATTTCTGTATCCACGTTCAACATTAACGTCTAAGGCTGCTGCTCCGCTTATAAATAACTTTACACAGCCTCCGAATATTGCATGTACATCTTTAAATATTTTTGCTTTTTTCTCCATTGAATCATTTTTGTGAGCTTCTGCAAGTTGCATAACTGCTTCTAACTTTCCTGCTTTCTTTAAATTGCCTAAAATACCTTTGTACATTAATTCGTATAATGCTGGCACACATACTAAGAATGAGACTTTAAAATCCCTTATATCGTCCACAATATGGCGTAAACTTGTAGAAAATGCTGTACATGCTCCTAGATACATGGCAAGCATAAATCCTGCAGAGCACTCAAATACGTGATGAACCGGTAAAACTGAAAGGAATGTATCTGTGCTATCAATATCATAAACAATATCTTTCATTGCAAATAAATTTGCACATATATTTTTTTGGCTTAGTACTACTGCTTTCGGTTGAGATGTTGTTCCAGAAGTAAATAACATTATGGACATTTTATCTGGATCTATACCAGCTGATATAAAAGATTTTTCTCCATTTTCTTTTAGTGTTTTTCCTTTCTCAACTAATTCCTTAAATGAATATACATCATCTTCATGCTCTTTTGTATCAAAACATATTAGGTGCTTTAAGGTTGTAGTTCCATCTTTTACTATTTTTTTTAGTGTTTCTCCATATGCTCTTGAATAAAATATTGCCTCTACATCAGCTCTTCTGATTAAGCTCTCTAATTCATTAGAAGGAAGAGCCTTATCTAAGGGAACCACTATTCCTGTACCTGCAACAATAGAAAAATATGCTACCTCCCATTCATATCTATTTTCTCCTATGATAGCAATCCTCTTTCCTTTTAAATTCAATAATGAGGTTAATGCCGTTCCCAAATTATCTACCATTTCCCTTATTTGTTTATGTGAAATAGTTTTAAATTCTCCAGGAATATTAGTTTTAAATTTATATGCAGGTCTATTTCCATACATATCTCCTGTTTTCTTTAGCATATCTTTTATATCTCTTACTTCTAAAGCTCCCATATATATTTCCCTTTCAACATCTGTATTTGTATCATATTATTCCTCTGTTATAGTATAATCATTGTCTTCAAACATTTTTCTTATTGAATCTTTGCTAAGTTTATCATCACTATAGTCAATGCCTTCCTCGGTGAAAAAGTCTTTTGCAGTTGTTTTTATAATTAATTTGTTAGCCTCAACCCTAATTTCTGCATCTTTTAACGAATCCTCCGAACTAAATAGCTCTTTCATAGCTTCAGCCGTAGAATTATCTCCACATTCCATTGTAATTGTTATTTCTTCAGCCATATCATTCTTAAATGTTATCTCCGTTGTTTGTTTGTAATTTCCCGCTGAATATTCTTTTACAGCAATTAGCTTACTTTCATTTAAATTCTCCTTTTTGTCTTTTCCGCATCCAACTAATGTAATGCACATTGTAGACAATAACATAACTAATAATACATTTTTTAATAATTTTTTCATTTCTATTCCTCCTCTTTTGAATTAATAATTGAATTATAGCAATATATTTTTATATTGTCTATTGAAATTCTGGAATATGGTAAAAAATGGTTACAGTTTAACACTTTTTATTTAATCTGGTCAGAAAAAGGGCTATTGTCTGACTTTATTATTATCATAACTATTAAATAGTAACAAAAAACGACCTTTTTTTCTTTACAACATAAAAAAATTTAAAGGCCCTCAAATAAGAGAGCCCTTAGTTCATTAAATTTCCGGCCAATAAACTTTTACAGTATTGCCCAGCATTTCCGCCTGTGCAGACTTTTCGTTTTCCATTTCTGTGCCATCATCCAGGTAACAAATAGTTCCAGTTTCTTCATCCCAGCCAGTAAGTACAACATAATTTCCTTCTGCAGTCTGACATACAAAAGCCATGTTGTATTTGAAGAAGCAGTCAGCTAACTCTTGAATATCGTATACTTCGTTAAACACTACAGCTGTACCAATGCCATTAGGTCTTTTTTCCTCATCTGACATTATTTCATACATTGCATCGATAAAACTTACATTTGATGATTTTTTCATATCAAATGCCATAGAGTATACTTTCATTCTGAGTCCTAAAACCTCATCCCCTTCTTCAGGTATATGATAATTTCTATGACCCTCTTCTTGAGTTGGAATTTCTTCTGTCTCTGCTTCGGTTTCAAGCTCGCTATTCTGTTCTGTTACGTTCTCCGTTGAAATCGTAGTTTCTTCTACTGTTTCCATTGTACTGGTTTCTGTTGCCGTAGTGTGAATCTCTTCAGCCTGCATACTCGTTGTAGCTATTTTCTTCTCATTCTGCTCTTTTGAACAACCTGTATCAGTAATAAGTACAACTACTGACATCATGAATACTACAATATTCCGAATTGCCTTTCTTTTCATAATAAGTCCTCCTTTTAGTTCGAATAGGCATGTAAATATCTCGAATTCCATTTGGAATCCTTCGCTTATTATAGCATTTTTATGTAAATTAGTCAATAATTATATTACGGAGAAAGCGAGTGCATTCACACTCGCTCTCATCCGTTATTGGGTTATTAATTCACTTCACTGTAACATTGCCATTATGAGACGTCGCACGTCCATACGCAGCATATACACCATTTCCAGCATGAAAGCGATTTCTCACATTTCCGTTATGAGAAGATGCATAGATACTGCTCGTGGCAACATTCTGCATCTCTACTGATACGTCGCCGTTATGAGAAGATGCTTCGATTTCGACATTGTTTTTAGCCTTAATGTAGACATCAACGTCGCCGTTGTGCGTGGTTGCCAAAATTTCACAAAAGTTTCCCTCGCTATCCACTTCGCCGTTGTGCGTGTCAAGTCTGATTTTCTTTGCGAAAACTCCATTTTTGACAGATACATTCCCATTATAGCAGGTCACACTCAGAAACTCAAATGTCCGTGTAGGAATGTTGACCGTCAAAGTTAAATTACTCATAGCAACTGCACCTACATCGAGAGTAATGATAACTTCGCATCCTCTCTTTTCGATATTGAACGTTGGTTTCTCGTCAACAACAGCTTCTCCGCTAAAGTGAGCCTCAACAATACTGGTATTGCTCGCAGTTACAACAATATTTGCTGAATCGCTTTTTACAGTAATCCGCTCCACATCATTTTCCGGCACATTCTTTTTTTCGTCGAACTTTTGCGGTGTACCAAATACTCCTCCGCCAGACATCCAACCACCAGACACAATACGACCATTAATCACTACTGCCCCATTGAAGTTGCCAAAATTGATTCCGTTGATAAATTTTCCCATGATGTTCCTCCTAAATTCTAAGAGTGCAAGAGCAATATTATTCACACTTGCAGTTTGCTTTGTTGGTGCTTAATTACGAAATTATACGATAAAATTTGCACCACCCCTTACTACCTACCGGTTGTACTGACCTTTGGATATCTATCCTACAACTGATTTATTAGCCACTCGGCTAGAACATATATCTTATATCATATTTTTATGCAAACTGCAACAACTTTGCCAATATATTTAATAGCCATGTTCAAATTCTCTATGTTAAACATAATGTTACCATCCAAATATTTCCACTGGGAAAAATACGGTTCTTCTCATAATCATCAAGCAACTTTATTTTTCTAAATCAATCATCCCCATTAGATCATCAAAGCTAAATGATTCGCTTGTAGATAATTCGTTCCTTAATTCTTGTTCTAATTTTTCTTGTGCAATTTTAATTTTTTCATTATATCCTTCTGTAAATTTATTTGCTCTTTTTGAACCTAATTGAAACACCTGTACTTTTTCACCAGGATTTAATCTTGGAATTTTATAATAATCCATTCTAATTTTCTTTAATACTGAAATCATAGACAAAAAATTACTTCCATATATTTTGCATTTACTTTCGTCTTGAATAAACCCATCAATTACATGATTAATACTTTTTCCTAAACTTTCAAACTTTCTTTTATCTTTTATTTCAATTGAATAGTTATCTTCATTTTCATGGTCTTTCAATGTCATTTCATCATTAAAACTAAATTTAATTTCATTACCATGTATAACATCAAAATCAGCTATAAAATCACATACAATATCAATTTCTTTTCTATTACCAATTTCTGCTTTTTTACCTTGAATAACAGATTGCATAAGCCTCATTAATACTTGTTGCATATCACCACAAATATTTTCAAACTCTATTTTAAATCTCAAACCTTCTGGAAGTTTATTATCATAAAGCACACATTCTCTTTCTTTTGAAATAGAACATTTAAACCTCTTATCTTTAATAAGAATTGCTAATAGCTCTCTTGTTAATTTAGAATCAAGCATTTCTATACTGGCACTTTCTGGCCAAAGTGATTCATCTTTGTGATCTTTATATGAGCCACTACAAGAATTATATGGTTTCATATTATTGTTATATATTAATCTAACAACCTCTCTAATATCTTCATCTATATATTCAATTGGACATTTCCAATCATTCATAGCTCTTCCTCCTAAAAATGGTTATTTTAATTTTGTCATTTAGATGACACACTCTTTAATAGACAATATACATTATCTGTTATTCAGCCATTCTTCTAATATTTCAAATTCTTCATAGTGATTTTTAAAAAACTTTTCTTCTTTCATTAACTGATGAATCTCATCTGCTGAAAACCAATGTAGCGATTCAACTTCTTCCTCTTGTAGCTTTAATTTTTCTATATTATCTACATCTAACTTTATATAATAATCGTCCCAAAAAACTCTTTCTGTTT
Organism: Clostridia bacterium; assembly: GCA_017404545.1. GTDB lineage: Bacteria > Bacillota > Clostridia > TANB77 > CAG-508 > CAG-492. Next base: position 130,348 of record JAFRCC010000018.1, read on the forward strand.
CAGATCTTCCCCCAAAATATAGCTGTAAATCTTCTGGCTTTACATCCAAACCTATTTCTTCTTTAACTTCTGTTATTATTCCCTGAATACTATCTTCTCCGCTTTTGGGATGACCTCCAGTTGTGGCATATAAGCCATTCTTTCTTGCACTTCTTTTTTGTATTAAAAATTTTCCTTCAGAATTTTGTATAAATACCAAAACTACTACTATATATTTTCCTTCAGGTGTTTCTTCTCCTTTATATATTGTTTCTCCTGTTAAATTTTTGTTTTTGTCATATAAATCTCTTTTTTCCATTTTATCCTCCTCTTAGTTCATGACATTGTAGAGCAATATATTCTTTTTCATTGCATTTTAATTGCTCTTATTAGCTCTATTATTTTTTCTTTCGAATTATTCCAAGTATACTCATTTGCCTCATCTTCACTTAAATCAGTAAGAGCTTTATCATATCCTACTGGAACTGATATTTGACTTAGCGGGTATGAGTTGGGCTTAAGCTCTGCATTTTCCTTTGCTTTGTATGAATATGGAATTTTAGTTTCAGTTTTAAATACTTCTCCATCTTTTGTTATTACACAATAAGCTCTATAAAAAGCATATTCTTCACCATTACTTAAGTAATTCTCATACAAAATTTTTTTAATGTAGTCTTTTATATTTTCTTGAAGCCCACCTTTTATGTATATACCATCATCAATTCCAATTATATACTCATAATCATTATCCTTTAAGTACTCTTTTATAGCTCTAGCTTTCATCTCTGCTCGCATCTCTATGCTTCCCTGCTCCTTTTTATCAGCACCATTGTAACTAATATCTTCTAACGATTGATACATATATTCCGCTTCATTAAGTCCTGCCCTTGCAAGTAAATATTTAACAATTTTATACTTGTCTTTATTCGTTGTTGCTATAAGTATTTTTTTCATCTTTACCTCCATTAAATTCTTATTTTTTGACAAATCCAAACGTGATTAATATTATTTATTTTGTTTATCAACTCTATGTCTTTATCTTATTTAAATTTTTATGTATTTTGAAAAATTATAACAAAAAGAGCTCTCCAACAATAGAGAGCCCCACAAACTTTATTTGTAATTATAATAATTTGTATATTAAAATAAAAACAGATTTTGTTATCTGATTTATATTAGTGTGATTAGCTCACTATTATTAATTTTTCTTACTTTAAAATCTAATACTACGTTATTCATGATTAATTACACACCTTTCTTATAATCTTGCAAAACTTTAAATATGTATAAAGTTTACCATAATATAAATGTTATTTCAATAGTTTGAAATTTTTTCCTAAATATTCTAATTCCAACTAAATTCCCATTAAATTTATTGCAAAATCATTTTTTATTTACACACCATATAAATCAACTCTTCATACTGCTTAACTAATTTTCTATAACTATCAACCGAGATATTTTCATTTACTTCATGTGCCGTAACTGGTCCTGTTCCAAGTATAATGCGTTTAGAAGGTCCACTTATTAAACTTGCTTCTGTCATAAAATTAGCAGTTTTTAGTTCGTCAAAAAAATCTACATCATCAATGAACGGATCAATACATTCTATAATATTAACTTCTGCCATGTACTTTTCTGCTAATTCATCTACTTTATCTTCTATTTTTTTTATGTGCTTTTTATTTATAACACGAAAGTCTATGCTAACACTACAACTAGCAGGTACAGAATTTTTAGCACTACCTCCATTTATTACACCAACATTCATTGTTGTATATGGTATAAGATAATATTGCTCTTTTTCTGGCTTTATTTCATCGTTGTAAAAATTCTCAAGTTCATATAAAAATTTAACAGCATTTAAGTTTGCGCTTATACCTTTTTCAGGATTACTTGAGTGTGCTTTAATTCCTTTAAATTTTATATCATATTCTATTAAACCTTTACTACCTGTTAATGCTTCATTGTTTGTAGGCTCTCCAAATATCATAATATTTGGAAATTTCTGATTGTTCTTTACCAACTCATACGTGCCTCCAAAACCAATTTCCTCATCATATGTAAAATACAATTTCATTCCACTCCTTAATTTTTTGAAGTCAATTTTGCCCACAGCATCCAACATTGCAGCAATACCACCTTTCATATCACATGCTCCAAGACCATATAATTTATCTTCTTTCAAAGTTAAATCAAATGGTGTTTTAAACTCATCTATGTATTCAACTGTATCTGTATGCCCCAAGAATCCAATTTGAGGATTTTTTCCAATGCTCATAACCAAATTCTTAGTCTTAATTTCTGTTTTGAATCCTAGTTCATTTAAATAGCTCTCAATGTAATTAATAATCTCTTTATTCTCTTTATCTTTAATCGTATTAAATTTTACTAAATCTTTTAAAATTTTAAATTCATTTATCATAATAAATCCCCCTTTTTTATTTTGAGAGCAAAAAAGTGCACTTATGATTACAAGTGCACTTTTAGATATAAAAAGATGCACAAGTGATTTTAAATTGTTTCACCACTCATACATCTATTTGTCTTATATTATTTATGTATTATAATTATTCCTCGACAATTAAGTATGGGTGATTTGCTCTCCATACTTGATGTCTTAAATTTAATTGAGAAATTATCAATTTAATCATAATACATCTTCCTCTCAAAATTTTATTGTTATTATTTTATTATATTTTCAAAATAATTGCAATATTATTTTAAAACTCATATAATTTTTCAATTTTTCCACTTCCTAAGTCATACTTAAAAGCTGCTGTTTTTGTTCTTTTGTATGAATATCTCCATCCAATATCTCCTGCTGGATAGTGGGTTCCATTATCTATAACAATATATAATTTATCTCCAACTTTATCAGCCGAATACACTTCAATAAAAACTTCTTCATCGTCATTGTATGTTTTAAATCCAAATTCACTTTTTATTTTGTTATTATCTACAATTACTTTTTCGCTTCCATTATCTGGATCTTTATATAATAGACCTTTTTCTGTATTATATGAAACTGGCATATCTGTTGCTTCTAATAATGTAGGAGCACCTTCCTCGTTATCATCATCATCAATCCTTTTTGTAACATTTTGTCCGTCTGCATCCATCTCAATTACCCAACCTTCTTGAACAAAATGACCTGTACCTTGAACATCTCCAACTTTAATTGCTACTTTATTGTTTTCACATGAGAAACCATAAAAAGTTATATTTTTATCCGAACCATATTCGCTCTTATATTCACTTGTATTAAATGTAGCAATATTTGTATTATTTTCTCCACCTTTTATATAATTAATGCTAATTGATTTAGAGCTATCACCTGAAATATAAAATGCGTTGCCTGCAGCCATACCAATTAAATCGGCACTATTAACTATAAGTTCCTGTTCGCCAGTCTTTGCATTTAACACAACTATATCTGCACCTGATTGAATATATATATAGTTACCAGATGCATAGTTTATTTCGCCTTTTACATATGTTTTCTTATTGTTTCCCCCTAAGTCAACCGAGTAAACTTTATTCTCACCATCTTCAGTTGACTGATAAAAAATAACATCATTTGCAATATAAATATTACCATTACCCGCTGTATTTACCACAGAAAACTCATTCCCATCTGGTTCCATTCTTACTAAATCCACTTTAGATTCTTTAATTGGACTATACTTAGCAAATAAAGCTGTTTCATCTCTACTTGAAGGAGTTAATTTCCAATAATAAATATTTCCATTATACTCAATATAATTACCAACATTTGAATACGATGGTTCTAAAGTTTCTGTAACATCTACACCCGATTCATTACTATTCTCTTTTTTCTTCTCTTCCGTTTCTGTTCCACATCCTGTAAGTAATGCCATTACAAATAACAATACTACCACAATAAATAATTTTTTACTTTTCATTCTTTTCCTCCTCTTCTGTTTTGTGTTAACAAATTAATTTTAATTAATACGAATTTCCATGTAATAATTTATATTAATTATTCACCTCCTTTTAGCTTTATTTTTATTTAACAAATATTTAATTACCTATCATCATTATCTTCATATTCACTATACACTTCTGTTTCCGGATCATATGCTACAACATGATTATTTGGCTTGTGTAATCTTTCAAAATCTGCCACTTCAAAAAAACCGTCATTATCATATAACCTGGTATATCTTTGTGTTGGTTTCTGTTTCATAGTCTGCTCTAATTCATAAAATCTATCTATATATATTTCTTTATCTACTTCGTTTTTAAATAGTAAATCCATTAATATATTTAGCTTATCTTCTAAAGTATTTTCTTCATCCTTTAGCTCTTCAAACAATAACAGCTTCAGCTCTTCACCTGCAGTTATTTCACTTTTTTGTCTTATTGAGGAAATTTCTTTCGAAAGCTCTACAAGCTTTGCATATAATTTTATGTTTTGCTTCCATACTTCAAAATCATCACTTCCATTAGACATCCTAAACTCAAGTCTTGCTCTGCCGAACTTGCTATCTCCATCTCGTATACACACAGACATTTTCTTATACATCATATCGTGATTATTTCCACCATCACGCTCACTTGCAAATAGCTCTATTGCCTCTTCTCTTGTTAAATCTTCCGATATAATCCTTTTACCTAGTAATGGTGATACCGGTTTAAACCTACTGCTTGCAAATATATCTTGACGGATAAATTCGCCGTTTGGATTGCATATGTGGTACAATACCTCTTCAACATTCCCATATAATTCAAAAAAACATACTATTGCCTCGGCAGAATCTAAATAATCTAATCCTATATTTACCTGGCCGGATGTATTTGTGTTATAATCATTGCTTTTCTCTGCATAATACCCAACATCTCTTAAAGTATCGAATAGAGCTTTTAGTGCAGACATATCCTCGATTGTATCATGTAAAACTGGTGAAGAAAACTCATTACCATCTGGTACTGTTACATCTCGTTGGCTTTGCCATTCTTCAAAACCTTCCTGATTATCAACAATATCTACACCTCGTCCATCCTTATTGTTAAGCTCTATTTCTAATCCTATTTGTATATCTGGATTAATACCAATTAGTACATCTTTTTCTTTGTATTTACATTGTTTGTCTTTTATGTAATGTTTATTCATAAATACCTTTGCTATAGCTCTATCATAGTTTGAAAAAGTAGATTCCCATATCTCTAAAAAAGCTTGAGCATCTTCTACATTTTTACATCTTTTTATAAGCCCTAACTTCTTATAATTTTTCCATGAATCTCTTATCTGGTATTCTGAAGCTCTGTCATCAAACCACTGCTCTGTAATTTGTGCGATTTTTTTGATAAATTCTGCTCTCCATCCATTATCACTAACATGAGAAATGTATACTACAAGCTTTTCAATATCTTCTAATTCATGTTTACTTTCGTATAAGATTCTTTCTAATTTTTCCTCATATGCTTTATCTTTTTCATTTTGAGTATATTCGCCTCTTTCTAACACCTCTTCAAGACTATATATAGATTTATCTTTTACCAATTCGCAAAATTTTAATTTCATTTTTGTGCGCAATTCAGCATTTTGTATTATTCTTGTAATCTTAGAAAAATAAACTATATCTACCCCTAGCTCATCTATACTATCTTTTGACATTTCTAAAAATTGCCAATAAATTCCTCCGACATATTCTTTTTCTGGACTATAATTATATAAATCTCTTTCATTCATAACATACCTCTTCTCTTAAAATATGCTCTTTCTTATGCTATTCTTTTATAGTTATTCCTACCGGACAATGGTCACTTCCCATTACTTCATTGTATATTTGTGGATTTTCAACTTCTGTTAAGAAATCTTTAGATATAACAAAATAGTCTAGTCTCCAACCAACATTGTTTTCTCTTGCTTTTCCCATATAGCTCCACCAAGTATATATCGCTTCATCTGGATGGAAATGTCTATATGTATCTATAAATCCAGCATTCAAAAGTTCAGTAAATTTTGCTCTTTCTTCATCAGTAAACCCAGCATTACCTCTATTCGATTTTGCATTTTTTATATCAATTTCTTCGTGAGCCACATTAAAATCTCCGCAAACAACCACAGGTTTTGTTTTTTCAAGATTCTTTAAATATGCCCTAAAATCGTCTTCCCATTTCATTCTGTACTCTAAACGTGATAAATCTCTTTTTACATTAGGTACATACACGTTTATTAGGAAAAACTTCTCAAATTCCATTGTAATAACTCTTCCTTCGTGGTCATGCTCCTCTATTCCAAGTCCATATGTTACATTAATTGGCTGTATCTTTGAATATACCAATGTGCCTGAGTAACCCTTTTTCTCGGCTGGATATAAAAATTTACTATACCCTTCTGGTGCATAGTCAAATTGATCCTCTGTAACTTTAGATTCTTGCATACAAAAAATATCGGCATTAACATTTCTAAAAAAATCATCAAAGCCTTTCTTTAAACATGCTCTAAATCCTGCTACATTCCATGATACTATCTTCATTTTACTTCCTCCTCTAATTTTGGGGACGGTGCTATTTTTTTAAGTTTACAGAATTAATTTATGGTTCACTTTATTTTTTTGCTCCGTCCCTATTATTTAAGTTCAAAACTTATGCTTCCTTTTCCATCTTTCGAATACACAGATGCAATTGAGCCATTTATAATGGTAAAGCATGGCCCCTTATGTGATATATCTGCATCATATACAATTGGTATATCTAGTTTAGTAATAATACTATCTCCTAATGCACTTTCATATGTATATCCAAGATATGATTCCTTATCATTACCATTTCTACCAAATATAATTGCTTTTGTATGTTCGAAATATCCCATCTCATTTAATTTCCACATTGCTCGAATCAAATCTTCCTTTGAAAGATCACAATTATCAAAATACCAAATAATACCATCATCTCTATATCGACTTATAAAATCTTTGGTTCCATCGTATTTTGTCCCGCAAAGTTCCAATGTAACATCAAGATTACCACCTATAATTCTACCTGTAACATTAACTTTGTCTCTGTTAAGATTTTTCCAGACCACTTTATCTGTAAAGTTAAATGGCTCAAGACCAGTTACAAGCTCTCCTCGTTTATTCTCGTACATATCATAATTTTCTTGTTTAATAATATTGCCTGTTATAATTTGCAAGTTGTCCGTAATATCTCGCGTATATGGCTCTGTTCCATAATCACCAAAATTCAATCCATATAATGTTGCTATATCATACTTAGTTGTTATAGGAAATAAAATTCCTTGTGGATCTGAGAAACCTTGAACCCATTTTGGATTCTTTACGATTTTTTCAAAATCAACATATGGGAGCATCTCATTTATAAACTCACCACCGGCAGCACACATAATAAAATCTATATTAGAATTTTCAAACATTTCATTTAGCTCTTGTCCTCTTGTTTTGCCATCTGCACTTCTACACATTTCAGATTTAAATACGTTTTTAGACCATTCAACACTATAACCCATTTCTTCAAGTTTTTTTCTAGAATTTTTGTATTTGTTACAATGTTGCTCATCATACGCTCCGCTTGATGGCGCAGGAACACCTATTGTATCACCCTTACATAAAAATTTTGGATAAATCATTTCTACTTCTCCTCTATGTTTAATCTTTATATTTTGAATTCTACCATACATGATCATTTTGAGTCAACGGAAATAGTTCTCTCTTGTTCAAACTCATCATATTATGCCAAAAACTTCCGTGTAAAAAAAATCTTTTTTTACAAACTTTATTCTATGCATAATAAGACTAAAGGCGGATAGAACTTAATAGCTCCATTCCGCCCTTATACCAGTTTTACTTGTTACAAATTTCCGCCAATTTCTCGATTGCCTCATCAACTGTTTTAGCAACGTAATAGTACTTCTTCACGCTCTCCGATGCCAGCTCTTCATCATAAATTTTCTCGAGCTGTTCAAGCAGAGCCCCGAAAAAGTTCCCCTCGTTTACAATTACGATAGGATTCTCATGCTCTCCACTACGCCTAGTCTCAATTCCAGAAATAAGCTCATCCAAGGTTCCAATCCCACCGGGAATAAAAACCAAAACATCGGCAAGCTCTGTGTAGCGATTCTTACGCTGGTTGATTGTGTCAATAACCTCAATGCTGTCTGCGTCCAGTCCAATAACCTCATCCTGGTATACCTTTGCCTGTGTTGCATAGATTTTTCCATGACCCTTTACCTTGGAGAAGATACGACCCATAAGGCCTTTACCACATCCTCCGAAGACCAAGTCATGTCCGCTTGTTGCGATCCACTCACCAACACGATCAGCTACATGGTTATAGTCCGCATTGCCTACATCGCGAGATGAGCATCCTACGAAAATCTTCATACAGATACCTCCGTTTACATTGGAATAAATTTTGATACACCCTCATGGGGCAATTTCCATCTCATTATATCATCTAAAAATCTGCTTTTCAACCCAAAATTCGGCAAAACTCAACCTTTCGTTGCTTCTATACATTCACAAAATTGATATAATCTAAAAAACAAACGGAGCTGAACCTAAAATCATTAAATTTTAGATTCAGCTCCGTCCCCTTATTGATAAAACTTAATTAAGCTCTTGGATGGGCTTTTTTATATATATTTTTTATCCCCTCATCTTGGAATTGCATATATACTTGTGTTGAAGATATATCTGAATGACCAAGCATTGTTTGAATTGCTTTCAAATCTGCACCATTTTGTAATAAATGAGTAGCAAATGAATGTCTTAAAACACCTGGTGTAATTTCTTTATCTATATGAGCTTGCTCCTTATAGAATTTAACTATCTTCCAAAAGCCTTGTCTTGTTAATCTTTTTCCATTTATATTTACAAATAAAGAAGGCTCATCATCGCTCTTAATTAGATATGGTCTTGATTCATCTACATAGTTTTTTAATGCTTTAACAGACATTTCTCCTAGCGGAATAGTTCTTTGTTTTGTTCCTGTTTTACAAATTACATATCCTTCTTTTACATTTATATCCTTTATATCTAGTGAAATAATTTCTGTAACCCTCATTCCAGTCGCATATGCAAATTCAAGCATTGCTTTATCTCTAATTCCCTTAAGATCTGTATCCTCTGGTTGCTCAAGTAGTAGCTCTACCTCTTTCGTTGATAATACATTAGGAATTCTCTTTTCAATTTTTGGAGATTGAACATTTTCTGTAGGATCTTTCTTTAAATCTTTTACTCTTACCGAATATTGGTAGAAAGATCTTATTGATGCTAAATTTCTAGATACAGTTGATGTTTTCTTTCCATTTTCTTGAAGATATTCTAAATACCCCTTGATAGTACCCTCATCAACACTTGCATAATCGAGATTATTCTGTTGGATATAATTTTCATATTGACTTATATCTCTTTTATACGATTGTAATGTGTTATCTGTTAATTTCTTGTCCTTTTGAAGAAATTCTAAAAAATTATTAATTTGCTTTTCCATCTTGCTTCTCCTCACTTTTTCTCGAATTTACATAAACTACATATGTTATATCAAATTACTGCATAAAAGTAAATAGTTTTTTTTATATTTTTATATAAAATTTATTATTATATCACTAAAAACTGCGGTTGTAAAGTAATATTCGATAAAAGAAGCAAAAAGGAGTCCAATTGTCATAATTAATGAAAAAATTGTGTGTCTATATATTTCGAATTTAATGTTGTTTTTATTTTGATTTATGGTAACTGCTTTATACATTTTTATTGCACTAACCATCAACGCCAGAAAGCACGGTACTGCAACTATATTTTGCAATAACATCGTGCTTAATGAAAATATTATCCCTCTTTGCCTTCCTAATGTGGCAATTACAGCTGAAATTGAATAACCTATGCGTATTCCTTTATACATAATGCATATGTACATAATAGGTATTCCCACAATAGTTAAACCTGCTATCCAAATAATTACAGCAAGTTTCAAATTTGATGAAATAGATTTCACAAACAACTTCTTTCCATCTACTGTGTATTCACCATTTTTTATCGAATCGATAAATCTACTTATATATCCAATTATCTCGCTTTTATTTTCTTGAGATGAGCTATTAGTTAGCATTACACCAATCACAACACCAATAAAAAACACAAAAACCGCAATTGTGTATTCCCTAATATTCTGATTAATGTGATTCTCTATTACAGCGAATATTTTATTTTTCTTTTTATAAGATTTTCTTTTGTTTCTCATTGCTCCTCCAATAAAAAGACTTTTATATAATTTTTATTCAAAAATCTTTTTATTAGAACAACCATGCTTTTTTATATCATAACCAAGTTTTTTGTGTAGTCAAGTCCTGCAATACAATCATTCTTGCATGCCATCGTATATATATCTGTTGCTAGCATATCTATATCTAGTATTCTATTATACGTTTTATTTGTGTTTGTATCCTTAAATTTCTTCACAGATGTTATTACTGGCAATCTTGGATTTGCTTTTTTTATTCTAGATAAAAGCTCTCTTCCATTTTCATTAAAGCCTAAAACTCTAATGTATGGTGTAGCTCTCCTTGCCATTTCTGCATCTTTTTTTGTAATTCCAAGTAATACACAAATAAGTATTCTTTGAATTCTAGACTGCGTATATCTTTTAGATTTTACAATATCAATAAAATCTGATAAATTATTAGTATAACACGCTGCATTTTTTATACTATTTTCTAATCCCTCATTTACATCAGGAATTTCTTTTATTTCATCTACTGACATTTTTCTTAAAGTATATATAATCTGTTTTTCATAATATGATAAATCCAAAATGATATTCCCCAGCTCAGTTTCTCTACTAAGTATTTCATATGTACTATTTGGTACAACCTTTCTAATCTCGCGAAAATCATTATCTCTTAATAATTTTCTTATTGCTGTTGCGCTTGCAAATTCATCTACAATTTGGTTATCGTTATAATAAACCTTTTCTCTCTTTACGGGAATAGGTTGAATTTTAGATTTTATTTTTTTTAGTGACTTTAAATACTCAACTGCTAGTATATTGTTTGGACCATTCAAAATATTGGCATATCTTTCATTATTATTAAAATATAACATCAAAGCATTTTCTCTTGCCTTAGGAAATGAGAAGCCTTTTTTTAACTCACTACTCAACATATCCTTATATTGTTTTGGCTCATCGCAAACAACACTGGCAATATTATTTAATGCTCCGTAATCATCAGTTTCTGTTCCAAACGATATTGAGTCAATAATATTTAAACTATTTAAAATTTTCATTGCGCCAAAAGAAAACCCCTCAGCACTAGAAACACTATATATGGTTGGAAGCTCTATTACAAGATCAACACCATTCAATAATGCCATCTCTGCTTTTTTCCATTTGTTTAATACAGAGCTGTTACCACGTTGCACAAAATTACCACTAATCACGCAAACACTATATTGTGCTTCCGATTTGTCTTTTGCCTTTTCAAGATGATAAGCATGACCATTATGAAAAGGATTATATTCAGCAACAATTCCTAAAACACTATTTTCTTTCATAAAGCCTCCTCTATAATATACATAATTTCTATACATTTATATCAAATAAATAAGCACCTTGTCAATGATTCCATAACTTATTATATATATTTGTAAAACATACTTTCTGTAAAGAACAATGACAGACAATATGATAATTGCAAAAGATAAAATTTAATGCAAAAAGAGAAGCTTTGTGCCTCTCCCTTTTAGAACCATCCAAGTATACTACCAACAACAAATAGTACTGCTCCAGTTAGCATTGCTATAACGAGTAACGAAATAAATATTGTAACTACCACCTTAGTTGATTTTTTTCCCTTAGATGTTTTTGCATATATTAATAATCCAAGTACAAATATTATTGGAACTAAGAAAAATATTAAACATCTTATCCAAAACATCGAATCTGGTTCAAATGAAGACGATGTTTCTTTGACAGCATTTGTTGTATTCTTTGCAGTATTGGCTGTATTTATTACGAAATCCTCTGGTGGACCATATAAATCTGCTTCATCTCTTCCTACTGCAAATATCTTAATAGGTAACATCATTAGAGTTGTACCAAATAGTATTAAACTATTTTTAATCTTTTTAACAATTTTCAAGTATCTTCCTCCTTAATATACTTTTATACAATTATATAATTAATTGTATCTAGTAAGTATAATTACTTGCTACATATATAATAGAAAGTGTAGCAATAATTGCAACCGCTATAATAATTAGTATTTTAGCTATGTTTTTCATTTTTGACTTTTTATAGAAAACAATTGCTCCAACCAATAATACAAGTGGTATTATTACAAATGATAATATTTTTAAGAAAAGTTCACTATAACTAAACTCTGGTGTTGGTTCTTCTTTAGGTACTGCATATAAAGAAACCATCTCTGGCTCCCTTGCCGCAAATATTTTATTAGGAAGCATCATTAATGTCGTTCCAAACATTATTAATCCATATTTTATTTTCTTTAATACTTTCATAACCTTCCACCTTTCACTTTTTATTGTTTTATTATTAAAATTAATATCTAGATGAGATATATCCAATATACGCACCGATGATAGCTGCTACTAATCCAACAACTATTAATTTAATCACCCTTCTACATTTTGACTTTATATAGAAAACCGTAGCACCTGTTATTATTATACATGGAAAAAGAAAAATTGTACAAAAAACTCTTATAACCCCCTGTATTGTATCCCAAAATCCTAGATGAATTTCAGGTTCTTTTGGTACACTTGGCACACCATATAATGATTCCATTTCTATACTATTTTTTGCATAACTAATTTTAACCGATACTGTTAAAATTAAAAGACCAATACTGTATAGTATTCTTTTAATCTTTCTTTTAATTTTCATCTATAAATCACCTCATTTTTTATCTTCGAATATCATTTTATAAGCACATCTATTTTGTTTGTTCTCTTCAAAATTCCATGTATGGAACGCTCCCCCTAAGCAATACTCCCAATTTTTACATTTATTACATTCTTCACATGAAGTTCTATTTTTATCTCTATATACCTGATACTTATTTTCCCATACATCTTTGAAATTATCTGTTTTAATGTTACCTTGAATTAAGTGTGGAAGCCTTGGAACATCTGGACATACAGATAAATCTCCATTATATAAAATACTCGCAATGCTAATACCTGCTCTACATTGGAAATAATTTTTTCTTACTTCCTTTTCATATTCGAGTCCTAAATATCCTTGACAACTATATAAAACCTTTAATTTACCATGTTTACGTTTGCTCTTTACGAAATCAAGAAGCTTCTTTAAATCTTTTCCGTCAAGCAATAACTCATCATTTTCTGTTGCTCTTCCAATTGGATCCATAGAAGCAATTCTCCATGAATCGACTCCTAAATTTTGCATAATATCATATAATCTTTCAAGTTGATTAATATTTTTCTTATGAAAAACAGTTGTTACTTGTACATGGTCAAAATATTTACTAGCCACCATTTTCTTTATATTTTCAGTTATAATTTTATATGAACCAGGAACGCCTCTAAACTCATCATGAGTCTCTTCTAAACCATCTATGCTTATTGCTATTGTACTCATATTAGCTTTTTTTAGCTTTTCAATATTCTCTTCATTTAAAAGCATACCATTTGAAGTCATTCCCCAATGAAAACCAAGCTCATTTGTTGCATACTCCATAACTTCAAACAAGTCCCTTCTCATAAGTGGTTCACCACCAGTTACATTAATTAATATTTGGCTAACATCCATATCATTTGCAATCTGTTTAAAAGCATCTTTAATTTCTTCTGTAGTAAGCTCTCCTTCATACTTTCTACCTTCCGCATTACTACCGCAGTGTTTACACTTAAGATTACAAGTTAATGTAGTCTCCCAAAACAAATCTCTAAGCTCATGTTTTTTTCTACATTCTTCTTTGTATGTCTTGTAAACTTCTTGCTCTCCCATTTTGTATATCTTTTTAAACATCTTCTTCCCCCAATATTATTAATATTTATTACATCTTTTAGATACATTAAACTATCTAAATTATTGGTAACTCTTAAATTTTATTATATATTTTTGTCTCTTACTTTTTATTTTCATTTTTTTCAGCTAATAACTTTTGGTCATCTCCGAAAAAATCTCTCTTATTAAATCCGGCCGTTAAAAATCTAAAGAAAGCTTTTCTATTTGTAAGCCAGTTAATTTTTACATTATTTTTTGTATTATTAATCATATTATCAACTAAAAACTTACCAACTGTTTCTGGAGTATCTCCTAAAATGTTGTAAACCTTCTTGGTCTTTTCTGAAAGCTTAATTGTATCATTAACAAGTGAATGTGTTGTAAATCCAGTAATCATTATTCCAGGACTTAACTTACCAACAATAACACCAGTATTTTTTTCTTCAGATTCTTTTGCTAAACTTTCTGTAAAATATGTTACAGCTCTCTTACTTGTTCCATACATATTTAATCCAAGCATATGAGCATCATTGCTGCCATATCCCTCAATATTATATATCGCACCATCATGATTTTTACGCATCTCTTCCATTGCAATTTTAGATCCATAAATAGCGCCTTTTAAGTCAACATCAATAATTGTATCTATCTCACTTTCGTTTAGCTCCCAAATTGCTTTCTGAGGCTGATTAACACCAGCATTATTAATCCATATATCAACTTTGCTAAAAGTTTTTAATGAATAATCCATTAGCGCTTTTAATTCATTATACTTTGATACATTACATACTTTGTATGCAACAAATCCTTGTGACTCTGTTTTTTCAAGCTCTTCTTTTGCTTTAACTAGATTTTCTTCCTTTAAGTCACTAATAACAACATTCCAATTATACTCCCTAAAAAATCTTGCCATGTTAAATCCCAGGCCTCTTGCACTTCCTGTTATAACAACTGTCTTCATTTGTTCACTCCCCCTGTTACTATTTTAATAGTGATAATAATAAAACCATAGAAAGGGTTGTTGTCTGTATTTTTGACGCCCTTGCTGGAGTAATCTTGATTACTCCAATCGCCCTACGCATATGCTTCGGTTGGTCGCTGCGCGGGACTTTCAAAAATGCAGACAACAACCCTTTCTATAACCTTATTAAATAAAAAATGTTAAACTATAACTTCTCACTTTTCATATTTCAAATTATTATTGCATTATAAATATTTACATTATATAATCTCATTAATTTGAAAGACTGATAAGTTCCTTACGATTAATATAATATCATAAAGTAACTTTTATAGTAAAGAAAGGATATTAAAAATATGGATGAAGTAATTATATATACTGATGGAGCGTGTTCTGGGAACCCAGGTCCTGGTGGATGGGGCTCTGTTTTAATTTATAAAGATGTAAAAAAAGAAATTTCTGGTGGCTCAAAAAGCACAACAAATAACATTATGGAAATAACTGCCGTTTTAGAAGCTTTAAAGCTACTAAAACATCCTTGTAAAGTTAACTTATATAGTGATAGTGCTTATGTTGTAAACTGCTTTAATCAAGGTTGGATATACAATTGGATGAAAAAAGGTTGGAAAACAGCTGGAAATGAACCAGTAAAAAATAAAGAGCTATGGGAAGAATTATATAATCTAACAAAAATACATGATGTTACATTTAATAAAGTTAAAGGTCATAGTGATAATGAACTTAACAACAGATGTGACGAACTTGCAAGGAATGCAATTCCAAAATAATGGAACAATAGCGAACATTATGATAATTGCAAAAAGCAAAATTTAATGCAAATGTCCGCGTAGTTGTTCGCGCGCCAAAATTTACTTTGTAAATTTTGTGTGCAATCTTAGCGAAGCCTTTATATTATAGGAATTCCAGAGGAATTTCCTATAATGTAAAAAAGATCGTGCTACAAATAGTAGCACGATCTAAAATTCTTTATTCCTTGGCTTTATTGATTATCAAAGTTCTCTTCTTTTTCCGCAATGGAAGCTGCCTTGGCAAGACATATCGAAGAAATACCAACCAGAACAGCCATAAGAGCCACACTGATTTTAAGAATTTTTGCCAACATGTTTTTCACTCCTTTCTTAGAGTTTTCGTCAACTTAATGATTATAACTTATTATGTTCATTATTTCAATACTTTTCGCTCTTAAATCAAAAAAAAGAATAGATTATTACATCTATTCTAAAAATTATAAGCAAATCTATAAGCCGGGTTCTGTCGTGAATAGTCATTTATCTAGTACATATATTGCTATATGTCTCAAGCCACCAGATTAGGAAGATGACGAGCAGTCTTATCCTTCCAGTCCCGGTGTTGCTCCAGATGGGGTTTACACAGACCTGGTATGTCACCATACCAGCGGTGAGCTCTTACCTCGCCTTTTCATCCTTACCACGTCGGAACAAACTTCGCTAGTAGCAATCCAAGTGAACTTGAATTGCTTTATTGCTTCGTTGTTCCTCCTTTTTCCCACAAAGTGTTACTTTGTGGGAGCCCTAACGATGGCGGTTCTTTTCTGTTGCACTTTCCTTAAGGTTTCCCTCACAGGACGTTATCCTGCATCATTGCTCTATGGGGCCCGGACTTTCCTCGTACGCTGCCTTTCGGCCGTGCTATACGCGACTATTCAATTTGCTCTGTTCAATATTTTATTATATTTTTATGTTATTGTCAAATCTAAAAAATCTACAATTGAGCATTCATTTAAGAGCTTCTTTGCTCCAATAGTGAATAATTAGCAATATGCCAAACTACTTCTTTGGATTTTTATGATTTACTCTGCTCTCATATTTTGTGTATTGTTCATTCCAATCTTCATATTTCTGATCAGCTTTATGGCTTTCCAAAATATTCCTTTCACTTAAATACTTTCCTATATATTTTGTTACTTTCAATGCTCCTATGTGATTTAAATGCTCCCCATTATCTCTTGTTTCCTTTTCCCAATCAATTGAAATTTCACCATCATACATATTTAAATCCATGTATTCAATACCATTTTTATCACAAAAACTTTGTATTGCCTCATGAGTTTCATCACTCCAATATTTAACACTTGGTACATTAACAATAATAAATTTAATTCCATTATTTTGGCATATTTTGTTTATTGCTTTTATATATAATTGATTACTCTTTGGAATAACTGCTGGGTCGCCTTTTTCCTTTTTTGAATGTGTCTTTTTAAACCCTTTTGCATCATGAGAATACTCATACCCTTTCATATAATTAATTGTATTATATTCTGGTCTAGTTGTAAAATCCTCTTTACTTAAATTTTTCCACCTATCGTGATATTGAAATACTTTAAGTCCGTAATTTAATATCTGGTCAGAAGCTACAGATAAATCATTTCTACTATGAATATTACTTGCTTCCAACATAACAATTTTAGGTTTTTGTTTCTTTAATGATTCTCCGAAGTAATCTTACCGATAATGGTAGTGATTGCTCTGGAGATGCGCACACATAACTTGTATACCCATAGTCATTCCACAATTCCATTGGAATAATTGATGTATAAGCTTCGCTATTGCCTACAACAATCATATCAATCGTATTTTCTGGTTCTGCTAATATTCCACTGGCACTTCTATTGTGCATTCCTGCTTTAACAGAATTGTTTTTTGGTTCAAACAACATTGATAATAATATTAAAATTATAGTTAGAATCAGCATAAAGCTTATGCTTTTTATTATCTTTATTTTCAACTTTAATCACCTTTCTAATAATTTGCATACATTGGATCTACAGGAATATATCCAACTCCATATGCACCAAAAATGATTACTGATATAATTAATATTAAATATATCATCCATCTAAGTACAATATTTCTATTAGCAATTTTTGCTCTAATATCAAAGTCTTTTTCCTTCAAGATACTAATGATAAACATTATAATTGTAAAAATTATAACAATTGCAAAATCTTTTATATCTATTCCAAGATTCAATAGCTCTCCATTGTAAATATTTTTAAATGAAAATTTTAAAATCATTATTTTAAACATTTCAAATCCGGCTTTTAGACCATTTGCTCTAAAAAATAACTCTCCAATAAATACTAAGATAATAGTCCTGAATATTTGAAATGATTTATACCATGCTCTTTTTACATCAATATGTAATTTACTAATAAGCTTTTTGTTTAGTGGATCAAATAATCTACCAAGCATTATCAACGTAAAGTGATACATTCCATAAAAAATAAAATTCCATGCTGAACCATGCCAAAATCCATTTATTAGCCATACTAAAAATAATGCAAATGTGCTCGTAATTAAAGGACCATAGTAATTTCCAATTTTCTTTCTTAGTTTTGATGTAGTTTTTTTGCTTATTTTGGACATTGAAACTGGATAATAAATATAGTCTCTTAGCCACGCACCAAGCGTAATATGCCATCTCGTCCAAAAATCTGATATAGATTTTGAGAAAAATGGCTGTTTGAAATTTTCTGGCAATTTTACATTAAATACTTCTCCCATACCAATTGCCATGTCCATAACACCAGAAAAGTCCATATACAGTTGTAATGTATACAAAACCATACCTGCAGCAACTATGCCACCATCAAAACCGGCATATCTTGCAAAAATTTCGTTAACTAAAATATTTAATCTATCAGCAATAATTAGCTTTTTAGCCAAACCAAAAATTATTCTTTGTAAGCCAAATGTTAATCCTTCATATGTAGTACGCTCACCATTCCACAAACTCTCTGCTGTATCAGAATATCTGCAAATTGGGCCTTCCATAATTTGCGGAAAAAACGCTAAATAAAGTGCAAGTCTTCCGATATTTGTATCTGGTTTAACAACACCTTTGTGTACATCAGTTACATATGATATAGCTTGTAATGTATAGAAAGATATGCCTATAGGTAATGCAAATTTAAAAATATTAATTCTTCCATGTGCCCCAAAATTTTCGAATAAAGCATTAATATTACTTCCAATAAATCCGCTATATTTTAGCACTACTAGTAAACCCAAATTAATTACTATCGATAATATTAAAAAAATTCTTTGTTTTTTGCTACATTTTTCCTTTATTAATTTCTTTTCGTCTTTTTTACATTTTTCAAGATCTGCATCTCTTTTTTTCTGCAGTTTCTTAACTATATAGCTGAAAAGCCAGATTATAAACGTTGTTATAAATATATAAATAATTAATTTTCTGCTGATTATAAAAAAGAAGATATAACTTAATAATAATAAAATTGTTCCTCTACATTTTTTAGGTAATACGTTATATAAAACCAAAGCTATCGGAAAAAATATAAACAAAAATGCTGAATCAGTATATGTCATATTACTCCTCTTCCTTTAAACGCTCTATTAATTCCCATAAAGCCTTAGCTGAATTAAAATTACTTGGTATTATCTCAACTGTAGGTATTTGTACATCAAATTCTTCTTCAATTTCTGCAACTAACGATATAATTGCAAGCGAATCTAAGTAATTATCATCAACTAGGGTTGTACAATTTTCGTAATCAACTCCTGATTCAATTTCTTCTAAAATTTCAATTAACTTTTCCATATTTTTATCTCTCCTTTTACATATTTAAATTATACGTAGGTGTAATTTTTCTTACTACCTTAATATTATCATTTATATCATTAACTAACACTTGTGGCAAATCTCTACTTAAAAATAAAGAAATTCCCTCCGTAGAGCAATATGCTCCTGTATTTTTAAATATAAAAATATCTCCCACTTGCAAATTTGATACTTCTATTTTTTTTACTAAAATATCATTTATTGTACAGAGAGAGCCACAAATATTCCATATTTCAGTATCATTATTATCTCTTTTTGGGAAAATCTCCATTTGCGGTATTTTCATAGCCATAAATTGTCCATAATATACTAAATGGTTAATGCCTCCATCCACAATTGCAAATCTTTCATTTTTGTTAATTTTTTTATCAACAACTTTGGTAAGATATATCCCACAACTTGCAACCATGCTTCTTCCAATTTCAAGTATAATATTTCCTTTGAATTTACAATTATTTAATAATTCTGAAAATTCTTTCAGAAATGAATCTTCGTCAAAATTTTCATTACTAAAATAATGTACTGGGAACCCGGTTCCGAACTCTAGCTCTTTTATTTTAAAATTGTAATTACATTCAATTTCTTCTATAAGGCTATCCATATAATCAAGCTCCTTTTTTAGAACTTTTATGGAATTTTTCTGTGTCCCCGTAAAATACTGTAATCCAACAATTTCGATATGTGGATATAAAGCTCTTTTTTCGATTATTTTCTTACATTCTTCTTCATTAATACCAAATTGATTCCCACTTGTAATTCTAATAAGAATCTTTACATTTTCCTTTTGATTCTTTAATGCTTCAAATTGAGACATCGATTCAATAGAAAAAAATCTAATATCACTTTCGCTTATAATTCTATTAATTAATTTATCATCTTTGTTAATTCCAGATATTAAAATTTTGTTGCCGTTAATTTTTTTGCTCTTACAAATCTCATATTCTCCATTTGAGCACACCTCAAATCTATCAACATCTTCTTCTATGTCTTTTACAATAAATGTATTAGCTTTTATAGCATAACATAGCTTTGTATTTTTTGGAAGAGATGCTTTTAGATAACTAATTCTACTTTTTAAAGTTTTTATATCAAAAACGTATGCTGGAGTTTCATAATTATCAACTATATTTTTTATTATATCTTCTTTCATAATAAATTTCATTCCTTTCTTGCTTCCTTTGAAGGCACTCTTAGCGATGAAAAATTATTTTTTAATTATTCTCCTTTACTTAATTTCAGCTAATACTTTTCTATCTATCTTTCCATTTTTTGTTAGCGGAAACTCTTTAACTGGAATTAATACGTTTGGAATCATAAATACTGGTAATATATCTGTAAGCTTTGCATGAATTTCCTTTTTATCTATATTACCAATGTAATAACCATAGATTTTGCTTTTTTCTTCATTATATAGCACACAAGCTCTTTTTATTTCATCAATTTTCTCTAACGCAATTTGGATTTCCTCAAGTTCTATTCTATGTCCTTGATGCTTAATTTGAAAATCTTTTCTGCCAGAAAATACAAGATTTCCATCTTTATTATAATATCCTAAATCTCCAGTTTTATATATAATATCTCTATATTTATTATTTAATGGGTTTTGAATAAAGCACTTGTTGGATAACTCCATATTACCATAATATCCAAGAGCCAAAGAATTTCCCCTTACACATATTTCTCCAATATCGCCATTTTCTTTTACCTCGTTATTATCTTCACTCAATAAGATGATTTCTTTATTATCAAATGGAATGCCAATTGGAATCTTATCATCATATTCTTTATTATTATCTATAATATAATATGTACAATTACATGTAATTTCTGTTGGTCCATATAAATTAACAAACATAGCATTTGGCAAATGTGCTATCCATTGTTTCAAATGCTTTAATGGCATTACTTCGCCACTAAATAGTACTTTATTTACACTATTTGGCACCTTATAATCAAGCCCATGAAATGTTGTAATTAAACAAAGAGCAGAAACCGCCCAGATTAATGTTGTTACATTGTTATAACATATATAATCTAATAAATCCGCTGGTCTAGAAAATATTTTCTTGGGTACAATTACAAGTGTTGCACCAACTTTCATTGATGAATATATATCTTTAACCGATACATCAAAATCAAATGGCGCTTGGTTTGCAATAATATCTTTATCTGAAATACCAAATTTTTCTGTAAATACGCTTATGAAATCAATCACGGATTTATGATCTATTACAACCCCCTTTGGTTTTCCTGTAGAGCCAGATGTAAAATTAACATATAGTGGATCCGTATCCATACTTTGATTCCTTATACTAAAAAGAGCTTCTTCGTCAGTTTGAACTTTATCCATATCCTCTACAAGTAAAATCTTACTACTACATATTTGTTTAGCAAGCTCATTATGTTCATTGTCTGTAACTAAAATATTGCTCCCTAAAGTATTAAAAATATCTATTAACCTTGTTACTGGTAGATCTGGATTTAATAATATATAGAAATCTCCTGCATACACTGTCCCAAAAAAAGTACTTAATGCATTTATTCCTTTATCCATTAATATTGGAACTGGTTTTCTAATGCCAATTTCATTTTTAATAACTGTTGCAATTCTTTTTGACTTGGCTACAAGCTCGCCATATGTACATTTTTTTTCTTCTATTACAGCAATTTTATCACTAAATTTTTTTTCTGAATTTTCAATATATTCTAAAATGTTTTTCATTTTATTGCCTCTCACATTACAAAAATCTATACTAATATCGTTATATCTCATGAATTAAATAATACTAAAAAAAATCTTTCAAATCAACCTAATTATCCCATTTTTAAAATTTTTATTTGTTCCGGTCAGAGAAGGACTATTGTCTGCATTTATGAAAGCCCCGCACAGCAACCAACTGAAGCGTATGCGTATGGCAATATTAACTAATAGCATTTTATTTTAAATTATGTCAAACCAAAAGGCAGGTCATGCATCATACACAACCTGCCTTACACATTCTTAAATTAAATTCATTGTTTCTCTTGCAATTACTAGCTCTTCGTTTGTTGGTATAACATATACTTTTATTGCTGAATCTGGTGTTGAAATTTCTTCTTCTTCACCTCTTACTTCATTCTTAGCTCCGTCTATCTTAATTCCTAAGAATTCAAGATTTTTGCATATTCCAGCTCTTCTATTTTTTTGATTTTCACCAACACCTGCTGTAAATACAATCGTATCAACTCCTCCAAGCGATACAATAAATTTAGCAATATATTGTGCTATATTTAAATCATATGCTTTTAATGCAAGTTTTGCTCTCTCATTTCCTTTTTCAGCCTCAGCTTCAATATCTCTAACATCTGGAGTTACGCCAGAAATTCCATATATTCCAGATTCTTTGTTCAATATTTTGTCCATTTCCTCTGGTTTTATATTTTCCTTTTTCATTAAATATGTAACTATTGATGGATCTAAATCACCACTTCTAGCACACATCATAATTCCACCAAGTGGAGTAAGTCCCATGCTTGTATCTACAGATTTTCCTCCATCAACAGCACATAAGCTTGCACCTTGACCAATATGGCATACGATTGTTTTTAAACTTTCTACAGGTTTTCCCATAACTTCTGCTACTCTTTTAGATACGTATGAATGAGATGTTCCATGGAAACCATATTTACGAATTTTGTAATCTCTGTAATAGTGATATGGTATTGGAAATAAAAATCTCTCCTCAGGAATTGTTTTGTGGAATCCATTATCAAATACAGCAACCATAGGCGTATTTGGCATTAATGCTTTACATGCTTCCATTCCCATTGCTGCCGCCATATTATGAACAGGCGCTAGGTCTGCAACTTCTTTTACTCCTGCTATTACACTATCATCAATGATAACTGGATCTGTATATTTTTCTGCGCCTTGAACAACTCTATGTCCAACTCCGCCGATTTCGTCTAAGCTACTAACTACAGCATAATCTGTTTTAGTTAATTGCTCTATAATAAATTCTAAGGCTTCTTTGTGTGTTGGAGCTGGATGCTCTATTCTATATTTCTCGCCATTTACTTTGTGTGTAACAAATGATACCTCTGGCTCTCCTATTCTTTCGTAATTTCCTTTTGCAATAACTTCTTCATTATCCATGTTTATTAATTGATATTTTAATGAAGAGCTTCCACAGTTTAATACTAAAATTTTCATGATATTCTCCTTTATATTATATTTTGCTATGATTCTATTTTTTGCCCGAAACAAAGCTCGTCCATTTTCATTACTTTTTTGTTAAATTTGCTGTTTCACGAGCTATTAATAGTTCTTCATTTGTTGGTATTACAAATATTTTTACTCTTGAGTCTGGCGCAGATATTTCTGCTTCCTGATTCCTTATTTCATTCTTTTCGTAATCAAGCTGTACGCCGAAAAACTTTAAGTAATCACATATTTGCCTTCTTGACATTGGTCCTTTTTCTCCAACACCTGCGGTGAAAGTTAATACATCAAATCCGCCCATAGAAACTGCATATTTTGCTACATATTGTGCTACTTGGTATGCAAAATTTTCAAGAGCCATTTGAGCATTTTTATCGCCATCTATTGCTTCGGCCTCAATATCTCTAAAATCTACAGATACTTCTGAAATACCATATACTCCAGATTTTTTATTCAAAATTTCATCCATTTCTTCTGTTGTATGGTTTCTATATTTAGCTATATATGTTACAACTGATGGATCCATATCACCAGAACGCGTTCCCATTGGAATTCCACCTAGAGGTGTAAATCCCATACTTGTGTCTACAGATTTACCATACTTAATAGCACATACACTTGCTCCCTGTCCAAGATGGCAATTTATTATTTTTAAATCCTTTATATCTTTGTTCATAAGCTCCGCTGCTCTGCCTGATACAAACTGATGCGATGTTCCATGGAATCCATATTTACGAATTTTATATTTTTCGTAATATTTGTATGGAATTGGATAAATATATGTTTCCGGCGGCATTGTTTGGTGGAATGATGTATCAAACACTACAACATTCTTTTTGCCCGGCATAACATTCATACATGCTCTTATTCCAAGAATTGCAGCCGGATTATGTAGTGGTGCAAGTTCAATACTTTCTTCTAAACCTTTCATTACTTCATCATTTACTAAAGCTGGCTTGGTAAATTTTTCTCCGCCATGAACAATTCTGTGTCCTATAGCATCTATCTCATCTGGTGATTCAATAACCCCATATACACTATTTTGCAATGTTTTTAATACAAATGTAATTGCCTTTTCATGGTTTGAAACGGGCTTTTCAAAAGAACGTTTCATATCTGCAACTTTGTGTGTTAGAAAAGAATTGTATTGTCCAATTCTTTCGAAATTTCCCTTAGCTAAAACTTCTTCCGTTTCCATATCTATAAGCTGATATTTAAGTGAAGAGCTTCCGCTATTAAGTACAAGTACTTTCATCGTATCATCCTCCTTTAATTTTGGGGACGGAGCAAAAAAATTAAGTTTACAATACAAAATTTTGAGATTCGTCCCTATTTTTTAAGTTTATAATAAAAAAATTATCACTAACTGTAATTTTTTGCTCCGTCCCTATTTTTGCGCTTGAACTGCTGTTATTGCTATTACACCTACTATATCATCTGCTGAACAACCTCTTGATAAATCATTTACTGGTTTTGCAATTCCTTGGCATAATGGTCCATATGCCTCGGCTTTTGCCAATCTTTGAACTAACTTATACCCTATATTTCCTGCGTCTAAATCTGGAAATATTAAAGTATTTGCTTTACCAGCAACTGGGCTTCCTGGTGCTTTTGATGCCGCAATTTCTGGTACTATTGCTGCATCTAATTGTAGCTCTCCATCACAAATTAAATTTGGAGCTTTTTCTTTTAATATTTTTGTTGCTTCAATAACTTTTTCTGTTAAAGGAGATGTTGCACTTCCATATGTTGAATATGAAAGCATTGCAACCTTTGCTTCACTTCCAACTAATTGTTCAAAACTTTTACTTGAAGAAATTGCAATCTCAGCCAAACTTTCAGCATCTGGATATTCATTAAGTCCAGAATCTGAAAAAATGAATGTTCCTTTCTCTCCATACTCACAATTTGGAACACACATAATAAAAAATGCTGAAACCAATTTAGTCCCTGGTGCAGTTTTTAATATTTGCAAAGCAGGTCTAAGTGTATTAGATGTTGAATGGCATGCTCCAGATACCAACCCATCTGCTAAACCTGCTTTTACCATCATCATTCCATAATAGGTTTCATCTTTTAAAGTTTCTTTCGCCTTTTCAGGAGTCATTCCCTTTAATTTTCTAAGTTCGTAAAAATCATTAGACAACTTTTCGTAGTTACTATCTTCAACTGGAGTTACTATTCTTACTCCATCTATATTAATATTGCTCTCCTTGGCAAGATTGAATATTTCCTCTTTGTTTCCAAGCACTATTACATCGGCAAAGCCTTCTTTTCTAACTTTTTCGACGGCTTGCAAAGTTCTAATATCATTTCCCTCTGGTAAAACAATAGTCTTAATATCTCTTTTGGCTTTTTGTTTCATTGTTTCAATAAAAGTCATTCCATCCACTCCCTTCATATCGAACTTATTATATAGGTATTCCTGCAAAATATCAATAAATTTTTAATTTATATTTTTGGGACACCTTCCGAAATCATCATTCGCATTGTATTTTATAAAAAAATAGAAAGGCAATGCTATAGCTGCATTGCCTTTCAGAGCTATTGAATTTTCTCTGCAACTATAACCCACCGGTATTTTTGTGAAAATACACCTATTCTTTACACGTGCGACCGCCATTTATACGGGTTATTGTATCATCTACATTTATTTCTTTCATACAACCGAATAAACAATAATTATGACCAAATAAGTACCTACTCCTATCGTTTGATCAATACTCAGTATCTTGTACTATGTCATTTTAGTATAATCAGTGAATTTGGTTCGTGTCCCTAAAATCACCTAAAATCATAATTGCATCTGAAAAGAAATTTACGCCATTCCATATATCTTCGTCACCTATCATTGCAATTCGATATTTTGCTCTTGTAATGGCAACATTTAACAGATTTACATTTTTACCTGCCCAATTAGCTGCACTTATTGCTGTGTTGTCGCACCCTAATACAAAAAGTACTTCATAAGCTTCTTTTCCTTGAAAAGTATGAACTGTACCTACGCTTTCTTCTATCCAATCATCTATTTTCTGTTTTTGGCGTGGCAATATTAAATTTAAGTTTTTGGCTAGCATTGGCTTAATTTCTTTTATAACACTTTTAAATGGGGATATTATGTATATTTTAGGTAATCCTCCATATACTTCTATTGACTTATTGATAATCTCACAAACTTTTTCTCCCTGCTCTTTTACAAAATGATTTTTATCTCCTATTTCCTTTCCCTTAATATTTATCCATTGAGAATGCTCTAATACAAATTTTTTATCTGCTTCTGGCTGTTTAGTTTCATTTATCATTCTTCCGTTATACACTATCTGATTGGAAATTTCGAACATTGGATTTATGCACCTTCTGTGCACTATTAAAGGGCAACCTACCCACAGGTTATTTCTGTATCCACCATATTTATTTAAGTTATCTGCCAAGTTTTGAACAGATATTTCGCTTTTTCTGTATATCGTAGGAATTTGATATTTTTCTGCAAAAGCTTTACTAATTTCTTTTGGAATAGTTACAACTGGCTCTACTTGAAGTGGATCTCCTACAATTATACTTTTTTTAAATCTCCACATTGCTCCTATAGATGAACTTGGTGTCGCTTGACCCGCTTCATCTATAATTAGCGTACCTAATTGCCCTTTTTGAATTCCTCCGAAGAAAATTACTTACAGATGCAAACGTTGTTGAAATTACTGGTACTACCAAAAATATGGTATTTAGAGCATGATGATATGCAAAAGGTTTATCCTCGGTTCCAATCCCCGCAATATTCATAAAAAATCCAAGATTATGTTTTACAGCCCTAGAATTCAAAACAAATGCTTTTTGTAATTTTAAAGCTTTATAAAATAGCTCTTCTCTTAATTTATCATATTCATTGGTTGTAAAAGGACATACCGTCTGTAATTTAGGATTTTCATTTAATCCATTCCAAAACTCATAGTCTACATAATTTTCAGAAAATTCTCTTTTATATTCTTTTATTTTTCCTTCTAGTGATTCACACTCTTCAATTTTTACCTTTAATTTTTCTTCCTCAATTTTTAAATGACTTATTTTTTGTTGTATATTAGAAATGGCATCGTTTTCTTCTTGCAATTTATTTCGAAGATCAATCTTTTTATCTAATGCCTCAACTATTTCTGCTCTTGTTTTGAATGCATTTGCAATTTTTTGAAAAACGTTCATTTTTCTTTTTATGTCAATTATTAGCTCATCTTGATTATGTATTTCAGCTTCAATGTTCATTTTATTTTTACATAAAGTGTCTATTTCTTTTTTTAAATCTGCTTGATTTTTTATATTCTCCTTCAAACTAGCTATATGCGATTTTATTAAGCTATATTTTTCAGTATCAGAAATAACGTTCATAATATATTTTCTGTATTGTTGAACTTTATTATATAGCTCTTTAAATTCTTGTTTTGCTTTTTGCCAATCTGCTTTTTCCTCTGTATTTCTTAATGAGTTGTCATTAAACCATAAAGCCTGCTTAAATTTATTTATATTACTTTTATTACCGAGCCTTGCAGAAATTAACCCCCAACAATCTTCTTTATTTTCAATTAATTCATTTGCGATGTTTGTAAAGTAAAGCTCATTTTCGTTTTGCAAATTAAACAAATTTGTCATTGTATTTTGCATATCTTTTAGTTTAGGTAGCTCTGTTGTTATATTTTCTACCGCTTTATTGTTATTCGATGCAACTAATATGCCATAGTCAGCTATTTTTTTATCAATTTCGTAGTAGTATGTGTAAATAGAAAATGGAACCTTTAAACTTTTTTGCTTGAAAGCGTCATCTGGATTTTTATAACTACACATCTTTTCGGCCCTATCTACAATATATGATGCTATTATTTCTTTTAGTAATGTAGTTTTTCCGGTTCCTGGTGGTCCATTTACTGAAAAATTTTTTCTATCTTTTTCTATTGATAAATTAATTGCTACTTGTTGCATTAATGATGGCTTGTATATAGACGGCCATTTTCCCATTGGATAATTATTTGGATTTAATACTTTCTTTAATTGTTCCTTATCTAAGTCTATTTCAACCTTATTTTCATTTTTTTTGTTTAATGCTCCTATATAATCATAAATAGAATCTTGCTTACTTGCATTTTCTAAAACCCATTTTATATCTTTTGCATAAAAGCTTTCTAAAATATCCGTTTTGTCATCTTGTTTATCATCTTCTTTTTTATTTGATCTTTTTTTAAGTATTTTGCAATTAATCGTACAGTAAAAATCTATAAAATCAGAATTTAGTCCAATTGATTCTATAGCCTCTACATATATGTCAAAAAGGTCTTGCTCTGTTATTTTCATTCCTGGTTTAAAAAAACTGTTAATTCGCTCATTTATTTTTTTAATATCCTCTTCTTTAAAATTTACGTTGATACTTTTTGAATTAATTATTTTGCATATTGCATACATAAAAGGCGATATTGAAAAAGAGCCCGGAACTACTTCTTTGTTATCGTCTACTTTTAATCCACCTAAACAGCATATAGATCCATCTTTTTCAATTTTTTCTTCGGAATTAATTCCGGTTTTTTTTACCATTTCACTTACTAATGAATCCACCATAGCTTTTCCAATATATACGTCGTACGACAATACATATTCTTTGTTTTGTACCCATGTTATTTTTTCATTTTTATTTTTTAAATATCTTGTAGTTTTACTTACAGATGGAATAGTTGGTGAAAAAAATTCCATATCATACCAATACTTTAAAATATTTGTTTCTACCATTTTTATTTCCTTTACTTTTTATAATTTGGAAAATCTAGATTATTTTATCATTAATATAGACCAAAAACAACAATAATAATTTTTTTACTTTTTTGACAAATTTGTAATTTTATTGTAAACTATATAGCATATTTCGTAAACTTGCTGATGAATTTGCCTATATAAATTAAGCTTGAAAGGAGTAATATTTTGGAAAATATAAATGATGATAAAAAGAAGAAAACGAACAAAGTTTTAAAAGTATTTCTAATTATACTTATATCATTCCTTATAGTTATTATATCAACAATAACCACAATTTTCTTTTACTTAAATCACAAACTTGATAAAATTAAATATAGCGATTTAACAAAAGGAGATTTAGATATTGACTCAGCTATTGATAGCCAGCTCTCTAATTATCGTAATATTGCAATTTTAGGTATAGATGCCAGAGCTGATACATTCAGCCCCGGTAACAGAAGCGACTGTATTATGATACTAAGTATTAATAAAACTACACATGATGTAAAAATAGCATCCGTTTATAGGGATATGTACCTTGATATTGATAATAGAGGACTAGATAAAGTTACTCACGCGTATTCTTTTGGAGGACCACAGCTTGCATTAAACACATTAAACAAAAACCTAGATTTAAACATTTCTGAATTTATTGCGATAAATTTTGATTCTGTTCGTACCGCTGTTGATTGCGTTGAGGGTGTTACCATAACACTTGATTCCGATGAAGTAAAATATATAAATGGTTATATAGATGCACTAAACTCACAATTTCAAAGCTCATCGGCTAATATAACTACTGCTGGAACCTATACATTAGATGGTGTTCAAGCATTAGCTTATGGAAGAATAAGGTACACTAGTGGTGGTGACTACAAAAGAACAGAGCGTATGAGAAATGTTCTGCTAGCTGTTTTTGATAAAGCCAAAAATGAAGATTTTTCTGATTTAAATAAATTTCTTGATATAATGCTTCCTCATGTATATACAAATATATCTAAAAACAAAATTATGGAGGAAATACCTCAGATAAAATCGTATAGTGTAAAAAATAATTTTGGTTGGCCAGATGTTTCGATGGTTGATGGAAGGTTAATAAATAAAATTTGGTATGGTGTACCTGTTGATTTAGAGCAAAGTGTTTCAAAACTTCATAAAGACTTATTTGATGAGCAAAATTACAATCCATCAGATAGAGTAAAAAATATAAGCAATTCTATTAAAGAAAAAGTAAAAAATTCTAATTAAAAAGATTCTGCACAATGTTTGTTTTTACATAAAAAGCTCCCCTAATTATTTAGGAGAGCTCTTTTTATTTTAATGCACCTGTAAATCCTATTAACAATACTATTATACCAAGTACAATTCTATATATTCCAAATACCTTGAAATCGTGTTTCTTTATGTAGTTCATTAAGAATTTTATTATAAACATTGAAACTGCAAAAGCAACAATCATTCCTATAATTAAAATTACAAACTCAAGTCCAGTAAAGTGTAAACCAAATTTTAATAATTTTAATAAACTAGCTCCAAACATTACAGGTATAGCAAGATAAAATGTAAATTCTGCTGATACTTTTCTAGAAATACCTATTAACAATGCACCTATTATTGTGGCTCCAGATCTTGAAACTCCAGGAAATATTGCAGCTATAAGCTGAAATGCACCTATAATAAGAGCATCTTTGTATGTAATGTTGCCGATATTATCAACTCTTGCATCTCTTCCCTTATGCCAATTTTCTACAACTATAAATGCTATACCAAACACTATTAATGCAATAGCTACACAGGTTGGATTGTAAAATAATTTTTCAAACCATTCGTCGAATAATAATCCTATTATTGTAGCTGGTATACAAGCCACAATAATTTTTCCCCATAAACATGTTATTCTTCTATTCATATGCGATGCTAACTTTAGTATAGGGTTGAATATTGCTGCAATAACACTAGTTATTTTTTTATCTGGATTTGGCAATAACTTTACAGCCTTGAAATTTTTAGATTTATCCTTTGAAAATGGCCATATATCGTGAAAGTATATTGCTACTACAGCAAAAATTGCCCCTAGTTGTATAACAACCTCAAACATTTCGAAAAATCCATCCGACACACCCTTAAATTGCATAAATGCTTTAAATAATATTAAATGTCCTGTACTACTTACCGGTAACCATTCCGTTATTCCCTCAACTATACCGAAAATAATCGCCTTTATTATTTCCATTGTTCTTCCTCCATTCTGTATCTGTTTAGGCTACTGAACCTAATATCGTTATTATAATTACTATTATACATGAAAAAATATAACCAATATTATTATACAATTTTTTCTTATCATATTTTGAATCATTAGGTATATCAACCTTATTTTTAGCTCCTCTTATTGGCACAACTATAACTGCTACAATTGTTAATAACATAAGCATAACTGCATATATTATCTGCATAACTTCCATTCCATAAATTGTAAATATCGTAGCAATTGAACTTAACATGTTAACTATTATATGCATAATTATTGAATATTTTATATTGTTTGTTTTAACAACAACGTATGCTAATACTGCACCTATAACTCCTGCATATAATATTTGCGATACATTTGTATGGAATAAGCCAAAAGCTATTGATGTGTATATTATTGCAGTTTTGTCACCATATACTCTTAGTTTTTTTAATAGCAATCCTCTAAATATCAATTCTTCAAAAATAGGTCCGATAATTGCCACAAATAAAACCATAGGTATAGGATTTGAATTTGACATTAGTTCGCTTACACGATCTGCAATTTCAATATTAAATAAGTTAGTAATCATTGTAACTATCTCATTTGTAAATGTACTGCAAAAAGTTCCCATTCCTAATACTATAAACAAATACCAGAGCATTTTCTTAGTTCCTAACTTTACTTTAGGCCTCTTCTCAGCATTTTCTACTTTTCTCAGTGCTAATTGTAATAATAAATATGATACTACATACATTGAAAACGCATTTACTACATACGTTATTAGTGTTGAATTTTCTTCTGTTACTACACCTATCTGATTTAGCAATAATAACAATACTGTAAATACAATTTCTGATGATACAAGTAGAAGCCCTAATGAAAAACCAAGTTTTCTTTTTTGTTTTAATATACTTTTTTCCATTTTTTCTCCAATATAATTTTTATATTTAATTATCTTATTTTTATAAACTTATTCTTACCAAATTGTACTACTTTTGCACTCGTTAATTCTAAAGTTGCATTTATATCGTTAATAACCTCAGAATCGACCTTAACACCATTACCTTGAATCATTCTTCTTGCTTCGCTTTTTGATGCTGCAAAGCCGGCTTCTACTAATGCATCTGAAAGCTTTACTTCTTTGTTTTCAGCAGTACTTAGCTCTAGCTCTTTTATATCGTCCGGGATTCCACCTCTTGCTACTTGTGCATATCTTTCTTCTGCTTCTTTTATAAATTCTTCTCCATGGTATAGTCTTATAATTTCTTCAGCATATAGTTTATGTGCCGCTATTATATCTTCTTTAATTAATTTTTGGGCTTCTACCAAATCTATATTATCTGTTGTTAGTTTGAAGTAATCAAATAATACATCGTCTGGAATTTTCATTGCTTTTTCGTACATAATTTCTGGAGCCTCATCAATTCCAATGTAGTTCCCTAAAGATTTACTCATTTTTTCTTTTCCATCTAATCCAACTAATAGTGGAAACGTTATTACAACTTGAGGCTCTTGCTCGTAATTTCTTTGAAGCTCTCTACCAACTAGTAGATTAAAAGTTTGATCTGTACCGCCAATTTCTATATCTGCATTAATTGCTACAGAATCATATCCTTGCATTAGTGGATAAAACATTTCATGCATACTTAATGGTAAGTTATTTTCATATCTATTTTTAAAATCATCTCTCTCCAAAAGTCTTGCAACAGTATACTTGCTTGCTAATCCTAGTACATCTTTTAAATTTAATTTTTCTAACCACTCAGAGTTAAATACTATTTTAGTTTTCTCTGGATTTAATATTTTTGTAACTTGCTTAAAGTATGACTCACCAGCACTATGAGCTTGCTCATATGTTAAGGCTGGTCTTGTTTTACTTTTTCCACTTGGATCACCAATCATAGCCGTATAATCTCCTATAATAAACACTACTTCATGCCCCATATCTTGGAAATTCTTAAGGGCTCTTAAAACTACTGTATGTCCTAAGTGTAGATCTGGTCTACTTGGATCTGCTCCCAATTTAATAGTTAATTTTTTCCCAGATTTCAATTTTTTTTCTAAATCCTCTTCTGAAATAATTTGAACAGCTTTTCTTTTAATTAAATCTAATTCTTCCATAACAATTCCTCCTTTAATTTTGGGGACGGAGCAAAAAATTTAACACCACAAAATCTTGTGTAAACAAAAAAATAGTAAAATACGAAATATTATAAATTTATGGAAATTGAAATTTTTTGCTCCGTCCCCATTATTACAAAAAAGCTAAACCCTCCTTAAAAGGACGATTTAGCTCGTGGTACCACCTTAATTTACAAATTTTAATTTGCCTTATTAGATTTTCGTAATCTTTTACGTAACTACTAAAGAACTGTAATTCAATTTTATTCCTGTGGCAACTTACACCAACCATTGCCTCTCTTCTATCAAAAAATAAAATCTACTTTATTTCTCATCTACGCAGTTAATTTAATTGTTTACAATGTTAACATTTTTTCATTTTGTTGTCAACATGAATTTAAAATACATTTATCTTTATGTATTCATATAGCTTAATACAATTCCATCATTATAATAATTATCTATCTTCACCTGTTTTTTTTGATTTCTTTCCAGCTGTCTTTTTCTTGGCTGCCTTCTTGTTTGTTAAATCATCTACATTTACTTTTTCAATTTGATCTGTTTCAAAGTCATATACTCTGCTTCCAGGCACATGTGACAATAAAGGTGGATTATTACTTTGTTGTAACCATCTTATATGCTTATAATAGTCTGTTAAAGCCCCTGTGCCTTGAACTTTAAATAGTTTTTTCTTTTCATCCTTAGATAATGGATATAAAACCTGAGCTGTAACTCTCTGCCTTATTGTATAGCTATACATATCGTTTGCTCCTTCATATACTCTAAGTTTGGTATTTCCTGTAAGCTCCTGTAAAAATTCTATAAGTTCTTCACGCTTCATATGAACAAACAACGGCATATTTAGCGTTTTTATATCAAAACCTATCAGAACAAATTTTCCATCTGAATTTTCATCTTCAGGAACAAAACCCCAATTTATTATATTCTTTTTCTTATCTGTTATTGCAGTATATAACAATGATTTGATAGATATGCTTTTTAATTCATACATATCCTGAATTAATTTAACATCCATCATAACAAAATCTATATCTCTTTCAAAATCAAATCCCTTATCTGGAAAATATTTTTCATAAACTCGCTTGTATTTATGTAAAATATTGAAAAGATTTTTATGAACTTCTTCCTCATATAAAACTTTTGATGGTGGCAAACCTTGAAAGTAGTTTTTTATCATTAATTTTTGAAAACATTTGTACATGGCCATATACGTACAAATATCGTCATCTGTATATTTTAAATCCTCATATTCTAAATCAGGATTATCAAAAATTCGCTCTACTACATTTTTTTTGTCTAATATATATGCTAATGTCGCGTATATTTGAACCTGCTTTGACATACGATTTGTATAAAAAGCCGACATACCAACAATTGCTTCGTCTGATGTACAATCCATCGGAGTGCCCTTATAACTACAATCAGGTTCTTTGTCAATATCAACAAAATATTGGTTTGCCAATTTATCATCGTTTAAAAACTTTGCAAATAAAGTTTCCTCATCTATTTGCAAATCTTCAAGATATATCCTACTTAACCTACTATTATTTATGTTACAAAAAATACTTAGACATCCTGTAGCTTTATAAAATGTTATTAGAGCACTTAATCTCTCCATTAAATGCTCTCGCGCATGCATTAAATTTTTCTGAAATACAATTCTACCAAAAAAGTTATGTATTACCTCTTTGCAACTTTCTTTTGCTAATTTGCTTTCACCGTATTCAGACATAAGAAGTATTTCATATATTTTAGCCAAATCTTCTTCATCAAATTTATTAAGTGCCTCACTCATTATTATAAGAAAATTATCCTCTTTATTGTTGCTTATAAATGGTTTTTTTGAAAATAATTTCAACTTTACAGCTGCATGCTTTTTATTTCTCATATCGAAATGAGATGTAGTCACAGCATTTGATATTGAAGTATTATTACTTTTAGCTACTGCACGAATTTGCTCAGCTTTTTTTTGTAATTCCTCATCAAATTTGATATCATCAGCTTGTAGCTTCATTTCTAAATCTTCAGAATCAGGCCTAATCGGTGTTAAAACCTCAAAAACTTCGTTTCTATGTTTTAAAAGTAATTTTCTGCACTCTTCAGGATTTTTCTTTTGCTCTTCCCAAACAGCTGATTTTCCAATTTCCAATTCTTTTAAATATAGTTTTATATATTTACTTAAAAGTGGTTTATCCTCTATTGTTAAACTTCTATTTTTAATCTTTTTGTACAAAATAATAAAATTCTCATCTGTTGTATATTTCCTAGCTTCAAGAAAATCTCTTATCATTCCACAAAGCTCTATCATAACATTTTTCTCAACATCAGCTGAATAATTTTCTTTATTTTTTTTCTCAAATTCTAATATGTCTATGTTCGATAACAGCAATTCATCTATATATGGGTCTAAATTTAAGCCCATCATATATTCAAGTGTTCTTATCTGATAAAAGTTTGTTAAATTTGGGTACTTAATTATACTAACTAAATTAGACATATTATATAGAATCATGTCTTTGATTTCTTCAACATTTTTTCCTTCAGCTACAGCATTTTTTATATGAGCAATTATATTTCTAATAGCCTCTTTTTGAGCATCTAGATCCATCTGTGAAATGTGATTGTATGTTTCTATTACATCAGAAATAAAGCTATTTTCATAGCTTTGTTTAGACGAATATTTTTCACTTTTATGGATATTTTTTTTGCTCATGTTAAAGACACCTCGTTATTTATGTTAACATACGTTGCCTATTTTGTCAATTAAATGGAAGGCTTTTATTTCATTGTATTAAAGAATTTCCGGTATGTTCAACCGTGCCGGAAATTCCTTTCTATAATTTTATATTCACATCTATAAAAGTTTTATTAATTCTCCCATGTCTTTTCCTTGTACCTTTGGGATTTCAATAATCTCAAATTTACTCACTTTATCTCCAAATTGTATTTCTACAATATCTCCTATTTTTACCTCATAGCTTGGCTTAACAACCTTACCATTAACAGAAACCCTGCCGTTATCTGCTGCTTCATTTGCAACAGTTCTTCTTTTTATAACTCTTGAAATTTTTAAAAATTTGTCTAATCTCACTCTAATCCTTCTTTCTTTACTGTTTTTCTAACATTCTATCATTTTATTTAGTCTAACAGAATAAATAAACTTCTTTGCAACTTTATCTTCCAATGCTTTTTCAAGAGCTTTCTCATATATTTCAAGTTGTTTTCTATACTTATCAACCAAACTTTGCTCTTGACCTTTTTCAACCCAGTCTGTTTTGTAGTCTACAAGAATAACCTCATTGTTATTATTGATGTAATATAAATCTATAATACCCTGCACTAAAATATTTTCATCAGATTCATCTTTATATACATCTTTAGACTTAAGATTAATATAAAATGGCTGCTCTTTGTATACTTTTTTTGCTTTCTTTAACTCCTGCCATAAGTTTGACTTTGTATACTCTATAAGTTGGTTTATATTAATGCTCTTTCCTTCGAGTTCGGTAATAATATTTTTACTTACCATCTCATGTACGAACTCCTCAATGTTTGCTCTCGTATATACTTTTTGATGATCCAATCTTTGGAAACATAAGTGCATTAATGTACCTTTTTGCGCGCTTGTAAGCTCTTGCTCTTCGTTTAAAAATTTAGGTTTTGCAACTTCTCTTACCTGACTTTTTTGATTTTCGATTTCGTCAAGCTCTTCCATACTAACAATATTTTCTTCATCAGCAAGCTCTTTAATTTTAGTGACAGAGGTTTTAGTAGGCACCGTAACAGCATTCGAATATCCGTACACCCACATCATTTTTTTCTTTAACAAATCTATATCCTCTCTAGTTACTTCTTTAGATTTTTTATTGAGCTCTTCAAAAATATTTACATCTGTTTCCGTTGCAATTTCAGTTGAAAAATCTTTCATTAGGTCTTGTTTTTTGAACGTATACAATTCTATGTAATCTTTTATAGAGTCAATGTTATTTAAATATACAAGTGTAATCCAATCTAAATAAGTTTTGTATTTCTTGAGCACCGCTTCGTTAATGTTTTTTCCCATTGAGCCCTTATATGTATCAATTAAATCTTGTTTTTCGTTATAACTCTTACTCCAGTCTTTAGAAATCCCTGTTATAATAAGCTTTTCTTTTGCTCTTGTTAATGCAACATATAAAACACGCATTTCCTCAGATAAAGATTCCACCTTGGTTCGAACTTTTATGGCCTCCTTAGCCAATGTATCATATTCAATAAAACGCTCTTTATTTATGTATTTTGGACCTATCCCCAAATCTTGATGCAATAAAATAGTTTTATTTAAATCCTGCATATTGAATTGTTTTCCTGTACCACACAAATATACAATAGGAAACTCAAGTCCTTTACTTTTATGAATACTCATAATTCTAATAACATTTTCGTTTTCACCTATTAACTTAGCAGACGACAAATCTCCACTGCTTGTATGAAGCTTGTCTATAAAGTTAATGAAATTAAATAAGCCTTTAAAACTTGCACTTTCATACTGTTTTGCTCTTTCAAAAAGCATTTTTAGATTTGCTTGCCTAAAAGCTCCGTTTGGCATTAATGTTACATAGTTGTAGAATCCTGTATCTATGTATATTTGCCAAATTAATTCATCAAGAGGCATATATTTTTCTTCTGCTTGCCATCTTTTTAGATTACTTATGAATATTCTTATCTTTCTTACAAGCTTTTCATCTTCATCATATTCTTTTAATGAAGTGTAGAATGCTTGTTTCTTATTTTTTAATCTTATTTTAACTAATTCATTATCTGTAAAGCCTGCTATACTTGATCTTAATACAGTAACAA
Organism: Clostridia bacterium; assembly: GCA_017404545.1. Lineage (GTDB taxonomy): Bacteria > Bacillota > Clostridia > TANB77 > CAG-508 > CAG-492. The sequence continues at coordinate 169,075 of JAFRCC010000018.1, forward strand.
GTGGAATATCTTGCATTGGATTATCTATTATTTTAAGTACAGACATTATGGTTTGTATTTCCATTGACTCCAAATACTCTGAAGACACATCACTAAATACTGGAAAATTTAGCTTTGCAATTTCATTTTCATATATAGGGGCAGTTACAGATGTAGCTCTTAATAAAATTACTATGTCTTTGTATGTAACTGGCCTATATTCCTTTGTTTTTTTATCAAAAACCATGTAGTCGCTATTTAGTAATTTTTTTATGTTATTCGCAACATATCTGGCTTCTAGTACTACATCTTCAATACGCTCTTGGTTTGATGTATCATTCTCTTCTTCGGCGTCATCATCGTCTTTAAAAACATTTATCTCTGGGTCTTTTAAATCAATAACATGTAGCTCTGTTTTTCCAGCATAATTTTTTATTTTTGTGTCTTCTGGAGCCTTATAGTCTGCACCTAAATTTAAAAATTCATTCTCATTATATTCTATATCTCCCAATTTGTTACTCATAATATTTTCAAATATTATATTAGTTACATCTAGAATATTTGATCTACTTCTAAAATTCTTAAATAATTGTATTTTTTGACCATCTCTAATATTATCATCTTTTAAATTGTATCTATTATACTTATCTAAGAACAAGTCCGGACACGCCTGTCTAAATTTATAAATACTTTGCTTAACATCTCCAACCATAAATATATTGTTTCCTTTAGATACACTGGTTAAAATGTACTCTTGCACATAGTTACTATCCTGATATTCATCTATAGCAATTTCCTCAAATTTAGATTTATATTTTTGTGCTACATTGGTTTCTTCTATTGATCCATCTTCATTACGTTTTACTAATATTTTTAGTGCAAAATGTTCAATATCATTGAAGTCTACTATATTTTTTTCTCGCTTTTTAGCTGCAAATTTTTCTGAAAATTCTAATATTATAGTTTGAATTGCTTTTAATATGTCGTACATACTATGAATGTTTTCGTATGCTTCAATCGAATTATATGTTTTAACATTTGCAATCGCATCAGTACATTTTTTTCTTATGCTGTCCCTTACTGCTTTTACTGTATCTTTTAATTCGGATTGAATCTTTCTATCTGATGGCCATGTCTCAAAAAGCTTTGTGCTAGCTATTTCATTGCACTTATCCCACGAATCAATATTTTCAATAAAATATTCTAAATTTACAATATCTTGCCCTACAACAATTTTGTATTTTAACAACTCATCATCCTTCATCAAGCTATGCTCTGCTCTTTTTAATCGTAATACATAGTCTTGCAAATTTTCTTTTAAATTATCAAGCAAAATTTTTCCCCATACTGTGTCTGCAAAATTATTTGTGCTCTTTACATTAAACATTTCAACATGCTCTTTTAGCCATATTTCTGGAAATGGACTACTTTGTATGTAACTATATATTTTTAATATAAGTTGTTTTAAAGGTTCGTCATCTATGTAGGTTGTATATGTATTTATAAGTTTAAGAAAATCATTATCATTTTTTAGGTATTTATCTTCAAAAATATCGTCAATAACTTCTTGTTTTAATAGCTCTATCTCTGTTGTATCTGCTACCCTAAAATTTGCAGATACATCTATCTCAAAAAAGTTATTTCTTATTACATCCAAACAAAATGAATCTATAGTACAAATACTCGCTTTATTTATTAATATTAATTGTCTTTGTAGATTTTTATTATCTGGAAGCTCTTCCATTTTTTTATATATTGCTTCTAATATACGCTCTCTCATCTCACTTGCAGCAGCATTTGTAAACGTTACTACTAATATTTTATCTATATCAACATTTTCATTTATAACCTTATTTATTATTCGCTCTACTAAAACAGCAGTTTTTCCACTTCCTGCTGCAGCAGCTACCAATATGTTTGAACCACTATCGAAAATAGCGTCTTGTTGCTCTTTTGTCCATTTAACGTCTGCCATGATTTCCTCCTTAAAGTGTAATTTACGTATATAATACCATTTTTATTTTGTTCTGTGAATATTTTTTTATTTCAAACAAATAATAAGTTATAAAACTTTAAGGAGAATTACAATGAAAAAAAGATATTTAATATTTTTACTTTTTTTTAATATATTTATTCTTTCTGGATGTGGTAATAATGAAAACAACTCTAATGAAATAAATTATACTGCAAATAAAACTAGTACATCTGTACCTAGTGAAAATAATACAGCTCAAAGCCTTACTGCCGAAAATAATACAGATTCCACAAATGAAAATTCAATTAATTCTGATAATTCAAACAAGCCAGATGAGCCAAACGATTCAAATAAATCAGAAGATAAACAGCCTGAATCTATTATTACAGAATTTTCAACACAAATAAAAACAAAATCTTCTAATAGGGCCACAAACATAAAAATAACCTGCTCTAAATTAAATGGTACTATAGTGAAACCTGGAGAAGAATTTTCATTCTGCAAAAAAATTGGTATTTCAAAGGAATCTGAAGGTTACAAGAAAGCAGATGTAATTGTTGGAAAAAAAGTTATACAAGCTCTTGGAGGTGGAAATTGCCAAGTAAGTACTACGCTCTATAATGCTGTTTTACAAGTTCCAGAGTTAACTGTTACGGAGCGCCATCCTCATGGCAAAAAAGTAAACTATGTTCCAGAAGGAAAAGACGCAGCTATTGCACACGGCTCAAAAGACTTAAAATTTAAAAATAATTCAGATAAAAATTTGAAAATATATGCCAGCTCCGATGGTGCACACGTTTATATTAAACTAGCTTTTGCATAAATTGTATATTTCATTAATATACTAAAAATAATAAAATACTTGGAGGATACTTATGAAATTTCATTCCCCTGTAAAAAAAATAGTATACTGCATTCTTTTAATATTTGTTATGGTCCATTTTTATAATCCAATTTATGCTACAGATAAATATGTATGGTCATCTAATGTGAACACTATTGAAACATCTTCAGAATCGCCTAATGAAACATCAGATAATAACCCAAATAAGTTAAATTTAGAATCAGGAGCTGCCATACTTATAGATCAAGATTCTGGACAGATTTTATATGAACATAATATTCATGAACAACTTAGACCTGCAAGTGTTACAAAAATAATGTCTATCTTACTTGTTATGGAAGCACTTGATTCTGGACAAATAAAACTAACTGATAAAGTTCCTTGTAGCGAAAATGCAAGCTCTATGGGAGGATCACAAATTTGGCTAACACCAACCGAAGCACTAACAGTAGATGAGATGCTAAAATGCATGTGCGTTGTTTCTGCTAATGATTGCACTGTTGCTATGGCAGAATTTTTATGCGGAAGTACTGAAAGTTTTGTTGAAAAAATGAATATTCGCGCCAAAGAGCTTGGCATGAACGATACCTGCTTTAAAAATTGTCATGGAATTGATGAAGATGGTCATGTTACAAGTGCATACGATATTGCCGTAATGTCTAGAGAGCTTCTAAGCAAGCATCCTTCTATAAAAAATTACACTACCATATGGATGGATAGTATTCGTGATGGAAAATCTGAGCTCGTAAATACTAACAAATTAGTTAGAAATTATGAAGGCTGTACTGGATTAAAAACACGGATCTACAAGTTTAGCTCTTTATAATTTATCTGCAAGTGCAACAAGAGATGGTTTAAACTTAATTGCCGTAATTATGAAGGCACCTACGACCGCTTTAAGGTTTTCGGAAGCAAAAGCTTTACTTGATTACGGATTTTCAAACTATTCTTCGTATCAATTATCATCCGAAAATGAAATTGTAAAGGATATAATTGTTAATCAAGGAGTTCAAAAAAGTACTACCGCTATATACTCTTCCACAAAAAGCATTACACTACAAAAGGGGCAAGAATCCAAAATAGTTCAGGAAGTAAAAATTCCAGATAATATTTCTGCACCTGTTTCTCAAGGAGAAAAAATTGGAGAAATAAATTACTTTTTAGACGGGAACCAAATAGGAAGTGTTGATATTGTATCAGATAAATCTATAAAGAAAATTGGATTTATAAATATGAGCTCTTATATTTTTAAGCAATGGTTTAGTTTACTGCGATTAGAAAAAAATTAGCTTGATAAAATCTTATAAAAAATTACAAAAATCAAAGGGCTGGTACACATACCAACCCTCTGTTCAAATTTTTTTTAACAAACCAATTCTGCATTCTTGAAAACTATCTTCTAACGCTCCAATAGTTTTCTTCTGGCTCAAAAATCTTTTATTCAATACCAAGTTCTTTCAAATGCTCTACTATCAAGCTATAAAATGTATGTTTATTCCCGTATGGAATTACTTGTTTTAAATTTTCAACTCCTAATTTTCTTAAAAAGGCTAAAACATTTAGAGATGAAAAAATTGCATATATGTGGAGTCTTTTTTTGTCATCTTCACTAAGTTTCAGTCTTTCCAAAAGGCAATCATATAACTCTGTTTTATATGTATGTGCAACAAAATCTCCATATCCCATTAATATAGGAGCACTAATTAATTCTCCTGGATCTATAAATTTAACTTCTCCACTTTCAGTAACTATTACATTCTTAGCATTTGTATCTATTGGAACTAGCGAATTATCTTCTGTAATCAATTTACCATATTTTTTTATGATTTGCGAAAAAGCGTTATTTAATATTGGATAATCCTTTAATACGTTTTGCGTATCTGTTTGCCTTTTTATTATAAAATCTTGAAAATTAGGGCTCGTACCATTCATATTTTCGTCTAAAAGTCCATATCCTTTAGCTTTAGACTTTCCTATTGTTTCGTAAAAATATATTAAGCTATCTACTATATTATCTTTATATTCCCTAATTTCTTCAGGTGTTAGCATATCAAGAGTTTTTCCTCTTAACTCTTTAAATATGGCCAACTTAGGATTATTTGAAGAAGTTATTATTTCTTTCAAGTATTTTGGATTAATCAAACCATATAGGTGCATTTCGTTATCTATATGCGATGACCTATTTATATAGAATTTTGCATATACAGTACCATATGTTTTTGTTTGTACTTTAAATACTATATTACTAGTTTGACTAACTAGTTCAATGTTCTCGACATCAGCACTAAGACACTTCTTAATTTGCTCTATATACTTATCATTTTCCATATCCTTTGAACATCCTTTCTATTATCTATCATCATAATTATCATCAACGTTAAACAAGGTTCTATTGAATGTTGTTGGCTGTTGACTTCCAGTATTTGGACGTATTTGTGCTCTAATTTTTCTTAGTGGAATCTCCCTTCCATTAATCTCTACAGATATTTCGGGAACTAGCATAAGCTCACCGGTTTGGGGATTGGGATATACAAAAGAAATATCGTCTGTATCTTGAGTATTATCTCCAGCTACACTAAGCATTCCACCAAAGCCATATATTCTGCGTCCTTCTATTGTATCTCTGAAATTCATTATTGTTTTATAATAATTCACATCCGCATCTGATAAGAATCTATTTGCTTCATCTTTTATATATGGATGTGTGTGTATGTGTGCTACACAATTATACTCTTGATGGTTTGCCATAACATCTGCAAGCTCCCCAATCATATTTTCACTTATGTTAAATCTTCCAGACTGAGTTTCGTAATCATCATAATAACTTGGTCTTTCAAAATAAATAACATCCATACCTTTTCTATATCCATATAACATAGTTCCAAATTCACTATTATCCTTTCCCATGTTATATCCGCATAAGTTTATACATCCCGCCAATCTTTTGTATACTTCTTCTGAAAGTACGATTCTAACTCCATTAATTGGTCTATAGTTTTGTTGAATCTCAGCTCCCATTTACTTTTCCTCCTTTTTAGATTTCCACCATTTTGAAAATCTCTTTTAATCTTTCGTCTTGTTTTGTTAAATATAAATATCCTACTAAGCCCTCAAATGCAGTTGCATACATATAGTCTGCTGGATCTGCATTCTTTGGCAAATGGTGGTTTTGAGTATTTCTGGCTCTTCTTACTATATCTCGCTCTCTTTCCGTTAAGTTTTGTTCAATGGCTTTTAAAAAATCTGCCTGAGCCTTTGCTTTTACATATTTTATTGTTTCAATATGTAGTTTGTGAGGCTTTAACTTTGTTTTATTAACTAAATTAGTTCTAATATATAGTTCGTATATACAATCCCCCACATATGCCCATGTTAATGGCGATAACATATTAATATCTTCTTCTGATTTTTCTCTATTTATTAATTCTTCCAAATAATTCCTCCAGTTCTACTTATTGCATTTTTTAGGAACGTCCATCTTAGTGTGTATCAATACATTCCAATGTAATTTTTCCGATTTTACCGCTTCTGAATTCATTTAGTAGTATATCAGAAATTTTTTCGTAGTCAACTCTTCCGCCAGAAACAATTGCTCCCCTCTTTTTTCCAATAAGTTCAAATACTTCCAAATACTTATCATTTTCATCTTGGTAGTTTTCACAATTCATTATTTCATCTATGCTATTTTCTAATTTATATCGCTCTGATAAATTTATTTTATAGTTGTCCACCAAATACTTTAGTAACGAGTACGCAATTTCTGTTTTTTCTAGTATCTCATCTTTTATTGTACCTGTATATGCAAGATTCATGGCAACTTCTTCACTTCCAAAGTTAGGCCATAGCACACCTGGCGTATCCATAAGCTCTATTCCATCTTCAACTCTAATCCATTGTTTTTGCCTTGTAACTCCTGGCTTATTTCCTACTTGTGCAGATGTTTTTTTTGATATTTTATTAATAAACGAAGATTTTCCAACATTTGGAATTCCAAGAACCATTGCTCTTATGCTCTTGCCTGTTCTACCCTTCTGAGCATACTTTTTTTGAGATTCTTTTACTACATCTTGAATCTTCTTTATAACATCTCTTATACCTCTTCCAGAATTTGAATCTGTTATTACAGCTGGAATATTTTGACTAGCAAAATATTTTACCCAAGACACAGTTGCTTGGTCGTCTGCTAAATCACATTTATTTAGTACAATTACTTTATTCTTATCTTTTATGTATGGTTGTATATCTGGATTTTGGCTTGATACAGGTATACGTGCATCCAATATTTCAACTACCACATCAATTAGCCTTAAATCTTCAATTATCTGGCGTTTTGTTTTAGCCATATGGCCTGGGTACCAATTTATATTAGTTTTATTTTCATTATTCATGTTTATCACCTGCTTTTTTCATTAATTCTTATTTCATAATCTTCATTACATATATGTGAAATAGAAGAATTGGTTTTATATAATAAGTGATTATCACTAACCAAACATGTTTTAACTGATTCTCCATGATGGATACTATAGGAGGCTGCCGTTACATCTGCATTATACCATTTTCCATCAATTAATACTTGATTCCAAACATGTCCTCCTTCTTCTTTTCTTCCTCCACCTTGAACTACTATAGATTCAACATCAATTAAGCTTAGCATTTGTTGTAAAAATTTCGAATAACCTTCACAAACAGATTTCTCATTAAATACAGGTCCAATAAGATTTTGATTAGATATTAATGTAAGTTCAATACCATCATCATCATATGACACACTATTAGATATATAATCAAATATTTTATAAAAGCCATCAATCTTATCTTGAATACTTAACTGATTTAATATTTCATGAAATTTATGAATGATTCTTTTATATTCATCAATAGTATAAATATCATTAGTAATTTTATTTAATTTTTCTAATTCTAATTTTCTTGATGATTCTATGCCATACATTTTAGACATTATTTCATATAAATACATATCTTCTTTTGATAAATATGGTATTTGTCCTAATAAAATTTCTTTTATTTTATAGTTTTTAACTAATTCATTTAATCTATATTCTTTAAGTTCACTAACTTTATCTATTTGAATAGTTAAATCAAAATCTTTTATATTTAATTGTTCTATATCACTTATATCAACTATTAATTTAATATTGGTAAAATGATTATATCTTAAAAACTTTTTATACTCATCCATATTTCTAATACGTAAATATACTTTGCCATTATACAAATTTTCAATATCAATATTACTTGATATTTTAATATAGTTTTCTACATCAGAAAAATAAATAAGAAATGCATCTTTATCTAAATTATATAAATAATTAAAGTCCTCACTGATTTTTAAATATTCTTCTCTACTTTCATCAGAAACATCTACATTATGATGTATAAATTTAATATAATATTCATCATATTCATCTGGATTTGTTCCATAGTAATCTTGAAAAGTTTTACTTTTTATTAATACCATATTTTTACCTCGCCATTCTTATTATTAGGTGGCGTAATCACCTTACTAATTCCTATCACTTTTTGCATTAAAAATAGTCATTTTTTACTAATTTTTGTCTATTTTAACATATTTTTATAATAAATATGCAAGATATTAAATCTCACAATTCCTTATTTTATCAGAGTTTTCTTATGTTCTTGGATAAATCGTAATCAACCAGTTGATACTTGTACTTGCACAACTTTTGTTATCATTATTACTGCTTAAGTTTTTCATATTTTAAATCCTTTCCTTCTTTGCTATTATATTATAAAAATGCCACTTCTTATTATCTGATTCTCTAGTATATTCAATTTCATCTAGTTTTAAAATTTTATATCTTTTTAAATACGCTTTTACTTCTTCCATTGTAAATGTATTAATTAATTTATTATCTTTCCAGCCGTCTCTATCTCCAAATAATTGTCCTACAAAATATCCATTTACATTTATCGATTCATATATCTTATCCCACAATTCATTAAAATGTTCAGGATTGCAAAATGGTATACTGAAAAAAGCTGTTACTGCATCTGTACTTTCTAGATGGACTATTTCAAAATCTTGCTCAGAAAAAGATATCTTTTCTTTTTCTTTATCATTTAATCTATCTAAAATAAAATCTTTATTCAGTTGTCTATCTATTGCAGTTACTTCTATTCCGTTTTTTAACATATATACTGTTTCATTTCCGCTTCCACATCCTAAATCAATAGCATCTTTAATTTTATAGTTGTTTAAAAAATAAATTAATAATTTGCACACATCATTGTTATATGTTCTATTTTGATAATTTGTCCAATCTTTCATTATTCGCACCTTATTTCTTCTTATATTCTATTTTTATCGAACAATCTTGATTTAAATATATCTAGCCATTTCATAACTATATTCTGCCCATTCTTTAATCTCACTTAAATATTTTTTCCAAGTAATTTCTCTTCCACCTATAATAACGTATCCTTCTTTACTTTTAATATCATATGATGTAATTGAAGTTAGATTATGAGCAACTTCATTTCTCATTTTTATATAATTATCAAATTTTTTAAAATTTTGTATTCCTCTTCTTCTTCCAATTTCTACAACTATCTTATATCTATCCATTATATTCATTCTATTTTCGAAAAACTTTTTCAATTCCTTCATTTCATCATAGCTTTTATTAAAAAAATACGGTTCTATAATAAATCTTAGAAGAAAATTCTCATAAAAAGAGATTGTTTCTATAATACAGCTATTATTATGACGAATTATTTTTGACCTTCTTTCAAAAATTCGTGATATTCGTTCAATCTCTTTTTCTTCCATCTTTTTTACATTCTTTATCTCCGATTTGTTTTTGTTCATCTATGTACTTATAGTTTAAACTATTACTTTTAGATATAGCAGATTTTTTAGTTTCTTTTTCGTATAAATCTTTGGCTCCTTTTGCAACTCCTCCACCACGCTTAGCAACATTTAAATTTTCTTTTAGTCCTTGTGGATGCTCTTCTCTTGCTATATCTCTTGTTGCAATCTCTCCTATATTAGTAAGTGCCACTTCTATGTCTGTCATATTATCCCTTAAAGATTCTTTCCTAAGTCCTTTTAACTTTTTATACTCACTAGCTTTCATCCCAGACCAGCCTTTGTATATTTCATTTGTTAAAAGTGCATATTCAATTGGCTTAGTTATTCCTCCTTCTTTCCAAACATCAGTAAGTTTAAATCTATCAACTATTCCATTCAATCTAGTTTTTATCCATTCATCACTATAACCTTTATTACGATAGTATTGTACTGCTCTATTAACTGCAATTTCGGGATCAAACACTTCATCAATTCTTTCACTTCCTAAATTTGCAAGCCAAACTTTAAAAGGTTCTGCTTTGCTACTTGGAACAGATTCAATAAGTCTAAAAATATCACGAGTTGTCATTGCGTCTCTTAAGCGCATTTTTCCATCTGGAGCTAACATTTTCAACTGACTACAATTTGTAGTCACTTCACTGCCTTCTTTTTTTAATCTACTTTTTAAAACAGACCAATATTTTCTAGGCTCAGCACTATCTGTTAATGCACTTATAACATCTACAACACTAAAGAAATATTCTTCTCTTTCACTATCCCATACACTTCTAATTTCTTTATCTTCAAATAAATTTGAAATTGTTTCTATTTTATTGTTATCCATAAAACTCCTCCTTTCCTATTTTTTTATTTCCGTCGAAATCGACGGATTTATTAATTTAATATATTTTTTATCAAATTACGAAAGATAAAATTTTGAAGAAATGTTGATTTTTCAACCTTACATACTCTATTTCATCTAATTTTAAAACTTCATATTTTCTTAAATAATGTTTTATTTTGATAACTTGTCCAATCTCTTATTTTTACTCACCTTCTTTTTTATTCAGTAATGTTAATTTATCTGCAATTCGAAAGAATATTAAAATTTTCTATTTTCATTCATTTGAATTAGCTCCTTATTTTTCTAGTTTTATATCATATAGCTTGATTGATTGATCATTGTCTCCTATTCTTTCAACATATAATGAATCAACAATCATTTCAAATGTATCATCTAATTCAATTTCTTCATCTAATGGTTTATTTACTAAGCTTATATGAGGGTCATAATTATATTTATTTCTATATTCTAAACATTCTGGAATAATATTTTTGTAAATATCATCGCTAATATTTTTTATAATATCTTTGTTTTCTACTATATTCAAAAATCTATAGTTTGATTCTCCTACCGGAATAGATACACCATGGCAAACAATTTTAAATGGCTTATACTTTGATAAAACTTCATATAATTTATTATATAACTCTTCATCTGTTATTTCAGAATTAAACGGAAATGCAACAGCGATATGTGGTTCTATCTTATTAGCTATATCATAATATTTTTTTTGTATATCTTTTATTTTATCGATATTAGGAAAATTTACCATTATTAATATATCTCTTTTATTTTCATTGTTAAATGTCATCTATATCACTTCCTTTTATTTATATACTTGTATAACTCTTTATTAATTATTATATATATCTCTTTCATCATTATTAATTACTATATTTTTATTTAGTAATTCTTCTAATGGTTTAAATTCATCTAAATTGTCTATTTTTTTCTCTAGATATTTTCCGTTATCCCAATATGATTTTAAACCATATGCTTCAATGCCATGATACGAAGCGTCACTTGTTATTAACCTATACTTGTCATCTACTATCTCTAAAGCTGTACAATTTGACATAGATAATCCTACTTGATTACTTGTTCTTAATAATTCTTTTACATTTTCTCTTCTTCCTGGTACATCACAATGTGGTACAAATAATCCATCAATAAAACCTAAACATTCCATGCGAATTAGAGGCTGATCATCTCCATACTTAATTTTTAATGAGTCAGAAGAACATTCTTTAAACCAGCAATTTGCACCAGCAGATACTCCACACATCACTTTTCCAGCTTCCCATGCTTGTCTTAAAATTTTATCAAATCCAGTTTCTCTCCACATTTTAATCATGTCTAGAGTATTTCCTCCACCTTCATATATAATATCAGCCCAATCTATTAATGTTTTTACACGCTCTACATCATTTAATTTGTCACTTTTTAAGTCTTTACAAATACATCCATATTTCTGTTCATAAACAGCTTTCATTACTTGAAAATAGCCTTCTTGATTTTCTAATAATTGTGAATGTCCTATAAATAAAAAATTAGGATTTTCTTTGCCTGTTAATCTAATTATCTCTCTATCTTGTTTTTCTAATTCATACGGTAATCTTGTGCCATCAGATTTTAATCTTCCATTTTCTCCTCCACCTATTGCAACAATTTTCTTACTTATATTATCATTCATTTTACTCACCCTATTTCCTTTTAACTTCCCTACAAATCTCATAAATAAATACTTCCAGTATTTTAACACAAAAGCAATTTAAAAATCTACTTTTTCATTATATGATTCATCGTTCTGCATGCTTACATGATATATGTATAGCGGTATATTGGTACGATTAAAAATAAATATTTTTTCATTGTATAAACATCTATTTTGGTATTCATCGCTATATTTTTTTATAGTACCATATAAATCACTTGATGGAAATTCCTCAACCTCAATAAAAATAAGTTCAGCACTCTGAATAAATCCAAACTCATCTATATGCCAATCTTGCTTTTTATTATCTAACTTAAGTACTTTATGTCTTGACCCATCTTCTAGTACAATTTCAAACATTGGAATTTGTTTTGAAAGCTCAATTTTTCTAAATAATTTATCGAACCTATAATCAAAAATCCCAAATATACTTTCCATCTTATGCTCTTTTTCTTCGATTTCTGTTACTATAATTGATGTTAATACTAAGCAAATTATCCATAAAGTATTGTTTCTTATCCTTTCAACTATATTATAATCATCAATATTATCTTTATGAAAATAGCCATTTCTATTGAATTTTGCATAGTTTCTCAAGCAGGCAAAAGTTTCATCATTAAAGTTGTCATCGAAAAGATATTCACTATTCTCTTTAAAAAAATAGAATATTTCATTCAAAGTCATTTCATCTTTGAAATAATTCTTATATTCCTCTTTCATGTGTACATATTTTCTGTCATTCTTTTTCATTATAGAATCTTTGCCATATTTTCTTTCAAATTCCTTATCCTTTTTATTAATTTGAATTATTAATCGATCATCATATCTTGGTATTATAATCTCTCTTATTATTGTTTCACATAACTGCTCTACCGATTTAATATATCCACATATTACACTAGTATAATCTTCTACTATATCCTTGCCAGACATTTCATAATTATGCTCTGCAGTTAAGAATGGTTTTGAACATTCGCAGGTTCCTAATATAGCCTTGTACAACGATTTTTTTATGAATAAATCACCATTGCATGTTATATTGCAGCTTTTTGAATTATCTAAATCTCCATGCTTATCAAGAAACATATATACATGCTTATTCCAATCTTCTTCTAATATTTTTTTTCTTATATTTTCTTTAAATTCAAAACATGCATATCGATCCATTTTTTTTAAAGTTCTATATTTTAATATATTCTTGCAATCCTCTACAATATTGCAACCTTTTTTTTTCAAAATATTATATTCTTCTATTGAAAAGAATTTTTCAAAAAATTTCCTTGCAGAAATAATATGCACATCTTTCTTTATGGCTTCTTGTCCTTTACGTGACCAGTTAATTATAAATCTTGTTACATCAATCTGTATATCTTCATTTTTCCCCCATTCTATAAAATACCAATCATCTATCTCTGAAATACTATTGTTATTATTATGTAATTGAAATTCATGAGTTTCAATTTTATGCTCTCTTTTTTTCATATTGGAATCAAAATAACTACATGCTATTTTTTTATTATCCTCGTAAATAAAAAAGTCAATTGGAGTGCTCTTTTCATGATACTCTGTACTAGATAAGCCTTGTATATTTTCTTTATTATCACGTGTAAATGCTGCATTATGATTATATTTTCCCAATAAATATTTCATGGTCGCATCAACAATTTTATCTTTTACATAATACTCGAATATTTCTTCTTGAAATTCTTGACATTGAAAAGACTTATCTATTGCACCAAACATTGGAAAATCTTGAAAATCCTCAAACTCATCATTTCCTCTTCCTCCTATAAATCCATCATTGGCTTGTTCGGATTTGATTTTCCTCCTTAATTTTTTGCTCTGTTCTTCAATAAACTTTTCAAATTCTTCAACACACTCTCTCATACAAACTCCTACGTCTATCAATATAATACACAAAACTAGTCTGCTACTTTGCAGCAGACTAGTTTGTCTAAAGTGGAAATAGCCTCTATAACCACTTCTTTAAGCTGGTTACTATCCATCTTTATAACTAAAAGACTAACAATACCAGTAACACCAAGAGCAGTAATTGATTTCCAATCCATAATCGAACCTCCTTTCCGGGTAACCCCAAAAATAAAATAAACGGTACGATTTTCTGCCTTGGCATATGGCAGAATTATATATCCTTCTCAGGTTTATGTCAAGTTTTTCTGTTTGGTCATATAATGTTATTTTTTCTTAACCAATTAAATTTCTACCCTATGCATTCATTTGCTCTATATCATCAAATGTAATTAGCTCTATGCTTTTTGGCTCTCCATGCTCATTTAATATTATTTTGAACACTTCTGGTGAATTATATATTTTGTCGAAGAAAACCTTTCCATTGAAAGATAAACAAAATCTTTTATCAGCATCAACTCGTTCAACTTTACACCATCTAAGAAGAAAGTATGCAATTGCAATTCCATGTGAAAATATCGCAATTCTTTTTCCTTTATTATCTCTAACAGCCTCATCAAAAGCCGGAATAAACCTCGCTCTTACATCAACTTGACTTTCTCCACCTTCAGTTTTAAAATTTTCATCTGTAAGTTCAAGCTCAAACCAATTAGGGTATTTTTTACTATTGTCACTTCCCAGCCTGCGTTCATCAAATCTTTCATCAATATTTACTTTTAAATTTTGTTTTTCTACCATATACTTGGCCGTTTCTAAAGTTCTAACACAATTGCTTGCGTACACTACATCAATATTTTGAAGCTCTGGCTCATTACTTAATAGTTCGGCCCTTTTTTCACCTGTTACGCTTAAAATTATTTTTTCTCTCTTTATAGTTTTGCCTTGAGTAGTGTTATATTTATCTATTAAATCCAGTAAATCAAAACGTGTTGAATGTCTTATTAAATAAACGGTTGTATTTTCCATACACATTGCCTCCGATCTAATCTTTACTTGTAATATCTTTTCCAAAATATTTCTCGCTTATTTTAGCAAATGTACCGTCGTTTTTTAGCTCTACAATAGCCTTATCTATTGATTCCTTAAATTCTTTGTTCTCATCTCCCTTACGAATTGGAATAACAACATTCGATGCTTCTTCTGTTAAAGCTACAATTTTTAAATTTGCATCAGGATGAACCTTTATATAATCGTAATACGATACATCTGCATTTAGTGTTGCATCCACACGACCGGCTAATACTAAATCTAATGTTTCATCGAGTGTATCAACACCAGTTGCAGTAGCGCCATAACTTTCTGCTAAAGTCATATATGTGCTCGAAATACTATTTGCTGTGCTCTTTCCTTTTAAATCTTCAAAGCTATTTATATCGTTGTTGTCCCCACGTACTATTAATGCAGTACGAATATATCCATAAGGCACTGAAAAATCATATTTTTCTGCTCTTTCTTCTGTGTATTCAACTCCATTTACAACTATATCATATCTTTTGGCATCAAGGCCTGCAAATAAACCATCCCATTCACCTTCCACAAAAGTTGCTTTAACACCTAGTTTTTCCGCAATAGCCTTGGCGATTTCAACATCAAACCCAACAAGCTCACCATTTTCTTCATGATACGTCCATGGGGCCCATGTTCCTTCCATTGCAACAACAAGCTCTCCTCTTTCTTTTACTTCTGAAAGTAAATCTTTTGATTCTTTATTGTTATTTATCATCACTCCTATAACTAATCCTATTATAATAATTATAGTCGCTATAATAGCTAAAGTTTTTTTACTCATATTATTTTCTCTCCTTTTTACCTATTGTTATTTAAGAATTTTTTTAGGAATTCTTTTGTCCTTTGTTCCTTCGGATTTTCAAAAAAGTCTCTTGTATTGTTCTCTTCTATAATCCTTCCATCTTCGATAAATACAACTTTATTAGATACCTCTCTTGCAAACGATAATTCATGTGTAACCACAATCATTGTTATTCCTTCTTTTACGAGCTCTTTCATAACATCTAAGACCTCATTTATAAGCTCCGTGTCTAACGCAGAAGTTGGTTCATCAAAGAATATTATTTCTGGATTCGTTGCTAAGGCTCTTGCTATTGCAACTCTTTGTTGTTGTCCACCTGAAAGCTGACTCGGATATAAATTATATTTATCTTTTAAACCTACTTTATCTAATAAATTCATCCCTATTTCATCTGCTCTATTTTTATTTACATGTCTTGCTACAATTAGTCCTTCTGTTACATTTTGAAGTGCAGTTTTATTTAAAAATAAATTATAATTTTGAAATACAAATGCAGTTTTCTTTCTTATTTTTGCAATATCTTTATCATTAATTTTGGCTAGATTAAACTTCTCGTCATCAAATACTAGTGTTCCTTCATCAGCTTTTTCGAGAAAATTAATACATCGAAGTAATGTAGTTTTTCCGCCACCGCTTGGTCCTATTATTGCAATCATATCTCCTTTTTTTACAGTAATATTAATTCCTTTTAAAGCCTCATATTTTTCAAATGATTTTTTTAGGTTTCTTACTTCTAACACTACTTCCATCCCCCTTCATTAGGTATTTACCTAATCTTTTTTCTCCAAAAGCTTGTACTTTTGTTAACACCGTACAGAAAATTAGATAAATAATCGCAACTTCTATGTATAGTGCTAGTGGTTCATACGTCCTAGCAACAATTCTTTGTGTAGTCATAAACATCTCAACAACCGTTATATTGGCAGCTAGTGATGTATCTTTAACCATACCAATTAATGAGTTAAATAATGTTGGAAATGCTGTACGAAGAGCTTGTGGTAAGACAATTCTTCTCATAATTTGCCAATAATTCATCCCCACACAGTATCCTGCTTCTATTTGTCCTGTTGAAACAGATTCTATTGCAGCACGAATTGTTTCTGCGCAATAAGCTCCCTCATTAAGGGCAAATACAATTACCGCACATGGAAATGGATTTATTATTATACCAATTTTGGCCAGCCCAAAAAAGGCTATGTATAGCTGTACTAGCAAAGGAGTTCCTCTAATTACCCAAATATAAAATCTAGCAATTTGTTTTAATACTTTTATATTTGCAACCTGTACTAGAGCCACAAACACTGCAATTACAAGTGCTAGCGAAAATGATATAATTGTAAGTGGTATGGTAACCATAATACCCGGTATTAAAATATCTGTAAATGAATTTGCCAAAATTCTAATTAATCTTTCGTTCATTTAATCTAATCCCTCACTTTTATGAATTTATATATTTTATATTTCTTGCCAATCCTTTACTATCTTTTATGCCTCTGGAATAATATATTCAACACGCTTTCTAATGTTTGTAATTTTTATTTTTTTAACTTTCCCGCTATATTCTCCATCTATAGACCACTCTGTATCTTTATCGCATTCAATTTCAAGCTCTTTAGTTTTAAAATACCTTACATCATCGTCCTTAAAATTTCCATTAAGAACTTTAAACATAACTTTAAACATACTTGCAAAGTTCTTTGGCTTTTTTATAAAAATTGCCTCAAGCTCACCATCATCCATTTCAACGTGTTCATTCTTAAAAATATTAAATCCACCCACATACTTTGAATTGCTTATGCTACAATATATAAAATCATCTTCTATTGACTTATCTTTGCTTTTTACTATTAATCTATATGGTTTACATACAAAAACATCTTTAACACCTGCCAAAACATATGCTAACCTTCCAAATTTATTTTTGGCATTCACGCTCGTACTATATGATGTCTTAGAAAATACACCAGCGGAAACAACATAATTGAATACTCTATCATTGAATTTCCCTAAATCTACTTTCTCTGTTGTATATTTATCTAAATTGTTTGATGTATCTAGTTTATTTAATGAAACACCTATACTTCTTGCAAAATCGTTTGTTGTTCCCGCAGGAATATAACCAATTTGAACATTTTTATCTAAGTCGTGCAATGCTTGTACTGCTTGATTTAGTGTTCCATCCCCACCGCATACAATTAAAATATCATAATCTTTTTTGTATTTCTTTATAATATCTGTAGCACTATTTTCTATCGTTGTATGCTTTAAATCTATTTTAAATTTACTTTTTTCTAGTTTTTCTCTAATATTATCAACATACTTTTTTATTTTTGCCCTTCCTGCTTTTGGATTAACAACCATTAAAATTCTCTGTTTCATAAATTCGCTCACCCCTGCAATTTGTACGCATAATAATAAAATAACTATCATTTAATATATTTTGTTCATACAATCGGAATTCTATCATAAAAGCAAGTGATAATCAATAAAATCACTTGCTTTTCACATAGCCCTATTCTTTTTCAGCTTATCATTTACAACACATAAATGTATATTGAAACATTAATCATTATATATAAAACATCCCCCATATATTGATGATGTAAATATTTTAGATTGATCAAAATAACCTGTATTTTTTCCTCCTCCAGCAGGATCTCCTAAAAGTACCTGACCTTGCTCATTTATACCTAATAATGTTGCATAATGCCCCCACTCATAATCTTTTTCTCCTATTGCTCCATGAATATTTACTATAACAGGTTGTCCACTTTTTAGGTGCTCTATAATTTCCTCTTTTGTTGTATTAATTTTCCATTCACTCTTTATTCCATAGGCTTCCAATACGTCAGATAGTGCCTTAAATGATAATAAATCACCTGATGTTCCCCCAATCTCGCTCATTTTATTTCCAACATCTTTAGGATTTATATTCTGATTATTAGCACTCACTATCGTGGCAACACTAGTTGGCCCTGCTCCAGATGCACTATAGGTTGACACTGCAAAAGGTTCATTTGCCCAAATATCATTGTATCCTTGCGCAAATATCTTATATTTTTTTCCTTTACCGTTTATATATACACCTTCTATTCCTGTGCTCTTTATTGTCTGTTCATCATTAGCAGTATATGAATCTTTTGAAGTATTAGTTTCATCATCTGTTTTGTCATCATTCTTATCTTCTATAGTCGTTTGATCCTCATATACAGAAATGTCGTTTATTATTGTCTGATTTTCTATTGAACTTGAAGATTCACTTGATTGAGCTTTGTACTTCATAAGACATCTATTTATATCAAAAACGTTTAATCTTGGTGTTTCTGTATCAAACTTGCTTTCTGTATATAAATTTGCAGCTAATCTATATACTCCTTCAATTTTATTTTTATTTACATAATCGTTTGCTACTGCTTCTATATCATTTTTTCCACAGGATTTTCCATCACCATTTACATCTCCGAGAATTATTACATTCATTGTTTTATCTTTCGTAGTTCCATTATCAGTATATGTTTCTACTATATCTCCCGTTTTTAAACTATCTGTTAATGAAATATCTGTTCCTTTTGATGATTTTATTTTAGCATTTGCATCTAGAATCTCTTTTGGTATATTCTCTGAAGCAATAAAACTATATTCATCTTTAGAAATTAACGATTTATATTTGGGGCTTATAACTAGATATTTATCTATATCTTTTGAATTTATATACTTTTCTGTTAAAACTGCAACTCCATCTTTCACATCTATTGTAGCTGCTGTTGAATTTTTTGCTCCTCCCATAAATACACCCAATATTGGTATTATTATAAATAATTTTAGAGCTTTTCTTAAATCTTTTCTTGCAATTACACAGAATATTATTAGCAATACAATTAAAGATCCTATAATAATCGCTTCACCTGTATTGGCATGAGTTCCTGGTACAACCGTATCATCCTTTTTATCGTCACTAACTGATGATGCTGGTTGTATTTTTATTTCAATGCTTTGTGGCTCTATTGATTCTGTTGTATTTGATTTTGTTACCAATTGAATATCGTTGATTTGAATTTTTAAATTTTTATCTGTTGTAACATCTCCTGCTTTTGCATTAATTTTTAGCTCGTTTATGGTAGAATCGTAACTATAGTATATTAAAGCTGCATTCCCTTCTTCGAACTTTGGATTAAGTTTATAATTTTCTTCGTTTTTCTCTCCTATTGTTAACAATTTACTATCGTATATTATATGCGCATTTACTGCCGATACATCATCATCAAACTTCAATACAATGTTAAAATCTGTATTAGCTTTCACTGTCTTTGGAGTTTCATCCAATGAAAGCGTAACAGCCATAGACTTTGATGAGAAGCCCCACAGAAAAACCATTGCTATTATAATTAATATGATATTTTTTATTATTTTTTTCATTTGTTTTCCTCCCTATCTCTTCTAATCAAATTATAATTGAATATAAATTTAAAATCAACCATAAATTTTGGAAACATAATTTTAGGAACGGAGGATGAAATTTATTGCTCCGTCCCTATTTTTACCGCCCCTAAAATGCTCATTTTGTTTTGAAGGCCTGCCCTTGTTGATGTATCGAAGTTTGGATTGTCAATTATAGATTGTAACCATTCAAGTGCCGCTTTTTTTATAATTGGTAGCTCCTTTTCATTAAACCCCTTAATTCAAACAAAGGAGAATCATCCTAATAATTAACTTTTAGTAGAAATAGTCCATTTGGTGGCAGAGTTCTTCCTGCTCTCATTCGGTCTCCATCAGCTATTATTGATGGAATATCTTCTACTGGTGTTTTTCCCATTCCTACATCAACTAAAGTTCCTGCTATAATTCGAACCATGTTATACAAAAATCCATTTCCTGTAAGCTCTATATATATTCGGCCATTTTCAGCGGGCCTAACCTCTGCTTTATATATGGTTCTAACGCTTGATTTACTACTTGTTCCACTTGCTTTAAAAGCTTTAAAATCGTGTTCCCCTTCAAAGTATCTAATAGCTTCTTGCATTTTTTTAATATCCAATTTTACTGGCATATGGTACTCTAAATTTCTATAAATTGCGCTTTCGCATTCATTATTGTTTATTACGAATCTGTATGTTTTTTTCTTACAGGTGTACCTACTATGAAATCTCTCGTCTACTTCTTCTGCCTTGATAACTCTTATCGACTTCTTTAATTTTGTATTTATTGCAAGAGCAAATTTTTCTATTGGAATACTTAAATTTTCTGTTTTAAAATTTGCAACCTGACCTAATGCATGCACCCCTGCATCGGTTCTGCCAGATGCAATTAAGTCTACATTCTCATCTCCTGTAAGCTCCGCAATTGCCCTTTCTATTTCTCCTTGTATATTTAATTTATTTGGTTGTTTTTGCCATCCATTAAAATCTTTTCCGTCGTATTCAATCGTTAATCTTATATTTCTCATAAAATACTCCCTCTTTGTAAAGTAAACCACAATAGTTTACCTCATTAACATTTTTACATTATACAGAATTTTTGGCATATTTTAAAGTACTTTGCTCAAAATAAAATTTTACTACCCGTAACAAACTCCCCCAAAAAAATATTCTATTAGTATTAACTTAATAATAAATTCACCCTACTTATAATAATTACAAGTAGGGCTCCTCATTATAATCTTATATCTATTTTTTCTTCTTTTTACATACAAAAACTATGGCTCCAATCCACGTAGCAAAAATTAACACTGCAAGTACTATTGCTGCTGACTTAGGCATTGAAATAATAGCTTTCTCACTTACTTTTCCATCTTTAATTTGTTTCTTTTCGGTTTCTGATAATTTGTACTCTGGCTCTGTTTCATCCCCAGGTCTAAGTGTAATTATAGAATCTCTCATTGATCCTTTCGAAATTCTAATTCTAGCTGCCTCAACCCCTGGTTCAACTTCACAAGTAGCATAATCTTCGCTAACAGAGCAATTGATGCAATCTAAAGCCTCGGCTACATCAAACAGCTCAAATGATTGTTTTACCATAGGTGGTAACTTAACTATGTCTCCATCTTTTATGTTAATATCAATGTTTTGCTTTCCAATAGTAGTAAGGTACGTATCATTTAATACCAAATTTGGAAGTTCCATTAGTGGTAAAAAGTCTGAGATATGATTTCCCGATAGTTTTACACTTTTAAGGTTCCTTAACGATGACAGGCTTGAAATATCATATATATTGTTGTTTTGACAATCAAGATTTTGCAATTTAGTTAAATTTGAAAGAACTGAAATATCAGTAACATTATTTTCCGAAAAACATAAATCTGTAATTAACTTCATATTAGCAACAACTGAAATATCTGAAATACTGTTTTTTTCAATTGCTAACCAACTCAAGTTAATCAGTTTGTTCAAAGGATTAATATCTTCTATTTTATTACCTCTAAGGTTTAAATACGTAATTTTTGTTAAATCACCTATTTTTGATACATCCGTTATTTCATTATATGATAAATCTAGTCTTGTAAGATTCGTTAATTTTTTTATATAATTCAAATCTTCATTATTTATTTGACAATACCATAAAGAAAGCTCATTTAAATTATTTAACAATTCTAATCTATCTAATCCCTCTAATTTATATGTTGGAATTGTGTGTATATCTTCATCGCCACCACCAGTTGCAATTCCATTACTTATCGTTAAACTGGTTAAACTCGTAAATTGCTCTAATCCATCTATGCTTTTAATATTTCCACCAGATAATCTTAAGGATGTAACTTCACCAATATCTACTGTTATACTTTTTTTATCGTTATCAAAGCTTTTTGCTTTGTTACCTAGGGAGTTCTTTACTTGAATATATAAATTTTCATCTTCAAAGGCTATTGTCTTTTCATTAGCAGCTTCTGTATGCATTAATCCGATTAAAATAGCTGCAATAATAACAAAAATTGCAAATATAATTCTACCTTTTTTAAATCTCATTTTTACAAGTACCTCCCTTCTTACGATTTTTTACTTTTTATTTTCGCTATTATAAATACAGATATAACCATTATGACTAATACCTCTATAATTATTATTACGTGTGTTTTTGTAATATTAATTGTATTACCTGTTACACCTGGAATCTGTACATTTGTAACATTAAAATAAATCAACGAATTTTTTAAAAGTCCATCGTTTATTTTAATTCTTGCATATGTAACGTTTTCATCAATTTTACACTTACCATCTGAATTAATCTCACACTTGGTTACCTCAATATCATTCGCGCCAAAGTTTTCCTTAGCAATCTTAATGATACTTGGTAAATCAATTTCATCGCCTGATTTAACCTCCATCTTTATAAGCTGGCCTGAAACTTTATATTTTTTATCAGCTGCAATATCCTTTATGCTATCAAAATTACTTATATTATTATTTGATACATCCAAACTACTTAAATTTTCCGTATTTATTGAATTAATATCTGTTATTTTATTATTTGCTGCATATAAAAGTTGTAATTTAAGCTTAGAAATTCCACGAATATCGCTTATATAGTTATCTTCTATATATAGTGAAATCAGGTTCGAACATTTTCCCAACTCATCTATGTTTTCAATTTTGTTACTCGAAAGATCTAAAGTGCTAAGCTGAGATAATGTAGAAATATTCTCTATAGAGCTTATTTGATTATTTTTTAATGTAAGGTTTGTAATCTTAGGAAAATCTTTTACCCATGAAGTTGTTTTTAAGGCACCATCATTCCATGTAAAATGAGTAAGTTTTGGCAATTTTCTTAATACTTCTGGTACATCTTCAAGGTTGCTCTTACTTACATCTATATCATATAAATTACCGTAATTTTCAATTAGCTCAAAATCGGAGATTTCTTCAACATATGAAATCTCCAGGCTTGATATATTTTCGCTTGGAATCTTTTCAATGCTTGTTATATGATTCCCCGCAATATTCAGGCTTCTAAGCTTAGTAAAATTCTCTATACCACTTAAATCTGTAATATTTTTGTTTTTGGCATTAATTGATTCAATGGAATCTATTGCATACTCATTCATCGTAATTGACTGATTTTCATCATCCGAACTAATAATTTTATCTTTAAAATTATCTCTCATAGTTGCATACATGTTAGAATCTGAAAAAATTATAGTTTTATTCTCAGCTTCAGATTCAGCTGGACAAAAAATAAAACCTATCAATGTTAAAAATGCTGCTATCAAACATATTCTCACACGTTTATTCATTTGCATTTCCTTTCCAAATTACATAAAGGGACAATGGGAAATGATGAATACACTTTGTTTATTCCATGTAAAATCCCATTTTCCTCTATATAACTAATTCTCTTTTGGTAGAGCCATGTCTATTTTAGAATTTGTTTCTAAGTTAGTTGTTGTTGCACTTTGTGAATTCTTTTCTGCTGTTGATGCAATAGATACAATACTATTTAAAGCATTATAATCAAATTTTGTATAATCTACGTTTTCTATATCAGCAGCTACTGTATACATTGAGTTAACTCTAATATATGCAAGAAGGAAATTCTCTCCAGACATACTTGTTTCGTAAACTAAACATTGAATTCCATTTATAGTTTGCTCCTCAACTTTTGTAACATTAAGACCCGACTCACGAAATTTACTTGAAAGCGCATCCTTAGATTGAACAACACTAGTAAATGGTGTTTCGTGTACAGAAACATGCGCTACCCAAGTTCCACCTTCATCACCTATTGCCACGCTATCTGTGCCAACTTCATATATTAAGTTATCTGGAATTTTTATCGAAAAATCCCCTGTAGTTACTTTGTATGAAGATGTTGCTCCACTTGTTGGTGTAGTTGTTGTATTTGTAGTATTAGTTGTGTTCGTTGTATTATATCCTGAAGTCGTGTTAACTACATTATTTGCACTTCTTCCAGATGTATTATTTTCATTCTCATCATCGTCATCATCATTATTCTTTCTTGATGAACTTGATTTTGAACTTGTATCATCACTATCATCTGAATCTCTTAATACTAAGAAATATACTCCTAACATAATTGCCACAATAAGTAATATTGTAATTAGAAAAGCCCATACTGGCACTCCACCCTTCTTTGGTGGTGGATTATTAAAATCTCTTTGTCCTCCTAAATTTTGGTTCTTAACAGAGCTAACTGGTGCCCCACATTTGCTACAAAAAGCTTGATTTGCAGCAATTTCACTTCCACAATTTGTACATTTCATAATTTCATTCCTCCTATATTTTTTGCGATATCCGCTATTTATTCCAAAGCTTTAACTTCAATTTTTACTGAAGCAAAGTCTTGCAATACTGATTCTGGTATATCATCAAGCGATGATACATATATTCTAAAAGAATATTTATTATTCTCGTTATCCTTAATATCTGTTAAATAATATGCCTCCTTGATTATAGTTCCTTCTGAATCATACTCTGAAGTATAGTATTTATATGTTATATCTCCTACAATAACATCCTTTTGATATTTTAAATTATCTTCATGAGCTATTGTATCTACGCTTCCATATGCAATATTTATTGTAACATTGTAATCATAAAATAGATCCGTGTTCCAGTCTGATTCAGTTATTTCATTGTTTCTTAGTTTTCCTATTATAAACGCTCTTGCAGATTCTGGAGCACCTAAATCATATGTTGGCTCTACAATTTCCGTATATTTTTCTGGAACCTTGTATGAAACACTTAGCAATGCTTTACTCATACTTGAACTACTAGCATTATAGAAATAATTCTCTTTATTTAAAGTTCCAACGTAGTATCCATCAATCGTTGTTCTGTCAATATAATTTCCACATCTATCGTAACTTAGTATTTTTATATTATCTAGCATATTTTCTGTAATATCTTCTCCTTCTACAGTTATCTCTAATGTGTTAAAATTATTAAGAGCATATAAAAGAACATAATATTCACGACCAGTATTGCTTGTAGATTTAATTCCGTATCCTTCTAGATTTCCATTTGTAATTTTTTGAACTTTTAAATCCTGTTTATATACAGAATCTTTTATATTTTTTATTTCCTTATCATAAACAGTAAATATGTTGTTATTTTCAGAAGAAATACTTATTCTACTTCCAATACTACTTCCGTCATTGTTATCCTTGTAGTATGATGTACCTCCTAAATTCGATTTAAACTGTACAGGAATGGTGTACTTAACCTTATAATTTATTCCAATATATGTTTTTTCCTCAACATTTCCATAATCTACATCATCAGTTTTTACAGTATAACCTGTTGTTTCTATTTGTCTTGTATTCATCATTTCTATAGTTTTATCTGTTATTTTGAAATTTGAATTTATAGTTTGAACACTATCCAAGAGTATATCAAAATACTTGTTTTCAGCTGTATAATTAGATACAAATATTTTATATCCGTGCATTCCAATTTGTATTAATGATTGATGCTTCCCATCTTCAAACAATAACTGATATGCTTCACTAATATTCTCACTTAAATATGTTGTGCTTTCTGAAATACACTTGTAATCAGGATACTCCTGTTCAACCTTACTTTTTATGTTATTGGTAATTTGTTTTAGCGATTTTCCATATAAATTGCTATCTAACTCAGTAATTGATATATCAATCGTACTTTGTGTATCGTTATGTTGCAATATTATTTCATTTTCTGAACTGCTTCGTATTTTCCATGTAGTGTCATATTTTAAGCTATAATTGGCTGACGAAAATTCTTCCTGTTGTATTCCTCTAGTGCTAGTCATGAATATAACAATTCCCATAATTATTGCAACAAACAAAAAAATAATCAATAATCTCTTTTTTATTCCTCTCTTCATATTAATCTCCCCTAAAAATTAAATCTTTGTTATTATTACAATTAAGTATCCCATTTCTTCCATAATAGTTACTTTATATATACCATTTCTGTATACACATTTAGCTTTTGACTCATGCACAGTTTCATATCCAGAATTTTTCAATTCATCAATAAACTTATACGCTCTTGCAATACCAGATACATACTCTGAAATGTCATTTTCGTATCTTAAGCTTACAATTCCATTATAATAACTTGCTTTGTTTAGTTTTAAAGTTAAATTATTTTCGATATCTCCAACTTTTTTGTATTCATCCCATACTTTTGAGCTAATCTGATTTACAACAATTTCTTCGTTTTCTTGGTTATAGTAATATTTTTCTTTTAACGCATCAAAACTTATACTTTTTACACTTGAAAAATCAGCATTATCTAATTTTTCTTTAACAGACTTTAGATCATCTATTGAGTTTGCAACCGACAAACTTGAATTTATAGACTGATCTGTATTAATTGCAATAAGCTCCCCTTGTTCGTTGTATACTGGACTTCCAGCTTCAGATTCAGTAGTTGTTAAAACGTTTTTTAACTGATTGTTATTGTTTTCTGCAATAATTCCTATGTTAACAGATAAATTATATCCAGTTTTCGTACCAATAGATAATATTGGATCTTCTTTTTGTAAATCGGAAGTAATTCCCAATCTAGTTGTTGTCACCTTTTTATCTTTAAGCTTTAATATTACAATATCTATTTTTGTATCTATTGAAACAACTCCATCCAAGTTATAGCTATTTCCATCTTTATCTTCTATAGTCATAAGCTGTGCTGTGTTTAACGCTTTTTCAAAAAAGTTCCAGCTTGTTGCTATATATCCATCAGAAATGAGAACCCCTGTTGCTGTTGCTGTTACATTTAAGACATCATATGCTTTTAAAATAACAACATTATTTATATTTTGATTGTACACATTTTTTTGCTCTTCATCTGTAAAATTTTTTAGCTTCGAATAATCATATTCACTATTGTATTTTGTATCTACAGTATTAGTTGCAACAAGATTTGTCTTTAAATTTTGCATTTCGTTGTTTTCTGCATCTTCAAGTTCCCCTTCTATATCGTCTCCTAATCTATATTTAATTTGTTCAAGTCTATATACTCCATATATATTTTTCATGTAGTATCTTAACTCCATTTTTGTTGTAACATATTCAACATCTTGAGGATTTACTTGATTAACTGCAACTGCAGTAACATCTTCCATGTATACTTTTACTTCAACTAAATCATCAGAAACATTTAAAACAGTAGCTTTTCCGTAATCTTTATACTTAACTACACTATTTCTTATGTTATTCCTTGTTGTTTCTGGGCCACGATCCATTTTGTACCTTATACCTGTTCTTTGGTATTTTGTACCAGTAGCATCAACATCTACAATTTTATTAAATTCCTCTTCTCGTTTTTTATATTCAGCATAATCTACCTGCTCTTCTCCTGGTGCACCAAGAAGTAAAAATGTAACTTCATTTGCAAAATCAATTGCCTTTGCTTCCTCTTCTTTGTTTATCGCAACCCCATTAGATTCAATTTCATAGCTTTCATCAAGTTCCTGTTTTATTTGCTTAGTTACAACAGCTTCTGAAAAATCTATATCTCCAGCAGTAATATGAATTATTCCTTTATTAACTTTGCTAGCTCTGAAAAAAGCATACAATAAAATTCCTATTGAAATTACCGCAATAACTATATATATTTTTTTCTTATTTTTCATCGCTACACCTCCTTATTGCAATCTGCTATTTAGAACATTCATAATTTCTATACTAGCTTTAGTTGCATTGTTTCCATTTATGTAATAATCGTGAAATGCCTCTGCTATGGTTTCATGATATATATAATCTCCATTACTATTTTTTGCCATAGCATATCCTGATATCGAAGCTCTAAATTCATCAAATGAAATATTGTCATTATATTTCTTCTTATAGTTTTCGTACGCTTCTTGTGCAATACTTAAAGGCTCTTTATTTGCATTCCAATCTTGAACCACTTGTACATACTTTTCCATTGAAGCTTCATCCATATAATGAGTTGTTTCCAATCCGTATTTTTTCATTGTTGCAACAAGAGTTAAAAAATGTCCTGACTCATGAATTACCGTCGCGTACTCATTTGTATTCTTAGGAAAATGCCCTGAGTTAGAAGATGTATCTACTGCAGCTTTTAGTAAATCTGGATTTAAGAAATATTTGCTATTCAAACACATTAATGTTTTTACAGATTTTGGATAACCCGATGTTGAAGACGTTGATACTGCAAATTCATGTGGTCCAAAATATGCTAGTACGCTTCCTTGTTGCACAGACATATTACCAATACTTATATTTGACAGCATATTTCTTGCTGCCGGATAATTTGTATATATATACTCAAAAGCTTTTGCAATCCCTCTAGCTGTTTCTACATCCATTTCCCCTAAATTAACTGCTTTTACTTTGTAATTCCTTATAATTTGACTTTCTATTTGTTTTATCTCATTTGCTGTCGTTCCTTTTTGATCTTCAGAATCTTTTACGATTAAATCATCTGCTGCCTGAGCATTTGGCAAGTCTATATAATAGTAGTGATCTATTTCTATATCTGTTTTTATTTTTTTTGTTCCAGTATCATTGTTAGATGATGTACTTGATGTTCCAGAACTAACTCCAGAAGAATTACTATTTTCATTTGATTGGCTATTGCTCTGCGAACTGCTCTTTTTTTCATCATATTTATTTTTAGTAGCTATTCTATCATCATCGTCATCTGAAAAATATACGGTATCTTTATTTGTAATGTTTATAATACCAATCACAATAAAAATAATTATTAAAATTAATACACCAATTACAATATATTTTATAGCACCTTTCTTGCTCTTCCTTGGCTTAATTAATTTAGCCCCACAATGCTCACAAAATAATGCCACATCTCTATTTGGTTTCCCACATCTACCACAATACATATATTTTCACCTCTACATTTTCTGTACGAAAAATAGAGCAGACTACTGATCTGCCCTATTGAATTTAATGCCAACACTAGCACATGTATTTTTTAACCAAATTGCATGTGTCGTAGTTATATTATTAATTTTTCCATTTCGTACAAAACCATTTATTTTTGACATTTGTTTTTTTTCTCATTTCTTTCGTAATATCTTTCGTTATTTATATATATCAAAATACATATAATGTCAATAAACAACTGGTATTTTGGTGCTCTTTTTTATCGATTTTGTGGAGCCTCACATTTTACTTTTATTTGTTGCTTATACTCTTGAATTTGCTCTATAAATTTACCTATTTCTTCTTCTTTCTCTCTTATCCTATCATTGTTTCCAATAAGCCTGGTACTAACAGCTCCAACTGGCTCTATAACCATAAGACCATTTGCTCTTAGTGTTTCACCCGTTTCCACAATATCTACTATTGCATCAGATATCCCTATTATTGGTCCAAGCTCCACAGATCCTTGCAATTTTACAATTTCAATTTCTTCCTGTTTCTTCTCAAAAAACTTTTTAGTAATATTTGGATATTTTGTTGCAATTCTTTTAACCGCGCTCTTTGGTAAATCCATATATGAAGGAAATCCGCACAAGGCAAAATAACACTTCCCAGATTCCAAATCTACCAATTGTGAATATTTTTCAGATGGATTTTCAAAAATTGTATCACTACCAACTATTCCAATATCCACAGCTCCGCTATTAACTAAATTTACTACGTCAACTGACTTCACAAAAACAATTTGAAAATCTTCTCCTAAATCCACAAGAAGCTTTCTATCCTTGTTCACTATTGGACTTATATCATACCCCATTCCAAGCAACATTTTTTCCATATTCTTTTCAATTCTTCCTTTTGTCATCGCAATTTTTATCATAATTATTCCTCCTCATCATTGTACGTTTTAAAGTACGCAAAAAGAGCTATGCAAGGTTATATTAAATAAACCTACATAGCTCCTGTAAACCAATGTAGGCACGAGTTATAGCACTCGTACCTACGTGTATTTTATATACTACGAGATACCAGTGCACCTACAATGATGATGTAATTCAGTTATAAATAACTTCTCTGGTTTCATATTCATTCCCTCTTTACTAAAATTTTAATTACATGTAATTGTATATCAGAATAACATAATACACTTTGTTTTGTCAATACAATTTTTTATTTTACATGGTACACGTATAAAATTGCTCTATCTTCATCTGTTTTATTAACTATATCTTCTCCTTCTTTAAGATTTATGTCGTTACGGCGAGAACCACAGCTTAGCCATACTGCATTACCTTTTCTATCATACCCAGAAAATATTTGAACGTGCTCACAACTAGTGCCTCCTGCTTGGCTTTGTTTTCCCATTAAAACAATATCACCTGGTTCAAGATTCTCAATATCAGATACTTTACATGTGCACCCCTCCCATGCTAAATCTAAATTATCATTGCACCACTCAGCCATTGTACCATCCCAACATTTCTTTTGTGGGCCTTTTAAATCTTCATATCCCAAATTATACAACACATTACACACATACGAGCTACAATCAATTTTCTTTGTATCTTTGTCTAATGGTATATTCTTTCTTTCGCTTGAGTCATATCTCCAACCATCTTCACGAACACTAGAATGTAAATCTTTTGCCTCTTTTTCAAAAAGTGCTCTTCTTTTCTCATCTTTATTTTTTTTTAGTACATGTGGATCTAACCATGAAAATTGAGACATATCTGGGTTCATTCCTGGGAATGGCGATACAACCGGCTCTACCCATATTGTTTTTGGACCTTCATTTGGCTCTAAAATTTTTTTTGTCATGTCCACAGTTATCTGATTAGTTTCAAGAATTTCTGCTCTTTGTTTACCTATTTCTTTTTCCAGGGTTTCTTTAAATTCCTTATACATACTGGTTATATAAAATCTATAATCACTAATTTTTTGCTTTAAAATTGAAATCGACTCATTTTCAATATAATATGCATTTGCAGCTATCATTACTTCTATGTATTTATTTAAGTAAGATGAAATACTTTCATCTGGTGATGTATATATCCAATATACATAACTATTTGGTGTTGTACCCTTTAAAAATTCCTCGACATATTCTTGTTTAAAAACAATATCTCCTGATGTTTTTATTTCAGTATACTTAACAGGTTTTAGTTTAAATGTATTCATTGGACCGAATGTTAAATGTTCTACTATCCCCCATCCGTTTTTTGCTTGTGCTTCTGCAATAGTTATCATCATACTTGGAATTTTATTACTTAGAGTATAAATCATATTTTCAAATTGGTTACAATATTCATTTATTTTTTTTGCTACATTATTGTATTGTTTGCCTTTCCAGTATCCGTTTTACAGCTAAAGCTCTTACAGTATTATACATTTCTATAACTGCATTACAGCAACCATTTCCTATTCTATTTAAATTCTTTGCTAATTCACATATTTTACTTGGATTCCATTCCATACTGTGCCTCCTACTTCAATTTTTTTGATTATATCATAAATTTTTTTACTTACAAATGTTAAAATCTATTCTCACAATTTTTGGCATTAAAAAACCTTAAATACCAGCTAAAGCCATCTTTATTTTCTCTTAAAGCTTCCGCTCTTTCTAATAAAACTTCCATCGTTTGAGGAGGTCTCATTATTATTGGATTGCATGGTACCCAATTAGCTGGAATAACTGCATTATCTGTTTCTGAAACCTGTAATGCTTGTATAACCCTTAATATTTCAGGAATAAATCTACCTACATTTAATGGATATACTAATATTAGTTTAATAATTCCATTTGGATCTATTATGTACACATTTCTCACAGTTTCAGTGTTACTAACACTACTAGAAATCATTCCATATTTTCTTGCAATTTCCCCGCTTCTGTCTGCTATAACAGGAAATGGTACTTTAATACCAGTTTTGCAATATATTTCGTATATCCATGCTAAGTGAGAGCTATTACTATCTATACTAAGTCCTAATAATTCTGCATTTAGATTTTCAAAATATTTATATGCTTTAGAAAATGCTATAAATTCTGTTGTACATACCGGGGTAAAATCTCCGTGGGTGCGAAAAAAATACAAGCCACTTTCCCTTATAGTCACTTAATTTTATATTTCCCATGGTAGTTACAGCTTCGAAATCCGGTGCCATTTGGCCAATTTTTACATTTCCGTTCATCATAACTTCATAATCCATAAAAAACCTCCAATCATACTTTTATCTATTGTATGATTGGAGGTTTAATTTTGACACACTGTATGTGATGTTTTGGTAAGTGTCCCTAAAATCATACTTCTTCCAAAATATCCAACAATTCTTTTAAACTATTTACTTTATAATCAGCTAAATTATCAATTTCATTTTGATTTTTTAAAGAACATTCATCAGGAATATTTAAAACTTCTATATTAGCATTTTTAGCAGCTTGTATACCAGATAGTGAATCTTCAATAATTAAACAATCTTCTGGGTTTAGATTTAATTCTTTAATTAATTTCATATAAACTTCAGGATTTGGTTTTTTATTAGCTACATCTTCATATAAAACAATTTTTTCAAAATAATCAAATAAATTCATTTTATTACTAATATTAGAATTATTATAATTATACTTTTTAAAAGTTTCTCTATCAGAAATGCTTCCTAGCCCTAATCGATATCCCATTCCTTTTAATTTTTTAATTACCTCAGGGGCGTATTCTTTATATTCCACTTTATTACAAACATATATATCAGCAATAACATATAATTCTTTTCTTAATTCATCTGCATTTAATTTTTTCTTTACTTTACTATATTTATTTATAAGATATAATACATAAGACTTATAAAAATCATCACTATTAAAAACTTTTAAATGTTCATGCCAATCTTTGTTAATTTGTTCTATAGTTATTTCAACATTACATTCTTGTTTAATAAATTCAATATAAATTTCATTCCATATATTTGAATCATCTAAAATTGTTCCATCTAAATCAAATAATACAGCTTTCTTATTCTTTAACATCTCTTTAATTAACATATCAATACCAACCTTTTTACATACTTATTTAAGTAATTTTATATTATCTTCTATCAAAACGTCTTCCAATGTACGATTTTTATTAATTATATACATTTTTTCATATTTTCTTTTAATTGAATCTTCATAGTAAGGTATAAATACCTCTTTCAATCTTTTAATAAAATTTATATTATTCCCTCTTCTAATACATTTTTCTTCAACACTATTCCAATCATCTATATTGGGATATGCAATACTATATTTTATATTATTTTTATCAAAATAATCAAAATGTTCAGGTTTTAATTGAACTAATATAACATCATATTTTTTCTGAGCATCAACAATTGCTTTATAATAATTACTTGGCCAATTAGGATTGATTTTTCTATTTGTACCTTTTCTTTCTTCAGTAGATATATTAATAGTTTCTGAATTATCAAATTTATAGTTACTGGATTCTAAATCTATAACATTACTATATTTATTACCCAAATAAGTTTTACCACATGTTGCAAAACCTGCAATTATAATTCCTTGATTCATAATTACCTCACAAAATTACTATTTTCTAGAGATTATCTGTACTTTAAATTAAAATTACATTTATTCCAGAGCATATTGATTCATTTTATTCAATCCGATATTCCTTAACCCAATTTTAACAAATTTATTTTTCATAAAGTACTTCCATATTGTCCCATTTAAATAATTTTCAATCATTATCATTTCAATCCCTTTATCTACACCAATATACTCCTTAGAATACCATGCCTTTTTATTTTCAAAATTAAAACCATCCTTGAAACCATATTTTCCCCATAGTTTTGGTAAATTGTTATAATAATTCTTGATTGCATTCAAACTTTCTTCAGGTAAAAAAACTATTGAACCAACTGCTCCATATGTTGCTATTGTTCCATCATTTTCAATATTAAGATCTGCATCACATGGTAGAGCTCCAAAACAACAATATCCTTTTGGTCCAATACAAGAAGTTAATCCCCACGAGTTTTCTGAAAAAGTTTTAAATCTATCTTTGTTATCTATACAATATTGTCTATTTGCTTTTATCGCTTTTATAGAGTTTTCAAACCAATTTATACCATCTTCGTCAATTAAATTTCTAAAATCTATCCAGGCATGTGAATATTGATATGTAAATAATGTTCCTCCATAAGTATAAATTATATCTTTTATATCTTTATAATCAGCCTTCTTCCTTTTAAATTCATAGTACATATCTTTATTTATTTTATGTGTCGTAGAACCCGCTCCTAGTATGTATAACATAAGTTGTTCTGCATACATATCCCATTTTTCCCAAAAGCCTTTTTCAGGCTTATACCCCATATAAAAATAATTTGTTTTTTTATTAGTGTACCAATTCCAGTTAATATTTTTATATAGCAGCTCTGCCTTTACTTTTATTTTCTTGCCAAAATATTCTCCTGCTGTTAGTGCCCCGCATATAAAAATGGCTGTATCTATTATTGAAAGTTCACAATTCCATGCTCTTTTTCCTGTTTCCATATCTACAAAATGATAAAAAAATCCATTTATTCCATCAACATTGTTAATGAATGTGTCTAGAGTTTTGACTGCTTTATTATATGCTTTTTCATAACCAATCCATTTATGCTCTACTCCTACTACTAATGCAGCTAGTCCAAATCCAACAGAAGCGACACTTGC
Organism: Clostridia bacterium; assembly: GCA_017404545.1. GTDB lineage: Bacteria > Bacillota > Clostridia > TANB77 > CAG-508 > CAG-492. The sequence goes on from JAFRCC010000018.1 coordinate 204,567, forward strand.
AATTTCTTTGTCATAATGGCTTTTATCTCTTATTAAACCATATCCTTTGCTTCTTTCATTATTGTTACATTCTTTTATGAAATATTTATAGCTTTTTTGTAATTCCTTTTTTAAGATTTTATCTATCTCACATTTAATAATCCTCATAATAAAAGCCCCCTAATAATTTTATTATAAAAATTATTAGTAAATACTTCAATGGTAATAATTTCCATGTACATTGGCTCTTAAACTTGATATAATAAAATTACAATTATTATATTGCTTCAGGAGGTAATTTTTTATGAATGCAAACTTTTTTGATTTCATGGCGGGACAGTCGGTTACAATACGGGAGATAATCCGCCGTAAGAACGATTCTGAGGTTAACCTTGTATGTTTTGAGGTTGCTTTGATTGAAACCTCAGAGATTGTGAAAGTCGATGTTCTGTCTGAAAAGGCTCATCTCATCCATGTTGGAACAAGTTTCAAATATTCTAGTTCCGGAGATGACATCGGTTATACGATCTGGAAAAACGGCATTGGGCCTATTGAAATCTAACTTTCCTGCAAAATTACAAAAGGGGACTCTGGATTGAACTATACCCCAAAAAGTAGAGTTCATAAAAAGGGGATTTTTTTTCTTGATAAATCTAAAAATCTATTTAAAAATGCAGGTGTTCTTACAAATTGGCAAGCAATATAATCGATCAACTTCTTCCAATTATTATAATCTAATTTAAGATATAATTTCTACTATACATTTTTCCTTCCGCTCGTCTTACAATATAATTATTAATATATAAAAAATATATCATCTTACTGGGTATTATAATAACATCAAAGGAAAATTTATTCAAGATATAGAAAAAGCAAGTAACCATCGTACTCGCTCTTATTTATCTCTATAATGTGAACCACATTGAACAATTATAATTTGATTATTTTCAATTTTATACACTATCCTATTTTTGTCATCAATTCTTCTGCTCCAGTATCCTGAAAAATTTCCTGATAATGCTTCTGGTTTGCCTAAACCATCATATGCGTTTCTATCAATGTCTTTTAGTAATAGATTAATTCTTTTTATAGTTTTCTTATCCTGAGTCTGCCAATATAAGTAATCCTCCCAAGCATCATCTTGCCAAGCTTTATTCATCTTCATCCTCCACCAGTTCGTGAACTGTAAGCTTGCCTTCTTCGGCATCTTTTACGGCTTTTTCTAATCTCTCCATATTGGCAGCACTATAGAAAGGATCAGCTGTTATTTCAAAAGGTATTCTTTGTTCTTTTACTGCCTTTTTCACAAAGATATTAAATGCCGTTGTCATTGTCATTCCTGTATCTGAGCAAAATTTTTCAAATTGTTTCTTCAAATCTTCATCTATTCTAATACTAATATTTGTTTGTGCCATTATACTTCACTCCTCTCTTTTATTATTATATTCATTATATCATTTTTTATTACATTGTCAAGATATTTCATTACAATGTATTTATTTTCAAACTTGTAATATTTTATATAATTTGCTTAATATCACTATTGAAACATCACTTTTATTATGCATATTTTTACAAACAATATTATTAATTTATAATATTTTACAAATCTAACAAGTTACAAATCCTATGTATCTCAGTGATTATAATACTTTCTCAAATCCATCCCCTATTATAGACTAAACCGGGGTAAAATCTCCTGGATGCGAAAAAAATACAAGCCACTTACCTCTGTAATCACTTAAGCTTATATTTCCCATTGTTGTAACCGCTTCAAAATCAGGTGCCATTTGGCCAATTTTTACATTTCCGTTCATCATAACTTCATAATCCATAAAAAAACCTCCAATCATACTTGTTGTTATTGTATGATTGGAGGTTTACTTTTGATACACAACACATGATATTTTTGGTACGTGTCCCTAAAAACATTTTATTATTTCTATATAATCCTTATATTTAGAATTTTTTAATACATCCTCTATTTTATCTTTTGAATTTTTCTTGGAATATACAATTTCATACGAGGCTTTAAATGGATGATTATTTTTAGTATAACTTTTTTCTATTGATTCAGCAGTTATATCATCACCCTCTGACCTAAATTTTGATATTGCTTGTTCAAAGCTCTGTTCTTTATCTATATATGTGACCTCTTGAACTTCTGGAATATCTGCAATAAATTTTTTTAGATTATCTGCTTCATTTTCACTAATTCCATCTTTCACATATACTATCATTGTATAATTTGTTTTGCTATTCGTGACAATTAGCATTATTCCTCCTACTAAAATACCTATGAAAGCCATTATTAACAAAATAATTGAAAATTTTTTCATAACCATCCATCTTTCTCCTTATATCTCTATATTTTTGAAAAACTGTATATACAAAATACGACCATATATATTAATTAATCCTACAACAATACTGTATATAAGTATCAATACTAATTGCATAATTATGTTATCATTAAAATTAAATAATACTCCGCCCACAAATACGAGCATAATTTTGAAAATCCAATATAAAGCATTCGTAACAATGTATTTAATTTTATTTTTACTCATAACTTCCATACTATTTTTTAATATTTCTTTAGCTGATGTATTTTTATCTGAATAGTATGCAATATAATAAGAAAATATATAATCTAATATTTTTGACATCAAATTAATTAATGAAACTAATATGACTATCAGACCAGCAACTTTAAAAATTATTATTGCAATTATATTAGTATTTGATGACATATCAATAAGGTTAAAATATTTTCCTAAATTTTCCAATCCTGTAGCAAACATTACTATAAAAATTCCTATTAGTAACACAATATACCATGGTATTAGTTTCAACAAAATATTTAATGTAATTTTCCAAGATTTACCCAAATTATCTATTGCGATATTTATAAACTTAAACATTCCGATTTTTTCATTCATTATTTTAATGTATGATGCAACTATACCATACGCGATTGGAATTAAAATAACAATAGTAATAATTCTCATCAGCAATTCATATACTGAAGTATTAGAATCATCCAATATTCCAGCTCTATTTAGCATAAACGTAAAAGCTATAATAATTGCACCAATACTAGCCAAAGCAATTATTTCTCCAATCATTAAACTAAAATATCTACTAAAATTCTTATATAATTCTTTTAAAGATTTCTTATGTATCTCTAACATATTTCTTCCTCCATTTTTTAATAATCTACTTCTTTTACATCCTTATCATAAATGGGGTTCACTTCAAATGTATCTTCATTTTTATACTTTGACATTCAATTTCTTGTAAGCAATAGATTTTATTAAAACTTTCTTTTTCATTTTACTCTTCCATTATTTCTCAACTATTCTAGTTGTTATTTGAGGTCCATCTACAATTTTAATATCTTTATCATTGTAGATTTCTTTCATTCTTCGCGAAAATTCTGTTATCCAATCATTTAATAACATTTTACACTCGTCGTCTGTATGATTGTCACATACATAAATAACTCTTATTATTTGTGTATTCTCTACTTCTTCAAATTGTACATCTCCAATAGTTCTATATTGCTTTTCAATTACAGTTTTGACTGCACTTGAATTTATTAATTCTTCATATGTACTAAGAAGTTCTCTATTAGGTTTAGCTGTAGTTATTGTTTGTTTTTCGTTCTGATCTACGCTTTCAATAACTATATTGGCATACACAATTTTTTCTTCTGTTTTCCTTCCGCATCCAGTCAGGATACTAATTATAAGTATCATTACTACAAATACTAGCGTGAAATTTAATACCTTCTTTTTCATTTTTAATCTCTCCTATTCTGTTTTTATTTTGCCATATGAAAACCGCTACCTCTTCCTTGTATTTGAGGAGCTTGCATTTCGTGATTTTCATTTAATGTTACTTCAAGTTTTGATAAATATTCTGCACATCTTCGATTTCTTTGAATGCGTAGACCTGTAGTTTGCTCTACATCATCAATATATACGGATTGACTTGTTGTTATTGTATGATTGGAGTAATATATTTGACACATTGTGTGCATTGCTTTTAGAATGTGTCCTAAAAAACACTTCATTTTTTATCCTTTTTTTCATCAACTTTAGATACCACCGCTCCACATGATATACCAAATATAATTCCTATAGTTATCCATAAAGCCATATTATCTAGTACAATACCCAACATCACACCAAGTAAAATACCTAATATACTTACAGACAAATTTATGCTTCCAATTCTAACTATTCGTGGCTCGACTATTCTATCATTCCATATAACTCTTTTCCATGTTTCCTCTGTACTTATTATTTCTTTTAGCTCTTCTATAATAACATCTTCAAATGTTTTTATGGTTCCCGTCTCCACCTCATCCAATGTTACGGATTTATAAAATTTTAAAATAATTTCGTTGCTCTCATTTCTTTCATCTTTAAAAATATATACAGATTTGTACTTTTTATCTTTTCTCAATGCGAAAATTATTCCATTAAAATTCTTATTACTCAACAATTCAGAAACTTCGTCAACAACCTTACTGTCTTTGAATTCTAGCTCAGAAAATTTCTCTATCTGCTTTAAATCTCCACTATTTAACTCCACAGGTTTGTACCCTTTTAAATGATTCATTTGTACATTCCTCCTTCTTTTGTTTATATCGATTATATCAAACCGTTTTTTTATCTTCAACAACTTTTTTTCTTTGTTGCTTTTTGTATAAGATAAAAAATATAACTTCCATTACCATAATAATACATAAAATTACGTAAACAATAGCTCTCTGAGAATTTTTCTTTAATAGTTCATTCGTATCGTCAGAGCCAAACCAATTGTTTATTACAGCGGAATATACACAGTTATCACCTACCCAAAACTCATATATTGTTGCATCTGTTACTGGTGGCACTATAACAAAATAGCCATCACCTTTATACTCCTTACTATACACAATAAGCTTAACATTAGATGCTCCGCTTGTCCTCATTCAAGGCTTGCTGTTTTGCATATTTTATTCCTTTTCCGTCTTCAATATATTTTATATCAGCAATAAGCTGCTTATAATTTACACTTTTTTTCTGTTCTTCAGAAAAGTTTAATATGCTCTCTATTTGCTTTTTATGTATAATGTTTTCTTTGGTTGTATTTATACATAGAATTAAACATAATAAAACAAAAATAGCCCCCAGTACCACACAAATTCTTTTATAATTCATAATTAATCTTGGTCTCCTTAATATTTTAATTTTTATTTTGATACAATCTCTTTGAATATACTTATTAACTTACTTCTCCTCTGGATTTTTTCTGCTCTTCACTAAAATTTTCAATATTAGATATTCCGTATTTCATAATTTCTGTATAATTACCATATGTAATACCATTTCTTATTGCATTTTGCACAAAATCACTTAATTTTATTTTTTGTGCTCTTACTTCGTTTGGAGAAACTATTGATGAACCTTCCATGATTTTCTCACCATCATAAGTAATTACAGGACCGTTATATATATTCGTTGCAGCTCCAATTGCATTTATCCCAGCTACACCATTTAAATAATGAATTTTACCTTCACGAATTAATTTTAGTATCGTCTTTCGCGCATTTGGTGTTCTCCTCGTTATTATATATATATCTTGCTTTCTTAATTTTTTATTTATAATTATTTGATTATGCTCCAAAATACTTGTTACATCTGTATACTGCTCTACTGCATATACTTCCGATAAATCTTTTCCTTCTGGATATTCTTTGGTATCCCCTCTGTTTTTTATATTATCTGCTACGTGCTCTGGTACAGATAATGCCTTATCTGATGTCCATTCTCCGTCGAACTCCATATAGTACTCATCTCTACTTTTATCATAACATAAACGTATCGATGGAACAAAATCTTCTATTGGAACATAGTATATATATCCAGGTATCTTCGAAATTGCTCTTACTTGCCCATTTTTCTGTTTACTTATATAAACATTATCTCCTCCAAGTAAATAGCTTTTTTTGCCAATAGGCAACCTACACATACCTTTACCATTTACCCTAGCCATTAAGTACGCGTTTGATATAACGCTATCTGTTGATGCGCAAAGCATCTTACCAAAATTTTGAAAATATTGGCTTTTGTTGTACATAGGTTTTAGTTCCATATCTTGAAGTTGATATGGAGCTATTGTAGAAACATGGTAGAGCATAATATTATTTGATTTTGCCTCTGTTTTAAGCTCTTGCATATACTCTTTAATCATTTGCAAAACTGGTGCTGCTTCATGCTCTAATATTTCTCTTATAATATGCATATTACTTAATAGGTGGTCTATTCCTTGTTTTTCAATTTCTAAATCTTCCTGTGGAATATATCTATCGTACTCATACCTTCTTATATTTTCGACAAAATTTTCATATATTCTTTCAATAATTTCATTGCTTGTTGAATTTTGAATTTCAGATTTATATATTGCTTCCATATATTCAGAAATTCCTTGATTACATTCTTGTAATAATAAAGCTGATTTAACCATCTGTTTTCTTTTAGCTCTCTCTTCTAAATCAGTAGACTCATATATATACAAATTTATCTTTCTCCCAATATTGTGAGTTGTCTTTTGAAATGGCTCATTCTGCCTTATAATAAATTGCTCTTTTCCGTTTGATATTGTTTTAAATCCATCCTCTATAAATTTTTGTACCTGCATAGCATCAATAGCCTTTATTTCATGGCCACCTTGGATTATGTACAATAAATCTTCCTCGGCAATATCTCCTTCATACTTTAATATTGTGACCATCTCATCATTTTTATCTTTACCACTAAATAATTTTAGATTACCTTCTCCATAGTCTATCAGTCTTGTAATTAAGCTCTCAAAAAAATCTCTTTTATCTATGTATGACAAATCACCTGCAAATGCATTAACATAGTTCATTATGAATTCAATTCTATATTTGTTAAAATCTTGTGTAGACAATGTATCAATATTTACTTGCGGATGAATAGATTTTATATAATCACTAAACTTCTCATGGTTGTACAGCTCCGTTTCAATCTCTTCTACGGCTTCATCCATGTATATTTGAAAGTCTACATCCTCAACACTTTCTCCTCGCTCTTCTACCATTTTTACGTATTCATCAGACAATCCAAAAGTATATCCTATTGCATTGTCTAATCTTTCTATTTCCCATATATCTAAATATGAATATCCTTCAAATTTAGTTCTTGAGTTTCCCTTCATTGGCATTGCAAATCCGTATTGTTTCGTATCCAACTTTTATATTCATTAAATCTGCTACTGGGTTCATTTCATATACTTTGCCATCAATTTTGAAAGCCACTTCCATATGTCCTTCACGTTTTCCATTAAAATATACTCCATTACATTCTATTTGACATTGTTGTAGCAAATATATTACCGCTCTAGAAATTGTTGAACAAATTGCTTTATTATTAATAATATTATTTATATCTATGTCTTCAAAAAAAAGATTCGCCCTTTTTTGGTCATTTCCTATAATGTATTCTGGATTATAAATAAAAAATCTACATGCTTCGATATATATATATCTAGCCTTCTGCATGTCTGTTAAATTATTTGGCATTCTTTCAATAATTTGAATTAATCTTTTTTCGTCTGGTCCCATATCTACTCCCTCATACGAAATTTTTTATTCACTTAGAAATTCATTTATTCCTTTAACCATTCCAACTACCATTTTATTTTGATATTCCTCAGTAGCCATAAGTTCATCTTCTTCAGCATTACTCATAAATCCCATTTCTACAATTGTTGTTGGGACAGTACACCAATTTATTCCACTCATAGTATCGGTTCTTGTTACACCTTTATTCACCGCACCAGTTTCCTTTACAAAATTATCTAACACAGCTCTAGATAATTTGTAGCTCTCTGAGGCTAAATATCCATTGTATTCGTTATTTGATGTTTGACACATAGTTAGTACCCCTTTTACAGAGCTACTATCAACCGAATTCGCATGAATCCTTATAAAAGCTGCTGCTTTTGCTTCGTTTGCAATTTGTGCTCTCTCACTATTACTTAGGTTTACATCATTTGTTGTTCTCGTCATAATGACAGTGTATCCTTCATTCTCTAATGCATCTCTTAATTTTAGAGCCACTTCAAGATTTAGTTGGTACTCTGTTTTTCCTGTTGATATGCCAGTTGCTCCCCCCGTAACTTTTGCCTTTGTTTCTGTTGCTCCTGGACCAATTGGTTCCTTTTCAGAATTTCCCTTAGTTTGATGACCTGGATCAATTACAATTACTTTATTATTTGCCGTTTTTCTAATAGTACTCACTGTTTCTTCATTTTTCTTTGTTTTTTCCTCTTCAGTTTTGTTTTCTTCCACAAATGTAGGTTGCATTTCTTGCTCTTTTTCTTCAATTTCATTTTCTTCTTTAACACTATTTAACATTTCATTATTGTTTTGTTGATCTTTTACTGAAATTGTATTTATGCTATTTGAAAGTTTTTCATTATCAGATTTATTTTTACTTACCATTAGTGCCAATTTTACAACTCCAAGTATTATTGAAATAACAGATATCGATATAATTGTTACATATATGATTTTATTTTTTTTATTCGACATTAATCATACCTCCATTAAAATTACCACTATATCCATTCTACCAAAATATTAGTGCTCTATCAAGAATTAAATTAAATTTCAAAAATAGTTTAGTTACAGTTTAACACTTTTTATTTAATAAGGTCAAAGAAATGGTTGTTATTATTATCATAACTATTAAATAGTAACGTAGTTTACATTTGCAAAAAAGAAAGGTTTAATAAAGTATATCATAAACTTCAATTTACTTCGTTAAACCTTTCACTTTTTATAAATTCGTTATTACTAAACTTATGCTATAAGCAATATACCCAATAAGATAGATAATTCCGTTTGCTCTTGTCATTTCATCTTTTTTTCCAATAAATGGGAATAACGCTAAAAACAACGTAGCAACAATTAGAATTATAATATCCTTATTGTAACTTAATGAATATGTTATCGGAGCAATTACTGCTGAAACCCCTATTATTAATAAAATATTGAATATGCATGAACCAATTATATTTCCTATTGCCAAATCAACTTCGCCCTTCTTTGTTGCAATAACAGATGTTGCAAGCTCTGGCAAACTAGTTGCAACAGCAATTATTGTTAAGCTTATCAATTTTTCACTCATTCCAAGCAACCTCGCAATTTCTGAGCAACTATCAACAACGAAATCACCACCAAATTTCAAACACACAATACCCAATATTATAAAAATAACAGACTTTATAACATATCTTGGTGAACTCATTTCTATGTTTACTATTACTAGATCTTTACTTATCCCATCAAAATCTTCACCTTTTTTTGCCATTATAATATTGTATATTATAAAAACTACACACAAACTTACCAACACAAAACCTTCAGCTCTTGCAATAATTCCTGTTTGGTTCATAATATTATTATTTGCAAATATAAATAATAATATTGTAACTATTAGTGCAAATGGACTCTCAAAAATTTTTGTTTCTCTTTTAAAATTTAAATTCTTTATTGTTGCACACAAACCTAAAATTAACAGTAAATTGGCGATGTTACTTCCAACAACATTTCCTACTGACATATCTGAATGTCCTTCAAGGGCTGATGTTAAACTTACCATAAGTTCCGGCATAGATGTACCAATTGAAACTATTGTCAAGCCAATTACAATTTCTGGTATATGAAATTTTTTTGCTATATTACTTGCTCCATCAACTAGCAAATCCGCACCTTTAACTAATAGTACAAATCCTACTAGCATTATAATTATTTGTATAACCATATTTCTCTCCTTTTATTTTATACTTTTTATGTAATTGCTTTCTGATTTTTTTAAAGACTTATTTCCATAAGTCTTTAAAAATCTAAGATGTATTTATTTTATCCACTTCTGTACATTATATCACACTTTTTTAGTTTTTGCGAGCTTTTCCGTCTAAGGAATCTAATGTATCTAATGCTTTTCCTGTTCCAAGTGCTACACATGATACAGCATCTTGTGCAATCATAACATTTATTCCTGTTTTTTCTTGCAATAATTTATCTAAACCATCTATCAAACAACCTCCACCAGTCATATATATACCTTTATCACTTATATCAGCTGCAAGCTCTGGCGGCGTTCTTTCTAATACTGAGTGTACTGCATCAACTATCATAAGAGCTGGCTCTATCATTGCTTCTAGCATTTCACTCGAATATACTGTTACTGTTTTTGGCAAACCATCTACTAAATCTCTTCCACGTATATCCATCTCTGTATCTTGCATTTTAGGGTATACACAGCCTATATTTATTTTTAAATCTTCGGCAGTTCTTTCTCCTATCATAATATTATGTTTTTTCTTTATGTACTTAACTATATACTCATCGAACTTATCTCCAGCAATTTTAAGTGAAGTACTTACAACTGAACCTCCCAGCGAAATTACCGCTATATCGGTCGTTCCTCCTCCTATATCTACAACCATGTTTCCACATGGCTTAGCAATATCTATTCCTGCACCAATTGCTGCAGCAATTGGCTCTTCAATAAGATAAACTTTTCTTGCTCCTGCTTGCGTTGCGGCATCTATTACGGCTTTCTTTTCAACCTCTGTTACTTGAGAAGGTATACAAATCATAATTCTAGGTGAAAACAAGAATCTTCCGCAAACTCTGTTAATAAAATACTTAAGCATTTTTTCTGTTACAGTGTAATTTGATATTACACCTTCCCTCAAAGGTCTTGTTGCAACTATGTTTCCTGGCGTTCTTCCAAGCATTCTTCTAGCTTCTCTTCCAACTGCCAAAACTTCATTTGTATTACTATCTACAGCAACAACAGAAGGCTCTCTTAAAACAATGCCTTTGCCTTTTACATATGCAATTACAGTTGCTGTTCCTAAATCTATTCCTATATCTTGACCCCAATTGAACATATTACATCTTTCCTTTCAGGTTAATATTACGTTTTTGTTGCAATTTCGTTACGATTATATTACATTTCGTATAAAAAGGCAACATTTTTACTGCAAATTTTCTGTTTGATAATTACTATTTAATAGTTATGATAATAATAAAAAGTGTTAAACTGTAACGTTTGATAATCCGCTCTTCTATTGTAACATTCAATATACATTTATACAATATGCGAATTCATCAAAAAAACACATATGCTACAGCATATATGTTTTTACTTTTATCTCCTAGGTTCCACCATATTTACAATTCTTTCTACATTTTTATTTGATTCAAAGTTTGGTATTATGGAATTATCTTTATTAGCATCTATTTCTGCTTTCTCTTCAGGAGTTAAAAATACTATTTTAAAATGTTTTACATTATCGCATGTAAATCGAATTTTAAACTCCTTCACTTCATTAGGATTCATTTCACCAATTTTTACATATTCTTCTCCTAGATTTACATCCTTCTCTGAATACAACTCAACCTTCATATATTTTTCCGATGATTTTTCATTTGTCTTATTTGATATTGTTCCCTCTATATAACCATCTTCTTTGGATGCTCTTGTTGATGTATTTGAAATTGTAACTGTAAGCTGATCATTATTTATTTCGTACTTTTCGATTTTATGATACGATGTTTTTATATATGCGTTTATTATTAATTGACTTCCTACATATAAACCTATAAACATTAATAGATATATAGCAAAAGTTTTCATCCTAGCCATATTCATAATCCCCTTTATTACTATAATTTTCTGAATACACCAGAAACTACACCTAATATTTTACAATCTGGAACAATAATTGGATCCATAGTACTATTTTCTGGTTGTAATCTTATGTGATTATCTTCTTTGTAGAACGTTTTTACTGTTGCTTCGTCTTCTATAAGTGCAACAACAATTTGGCCATTTCGAGCTACATTTTGTTTTCTTACTAATATATAATCACCATCAAGTATTCCAGCTTCTATCATGCTTTCGCCACTAACAGTTAGCATAAAACTTTCACTATTCCCTACAAAAGATAATGGAATAGGAAATGTATCTGTAATATTTTCTACTGCTAATATTGGTGCACCAGCAGTAATTTTTCCAACAACTGGAACGTCAACCATTTCTTTATCTGTATAGAAATTTTTTGTTTCTTCATTTTTATTTTGCTTTTTATCTTCACTTTTGGTTCCTTTTACCAATCTTAAAGCTCTACCCTTCTGATTTTCCTTTTTTATATACCCCTTTTCTTCAAGCTTAGTTAAATATCCGTGTACGGTTGCTGTAGAGCTTAACCCAACAGATTTACCTATTTCTCTAACTGATGGTGGATATCCATATTCCTTAATATTTTTTTCGATAAAACTCAATATATCTTTCTCTCTTTTTCCTAGCTCTAGACTTTTCTTTCTTGGCATACAATCACCCCTTAAAAATAACTATAAAAATAATAACATATATTCCATGAAAAGTCAAACAAAAGTTTTGTCAATTATTTCCATAATTAAGCTTAATTAGCACATTGTGCAATGGAAAAAATTAATTGTTAATCATACCATTCTAACTCCCATCCGCATATGTTTACCGTATCTCCGTCTTGAACGCCTTCTCTTTTTAGTTTTTCGTTTACACCAAGTGAATCTAAACACTTTTGGAAGTAATACATTGATTCATTATCATCAAGATTTACTCTTCTCATTATCTTATCTACAGCTGGACCATCTACATAAATAATTCCATCTTTTCTGATTATTGTGAAGCCCTCTTTTTCTTCTTCAAGCGTATATACTTTCTTATTTTCTACTTCAAATAAATCTTCCTTAGGTAGCTCTTTTAAAACCTCAGCTACTCGTTTTAGTAACTCTGAAAGGCCATCTCCAGTTGCTGCTGATATTTTAAATATTTCTATTTTTTTATCTTTAGCTAGCTTTTCCAAATCATTGTACAAATTTTTATCCTGCATACTATCAATTTTATTTGCAACAATAATTTGTTTTCTAGAGCTTAATTTTTCACTATAGCTTTTAAGTTCATCATTAATTACTTTGAAATCTTCTACTGGAATTCTACCCTCCAAACCAGAAACATCTATTACGTGTAATAATAACCTCGTTCTTTCGATGTGTCTTAAAAATTGAAGTCCAAGACCAGTTCCATTGCTTGCGCCTTCAATAATACCAGGAATATCTGCTATAACAAAACTGTCTCCATATTCGCTTTTTACTACACCTAAATTGGGCTCTAATGTTGTAAAATGATAATCTGCAATTTTTGGAGTAGCAGATGTTGCCCTTGAAAGGAATGTAGACTTACCAACATTTGGAAATCCAATTAGTCCAACATCAGCTAATAATTTAAGCTCTAATATTACCTCTTTTTCCATTCCTTTTTCTCCATCTTGAGAAAAGCGTGGGGCTTGTCTTGTAGATGTAGCAAAATGGCAATTTCCTTTTCCACCTCTACCTCCTGGTAATATAAGTTCAACTTGTCCTTTCTCAGATAAGTCTGCAATAATAGTGCCTGTTTCTGCATCTTTTATTATTGTTCCCTGTGGTACCTTTACATATAAGTCTTCTCCACTTTTTCCATATTTTCTTGCACCTTCACCATTTTTACCATTTTCAGCTTTAAACTTCTTTTTAAATCTAAAATCAATAAGCGTATTTGAATCTTGATCGACCTCAAAATATACACTTCCGCCTCTTCCGCCATCACCGCCATCTGGTCCACCAGCAGCTACATATTTTTCTCTTCTGAAGGAAACAGCGCCATTTCCTCCATCACCTGATTTTATTATTATTTTCGCATAATCGGTAAACATTGTTTCCTCCTTATTTATATAAAACTTGACAAGTATAACTTATCTAATATCCTACCTCAAAAAACTAAGTGCCAAATATAACTATTTTATCTGGCACTTGATTGAACTGTAATTTTCAGAACTATCATTAAAATTAAACTAGCCCTACTTTATTGTATACTAAATTCAATGTTTTTCTTGCTTTTTCTGAAGCTTTTCTTGAACCTTCTGTATATATTTTTTCTAGATAAATTTTATCGTTCATTAATTCATTGTATTTTTTATGAAATGGTTCTAGCTCTTTCACAATTGCTTCTCCAACAGTTGTTTTAAATTCGCCATATCCTTTTCCTTCAAATTGCTTCTCTACTTCATCAAGAGAAATATTTTTTATTACGCTGTATATTGTCATTAAATTACTTACACCTGGTTTGTTCTCTACATCGTACTTAACAATTCCTTCTGAATCTGTTACAGCTTTTTTTACCTTCTTCATAATCTCCTCAGGAGTGTCAACTAATAGTATTGTATCATTTGGAATTGTACTACTTTTACTCATTTTGCTTGCTGGATCTTGTAATCCCATTATTCTTGCTCCTGCTTTTGGAATATAAGGCTCTGGTACTTTAAATGTATCTCCATATAATTTGTTAAATCTCTCAGCAATGTCTCTTGTTATTTCTAAATGCTGTTTCTGATCTTCACCAACAGGAACAACATCTGCCTGATACAACAAAATATCTCCTGCCATCAAAGATGGATATGTAAACAGCCCCGCATTTATATTATCTGCATGTTTTTCAGATTTGTCTTTAAATTGTGTCATTCTTGAAAGTTCGCCCATGTATGTATAACAATCTAGTACCCAACCTAGTTCTGCGTGCTCATGCACCTGCGATTGTACAAAAATTGTACTTTTTTCTGGATCTATTCCAGCAGCAATATATGTTGCTAAAACTTTTAACGTATTTTCTTTGAGCTCTGCGGGATCTCTTCTAACTGTTAATGCGTGTAGATTTGCAATCATATAATAGCAATCATATTCATCCTGCATTTTCACAAAATTTTTTAATGCTCCTATATAATTTCCAAGAGTTAGGTTTCCTGTAGCTTGAATTCCACTTAATATAACTTTTTTATTTTCCATATTCAAATCCTCCATTTTTTTAATTCTTATAAGTTAAAAAAATTTTGGTGCCATCGCTTTCCTACCATGTTATTTAATACTATTTTCATATGCTCTCCTTCTTCAGTTTAAATTAACATTTATTATAATTTAAATTAAGCATTTTTTCAAGTATTTTTTATCATTCCTATCTACGTATATGATTCATTTATGATAATGTCTTAATAAATCATTTGAGAAAATGTCTTAATACAAAAAAATATATTGTATGTATCTTTAATAAAAAATATTTTGATTGCACTTATACACTTTTTTCAGAGTATTTAGCAGAACGTGAAAATATAAAAGTATCAGTTAACGCAGCACTTCACGCTGCAATAGATGATGCCACAGGCAATATTGTTGGTATGTACTTTGATGAACAAGAAACGCTAAATGGGTATTACCAGATAACCCATCAAATTCTAACAACATACGGAATAACAAATAAAATAAAGACAGATAAAGGAATTTTAAGCCAATTCGGATAGCCGTAGCCTTTTTAAGGATAACTGTAGAATTTTGTGTATCGATTTTTGATTTTCCCTTAATACCTAAATAGAAAGGCCCCTAAATTCTGGGTGCCTTTCTTAAAATTTCAGTTGTGTTATATTTTTAATTTCTAGATGCTTGTCCATAATTACTTATTATATCATCTAACTTTCCCATTTTTATCTCATTACCAAATATTATATAGACTCATGATATATAACTTCTTTTCCATGCTTAAGAGCATACTCAATTTCACTTTTAGTACTATTTCCGATATATCCATCAATATTTACAACATAGATTGCATCACTAATATCTATTTTTTTCTTATGTAACTTTCCAAGCATCTCCATATCTTTTTCATCGTATTTTCTGCCATTTACATTATAAACACATTGAATAACAGAATATCCCTTTTCTAATTCAAGCTTTCCAGCAATTTCCATCATCTGATTTAAGTATCGCATACTACCACATAGCGTTACTACTTTTATATTGTTTTCTTTTGAACTATCCATTAATACTCCTCCTATGCTAAGTAAAAATAATAAAGTTATAAAATTTTGCTATATTTTCACTTTTATTATATTGATGTCATACTATCAAAAAAACAGTTGCTTTTCAACAACTGTTTTTGATTAATTATTTGCTTCAATTTTTAATGAATTTAATAACTTTTTCATAATGAACCCTCATTATAACAATCTTTTTACAATTATTTATTCCAAATTCTGTCCTCAACTTCATTTGCAATTTTAGTATATGTTGCTCTATTTCCCGTTGCTAAATCCAAAGCATCGTTTTTAAATGTTTCTGCGCTCTCTCTTGATTTTTCCGCATCTTCTTCGCTCTTTGTAATCTTTGATTTAGCTAAGTTTCCTAAAGCTTTTAATCCTTCAGCTGCAGCTTTCATTTCTGCTCTTTCTTTATTGGTTCCAACAAAGCTTGATTTAATTGAACCAATAACGCTATTATCTTCATATTTACCAAATAGTTTGTCTAAGTAATCTTTTAATCCAACGTGAGAAAACTCATTTACATTCCTAGCTGTTGGAATTTGAAGCTCTTTAACATATGGATGAAAATTTCTAGCTCCAACTCCAGTAACTGAACCTTCAGCCTCTCCAAATCCACGTCTCGAGCAATTTAAATAGATTGTTAGTCCAACTTCTGAATACTTTTTATCACTATTTGAACCATTATTTTCTTTATAGTATGGCTCATAATGGTTTATTTGATCATATCTAAATAGCTCCTGGTATACTTTCTTATTTGCTTTTGGTGATACAACTTTAAACATAGCAATTTCATCAGCGAATTCAAGACCAGTACTAATAGATACGAATCTACTTATGTGTCTCTTATCAATAGGCTCAAATGCCTCATAATACAACTTATTTTGTTTCTCCATATACTTAATATGCTCTTCAATCTCAACTTTAGTAAAGTGACCCACATTAATAAATTCACTGCATTTCTTTTCGCACTCTTTGCAAATGTAACCTTCTTTATTAACTAGTCTTTTTCTACTAAGAAAACCAACATTGTTGCCACAAATAGCACATGGTACCTTTGAAAATAATCCCATTACAGTTCCCCTTTCTTTTATTTTTAAAAGTTTATTTACAAAAATTTTATATCATACTCAAAAAAATAATTCAATAAATTGTATTCAAATATTTTATCGTTTCTGAACTAATAGTTCTTATAGTACTTTCGTTCATAATACATTCCTATAATCTAAACCATAGATATAAATAACTTAGTTATAAAACTTCTTAAATATATTTATACTTATTGCATTGTATCTTTTTTTAAAATAATCCCAACTATGCCACATAATATTCCACCAATTGGAAATACAATCCAGTTTATATTCCACATATTCAAAGTAAATCCCCATATTAGAAATATAATAGTTGTAATAAGCATAATAACTCCACAAACTTTACCAATTTGGGTCTCACTTTTTTTATATTCATCAGTATTTTCTTTGTTATATTTTTCTATATCAAATTTATCTTTCATTTTATCTGAATATACAATTGTTGAAGCTCCAATAGTAATAAAATACATTAGTATCGCAACAGGCAAGCAACTATCTTCTCTGAAAATTTTTAATCCTAATAATAACATCATAACGACAACACCCATAAGGATTATAGAAATACCTATTGCAGTATATTTTGTATACTTTGATTTTCCTTCATCTAATTCACTTTCTGAATACAAATTAGCGATTAATGGATTTTTCTTTTTGAAATCATTCAATTTTGTGTTATTAATTATAAACATAGGTACTGCAATACATACCCCAATTAAAACTGCAATAACTCCAAATAAACTATATTGTTCTTCTGCATTTTTATCTGGAGCAAGTCCTAAAATAGTCTGCATTATTGCTGTGCTTAATAATATTATTGCTATTGCTATTGAAATTCCTTTTGTTGTTTTTGTTATTACTTGATCATAATTATTCTTTTCAGATTTTATATCATCTGAAATTTTTCCTTTAACTAATTCATCCATACTACAATCAAATATTTCGCATATAGAAATAATCTTTTCAGTTTCAGGATAACCATTTCCACTTTCCCATTTTGAAACAGCTTGTCTTGATACATTTAACTTTTCGGCTAATTCCTCCTGTGACATATTTTTTATTTTTCTTAAATTTTGTAAGTTTTCTGATAAACTCATTTTTATGCACCTCCTATAATCCATTTTAAAGTTGCGATGCATATTTTTCTACCAACTTACATTTGCAACTTAAAATTTCTTTGCAACTTTGAGTTGCAATAGCCTATTTTATAGAGTTTTAATTTTATAACATATATGAACTTGTACGCAATATTACTTTTTCGTCTTCTCCATAGAAAAAACATATATTTTCTTGCATGATCAAACCATATCTTTTAAAGCATTTGGCATTAATATTGGCTCTAATCCAAATTCCTTTAATCTTTCAATTGCAATAGCTAATTCATGTTTACAAAAAGGCATTTCTAGTAACCCCTCTTGATAAACTCACAATTGCAACTTTATCTCCTTTATTTAGTTTTTTTGGTTTAATCATAAAAAACACCTCCATATTTTCTAAAAATATATATTACTTGTTAAACCTTAATTATTTCATCAAAATATCTACTTCAACTTTTCCTTCTAACAAACTTTTAAACTTTATCGCATCATTTACAGATCCAACTACCGTTTTATAGTGTGTTGGTACTGCATATTTTTTTGGTGATATATGCACAATTAATTTAGCCGCTTCTTCTGCGGTCATAGTATATGTTCCACCTACCGGTACGAATGCTATGTCACATTGTACATTTAGTGCTTCCTCTGTTATATCTGTATCTCCCGCTACATAAACCATGCTATCTTCAATCTCTAGTATATAGCTAACCCAATCGTATTCTCTTTTGTGGAATTCTTTGTTTATATTATATGCTGGAATTGTTTTGAATTTTATTCCATCATAGTCATATTCATTATTAGGTGATACCTTTAAAATATTAGTTTCCTCAAAACCACATTGAATTGATTTTTCTACTAAATCATTTGTTACTACTATTCTTGTGTGATTATTCTTGATTTTTTCTATGTCTTCTGGTGAAAAATGATCAAAATGTGAATGCGTTATAAATATAATATCAGCATCTTTTAAATATTTTCCATTAAGTTTAAATGGATCAAAATAAATAACCTTTCCACTTTCCATCACAATTCTAATAGCATTCTGAGCAATTAATTCAATATTCATTTTATACCTCCATTATTTATAAATTTCAATAAATTA
Source organism: Clostridia bacterium (assembly GCA_017404545.1). Lineage (GTDB taxonomy): Bacteria > Bacillota > Clostridia > TANB77 > CAG-508 > CAG-492. The sequence goes on from JAFRCC010000018.1 coordinate 223,814, forward strand.
TTCTTTTAATAATCCTGTTATGCATTCATCTAGCATCATTTAGTGTATATAGAAACGGAACACCAGCCATCAATTTTGAAACATTTATGTTATTTAGTCCTTCCACTAAATCATTAATATCTTCATCTTTCCAACTTCTCAAAATTAGTCTTTTACTTTCTATTATCATACACAGCACTCCTATTATACTATCTACCATTTGGCTCTTATAATATCAAAAGAGCAAATGATAATCAACAATCATTTGCTCTTTTAATTCATACTATTATGGTCTCAAATTATGCTTATTTCGTTCTCTTTTTTATAACAATACTGATTGCAACAATTACAATAATTACACCAACTGCCGAACCAACAACTATTGCAACTGGAAAATCATTGGTATCTTCTTCAACTGATTGCTCATCTCCCATGTCAGTTCCATTACCTTCCGTTCTTTCTGATGTACTCGTAGATGCTCCCGTATAATTTGTAGATGTTATTGCTGTTCCATTTACATACAATGTATAACCATTTAGATTGATATTGCTATTATCTGAAGCTGCATTATTTAATGATGTTATATACGAATCTCCTGTTAATGTTAGTGTTGAACTACTATCTAATGTAATGGCTAATGTCTTGGCTGTGTTATCTGCATTTATCGTTCCTTCATATGAACTTCCGCTTGAAATGCTCATTGCTAGAGCAGAAACGTTATCAACATAAACATTTCCATTTACTTGCTGGTTTGTTGCATTTAGTGTAACATCTCCTCCATTTGAACCAGAAGTTCCCCATTTTCCAGATTGAATTCTTAAAAAACCTCCTGTTGAATCGTTATTTACAATCGTATTATTCTCAAGAGAAATTGTGGCTGTTGTGTTAGTTACAAAAATTGTATCACCCTTATTTGTTGTTATGGTTGAGTCTTTAGCTGTAAATGAAGAGTTTCCTACATCTGCATCTCCAGACATTGACTGGTATAAAAATATGTTCTTATATGTTTCTGAATTTCCATTTAAAGATGTGTTTGTGTCTGTTAGGGTTGTATTATTTAATGTAATTGAATTCTTTCCCTCTACAACAGCCCCCTCTGATGAAGTTGAAGTTAATGTTGCGTTATTAACTGTTATATCTGCTGTTGAATATATAGCAGGTGAGCCAACACCATTTGCTGTATATGTTCCTCCATTTACAGTAAGAGTTCCTCCACCTCTATCGCTTCTTATTGGCGCTGAAGAATTTCCATCTGTTGTTGCTGTTACGTTATTTGCAGTAAGTGTTCCCCCTCCAGTAACCATTATTGCTCCAGAATTATTACTTGATGTTTTTATTGTTGCATCTGAAATATTAATTTTTCCAGATGAGTATGCAAATACGCCATTTGCGTGTGAACCATTTGTTGTAATAGTTCCTCCATTAATATTTAAAGTTCCATCTTTTGTCATAACAGCAGCATTTACGCCATAAAAATCTGCCTCATCGCCATCTGAATCACCAGATTTATTAACACTTACATTCGACAAGGTTGACGTTCCACCTGTTACCAATAAAGCATTTTCAGATCCCGTTGTACTCGAATATGTGCTACCACTGTTAGTTGTATCCGATGATATTGTTGTTGCTCCTGTGTGTGTTACATTTGCACTACTTCCGCCACCTGGAGCGCCACCATTTTTTCCAGGTGCGCCACCATTTCCACCTGGGGCGCCACTTGAATTACCTCCATCTGGTGGGGCTGATGGTGCAGCATTTACAACTGAACTCCCAATAGGCAATAACAACGCCATTATAACTCCTATTGAAATTATCGACTTTACAAATTTTCTCATATGAATATCTCCTCTCCTTTTTTCATTATATTAAATTATAAACCTTAAATTAATATTAAAATTTACATATTTTCTTGTTTTATACTATCAAAAAAACAGTTGCCTTTCAACAACTGTTTCTATTATTTTACTTATGCTAGAGTTCCCATTGGGTCCCATAGCTCCAATTTCTTTGGCTCTTTATTCAAATTACTTAGTTCATATTCATTTAAATATTTTTTATTAATAACCGCTTGATATACAAACTTATCAAACCAAGAATCTGTTGCAACATAATATCCTTTATTTGCAACATCTTCTCCCCAGCTATTTTCAATCTTCCATTTTGTTGCTTTTCCTTCATCTATGTTAACACCAGTAATTACCATAGCATGGTTCATTGCACTTTCCCAGGTATCTAGCATAGCCTCTTTTGGCATAAAAGTATCTATTTGAAATAGCTTATCAACATCAAATGATCTATCATCCCAAATTCCACCTTTTCTGTCTGCCGACTTAGAGCAATCACTACCAAACCAAACTGTTTCGTTATCTTTTAATTGGTTAATAACAAGCTCTTTCATTCTGCTCATATCAAGGTTTAGATATTTTACACTATTTCCTTCTATAACATTACCAAGATATTTTACGGTATATGTTTCATTAAAAGGCTTATCTTGTGTTGGACTATGTATAATGCTAATATAGTCATCAAGATTAATTCCAACATACTCATCTAAAAATTTATGAGGTGTCAAATTCTTTTCAATGTGATAATCCTTATTACCATCTTTATCTTCAGTTACATACTCAAAACTGAAAGTTTTAGGTGGAATACCAAAACAGCTACATAATATCTTATATATATTTTTCATAACATGAGATTTTTTATTTTCAATTTCATTTTCATCCTCAATGCTCTTTATTTCATATGCAAATTTACGAACATATCGATTTAATAATCCATCAATTTCTCTTGTGTTAGAGCTTTGGAATGTTTCTGGAAATGCATCCTTTGGAACAACTCCATATTTTTTTACAACATTAACAAACAAATCCCATTGACCACCATCTTCAATTCCCCTTTGAAGAATTGTATCAAGTGTTCTTTCCTCTGATTTATCATTTTTAAGTTTAATTACACTTTCTAATAAATAATTACATTTTTCAAGTTTATCGTAAAAAGCAACATAATTTTGAGAAATTTCAAATTCTTTCAAATTTAATTTTTTAGCAACTGCTTCTCTCAAAACATTACATCCAGCAAAAATCCAGCATCTTCCACTAGCTTTTTGGTTAGTAACTTTTAATGTTTTAATATCAATTGAAAATCTATTTCTAGTAAACTCAGTTTGCTCATTAACCTTAGTTAAACTACTAATAGCATTATTAGTTAAAGCATGCCTTGCAACTGTATAAATATCATTTTCGTTATACTCTTGCTCGGTTTCATTAATAAAATCATTCGTTATAATCTTCATAATCTCCTCCTATGTGAATTATATTTTATATCCTTCGTAATCATGCCACAACAACCATTAATATAATTATAGCTGGATGTTTTTATTGTTATATCCAACGATTTTGTTATATCTCTACCTTATATATTGATTTATCATCCATTAACACAACTATGTCAAAATCTAATACATCAAATTTCTTTGTTTTTCCTTTTTTATTCAAATCTGATAACCCTTCATCATATGAAAGTTCTGTTATCTTATTTTTATTTGATTCATATATGCTTCCATCATTAAATTCAATAAGTAAATCTTCTTCTATTACTATATTTTTTATATCTTCAGTAGTATATCCTTCTGGCAATGGTATAGTAATCTTATATTGATCATTAGGAACGCCATACACACCTATGCTATTATCTGATTTATATGTATATAAATTTTTATTGTCACCTATTTGGCTATATAATGGTCTTGAATATTTAGAGATACTTCCACACGAATAAATCTTATTTACATTTTTTAAAATAGGCTCTAACGCTCTCCCTGCTGGAAACTTACATGAATTTTCGTCATACACCATACTAGCTGACCCGTTACCTATCCCTGCTCCTTCATGAACAGAGCCATCAGCTAACACAATATAAGCCTCATCTTGATTTATACTCCTATATACCTGCTTTACATCATATACTTCATTTGAGTTATCTGTAAGAGTTTCATATTTGAATGGTAACTTCGTATACTTTTTTGTAGCATTTCCGTTGGAATCTACATCATATCCATCTACATAGCACTCGTTCCTGTTTCCTCTTACCAAATACAAAGTACCACCAGTAAAGTTTCCATCATTATTAGCAGTTGTATTTATTAATTTCATATTCAATGCATCCGTCGCATCAACATTTTTTATCTCAATTTTCTGGGATTTATTAATATTCCTTTGGCTAATAAAGCTATAAAATATACTATATGTATCATCCGATTTTTTTATAATGGCTTCATAATTATCCCCAGACAAAGTTCCAAATATATTAAATGATTTTACTCCATTAGTGCAATTTATCAGTTCATCTACTTCACCATAGGATTCTCTATAAATACTATTATCTGTACTAAATAGAAAATAAGATGTATCATAGCCGCTCATATCTGTTATTTTTCCGTAATAATCTTTCAACTCATCAATATTTTTTAGAGAGCTCAAACCATATGAATTTTTATTATCATTGGCCCCACTTTCTTTTGAATAATCCTCGGCACTTGCATAGTTATTATCTCCGCTATTCTTTGTTTTTTTAGATTTCATGCTTTCTTCATTGTCGTTGCAACCTGTAAAAATATATAATACAGCTGCAAAGGTCATAGTTAAAATCAAACTTTTTAATATTTTTCTTCTCATGTTAATCCCCCTCACATATTTTACTGTAAACATACTAACATAAAAAGCAAGAAAATATCAACACTTTTCTTACTTAAATTTTCACATAGTTTTGTAATTATTTTATATAAAACTAATTTGTTCATTTATATGATTTTGTTTTATAAGCCAACTTTTTTGATTAGCTTCTGTTATTTTATCATCTTTTTCAATATCTCCAATTAAGAATGGAGAATTAGGATTATGCTTTTTTACATTCTCCCTAACTATGCCACTATTTGCATTAGCATAGCAATATTTACAAAGATGCATACAAGTATTATACGCACCTATATCATTTCCCATTAAGCAATTACACTCTACCCTCTTACTATTGCTCTTTGGCGCATTTAATTTATTTTTAATTGCTTTCTCTACTATATTCTGGCTCATACATCCAGTTATATCTAATCCGCAATCTTTCAAATATTCCTTTTCGCAGCAGGCATGTATTGTGATATTATTATCCCTGCCAATTTTGGAAAATGCTTTTGCAATTTCAATTTGCTCTTCTTTCGTTGGTGGTCTTAGGTCTGGAGCATTTTTCTTTACCTTTTCATATAAATCCAAAAAACTAATTGTGCAATCTTCTGTGTACCCTCTAAGTTCACTCAATAATTTTTCAAAACATTTAATATGCATGTTTACATCAAATTTTTCATTTATAAATATTGGATCATATCGAACTGCTACAGCATTTGCACCTATGTACTCCGATAACTTTTTTAAATCATTAATCACCTGCTTTTTATCTGGAACATTTGGCTCAATATCTTTTCCATATGGTGTAATTGTTACAAACCAAAACTGCTTATATTTGTCTAGCTCTGGTAAGTGAGCTATTAATGGGTGTGGATTTTTAGTACAAAAAGCCAAACAATCAACCACATCAGGACTTAAACTATACTTCGTTACTTGATTTTTATAGTACGGATTTCTTACATATACAAAACCTTCTCTTATTCTATTTAATAGCCATGCAGAATAAAACGCTGGTATATCTGTCCTCATCCCTGTATTAATTATCATATTATCACTTCCTTTTAATCAAAAAAATTTGTAAAACTTTATTCCATTACATTATTAATAGATTATATTTCTATTTGATATAATCATTATACCCACACTATATATATTTCACAAGTACGCACTTTTTTGAAACCAAGTTACCTAAAAGTAACTTTTGCATATTTTACTGGTATACTGGTTCCAAAAATTTACAAGATTTTAACATACACTATAATTTAGTAAAAATAGAGACTACATTTTATTGTAGTCTCTACTTTCCAAATAGCTCTTAACTCTCTCTAATATTCATAATTTACTTCACATGCACAATTTTAATTATTATCTATCTTCGTTAGAATCAGTTGAATCAGTTCCAGTGTGCGGTTCATTATGTTCATGTGTCGCTTCAGCTATATTATGTTTTTCTTGCTCTTCATGCTCTTTACCTTTTCTATTTAATCCTTGCAAATAATCTTGTAATTTTTGTTTATCCACCATAACCACTGGACCATTCCCATGTTGATTAATATCACTAGGAATATCCATATTATCAACATCCGTATAGTTAATAATATTTTTTAATTCACCTAATAACAAACCTCTGTATACTTCTGCACTGCAATCTAATGCAATTTCTTGATTTCCATATTCTTTTGTTATAGCATTTGCAGGATACCCCATAATACTAACATCATCAGGACCAAGTCCTGCTTTTTTTGCTGCTTGTATTGTTGTTAGAACTTGTCTCAATAAATATTGCCAATCGCTTACAACAATTATTTTCTTTAACTTTGGATTTTTCTTTTTTAATTTTAAAAATTCCTCAATTGTATTATCCGCATTTTCAGGTGTTTTAAGTGCTTTTTTATCTTCAATTATATCTAATGATTCTGTTGGAATCGAGATTTTTTTCATTACAAGTTGCATAAGCTCTACCTCTGTAATGCCATGCACAATTTGATCTAATCTAAACTTATTATCAAAATATTTATACAGCCAAGCTCTAAATTCATTATTTCCCGTATCCATAATACCAGCATTTAAATCCTTTTTTATGCAATATTCACAATACTTGCTATAATAATGTTGTAGCACATGGAGGCTATTGTTCATAACTTTATCTACTTTTTTATTTATGTGAGCACTATACATTTCATCGTAATTTTTAAATTCTGGTAATGAATCCCTAGGCACTGTCTTTCTTCCTGCATATTCTTCTTTCCTCTTTGCAAGCTCTTCATTCCATATTTTAGCATCACGATCATGCAAATATTCTTTTATTTCTGGAAGAAGTTCTGTTATATCCACAGCTTTTTCATATGCTCGATTTAATTTGTCTGGATTACCAAAAAAAGAATCAGCCACTATCTCCTTAACTTCATATTTTAGTACTTCTTCAAGCTCTTCTTCCCAAATTAAGCTTCCTTCTTCCGAATTTTTTAATTCATTCATTTTATCTATAATTTCGTTATCTAAATCATTCGATTTAGCATTACGTATTTTTCTTATTACATCATCACCACATATTTTTCTTACAATTTCAGCAGTATTTTGCTCTTTTATAGCTTCTTCCGATTTCTCTTCGCCATCTATAACTAGTCTTTTTGCGGCTAATCTTCTTAAAATAGCTAGGTCCACTTTCTTTCTGAAACCTGAATTTTCATCATTATAATCTTTACGTACTTTATCTCTACCATTCATAATGGTTGATGCAGAGCCAGTCCATGTACGCCCACCACTTAAAATAATACCATTACTTAAATCAACCTTTTTCGATAGTGCTTCTAATGCTACAACTCTCTTTCTTGCTAATGGAAAAATAGCCCCATATACAGCAACTACTGCATCATCAATTTTCTGATCTGATTCATCAATAGCTGTCTTCATTTTATATGCTGGGCCTAATATTAAATTATATAATATTGGAAATAATATTTCATCTGGCAAATTGCTTAATGTATCTATGGTATTCTTTGATATATTTTTATAGCTTCCATGACTTTTTATTTGGCTCATTACAATCTTTAGTAATGCAGATACTGCAATATTGCTTGAAATGTCTTGTGTAGTCTTATCACTTTGTACTATTCGTTCTTCTTCTTTTCCTTCCATTTTTCCTTTTACAAGATTTATTATATCTTGTGCTCCTTTCCTTTTGTTTAGGCATGTATATAGGATAAAATGTTCTTTTCTCTTGTTGTTCACTACCTCTCTTATGATAGCATATTTTACCTCAGAAGTCAATTTTATGTAAATTGACTCAAGTTCAAAAATATGTTATAATTTCTGCATATCACTCTTAAGGAGGTGTACTTATGGACAAAGACGTTTTTGATATCTGGTATTTAAGTATACTCAGTGCTGGTCTAGCGTCCAACTGTACAGATAATGAACTACTTGACACCTGTGCACACACAGAAACGTGCAGGAACTGCAAATTGCGGGGCAGGTGCCCACTTCGCTTAGCGTTCTACCTGAGCGATACCAATTTTGAGGAGTATCTTCAAACTGCTGAAATATTCACAGAAGGTGTTATGTCTCGGATTACAAATCTGGATTCTGATGAGCCATATGATGCAACCAACAAAATACGTGAAAAACGCAGATTAGAGCTCCAAGAGCATCCCACGCCATCGTACGAATGATGCTAATCAAACTGGAGAGAGCAAGGACAAAATCCTTGCTCTCTCTATTTTCATGTTATCTGACGGTAGTTCAATTGCCTCGTATCGTCGATGGAACTCTATTAATTATTTGCTTCAATTTTTAATGAATTTAATATATCTTGAGCTTCACTATCTAATGGTTTAGCCTCAGATTCTCCATCTAAATTCTTGTATGTTACCATTATTTCAACATATGATCCTGGCATAATATCATCTACTTCTATCATATAATTATATCCATAGTATGTATAATTTCCAGATGAACCTGATTTAATTTGACGTCTTACAGCTTTTCTTCCATTTATTTCAAGTATTTCCATATTGTCCTTTGGAATTGTTGAAATTGGATCATCCATAAAATCTAAATATCCTTGGAATGTAGCTTTTGTATCACCATATTTTGCCTTATAATCAACATGAGTATTATATACTAAACCTTTTGACCCAATTGCAAAACCAACAGTATCAGTTTCTAAATAGAAAGTACTTACATATTTAACTCCATCTGGTTTTTCTTTTACAAATTCATATTTTGCACTTCCATCATCATTTTTTGGAACAGCTACTATAAACTTAGCTTTTCCATACTCATAAGAAACTTCAGTTGTATTAGCTTTTGCTTCATTTCCATTTTTTCCATTATCTTTGTTTCCACATCCTGAGAAAGCAAATAAACTTCCTGTAAGCATTGCAATAATTGCCATTACACTTAATATTTTTTTCATTTAAAAATCCTCCTTATAATGAATTATTTTAATAATTAACTATTCCAAACTCTATCCTCTACTTCATTTGCAATTTTAGAATATGTTGCTCTATTTCCCGTTGCCAAATCCAATGCATCATTCTTAAATGCCTCTGTACTTTCTTTTGACTTTTCTACGTTATCTTCACTCTTTGCAATTTTTGATTTAGCTAAGTTTCCTAAAGCTTTTAATCCTTCGCTAGCTACTTTCATTTCAGCTCTTTCTTTATTAGTTCCAACAAAACTTGATTTAATTGATCCAATAACACTATTGTCTTCATATTTACCAAATAGCTTGTCTAAATAGTCTTTTAATCCAACATGAGAAAAATCATCTACATTTCTAGCTGTTGGAATTTGAAACTCATTAACATATGGATGAAAGTTTCTAGCTCCGACTCCTGTAACTGAACCTTCAGCTTCACCAAATCCACGTCTTGAACAATTTAGATAAATAGTTAAACCAACCTCAGAATACTTTTTATTTCATCTACAAAATTTTCATACCATACACAAAAAAATAATTCAAGAAGTTCGGTACAATATATTTAATATTATAAAATAAAAAAGCAATAGTCTTTTAAAACACTATAATCGTAAGACTTTTGCTTTTTATTCAAATAGATGCCTATACATCTATTATATTTAATTATATTAATAACTTATAATATTATAACCAATTATTTATATTATCATCTAGCTCATTTTCTAAAGACGTAATATATGAATCTCCAGATTTTGTAACGATTGCATTTGTTATAGTAGATGTTCCTCCTGTAACAAGTAAGGCACTTTCAGATCCAGTAGTACTAGAATATGTGCTTCCACTATTAGTTGTATCAGAAGAAATTGTTGTAGCTCCAGTATGAGTTACATCTGAACTATTACTTCCTCCTGGGGCTCCACTACCTTCACTTTGCTCTCCAGGTTTTCCTCCACTTGGTGGAGCCGAAGGTGCAGCCATTACTATTGATGGACTTAATGTGATCATTATAGACAATAACACGCCTATTGAAATAATCGATTTAATAAACTTTTTCATAACAATTCTCCTCTCATTTTTCTTTAGTTTAAGGCTAAAACCTTAAAAATATATTGAATATTTATAATTATCTTTTATCTATTTTTATCCTTTTATTTATTATTTTCTATATCAATACTAACACAAAAAGCAAAAAGCTATAAGTTAGCTCTTTGCTTTTTTAGTAATTTTATTCTTTTATTTAGCTTCAGCGTATTCTTTTTTATCATCGCCGTTATTAGATTTGTTTCTAACGAAAATTAATTTAAATATAGTTCTAACTAATGGTTGTATGAAGAATAATTGTGAAAAGAATGCAAATGGGAAATTATAACATACAAGTTTTAACCAGTTAGCTAATAGTGTAAATATATTAAATCCACTATAATATGGATAATATAAAAATGCTGCTATAAAACTCATTGCTGGACACATTATTCCAACTGTAGCACAAATAATTGCAGTTTCAAATATTACTGGATGTGTTTCTTTCATATCAAATATTTTTGTGACAAATTTGAATGAAAATCTTTGACCTATAAATACTTCCAAGCTGTACGCTAAACAGAACTCAACAAGAATAATAGCCCAAATTGGAAGCATTTGACCGCACATCATAACACCTCCTTGCTTGTTAATAGCTGCAATTACAGACGTTTCTTCGTTTATAGCCATTAATATATTCCCATTTACAACATATAAACTGTAAAAAACATAAGCATGTACTGTAATAATAACTGTAATTAATGCAAACATTAGTCTTTGAAATTTACTCTGTGGCATTTTCCTATCTCCTTTCTAAAATACAAAAAGACACACATAGTGCTTCACTTCCAATCACACAACTTCTAAAAAGTTCCGTAATCAGATTTACGTGCTAAGCACCACATGTGTCGTCTTTTCTAACGATAAAATTTTAACAAAAGAAATTTACTTTGTCAAAGATAATTTAATTTTATAATTACTTTTTATTACTAACCTTTAAAATAAATTTTCTGTGCAGATTTTGTTACTTTTTGACCTGGTTTATAATATGCAATAAGATATTTGTACATCGTATATATAAGAGTCTTGTATAGATCATCATTTTCTTCACTGCACTCAACATCAAAATTATACATATCATTGTATATTGTAAGTTCATAGCCATTTTCATTTTTTATCATCCCATCTAGTTTAGATGTACCAATACCATTACCTTCTTCAATATACTCGCTTCCATCATATTCAAGTACATGTTTATATTCCCATGCAAGAAATCCAACTTTATACTTTCTTTGATATATATATCCATGCTCTTCATTATTAATCGTAATATTATACAATCTATATTGATTTCGTGATGCCCTTCCTCTTGGTTCCATAATAATCTCAGCAGTTGGAAGTTTTATAGTTGTTCTTGCTTCCATTGAAGCAATCCTTCCCTGAACAAACACATTTCCTATAATATTTTCATCCTTAATAATGTCAAAATCAGCAGTATATAATTCCTTGCTTTTTTGCTTTAACAAAACTTTCATTTTACATCTACCTTTCATTTGTTTTGAAAATTTAACTTAAATCACAATTAATTTAATTAATATATTCCTTTAACTTTTCTATGCTCTTTTCCATATCTTCCATCCCCAAATCGTACATCTCTTGTATTCTTTTACTATTTTTTTCATTAAACAATCTAGAGCACCAACCGTATACATACCACGCATTGCTCCACCTTCTAATAATAAACCTACTTTCACTTTTTACTCCTAATCTACTTTCCATTCTTTTCTTTACTTCTCTTGTCATTAATTATTTGCATTTCTTTTTCAGTTATTAAAGAAACATTATTTTCTTTAGCCCATTGGACACATCCTTTTAAAACCATATTTAGAAATACACGTGGTACTTTAACAAGCATTTGACATGCTTCATCCGTAAATTTTACATCTGGATCAATTCTTCCAGCGGCATATTTAACCGAATCAAGACCAACTCCCTTATCTTTTGGAATTGGCATTGAAATCGGTCTTTTAAATTTAGAATACCAAAAATTCTTACTATCTCTATATCCATAATCAACTGGTACCATTGGGAATCCAGATGCTGATACTCCATTTATTATGGTATCATAATATTTATCTTTCATAAGTATATTGTCTATTCTTACATAATATTCCCTCCAATAACATTTTTTTAGACATTACTGTATATACAAATATTTTTTCTCTAATTGTTTGTATATCCTGCTTTTTTCTATTAGTGCTACTTTTTGTCTCCTCCAACAGGACCATCTATAAGATATTTAAGACCTGGATCTTTAGCATTATATAGATCATATTTTTCCATGTATTTATCATACTCATCAAATGATATTTCCCCAGCATCGCATTTATCTTTTAATTCTTTATACATGTTATATCTTATACTATCTGATTGATAATCCCTATTAAATTTCTCAGCTACAATTGATGTAAAATTCATAACCTTAAGTCTTAAACCTATATCATCGTAATTAATTTGAGATGCTTTATATATGGCAAAACCAAATAATGTTACTGTTAAAAATAACAATGGAATTATAAGCCATATAGATCTATCTTTCTTATATTCTTTGTCAATTACAGTCTTTATATGTGTATTCTTTGTTTGCCATTTTAGCTCTAATATTGGAACCCATAATGCAAATATACCAAGAGTAATAATTGATAATATCGTCCATAAAATATAATGTCCCCATAAAGAAATCGCAGATCCCGTAAACTCAAGTTTTTTCTTGTTTATAACAGTATGTTTATTTATCCATCTAATCTTCATACATACTGTAAAAGGATACAATAGTCCAAAGCTTAACACCGATATAATAAAAGTTAATATATTTAAACCAATTAATTGCAGTGTACTCCCATCAAAGTAACTATCACCTTTTACAAATTCTTCATCTTCATAATGTAGATTGGAAATTATCCATTTAGCTTCCTTTATTGGAACAAATAAACCATATATACCTAATGTAATTATTGTAAAGAATAACCACTTAATCGAATTTCCTAATAAACTAAGTCCAGATCCTCTAAACTTTAATCTATGTCCGTTATATGCAGTATGTTTAAATTGATATCTGTATAACATACACTCTGCCCATGGTGTACCAATTCCTAATGTAATTATTATTAAAACAATAGCAAGTATTCCCCATCCAATAAATCCAAGAAGACCTCCATCAAAGAAGGATTCTGCTCCCTCATTTACCGTCCCAGGCTCTAATCCTTGTATAGGATGTTCTTTTCCAGCCTCAATTCTTTCATCGTTTTCATTTAATTCAAATTTTTTACTCATATTATTCTCCTTATATTTTATCTTTTATTAACTTTTTCTTCATACATCTCCTTAAGGCTCTTCCCTTGATCTGCTGGATTTAAATCAACATCTTTTGCATTCTTTTTCCAATTAATCCCTTCTGGAAGATAATCATACGCAATATTATGTATCACCCATTCTTCCATCATATCTTCTGCAGTTCTATATGACTTCATATCTTTTCCATGAACTTTATGAACATCACTTAGAGCTTCACATATTAATGTTATATCCTTCTTATTTTTAATCTTATATGAATTATTAATATGCCAATTATCTTTAGTATAAACTGCTGTATACGTTTCATTGTTATATTTAAAAGAATAATTCTTACCTTTCCCATCAGTATTAGTAAGATCTATTTGATCTTTAGACATAATATAGCTCTCACCTTCTTTGTATCTAGATTCAAGCATACTAAATATATCTGTATTACTTTCTTGACTTGTACTATCAGTATTTATGCTATCTTGAACTTTATTTATGTTGTTAGTTATATAATTATTAATTTCACTTTCCTTGTTTTTTTCATCTTTTATTATACCAGTAATATTACAACCAGAAAAAATAAATATACAAGCAATCATAATTACAATAATACTAAATATTTTAATTACTTCTTTCATTATAATTCTCCTTGTTTTATTTTTACATCAAAATTATACCACATAAAAAATTTAGTAAATAGTAAAAAAAGAAAAAGATTGATAATCGAAAACTAAAAAAAGTGATAGATTTAATCTACCACTTTAATAATTTAATTTTGATTCTTTTCTAACCATTTTTTTGCATAAGAGCATGTCGCTTCAACTTTTCCATTTTTTGATTTAATATAGTTTACCGCCTTTTCAACTAACTTAGAAGCAATTCCTTGTCCTCTTAAGCTCTCGTCGACAAATGTATGGAAAATATTATATACTCCATCTTTAATTTCTTCAAATTCAATTTCGGCAATTACATCACCATTTGAATTTTCTATATAAATCCTATTCTCTTCTTCTTTAAAATCCATAAATCATACCTTTACATTAATTTTTTTCCTTCAGAAAAAGCTTGACCTACTTTTTTGCCTACTTCATAATATCCATGACCATATGGATCATATGAAATAATACCCATTTCATCTAATTTAAGAGTTCCATCTTCGTTAAAATATTTTTCCTCAGCTAAAACATTAACTACTTCAACTAATGTTCCATCATCTTCAAAACCTTTAACTTTACATTCCATACAAATTGGATATTCTTCGATAACTGGAGCATCTACATTTTCTGATTTAGAAGCATGTAGTCCTGATTTTTCAAATTTATCTGATACAGTATTTCCAGAAACCATTCCTAAAAAATCTGATTCTTTCATATAATCTTTAGTAGCTAAAGCTACTGTACAAAATCCAGTTCTTTTCATATTCTTAACTGTTTTATGAGATTCAGTTAAGCATAGTTTAAGTTCATTCATGCTTTGAGCCATACCCCAAGCAGCATTCATAACATCAACACTTCCATCTTCATTGTATGTTCCTATCATTAATACAGGCATAGGAAATATTCCTGGTGTAACTTTTAAATTCTTTTTCATATTCAAATCTCTCCTTTATTTTTATTTAAAATTATATTTATTAATTATTTTTTGATGCTAGATATTTTTCAATATTAGCAATATCTTCTAGGTCACGTTTCTTCTGTCTTGCTCTTTTAAATTTTAGTGTGTCTTCTAATTTTTGTACTTGATAAATTCCAAGTTTATCGCAATTTAATTTATCACTATCATTAATTACAAATTCAAACTTATCGTCTACATGATAAAAGTTTCCTGGATTTCTATCGCTTTCTGTTAGATTATATCTTTTTATTAATTCTTCACCAAGTTTAGGTGTAACACAAATATCTAAGTCTCCTGCAACATCTCTTAGACCATATAGTGTTAAACAACCACTTGATAAAATATAATACTCTTCTGCCGGTAAATTTAAGCTTTCAATATAAGCTATAAGCTCTTCTTTATTCATAATATACCTCCTAAAAAATAACTTATACATTTAACAAAGTCATTTTATAATATAATTTAAAATAATACAATAAAAAGTCAGGCATAAACCTGACTTTTAACTAATATTTATCTATCTTCTTTTTCAACTTCTAAAGCATCAATCCTCTTTAGGAACTCATTAGACCCCTGAACCCAATCATAAATCTTTTTCTTACGCTCTTTATATCTTTCAAGCTCTATCTCAGAGCAGTCTGGATGATTTTTTTTATATCTTTCTATGCATCTGTTATAACAATTATCAATTGAAGTTCTCATTACGATGACAGTACCTCTTAGAGCATATATATCTCTTATGCAATGAAACTGAGCACAATCTATAACTATTGTTTTATCCAAGTCTTTTAAACATTCTAAAATTACTTCATATATTTCATCAAAATTTTCGCTCAAATCTATATCTTTATCTGGATATTTTTGCTTTAAATATGCTCTAATTTTAGAATATAATCCATCTACTTTTTCAGCTCTCATTAAAATATCTGTATCAATTACTACAAATTCTTCCCCATTTAAATAGTTCCTTGCATATGTTGATTTACCAGATCCGCTCTGCCCAGTCAAGTTAATAACTTTATCATCTGTTAATCTTTTAACATATGGCTCTTTATCTTCACTCACACTAATTAAATCTACCATAACTTATCTCCTAGAATTTATTTAACTACATTATAACTCATCGTATCAGTAAAAAGCCACCATTCTTTTTGATTATTTCTAGTATCATCTTCAATACTATTTTTGTTGCTCTCATAAATAATTATATTTTGACTTTGTTGTGATTTTACATCTTTACCATCTATAGTCGTTGCCACTATAAAATAAAAAATAATTGCTACTATCAGTACAAGTATTCTATATAATATTTTCTTTATACTCATATACTTCTCACTCCCTATATGTATTTAGACCTGTTACATACCATATTGGTTCAATATATATTAGAAAATTTAATAAATTTTTAAAATCCAAAAAGCCCAACACCGCAATCAGCGATATTGGGCTTTTTGGAAATTAGAAAGTTGTATTGCGCAATTGCACTTCTAAAATGCAAACAACGTCCTCTGGCAATTCATGGTCTTCGTACATCCTGCAGAACTCTTCAATGCCGTACTTTTTGATGCACGCAGCCAGCTTTCCTTTCGGGCACTGGTTACAGCATGTGCCGCACTTGCCGATTTCTTTGTAGATATGTTCTATCTCAAACCGCAAATCCATTCTTATTACACTCCCTTCACTTGAGTTATATTAGGAGTTTATTGTATCATCAAAAATCTCTTTCGTCAATTAATATTTATCCATCTCTCATTTTATTAATTATAATTTATATCTTATCGTTTAAACAAATCAAATAATTTATTAATAATTCTTCTTAGCTTTGATTCTTTATACTCAATTAATTGATTTTTCTTGATTTCGTTATTTGATCTCCCAGAGTTATCAATACCGTTGTAAAAAATTTTATTCTCTGTTTGATTATCGAAAACCAAATTCTCAGAATCTTTAATCTTTCCATCTTTCTTCAATTTATAAAACGATTGCTCTGAAACCAAATCAAGATACACTTTTCCAACTCTACTTTTATTAATTCCAATTTGCTCAAGTACCTCATAAGCATCTTGCTTACTCATTTTAAAGAAACAAGCATCATCTTTTAATATTTTATTTATTATCATATTTCTTCTGGTGCTTTGTTTTATTTCCTCTAAAAAAACAATCGTTGTGTAGTTCATAAATTTTAAATCATTAATACCAACCATAAAATCCTCATTTCTCTTTAGTCTATAATTTTTTCATCATCGTTTTCATACATCCATTCACCAGAGCTTAGTCTCTTTTCTACCGCTTCTCTTGTACATTCAACTAATGTTAAACCTCTTGGATCAAATAAGTACATCTTTGGAGTATCTTCTCTTTGCATAATTACAACTCTATTAAATACTTCCTTACCATCTTGCAATAATTTTTCTCCAATCTTTGTATCAATTGTTTTCCCTCCGAAGTATCCAATTTCATCTAGATTATAAAAAGCAATATACGCTGAATTGCCACTCAGTCTATATCTATGTAATATTTTTAGAAATGCACCAAATTTTTTTTCAAATAATTCTGCCGAATCATCTATTTCCGTTTTTGGAGCTTCATGAAATTCATCTAGTAAATCAGATATAGATTTCTCTTCTCTATCCTGCTCTGCATCTTGAATAAATACATCTTGAGCCTCGTAAAACATATTTTCATAATTAGTTACAGGCTCTCTTCCAGTTGCAGCCACATACATATCATGCATCACTTGTGGCATTATATTATATGTATCAATTCCGAAAATTCCATTAGTCATTATTCCACTTTTGGCTCTAGCTATATCATTTGCACTTATAGAGTATGGTATATTTCCATACCCTACAGTATTACTTCGAGTTAAGTTTATTGCCTCACAATATAAAGAAACTCTATCAGTATAAAAAGCTGGAAGATAATGATTTGATCCGTCCCCACCATCTTGTTCAATAATTACCGGTTCAATTCCATCGATTTCACTTAAAAATTGATAGTATATAACAGAAAAATCTCCACATACAATTTTTGAACCCGGTACAATTTTACTAGTAAAATCCTCCGAAAGTACATCACCATATTCTAATCCTAATTTCTTTTTATAGAAAAAGTCTTCATTATAATCAAGTATACTACATAGCTTATGGTAAATATATACTGCTTTTTCTTCACAAGACAAGCTGCTTGGCATACCATCATATACCGCAGCTTTTAATTCGTCACTTATACTAAATTGAGGTAATTTTCCCCTCTTATACACCTTAGCTGGAGCTCCCTTATACATTCCCGTTTCAAATGTATAGCTTGGATCATTTTTATAATCTAACATAAACACTCATCCTTTGTTTTATATTCATTTTTTAATAATATATCTTAATCTTATTGTATTTAAAATAACAATCAAACTACTTATTACCATAGCAAAACTTGCTATCATCGGATTAATTTCAATATTCCATTTTCTAAATAATCCCATAGCAATTGGAATCATCAAACAGTTATAGAAAAATGCCCAGAATAAATTTTGTTTAATTATTCTTGTTGTTTTCTTACTTATATTTATTAAATCAACAATGCTGTTTATATTATTGCTAGTTAAGATAACATCCGATGAATCCATTGCAATATCAGTTCCATTTCCAATACTTATTCCAATATCCGCACTTGTAAGAGCTGGACTATCATTTATACCATCACCGCACATAGCAACAATTTTATTATTCTTCATTAAATCCCTAATACAATCAGCTTTTTTACTTGGTAATACATTAGATATAACCGTACTTATTCCAAGCTTTTTGGCAATTATATTAGCAGTATTTTCATTATCTCCAGTAAGCATAATTGTTTCAACATTTAAATCATTTAGCACTTTTATTGTATTTACACCTTCGTCTTTTATAATGTCGTTAACTCCTATTAAAGCAATTATTTTTTTGTTTTCAGCAATATAAACAATACTATTACCTTGCTTAGCTAAGTCTGTTTCTTCATCTTTATATTCATTGTCAACTCCATTATTTTCCATTAATTTTGCATTACCAATTAGATAATTTTTTTCATTAACAGTTGCTCTAACACCATAACCTTCTATATTTTTATAATCTGTTACATCAATAGTAGTCATTCTATTGTCTTCAAGGTACGTAATAAATGCATTGCTAATTGGATGAGTTGATTTAAGCTCTATACTAGAGGCAATCTTTATTAATTCATTATTGTCATATTTACTATAATTTCTTATCTCAGAAATTTTAAGCTTTCCATATGTTAAAGTTCCTGTTTTATCAAAAACAATTGTATTTATTTTACAAGCTCTTTCTAATATTTCACTTTTCTTAATCAAAATTCCTTTTGAAGCGCATAGCTCTTCACTAACAACTATAGCAAGTGGTGTTGCTAGTCCTAAACTACAAGGGCAAGCAACCACAAGTATTGTTGTAAATGTTTTAATAGCAAGCTCAAAACCTTGTCCCATAATTAAAATTATCATAAAAGTTACTATAGCAATTGCCATAACGATTGGCACAAATATTCCAGATACCTTATCTGCAATTTTTGCAATTGGAGCTTTTGTATTTGTAGCTTCAACAACTATCCTAACAATTTCAGATATAGTAGATTCTTTTCCAATACGCTCAGCTTTATATTCAATATAGCCATCATAATTTAAACTTCCCGCAATAACTTTATTACCTTCAGATTTTGATACAGGTTTACTTTCTCCGGTTATAAAAGATTCATCAACATGAGCTTTTCCTTTTACAATCTCACCATCAACTGCGATTTTTTCACCAGCTTTACAAACAACTATATCACCTTTACTTATTTCATCAAGAGTAACTTCTCTAATCTTTCCATCTACTAGTATATTTGCTTTATTGGGAGTTACTTCCACTAATTTCTTTATCGCTTCTCTTGTTTTATTTTTACTTGCCCCATCAATATATCTACCAAGTTTTATAAAATAGATAACAATGCACGATGACTCAAAATA
This sequence comes from Clostridia bacterium, assembly GCA_017404545.1. Taxonomy (GTDB): domain Bacteria; phylum Bacillota; class Clostridia; order TANB77; family CAG-508; genus CAG-492. Next base: position 243,867 of record JAFRCC010000018.1, read on the forward strand.
TAAACTCATAACTAGATGATGATTTCCATTTAATACAAGAATCATATTGTATATACTATACAAAAAACTTGTTATAACTCCTATACCAACAAGAGTATCCATGTTTGGTGTTCCATGAATTAGATTCTTAAAGCCATTCTTAAGAATATCATATCCATAAATCAAAAAACATATTGTAATTACTAATAGTGCATATACATAACCTATAGTATTTTCATGTGGGTTTAAACCTGGAATATATGGCAAACCTATCATACTTCCCATAGAAACATACATAAGAAATATTGCAAGAATTGTATAAAAATTAAATTTTACTTTTTCTATTTTATTTTTCTTATCTACTTGTATTTCTTTAAATTCACCTAGGCTCTTAAAGCCTGCTTTTTTTACAAATGTTTCAATCTGGCCAAGATTCAATATCTTTTCATCATATTTTATATTTGCTGTTGCCATTACCAAGTTGACTTCAACTTTTTCAATTCCTTTTTGTTTATTTAGATATTTTTCCAAGCCACTTGAACAAGCACTGCAGGTCATACCATCAATTGATAAAATAATTTTCTTCATACTTAATCTTCCTTAACCTCATATCCAATATCTTCGATTGTTTCTTTTATTTCATCAACAGAAGTATTATCTTCCATTTTAATAATAACTTTACCAGTATTATGGTCTGCTAAAACATCTTTAACACCTGCTATTTCACCAACAGCATTCTTAACTCTATTTTCACATCCTTCACACATCATTCCACTAACATTTAAAATAAGCTCTATCATATAAATCATCCTTTCTAAAAAAACAATATATTTAATTTTATACATCTATATTTTTAAATCTCTCAACCCCCTTTGTTTTTGCTCTTTTTAGCAGCCAAACACATATTAATAAGAATACTACATCTGCAGTTGCAAGACAGATTAAAGATTGTCCTCCATTTAATACTGCAGACATAAGTATTGCAGTAACCGCAATTATAAATAAAAATCCAATCATTGTACTAATATTTGAGCTTCCACTTTGCTTAACAACTTCTGCATCTGTATCAGCCCTCATTTCTGGATATCTAAGATTAACTAGAATCCCAATAAGCTCAGCTATAAATGGTAATAATATCGATGCAATTAATGTTAATATTATTTCAGCAATATTAAATTTAAATCTAATATAAAAAATTAAATCGCTAACTAAAACAAATGGCATCATCATAAAAACAGCTGTATATACCTTATCCATTATTATGGTAAATGGTTTTACTGGCAAGCTTTTTAATATTGTGAATGATTTTCCTTCAAGCGAAATCATAGAGCTTGTTATTGAAGATGTTAGTGATCCAAATGTAACTAGAAGAACTAGTATAATTGGAATACACGAATTTAGTTTCTCTGGCGTGAATGGCATTTGAGCTTGAGGAATATTAAGTATATCATTAAATTTAACTGCCACTGCAACACTAGCTATAACAAGTAAAACCATTCCCAAAACAGCATTTATTATAAGTACTGGTGTATTAAAAGCTTTCTTTAGCTCTTTTTTTACAAGTGCTACCTGTGGTTTATTACACCTAACTTTATAGCTTTTCTTTCCATTATTCTTTTGTATTCTCTTAAGTCCCGAATTTACTTTAAAGTAAACTTTACTAATTACAAATATCATTGCTGTGAATACTAAAATATTAATTCCTATAAAAATAAGAAACTCTCTTATATCAAAGTTTATATAAAGCTTTGAATATATCCCTACAGGATAGTAATATTTACTTATAGTCTCATTAATTACGGCCGCATTTGAGCCAATATTTGCGATTAATCCTTGCAAATTAAATGATAAATACAAAATCCCTACAAGAGCAATCATACTGATAATTATTTGAATTATACTTTTATTTTTAAACTTTGTTGATGTAGCAGATGTAATTACGCCAATAATACTTGATATAGCAATCGGTATCATTGGCAATACAAATATTGCTACAACTGAAATCAGATAAAATACTGAAGTTGTACTAACTCTTGTAGCATATGCTATATTAGCTGGTATTAAAAGTAAGGATCCGTATAATACTTCAAAAGTATAGAATTTTAATATTCTAATAAATACCACTGTCGATTTTCTTATTGGTAATGAAAGTAACAAATCATCATCTTTACAATTAAATATAAGAGCCCCCGCTTTATATACACCTTCTATAATAATTAGAATTGTAACAAGCAAACCAAACAAAGAAAAAAGTACATGTTCCATATGATTTGGTATTAATGCATCTAAAAATGTATTAGCGTAACTATAAATTGATAAACCAACTATGATTAATAAAAATATAGTTAATCCCTTTCCATTCTTTTTCGACTTATCCTTCTTTTTTATTTTGAAAAGGCTCATATTATCTGTCATACAAGCTTTTATAAGTGACATCATTTTTTTCATAATTAATTCTCCAATTCCAAAAATACTTTTTCTAAGCTACTATCACCCTTTATCTCATCCATACTGCCAACTTTAACAAGCTCTCCTTTTTTTATAATAGCAACTCTAGAGCATAACTTCTCAGCAACATCAAGAATATGTGTAGAATAGAATATTATCTTTCCCTCTTTAACCATCTCTCCCATAACTTGTTTAACAGCATGAACCGCTATTGGATCAAGACCTACAAATGGTTCGTCCATTATTAGAACTTTGGGATTGTGAGAAAGTGCAGCAATTAAAGCAACTTTTTGTTTCATTCCATGTGAAAATGAACCAATTAAATAATTTAGACTATTTTCGATCTCGAACATTTTTGCATATTTTTCAATATTTACTTTTCTTGTATTTTCATCTATTTCATACATATCACACATAAAATTAATAAACTCAGCAGCTGTCATATTATCATATAGCTCTGGATTATCTGGAATAAAAGCCATCTCCTTTTTACATTCAATTGGATTTTTCTTTATTGACTTACCATTTATAAGTATCTCTCCTTCATCGAAGTCATGTATTCCAACAATAGATTTAATTAGAGTTGTTTTTCCTGCACCATTGTGTCCAATAAATGCAAATATATCTCCATCATTAACATTAAAATATATATTCTTTAGAGCAATATTATCTCCGTACTTTTTAGTAACATTTTTAATTTCAATCATCTTATAGCTCTCCCTTTTCTTTTAATTCATATTATAATTCCTTCATTATCTTAACTAATCTACTTGTTCCAAGTCTTGTAGCTCCGCAATTAATGAAGTTCTCCGCATCCTCAAATGAAGAAATTCCACCAGCAGCCTTAATTCCCTTACCTTCTACCATATATTTACTAAATAGCTTAATATCCTCTACTGTAGCTCCTTTCGTTGAAAAACCGGTAGATGTTTTAATATAATCAGCATTAGACTTAGAAACAATTTCACACATCCTTATTTTCTCTTCCTCTGTTAAAAGACATGTTTCAATTATTACTTTTAAAAGTTTACTATTACAAGCTTCCTTTATCTTATTTATCTCTTCTAAAATAGAATTATAATTCTTATCTTTTAAATCTCCAATATTAATTACCATATCAATTTCATCAGCACCATTTTTTACCGCATTTTCTGTTTCAAATACTTTAACTTCTGTTGTATTGTAGCCATTTGGAAATCCAATAACGGTACATATCTTAAGATTTTCTTTTACATATTCCTTAGCTCTTTTTACAAAAGATGGTGGTATACATACTGAGGCAGTTTTATATTTTATTCCATCATCACAAATTGCTTTAACATCTCTCCATGTAGCTTGTTGTTTTAAATATGTGTGATCAGCCATTCCTAATATCTCTTCTTTATTCATAAGCTCCTCCTTTTATCATAAAAACTGAAAAATTTTTTTGTTTTTTATTTTTCTTTATTATTTTATCAAATTTAATCATGAGCATTATATCATAGTATGAAATAAAAATCTTTAAATATAAAAAGAGATAGATTAATCTATCTCCTGTTACTATATTTACTTTATTTTTTTATAAATTGAATATTAATATCAACTTTAGTATTAACACCTGGTATCGTTCCAGTTTCTGTATATTGCCATAAATCAAACTCATATGGATATAATGGATAATCATATCCTCCTGCTTCTGGATACCCAGCATACCATTTACTATATTCGTTAAATTTTTCAAGTTCCATTTTAGTTGTAAATGTTTTTGAATTACCATATACACCTGGCTTATATCCATTTTCTTCTGCTAACCTGCAGAATTCAAGTGCCATATTTGTAATTTCTTCACTAGTTAAATTATCTGTTCTTGCAGTATCATCCTTTATTTTTTCTAAGTCATAAACTACTGGATAAGATATCTCTTTACCTTTTAGGTGCTTAGATACAAAATCTGCTTCCTCCTTAACTTCTTCTATATTAATAGCTTGTGAAAAGAAATATACGCCAACCTCAATCCCAGCAGCTCTTGCGCCCTCATAATTCTTTTCAAAATAACTATCTAATATTATTTTTCCAGATTCTCCGTATCCTCTGTAGCCAATTCTCAAAATAGCAAATTCAACTCCAGCTTCTTTAACTTTATCCCAATCAATATTTTTTTGATGACTTGAAACATCAATTCCTAGCTTACTTGTATAATTATCATCATTATACTTATAATATTCACCCGTTTTATCCAAATTACTCCAATTGTAACTATGCTTGTCTGCTTCCTTATTATATGGAACTTTTAAATACCCTTCTTCAATATCGTAGATTGTTATTTCCTCTGGATCGACAACTTCCTCATCTTTTATAATTTTACCATCATTTGAAGTTTCAACGCTCTTTTGTAATACCGTATTTTTTCTACATATTCCTACTATCCAAAAACAAATAATAAAAATAGTAACAACTACAACAATTTTCTTATTCATAAAGCATCTCCTTACACATCCTATTTTCAATTTGAATTATATCATATACAAACGCATTTAGAAAGTGCAGCTTAATTTTTTGTAAAAAAATAAAATTACCTATAAAATAACGAAAAACACGGACCTAATAACTAGATCCGCGCCAAACGTTTTTAGTACCTGTCGACACGAAGTCTCAGCGTAGAAGAAAAGTAGTCAAGCCACTCTCTCAGCGCCTTAGAGCTTCTATGTCTGCTGCCAGAAACTGTGAGGCATCTGAAAGATGTTCCCTCACCATAGTTGGAAACTTTCATAAAGTCACATACTTCCAGTAGATAATCTACCGCAGATATGTATATTAATTTTGTCAAAAAAATAGAGAAATCAAGACATTTCTTAATTTCTCTACCTTTACATTTGCTTATCTATCTTCTTCGTGATTAACTTCTTTGCTTTGTTGTTCTTCATCTCTTACACCAAAGTAATTATCAAGCTTTGTTGATAATTCTTCTTTACTAACCAAAGAGCACTCTCCGCTCTTACCCCATACAACCTCATACATATCAATATTTTTACCCATAATACGTACAGATTCTGGTATAGCTTTCTCCATTCCATTGCATCCATTTACTTTATAAGATTTTCCATCTGCAAATACCGCAGCAATTATTTCTTTACTTCTGTATGGCAAATTCTTTAATCTTGACTTGGCCAAATCCAACTTACTTCTGTATATTTTTTTAGCATTTCCTTTTCTTCCCGTATATCTAGACATACAATATCCTCCTAAAAAACACTTATCAATATATTTATGTTAACATATTTTACCAAAAAAGTAAAGCTCCTTGAGAATATTTTTAAATTTTATGGTTTTATTTACTTTTTATAATTATTTATGATATATTTTTATACAAAGTATTATTAATAATTTTTAGGAGATAATTATATGAATAATTACATAGAACTACTTTCACCTGTCGGTGATTTTGATTGTTTAAAAGCTGCCATTCAAAACGGCGCAGATAGCGTATATTTTGGAGCAGATTCGCTAAGTGCTAGAGCATCAGCAACGAATTTTTCTATAGAAAATTTGCCTGATGCTATTAATTATGCAAAATTAAGGAATATTAAAACTCATTTAACACTAAATACACTCATCCAAAATAATGAGCTAGATGAAGCATTAGAAATTGCAAAGGTAGCATACGAAGCTGGAATTGATGCAATAATTGTACAAGATTTAGGCTTAGCAAGATACTTAATTAAAAATTTCCCAGACCTACCTATTCATGCTAGTACACAAATGACTATATACAACTTAGAAGGTGCTCAACTTGCAGAAGAGCTTGGATTTTCTAGAGCCGTACTTGCTAGAGAGCTTTCCATATCAGAAATTGAACATATTTGTAAAAATTGTAATATTGAAATAGAAACATTCATTCATGGAGCTCTCTGTATTTCTTATTCAGGGCAATGTTTACTTTCAAGTGCAATTGGAGGAAGATCTGGTAATCGTGGTAAATGTGCAGGCCCATGTAGATTACCCTATACACTTATAAAATCAGATTCAGTTTCAAAAAAAGAAATTGATTCAGGCTATTTGCTTAGTACAAGAGACGTTTGTGGACTTGAATTTATTCCTGCACTTATAAAAGCTGGCGTTAAATGTTTTAAAATTGAAGGCCGAATGAAAACACCAGAATATGTTGCAATTGTTACAAAAATATATAGAAAGTATATTGACCTTGCTCTATCTGGCAAAACATATTCTATAGACTATACTGATGTAAAAGCTTTAATGCAAGTATTTAACCGTGGTGGTTTCTCAACTGGGCATCTAACAGATGAATACAATAGTGAACTTGTTTATCCAGAAAAACCAAATAACATGGGATTATACTTAGGAAATGTTCAAAAATTTAATCCTGATAAAGGTCATATAACTTTTTCTTCAAAAGAGACATTATCTATTGGCGATACAATCAGCGTTGAAAAAGAGACCGGAACTTATACAATTTCTGAGCTTATGCTTGGAAATACTAATATTGAAGAATCTTCCCCATTTCAACCGGTTACTATCGGGAGAATGAAAGGAAATATAAATGTTGGCGATAAGATATATAAAATGTCAAATAAAGAGCTTACTAGAATTACACTTGAAACTTTAAATAAAGAAAATATTAAAATATCTTTTAACTGCCTACTATCTATAAAAGAAAACCAACCAATTACTATGTCGGTTGCAAGTATTTCTGAAGATTCAGATGATATATATAGTGATATTTACTTTACTGTTTCATCAGCAGTAAAACCTGTTCGAGCAATAAATGCACCACTTACTGAAGAACGTGTTATTACTCAAATTTCTAAAACTAAAAATACGCCTTTTCAATTTGAAAATATTAAAGTTGAGATGGATAATAATATATTTATTCCTTCTATTAGTTGCTTAAATGAACTTCGCAGATTAGCCATAGAAAAAATAGAAACTGTTGTTAAGAACAGATATTCTAGAGAGCTTGAAAGAGATTTGCCTTCTATTTGGAATAAGAATAACGAAATAAAGAAAAAAATAAAAAAATCTATATCAGTATTATTCAATAACTTAAATCAATATATGGACTATTCTCTCATGGAAAAAGTAGATCGAATATATATTCCATATAAATTTTTTATTGATTCTCATTATATCGAGACTATAAAATTATTGTGTAAAAAATCTGATGTATACATATATATGCCTACTATATCCAAGAAATTTGCAAACTATAATTACGATAAGATATTATCAGATTTTCCAAAAATAAAAGGTTTTGTCTTATCAAATATATCTCATTTAAAACTTATAGAAAAATATCATGACAAATATGAATTTATTGCCAATTATACCATGAATATCTTTAACGACTTAACATTAGATGAGCTTTCAGATTATGGTATAAAAATACTTACTCTATCTCCTGAGTTAAATAAAGAATGCATAAATAAAATTTCTGGAGACTTCAATACAGAAATTTTAACATACGGAAATTTACCATTGATGAATTTAAATTACTGCTTACTTGGAAAATCCAATAAATGCTATTTAAAATGCAAAAAACATTGTAATGATTATGCGAATTACTATTTAAAAGATAGACTTGGTTTTAACTTTAAATTGCAAACAGAAAATGGGATTACAACAATGTTTAATTCAAAAATAACAAGCATAGAAACAAATGATATAAATGTATCTTCTATTCGCTTAGATTTTTTAGATGAATCTCTATCAGATATTAATAATATTATAAGAACTAACAAAAATGGAAATAAATTAGAAGGTGAAAATTACACAAATGGGAATATAAATAAAGAGGTATAAACCTCTTTATTTTATAATAGGAAAAAACATCTATTGTGAGTAGTTAGGAGGAATTATGGTTTTAACATATACTATTTTAAATAATGATTCATATCAAAATGTTAAAGAAGTTTTAAAGGCTCATTTTGGAATATCTGAACGCCTTCTTTTACGCTTGAAAAATTCCAAGAAGATTTTTCTAAATGGTACTCCCACCTATGTATCAAATCCTGTATCTATAGGTGATAATATACAAGTTCATATTGATTTTGTTGAGGATAATAGTAACATAATACCAAAGAAAATGGATTTAAACATTTTATACGAAGATGAATGTTATTTAGTTTTAAATAAAGCTCCTAATATTGCAATCCATCCATCTATGCTCCATTACGAGAGCAGTCTTTCAAATGGCATAAAATACTATTTTGATTCAATTAATCTTCATAAAAAAATAAGGCCAGTAAATAGGCTCGATAAAGATACTTCTGGCCTAGTAGTTTTTGCTAAAAATGAATATATTCAAGAATGTTTAGTTGCACAAATGAAATCGAAGTGCATGAAAAAAACATATATAGCAGTGTGCCACCGGCATATTTAAAAATAAAAGTGGAATAATTAACCTTCCTATTGCTCGAAAACCTGGAAGCATTATTGAACGTTGGATTGACCCATGTGGAGATCAGGCAATTACCCACTACAAAATTATTAATGAAAAAAATAATATTTCTGTTGTTTTGTGTCAACTAGAAACTGGACGTACTCATCAAATACGTGTCCACTTATCTTCGCTAGGTCATCCTATACTTGGAGATACACTATATGGAAGTTCATCTGATTATGCGAATAGACAATTGTTACATGCATATAGACTAGAATTTATGCACCCTATTACTAAGAATAATGTATATTATACAGCCACAATCCCTCATGATTTTAAACCGTTTATTAATTCCATAACTATACCAAACCAAGAAAATTAATTTTCTTGGTTTGTCTTTTTTCCTTTTGTCATTTCATTTAATTCGTCTGCTCTTTTCTTTTGATCTGATGGTGATATCCATGAAAACATTGATGGAATTATCTCACCATATTTTGTACTATCGCTATTTGGCCTTGATTTACCCTTTTTACTCAAAAAATAAGCACCTCCTAGTATTCACTAGTATGTGCTTATTTATTTTTTCTATACTATGGACCATCATCTTGCTCATCGTCTTCCGCTTCTTCTTGATGATTATTCCCATTATTATCACTATTTCCTGAACCATTATCAGAGTTATTATAGTTTTCATCTGGCTCTGCATTTGGTATATTAGTTATTTCTGCACTATTATTGTTAGAAGATTGCTCTTCTTCTGTATGGCTATTATCAGTTTTATTTTTGCTAGCTGTATTTGAAGCATCATCATTTGTTGTATTTTTTGTTGTATTATTTTTTGTAGTATTTGTTATGTTTGTCGCAGTTGTTTCATTCTTTGTTGTGTTAGTTGTTTTTGTCGTATTTTGCTTTTGATTATTTGAATTAGAGCTATTTTGTGAATTGCTCTTACTTCCTCCTATACAACTTGTGCATTGATCTGGAACCGTTCCAGATAAAAAATATTCTGTATATGCTCCTGAACAATTACTTGTTGCTGTTTTTCCTGTTTTAGGGCATATCATTGCTTTCTTAACATTTGAATTATCTGTAAATATTGTTTTAGCTAAGCCTGAATGAACATTCTTCATAACAGTTGACCATAATACAACCGCTGGACTTTTTCCTTTATATTCTACAGTTTCTCCAATATCGTATCCATACCATGTTACTGCTGTATAATATGTAGTAAATCCACATAACCACTTATCATAATTATTATTAGTTGTACCTGTTTTGGCAGCAACATCCATTCCTTCAATTTTACATGATTTTGCAGTTCCATTACTGCCTTCAACTGGTTGCTTTAATAATTGCTTCATTATACATGCAACTTCTGTAGAAAATACTTTCTTCTTTTTTTGCTTCGTTTTTAAAACAACTTTTCCTTTATCGTTTTCTACCTTTGTATAAAATGTTGGTTCTATGTATATTCCATCATTTGCAATTGTGGCATACGCTGCCGCCATTTCTAGTGGAGTTATTCCTTTTTTTAAGCCTCCTAAAGCAAGCATTAGTGATTCATCCTCATCTTGAAGCGATGTTATTCCCATCTTTTTTAAGTATTTTATAGATTTTTTTGGTGTAATTTGTTCCATCATCTTTACGAAAGGTATGTTTTGCGAAGACTCAACCGCCCTCCTTACTGTAATTTCACCTATATAATCGTCATTATTTGTTGGAGAATAGCCACCTGCCGTTCCATCATTAAATGTAGTTGGTTCATCTACGTACATTGAAGCTGGTGTAAAGGTTTTCTCTGCTATACCCGGTATTAATACAGCCAATGGCTTAGATGCAGATCCGGTTTGTCTATATGCCTGAGTTGCCCTGTTAAAGCCTCTTGATGTAGTCTTTTCACCTAAACCTCCTACACATCCTACGACATATCCGTTAGATTGATCTATAATAACCATTGCTGACTGAGATTTATTTCCTGTTGTACTTGACGTTATTATATATTTGCTCTTCTCATACTCATCTTCAATTTTCTTTTGAATATCTGTATTCTCCGTACTATATATCTTTAAGCCTGCCATGTAAACATAATTTTTTGCGAATCTACTATCTATGTGCTTTCTACTTGAAACATCATTTATTACTTCATTTATTACACTATCTGCATGATATGAATATACACCGCTTGAATCAGCCTCAATTGTTCCATTTTTGAAATTCAATCCAGCTTCGATTTCTTGAATCGCTTGATTGTATTCGTTTTGACTAATATGTTTCAAATCTAGCATCTTTTTTAATACAGTTTTCGATCTATTCTTTATTTTTTGTGTATTATCTCTATCTGAAAATGGATTGTATGAGTTTGGAGAATTATTAATTCCTGCTAAAAACGCACATTCCGCTAGACTTAAATTTGACACGTCTTTATCAAAATAATACTTTGCTCCAGCTTTAACACCATATGTATTTGGTGCAACATATATTATATTAAAATACGCATTAAGAATATCGTCTTTACTACAGAAAGATTCTATTTCATAAGCCCTATACCATTCTTCTACTTTTCTATTAATATTTGTGTCATCATTTCCTGTTAAGTTCTTCACAAGTTGTTGTGTTATTGTACTTCCCCCAAAAGAAGATTTACCGAAATGCGTAACATACGTTCCTATAGCTCCCACAGTTCTTTTCAAGTCTACTCCCTTGTGCGAATAAAAACGCTCATCTTCTATATCTACATACGCATTTTTTAGATTTTCTGGTATCTCTGACATACTAACATTGCTTTTTTTGCGCTCAGCTCCTACAGTTTCTAATATATTTCCATTTGCATCTATGATTACAGAATTTTCATTTTTCATCATTGGAAGAATTAAATTTTTCCATTTAAAATATGAAAATATTACATAAACAGAAAATATTGCATATAATAATATAAATATTTTGTTAAATCTTTCGTTAAATCGCTTTTTTCTTTCGCTCATAGGTTTGGCAGTAGATATAATTCTAGAAGATTGTTTTGTTCTTTTAATTGAAATATGCTCTTCTTTCCTTCTTCTTTGAATCCCATCTTCTTCAATTTTTCTTCCACGATTTTCGTTTCTTATTTTTTTTGAATTTTTTGAGTGTTTATTTATCACTACTTTTTTTTGATTATCTTTACTTCTCAATAAATACACCTCTACATTTTTTATCTTTGTAATTTTACCATTACATAATAAAATTTGCAACTTACTTGCGCCTTTATTATATAACAATAAAGACATTATGATAATTGCAAAAGACAAAATTCAAGGCAAATGTCCGCATAATTGTTCGTGTACGAAAATTTCGCAGAAATTTTCTGTGCAATGTTTGGCGAAGCCTTTATATTATAGGAATTCCTATAATATAAAAAAGATTTTAAGAATCTTTTCTTAAAATCTTTTAATCAATTATCATTAATATGTATATTTTTACTTGTTTTTTTACGAATTCTCTGAATTGCATTATCAACCGATTTTACCGGAGCATCTAATTTTTTTGCAATAATTGTATATGAACTTCCTTTTACAAGTTCATTTAACACTTGCTTTTCAAATGGACTTAGTGATTTTTCTATCACACTTTCAACATCTTTATAATACTCCTTCTTGGTTATAGTATCCAGCGGATCTTCTATTACGTTTGCATCGAAAATCTCATATATGCTCGTATCATCGTCTGTATCATCATAAGCTGACATGTTCAAAGAAAGATATGAATTTAGTGGCATATGCTTCTGTCTGTTCGAGGTTTTTATAGCCGTAATAAGCTGTCGTTCAACACATAAGTTAGCGAACGATTTAAAAGAATTTTGTTTTTCAGAATCGTAATTTTTAACAGCTTTATACAAGCCTATTAAGCCTTCTTGCACAATATCTTCTTTTTCTGCTCCAACTATAAAGTATCTGCTAACTTTCATATTAACGACCTCTTTATATTTATTTAACAGAAACTCCAAAGCATCATTATCTCCAGACTTAATTTTTTTGATTAAATCTTCATCATTTTCATTTGTGTAATTAATTAGATTAGCATTTGTGTTATCATACATCATAAGTTTTCTTGTTCCTCCTGAAGATTCTTCGTTTGCTTCATTCTGGATTTATTATAATCATCTTGTTTATTTAATGTCAAGAATTTTAATTGATTTTTCTTTTGTTTTTCCTATTATTTCGTATATTTCACACTAAACTACTTTTTCTGTAAACTATATAGATGAAAAAATAAAATAGATGAAGTAATCTATATATAGCTCACTTCATCTATTCACTTTTCTATATTAAAATATATACCAATTTTCACCATATTTATACACATAAAAATCTTGTGAATCTGTTTTTTTATTTTGTCCTTCTTGGCTCTTACTTTCTTCTCCTTCTGAATTTTCCTCTGCCTCAGTTTCAGCTCCATCTCCAGATACTGTAAGTTCAACAGTTATAATGTACGCATCACTTACTTCAATGTCTCCCGCTTCAGGATAATATTCTTTAATTTGTGATGCTAAAACATTTAAATCGCTTTTATCTTCTATTCTAACTGCATCTCCTAGGTTATATTCCATTGTAACATTAGAGCCATACATTGCTTCATATCTTGAATATATAGAATCAATATCTGCCTGAGTCATTTTTTGCATAAAATCAGGATATGCTTTCAAAATAAGCTCTATATCTTTTGTTCTTAAACCTTCCATATAATTTCTTAAAGGCTCTTCATAAACTTCTTTGTTAACTTCTCCATTGTTGCCCTCATTTTCATTTTTCTTATTTCCACATCCTGAAAATATATACATACTTGAAACTATTAATACTAAAACAAGCGCATATTTTAAATATTTTTTAATCATATAAAACTTCTCCTTATCTTATAGTGATTGAGATACATCTCCATCAACCTCAATTTTTTTCTTTGTTGTATCTTTTGGCTCTTTTATTTTATCTTTTTGCTTATTTGCCTCTTCAGCTTCGCTCTCTTCAAGCTCTTCTAGTTTATCTATTAGCGATTGTAGTTTATTTATATCTTTACCTATTTGTTCGTAATTTGAGCTTGATGTGGATTCTTTCAAATTCTTATTTGCCTTTATAATTGAACTAATCAAATCTTCTTTATTTTCGTAATTTTCAATATCAATATTATATCCTTGAATAATTAAGTTCGATAATGCCTGCTCTATATTATCTCCTATTGCAATTTTATTACCCGAAGTAACTATTACTTTCTTTAGTTTAGGTAATGAGTTGCTCTCATTTAAATACTCTTGATATATAGCTTCTACATAAACCATTTTTTCATCAATTGGTACAAGTATAATATTTTTAGTAATTTTAGTTCCAGCAACATCTAGATTTTCGATTTCTTTGTATATGGTTTCATTTTGATTAATTTGTGTATCTATCTGTATAGGACCAATCATAGAATTATCTGCATCATATCTATATACCACTAATTTCATCGAACCATTTTCATATCCTCCAGCTACATATGCTGTCAAACTTTGTTTGCCATACATTGTGTATGGTAACATAAGATTTAAATTTCTTTGCTCTTCGTTTTTTGTTTTTACAACTGTATAATATGGCACAATCTGTGTTGCATCAGTTGTCGTTGAAGAATTAAGCCCTGCACCGTACTTTGCTATATCCCATATATCATTTGCTCTATATATTACATCGGATTCTGTGTTGTGATACATTTTTAATATCTCTGCTTGAATATTGTACAAGAATTCCGAATAGATAAAATGTTCACTTACTTCTTGCGGAATTTGCTCATCAATTCCCATAAATACATCTGGAAAAGCCTTCTGATATGCCATAACAATTAAATCTGTTCTGTCTGTAATATAGAATCTAATATCACCATCATATGCATCAACCAAAACCTTTACAGAGTTTTTAATATAATTTATTTCTTGTCCGTTTACATTAGTTTTCTGCGAATATGGATAATATTTAGATGTTGTATATGCATCTATAACCCAAACTAACTTACCTTCATCTGTCACAACTAAATATGGATTTTTATCATAAGTTAGATATGGCATTACTTTTTTAGCTCTTTCAATCACATTTCTATTAGTTAATATTTTGCTATTGCCATTTAAGTTAGATGTAAAAGCTAAATTAAAATCCCCTTTTGACAATGCCAATATCATTTTGTCAAAACCACTTAAGTTCAGGCCTGCTTTACCATCATATGAATTTGTTACACTCTCTCCGCCCTCAATAGGGTAGTCAAATTCATTTTTTATCTTACTACTGGTTACTATAGTTTTGTTCGTTTCCATTCCAAAATAAATTCTTGGCTCTGTAACTTTTATATAACTATCATTTGATGCAGAAAAATCTTTTTGCATAACAGTCAAATCACCGTTATTATCTGTATCTGAAGCAGATGTAACAATAACACCATATCCGTGTGTATTTTCGTAAGTAGAGTTTGTATATGAATTTTCTGCAGATGCAATTTCTCTTGGACTTATATATACTAGTTCATCTTTGCCATTTATATTATACAAACCAACATTTGTTGACGAATATTTGTATAATCCTTTATTTGTTAATGTACTATTTAATAAATTTAATACTTGCTCCTTGTTTGTTGGATTTATATTAGTAGCAACGCTTGCATTCTGAGTAAGCTCTTCATTGGTAATAGTTCCATAATCTCCAACTATAATTTCTTCAGTATCAATTCCATAAGCATCACGTGTATATTCTATATTGTATGATATATATTGTTTTTCTTTTTCGTATTCATTTGAGTTAACAAATATTTTATCAAACACTATTAGTACTAAAATTAATGCAACTAAGTATACTGGTACTGATATTATCGACATAAATAATTTTTTATGCATCTCTTTGTAATATGCAGGAATTGCTATAAATACAGCTAATATCATAACTATAGATAAAATTCTGTATCCCCATACTTTTATTGTTATATCTGTTATTCCAGCTCCTACAAGTGAGTAATTGTTTCCAAATTCTCCTACTGTTAGAAAAGTTTGAGACGATAGATTTTCTGCATTTATAAATGAAAAGGTTGCAATTAATATAACAATAATTTTAGCATTATTTAATAACTGCTTCTTTATGATTGAATTTTTTAAAGTTTCCGACTCCACTCCCGACGTAAATTGCGTATTTATTAAGAATATATAATATACTGCTGCATATAGTGTAACAATTGCTAGCGTTACAATCATATATATTATTATCGCCTTTAAAAATGGCTGTGTAAATAAATAGTATCCTATATCGTGCCCATATATTTGATCTGTTTTTCCAAAAAATGTGCTATTAAAAAATAATATAACCTTTTGTAAAAATATTTTTGATGTAATAATACTCGCAATTACTGCGGTTATAAACGATATTGACTTATTTGGAAACTTTGGCATTTCCTTATCTTCTTCTTGGAAAAATATTTTTAAACCTTTTTTTATTCTTTTGTTTGTTGTATACATAAGTGTATATAACCATACAAAGGAAACTGCTAATGTTAGTACTTTATATCTAACGTTAGCTTTAAATGCTCCCAGATATTTTTCCCCAATTTCAAGCACTTCCAAGTAATTCCCTCTATACACAATAAATGCTATTATAATACATATTAAAGTAAATACTAAGACGATTCCGCTCCTTTTTGTTTTTTTATTTGTATTTCTTTTATTTTTTTGAGAAACTTTCTCTTTTATCTTACTATCGTTATTCTGCTTATTTTTATTATTTGGCTCATCTTCAACTATTTTGTGATTTTCTTTTTTTAATTCAATTTCTTTCTTATCCAAATTACTCACCTTCTATTTGCTATATAATACTATTTACAAAATCTGCTGAGTTGAATTTTTGCATGTCATCAATTTGTTCACCAACACCCACAAATTTTATTGGCATACTATTTTCAGATACAATTCCAAGCACTGCCCCACCTTTCGATGTCCCATCTAGTTTGGTTAAAATAAGCCCATTTATACTTACAGCTTCCTTAAAAGCTTTAACTTGAAGGATTGCATTTTGTCCAGTTGTAGCATCTAACACCATCAAAGTTTCTTTTGAGGCATCTGGAAGCTCTTTATCTATTACTTTGTTAATTTTTACAAGCTCGTCCATTAAATACTTTTTATTATGAAGCCTACCTGCTGTATCAACAATAACTACATCTGCATTTTCTTCTTTTGTAATTTTTATTGCCTCAAACACAACTGAAGCTGGATCTGTGTTTTCTTTTCCTTTTACTAATTTACAATTAGCTCTCTTCGCCCATATTTCAATTTGTTCAACTGCTGCTGCCCTAAATGTATCAGCTGCAGCAATTACTACCTTTTTACCTTCTTTTTGTAAATTGTTAGCAATTTTTCCAATTGAGGTTGTTTTACCAACACCATTAACACCAACAATTAAAATTACAGACGGTTTTGTATTTAACTTTAAATCTGAATCTACAGAATCCAATATTTCCTGCATTTGATCACGTAAAGCTTGCTTTACAAGCTCAACATCTACTATCTTCTCGCTTTTTATTTTATCTCTTAAATTTTCAATAATTTTCATAGATGTTTCCATCCCAACATCTGACATAATTAGAGCTTCTTCTAGCTCTTCTAATAACTCCTCATCAACTTTTCTGAAATTTTTAAATACGTTATTTACTTTTTCATTGAAAGATTCTTTTGTCTTAGAAAGACCTTGTTTTAGTTTTTCAAAAAATCCCATTTTGCAATCTCCTATCTTATAAAAACGACTTTATAGTCGTTTTTATAATCTAATTTTTGTTATCTACTTATTATATTTTACATTAAAACAGCTTAATTATTTTACCTTTGCCCAAACTTGATCATATAATTGTGTTGCTTTTGAATCATATAAAAAAGCTTCGCACCTTGCCAACTCATTTGCCGAAGGAAACATCACCTCATCATTTCCAAATTCTCCCCATGCACCTGAAATAGCAGAGGTATACCCTGTTTGTGTCATATTTCTAACAGCAATATTTGGACGACACATAAAATTTATAAAATTTTGCGCCATCTCAAGGTTTTTCGTATTTTTCATAATAACAAAACCATCAACCCATTTATTACTGCCCTCTTTAGGAATAACGTACTTTAAATTTTGATTTTGATTTATTGCATTCTTTGCTTCACCTGAATACATAAGAGCAACTATTCCCTCTCCAGCTATCATCATATCGCGAATTTCTTCTTCACCATATTGCACCATTGACCTTTGCGACACTAACTTTGCCTGAACCTCTTCAAGTTCATTTTGACTATTTGAGTTCATACTATATCCTAACATTTTTAGAGTTGCACCTAAGCAATCACGCTCTGAATCCCACATTAGTATTTTCCCTCTATATTTCGAATCAAAAAGAGCTGTCCAGCTATCAATTTCAGAAGATACTTTCTTCGTATTATATAATACTCCAAGGGTTCCTGTCATATATGGTACAACATAATCATTATTTTTGTCGTACTCTGGAGATAAATATTCTGTTGCAACATTTGAAATATTTGTTACCTTTGTTTTATCGATTTTAGCTAATCTATCTTCCTTAATAAGTCTATCTATTGTATAGTCAGATGGTACCAACACATCATAGTTATTTGGATTTGCCACAACATCATCGTACATCTTCTCATTAGATTCAAATTCAGAATACTCAACTCTTACCTTATATTCCTTTTCAAAATCAACTATAGTTGACTTATCAATATATTCTGCTGCATTATATACTCTCAGTACTTGTGTATATTTTTTTCTTTCTTCTTCATGTGCAGTATCTACTTGATTTATATTAGTTGGTTCATTATTGCTGCTTATATTTTTATTAATTTTTTTATTTGTATGATTCGAATTTTTAACAATAATTCCTGCAAGCACAATTGCAACTACGAACAGAAAAATTATTAAACCTCTTTTAAAATTCATTAATTATTCACTCCTTTTTGTGGATTCTAAACGTGCTATTTCTTTTTCTCCTGTTTCTGCAAGCTCTTTAAATTGTATAATAGTTTCTTTCATCTTTGGCAAAGCTTGATTTTTAAACGTTGAAATATCTTCTAATGCACTAATAGCATCTTGAAATGATTGCTTTAAAACTTCTGGATTTACAGTTGCTTCTGTAGCTTGTTTCTGTACTTCGGTTCCCTGCTCTTTAAGCATTTTGCTTGTTGACGATATTATATTTGATGTAGTCTCATTTAGTATATCAATTTTCTTTAGTACTATTTTTTGGTTATATAGTGCACTAGCTACCATAACAGCCGTACGTAATGCCGTTATTGTCACAGTTTTTGCCCTATCTACACCTCTAATTAGCTCTTTGTTATTACGTTTTATAACTTCCATTGCAACTATTCCTTGATGATTTACAACAACCATTTGTTGCATATCCATTATACGTTGACGTAATGGAAACAATATTTCCTCTGTTACAAATTTTATTTTTTCTTCATCTTCACCATTGCTCTTTGCCTGCTCAATTTGGTATGCAATTTCTTCATCCATTTCCATGCCAAGCGCAAGTTCTCCCTTTAATTTTTTTGTTAATTCACGTAACGACTCTTCTTCTAATTCTAATGTTGTATTATCGTTTTTTAAGGTATTTTTTCCCTTTTCAAGAGAAGTAAGAATATCTTTTATTACGCCATCTGCCTTCTCATATTTTTCAAAATAACGGCGAATTGGATTTACCAATTTTTGAAGAAATCCACCTTGATTAAAATTGATTATAGAAGGATCTAGGGCCTTAATTTCTCTATGTAAATCTGCTAAACTATTTGATACGACACTCCCCTCTTCACCTTCTTTTGATAAATTTCCTATTGTAGTTTGAAGAAGCGTATTTTTTCTTGATGATTTTTGCATTGTATCAATAGCAAATTCATCTATGGACTTTAATATGTCTCGCTTTTCATTCAAATTTTCTATGTCTAAAGCCATGATTTCTTTTGTGTTTTGTTCTGCAATTTTTTTAATCTCTTGCACCTCTTTATCTACAGGTGATATTTCCTTTTCAACCTCTTTTTTTACATTATCTGTATTAACAAATTCCATCTTCATATGTCTGTTAACCCCTTTCTGATTTTAATACACAATAAACATTACATTTGTGAATTAAATAAACTTTCAAGTCTATATATTATATTATCATTCTCGGCATCCATTGTTGCTGCCTCATTTATGTTTGATAGTTGTTTTAATACATCTATATCTGCATTATATCCTATCGTATATATTGGTATTTTTAAGTTTCTCGTGATATCTTCTATATCACTAAATTTATGACCCCTGTTTGTCTCGCCATCAGTAAGCACAAATAACATTAATCTAGTGTCCGGATTTTTTTCTTTAGCTTCTATTAACATTTTTTCTGCAACTATTATTGCATCAAACATAGCAGTTCCACCACTGGCTCTTAAATTTTTAACAGCATTCGAAAAGTAAGATTTTTGTGTTGAATCGAATTTAGCTATCGGTACAGCTATATTAACAGTATCTGAAAAAGTAACAAAACCTATATCAGCATCGCTTCCAATAAAATTTGTTGCTTGGTTTAAGCTTGCCTTTAACTTTAATAACGGAGAGCCTTCCATACTTCCAGATATATCCGCTACAAATACTGCCGTTATTCCACTATTTCCTGTTTTTTCTGTTTTCCATATTCCTTGAGCCTTTGCAATATTTTTTTCTCTAGAAAAATCTCTGTCATATGAATAATCATTTAATCCATTAAAACCTTTTTCGTTCGCTATACCTTGTGCTTCAGAACTCTTACAAAAATCTACAAATTTACTTGTTATTTTTTTCTTTATGTCTGATAAATCACCTATTTCATATATTGGACTATCATGTCTAACTCCAAACGGAATAAATACATATGATGATGTTAAATCTGGTGAATTTACAAAAGTTTGATATTCAAGTAAAAATCCGTCTAAACTTCCAGCTTGTGCCGATTCCTTCATTTGTAAAGTGTTGTATGCAGTAAATGGAATATTTTGTTGAAATTTCTTAAATTCTGAAATTGCATTTTCGCTCAATGGATTTGTACTATCAAAATTATATAGTGTTGTTAATATAAAGTTTAACCCTGTTGAGCTAGAATATGGATCTGTATATGCAATACTTACTTCATTGTTTAAAACCCCATTTATTATTGTTTTTTCATCTACAGTGCCATATTTTTTCTGAAGCTCGTCATTTTTACTTCTTGATAATACAATTCCTGCTACATTTCCTGCTATACGCTTTTCTACCAAATTAATTTTTATTCCTTTTTCGTTTAATAATTCACCCCACAATTCATTGCTTGGTGCATATACATCTGGAACATACTTATTTGATGAAATAAAATCTGCTGCCAATCCACTTGATATACTACGAATTCCAACCGAAACCGGTACTCCATCAACTGTAATTCCACTTTGATTGAATTTATTTGCCACATCAATTAAGAAGCTCTCATACCCTGCACCTGCTTTTTCTGGAGAAGAATATATTACCAAATAGTTATCTGTAGTTGGATTAACCACAAATGGATATTCCGATATATCTGGCAGTACGGTATAATTTTCACTTTCCACAAATTCATAATCTTTATTTAGAGCGAGTTCCTTTACTTTTATACTTGAATATAATTTGTTCAAGTCTTTTACAGATTTTTCATAATTTATATCCTCCTGTGTTTTTCCCCAATTCTGTGTAGAGCATATAACCGCAATTATTAATCCTACAACTATTATTGCAATAACTGCTAAAATTACATTATCTTTTTTTGAACTTTTCATACTTTTCCCTTCCTCTTATTTATATAATCCCGCATTTTTTATTAGCTCGTCCATCTCTATTATTGCCGGCATTTTCTTTATATCGCCACCATCTATTGTATTATATTGCGAAATTTCTAAAATCATTTTATCTAATTTTAATAAAATTTCCTCATTTATATTTGTTGAATTATTTACAAACTCAATGTACTGATTATATATATCCATTTTTTCTTTCGATATATTTGGTTTACTTTTTTTGTTACCAAATGTACTTTCGTATTCTTCTATATCGAATGCAGATATTTTATTTATAATACTTCGCATATTTACAAGGAATATTTTTTCAACTTCTTTCAATACATCGCTAAACTTTTGATACGTTATTTCTTCTATAGAAAACTTCTGTTTAAGAATATCATTTATAGTATCGCGTTTTCTTGAAAATCGTTTTATCTGCTCTATATTTTTTACTATATTTTCATCAAAAACATCTCCATTATGAATTGCCTCTTCAAACACCGAAGTACAATCATCTAATGATTGTATTTCTTTTGCTAATAAGTGCATTTCATTCTTTCTTAGTATATATAAATTTCCTTTCATAAAAATAATTATACTCGCTATAATTTCAAACCACGATAAACCTATAGTTAAAATATTTCCACTAAATAATGAAAATCCTAAAAACATATTTGAAAACAATATAATATTTAATAAAACAATTAACCCGTTAAGTAATAAGAGTTTAATTTTTTTCTTTGAACTCAATGGCTTCTACACCTTCCTTATACTTATCATTAAACATATAATTTCACTTTTCAAATTATATTATACCCCCGAAATAATTTCAATAATTAGTTAATAATCCTCTCAAAATTTTTAATACTTTTTTAACAAAAAGTACAACTATGAACTTTATATCATAGAAATTTAGTACCATATAAGTATACGGAAAAGAGCACAATGCGTAGTACTACTATGCATAATAAATTATATGAATCAACCGCTTCTACATTTTATTAGTAACTTTATTCAAAATTTTTTCTTTATCTTTCTTCTATAACAATTATCTCATTTTTTACCTTTAAAAATTTCAATGGACTCAACCACTCTAGCAGTCTCATTGAAAAATTGTTATACTTTTACTCATGAGAGAGCTCCTCCTGACACTGTCTGGTTTGATCACTTAAACAATATCGTTTGGATACTCTCTTTTCAATCTACTTGTGACATATCTATTTTACACCTATATCAATTCAAATCTATAAAAAGAAAACTCTCTTTATAAAAGAGAGAAAGAAAATCTTTTTTTGTGGGTATTAGTAATATCCACGCTCACGGTAGAAATTTTCTACTTCTACCTGGTTGACAGGTTTTACCTTCTTCACAGTGTGTATAGTTCCATAGTTGTCTTTAACAAGTAAAGTTACTGTTGCCGAGTTTTCTTCGGCAATGCCTACTATAGTTCCAATACATGCCGTGAAGTCTGCACTTCTAAAATAAGCCTTTTTTCCTGTTTCAAACATAATTTACCTCCTTGCGTAATAACGCTTTCAATTACATATGTTGTTTTTGGCTACTGATGAATCGGAGTAAAACTTGTTCATCACTTATAATTTTACCACATTTTACATAAAATAGCAAATATAACTGCAGTATGTGGTTCTACATAAGCAAGATTAGTTTTTTCTACCATTCTCAAACTACCATTCTTTATCTTTGGTTCACAATTACTAAAAGTGCAAGCCCATTTAATCTTAGAATGTAATTCTTTACTTATTGCTATTTCTCTATTAACTATAGATAGCATATCACCCCAACCTCCTTTTTTCAATATTTTGAGGCTATGTCTTACTTTAATTATCAATGTTGATAATTAAAAGCAAAAAAATAAGCCGACTAAATCGACTTATTTATTACGAATAATATTCACTTTTGTTTTCATCATGGAGCCCACAGTACTCCGCTACATACTTGAGTTTCAAGTGATTCGACGAAAGCGCATTATGGAGCGATTGTCGTAGTTATTTACAATTCTTTGCTCTTTTAACGATTGATTTGAAAATTAACCAATTTTGTTCATTATATCATTGCATATATAAAATGCAATACAAATGTCTAAAAAATATTACGAAAATTTGTTTCATTTCTATTGTGTTCACTAACATATTATGATATACTCCTAAACATAGGAAATGAGCATTGTAGTAGATATGTGTTGCCACTGCACTAGATAACTTTTGTTATCAGAAAGTGAGGTGGTGTTTATGGGTTTAATACTATTCTTTTTACTTGCCTTATTGGCATCAATAACTCTAAATATAACCTTGTTGACGATTTTATACATAAAATATGTAAATTCAATCATAGATAAGGAATAAAATAACAGCACATTCTGCTCTCCAAAGTACGAATGTGCTGTTATTACAACTTGTAGTGACAACTGCATTCTCTGCGGTTGCTCATTTCCTATATTTATTATACACAGATATATACGAAAAGTCAAACAAATTCACATTAATTAGCAAATTATATATATTCTACAGCTACCCAATTTTGTCCATAATTAAATTTAGGAATTCATCACCATTCATTGTTCCCTTTTTCATAAGCTCATCTATTACATAATCAAATACTTCTCTGTTATTAGCAATTAATTCCTTAGTTTCATTGTAACAATCTTCCAATAACTGTTTCTTTTCCTTATCAAGTAATTGTTGCATCTCTAATCCTATTTCTGAATATTTTAAATTTTGTAGTCCTAAAGAATCTGATAATCCTCCATATTTAAAAACTCTATCTATCAATTTTGTTGCATTTTCTAAGTCATTAGAACACCCTGTAGAAACTTTTCCTAAAATCACATCCTCAGCAGCTCTTCCAGCTAACATAACATCAATGCGATTTAAATAATCTCTTTTTGTCAAATGTAATTTGTTCTTCGGATTTGTATGCAGTATATACCCTAGAGCCCCATTTCCTTCTGGAACAACAGTTATAACTTTTAATGTTGTTTCTCCATTATGTAGATATTCAATTAGTGCGTGTCCTATTTCATGTATTGCAGTCCATCTTCTAGCCTCATCATCAACATCAGATGGTAAAACTGCATTTTCTTCATTATTAAATGTTTTTTCCACCATATCTTCTATACTCGGAATATCGTCAACTGTCAGTACATCTAGGTTATTCTCTATATTTTCACTCATAGAATGCTTAATTAGTATTTCCTGCAATAATTTTTCTACAAATCTTCCATTACCAAAATTTTGAACTGAACTAAAATATTTTAGTATATCCATGACTTTTTCTTTTACATCTTCATTTATCTTTATAGAATACTCTTTACACTTTACTTCAAATATCTTGTATAATTCTTCAGCTTTATAATTTTCAAATTCAAATGTGTATCCTATTCTTGAAGCTATTCCCGAATTAGAATTAACAAATTCTTTCATTTCTTCGCTATATCCAGCAAATATGACGACTAATTCGTCTTTGTGGTCTTCCATTGCTTTAATCAATGTTGCGATTGCCTCGTTACCAAAATCTTTGCTGTTATTGTTCGGAGTCAAACTATATGCTTCATCTACAAATAGAACACCACCCAATGCACCTTCTATTACTTTTTCAGTTTTTGATGCCGTTTCTCCAACATATTCTCCGACTAAATCTTTTCTTTCTACTTCAACCAATTTATTTATTCTAATGCAACCTATATTATAAAACATTTCAGTAATCTTTCTTGCCATAGTTGTTTTTCCTGTTCCAGCTTCACCTTTAAATAACATATGTAATCTTAAGTCAGGAAGAACAACTTCAACTTTTTTAGATAATTTTTCTCTAAATTTGATGTAATTTCCTAATGCAATAACTTCTTTTTTAACCTTATCCATACCAATAATATTTTCAAACAATTCTTCAACTCTGTCAGGATTACGCTCTCCAGATGACTGTGTTAATATTTCTTCAACTTTTGGAATACTATCCTCAGTTAATTCCATTATTTTATCTTCTTCCAAATTTAAAGTTGCTTGTTTTGTCATACTTTTTTGTAAAATATTATCTATATATCTTCCATTACCAAAATTTTTTTTGTTTCTTCCAAAGTTAATAAGCTCTCTTACTCTTTTTTCAGCACCATTGTTTATCGAAAATCCAATATTTTCAGCCTTCAATTTATATATTTGGTATAGTTCTTCTTCATTATAATCAGCAAATTCAAATGTATATCCAATTCTTGACTGTATACCAGAATTTGCCCTTACAAATTCTTGCATTTCTTTAGAATATCCTGCTAATATTACAACTAATTCTCCTTTATTATCTTCCATTGCCTTAACCAATGTACTTATTGCCTCATCACCCATTGATCCAGAAGATTGTGCTAGCGAATAAGCCTCATCAATGAATAAAACTCCTCCAAGAGCAGAATTAATTACTTTTCCTGTTTTCAATGGTGTTTGTCCAGAATATGCAGCAATTAAATCTTTTGCCTCCACTTCTATGCATTTATTTTCTTTAATATATCCAAGGTCAAATAAAGTCCTTGCTACCATTCTTGCAATCGTGGTTTTACCTGTACCAGCGTTTCCTAAAAACATCATATGTAAATTGAACTTTGGCATTTCTTTTCCTAATTTTTCAATTCTCGCTTGTAGCTCTAAAAACTGCTTTAATTCTATTAATTGATGCTTTACATTATTCATTCCAATTATATTTTTAAACATATTCTCGATTGTTTCATCTTTGCGTCGCTCTTCTGGTAAAATTATTTCCTCCTTTTCAGACACATAATTCGCCAAGAAGACTCCAAAATCCCTATTTTTAAATGGAAAAAACTTTCTATTGTTATTTATAAAATCCAATACATATTTTTTGTTATCGTCATTCATTAATTTTTTATGATAATCTGGTAATGCGTCTTCAAATATACTTAATATCTCTTCATTCTCCAAGTCCTTAAAATAGACCACTTCGTCAAATATATATGACAACTTTGGATTACTCATAAAAAACTTTTTAAGTTCTATTTCTGTACAATTTATAATTATATATCTACCACTAGCTTGGGTAATAATTTTTTGTAATTTTGACTTATTTGTTTTCTTACTAGATTCAATAGATTCTGAGAAATCGTCATTAAACTCTAAGTTATCGATAAGCTCTTGTATGCCTGATACACTATATACCACATTTTCTTGTATATTAAATTCTGTGTTTAAATTTATATATTGTGGCTTATTATAACTCACCTTTCCAATTCTATGTAAATATTTCGTTATGTCATTAATGCAATTTTCTTTATCAGTTCCCTCTTCACCAACGAAAATACAATTCAAACCTTTAATACTGGGAACCGCAAGTGGTTCTATTATTTTTTCCACTTCTCTAGAAAATTTTACCTTCTTTAGCTCATTGTAATTTCTACTATATACATCATTATCCGTTGCTTCTGGTAGAAATTCATTTGATTGTACTAATTCTCTCCCCGATGAGTGCTCCAAATACCATATATATCCAGCCACTACTATTGGACAACTACTCATTGCACAAAAAACAAATTTGGAATCTCTTTTTCCTTTACATTCTGTATTTAGGCTAGCATTTGGTAATGTTGAAAATACGTAAGAATAAATATTTTCATTTATTACTCCAGAAGAAATAGAATCAACCAAACCCTGTCTTCTACATACACCAGCATGATATATACTTATTCTCCCTTTCTCATCAAGCTCTTTATCAACTCTTATCAAATTTAATTCATTAAGTTTTTTCGCCATTTGAACAACACTATGAGGAATTTTGTCATAATCAATTCCTTTCCATTCAAATTCAAAATCTATTTTTTCATCCATTAGATTCCCACCAATCCATTAAAATTAAATTATTTATTGCTACATTCCCTGCGGTTCCGTCACACTTTGACAAAACATAAATTTGGTTTGATTCACTATCTTGATTACTACTTGGATTGCTTTCACTATTTAGTATTTGCTCAATTACTTCAAATAATTCTTTCTTTATCTTTTCAAAAAAATCATTTATTTCTTTATTATCCACTCTGTTAGTGATTTTAAATGCAAATCCATCAATTGATCCACCTATATCATCATATTCTAAACTTATCTTTGAGCTAACAATATTATCGAATATATTATTATTTTCTTGAAGATTTGAATACTTAAAAATATTTCTTATATATTTAAGTATTATCAATTTCACTGTTTTTACTATTTGTCGCTGTAATTCTTTTTCTTTATCAAAACTGATTTTTTTAAATAAGCTGTGTATATTTGGCTGAAGGAGGTATTCATTAACAATAGAAATCTCTCTATATTGACTATTTTCGCCTGTTTTTTTTCCTTCCTGTACCAATAAAAGTAATTTTGAATTTTCATCAAATTTTTCAGTTATTTTTTGAAATTCAGATTCAATATCTATTTTTTTAATTATCAATTTAGCCAATTCATTTAGCATATTCTTTAGTTGTTCAGATTCAGCCAAATATAATGTGTCATCTTTACTATTATTTTTTACAAATTCTATTATTTGATAATATGCATTAAAAATACTTTCTTCTTGTACGTATTTATTAAAATTATTTATACAGTTCAATTGAATTTCGTTAAAATTGTATTGAGAATCATCAATACTTTTACTGATTCTTGCAGATATACTAGACCTTTTGTTGTTTAATACGCACCACTTATAATACATTAAATAATATTGTTCATTATATGAATGACTCAGTATGTACTCATCTGATATATTTAAAAAATGAATAATTCTCTCTTGTACCGTTTTTTCAGGTATTTGGTCATTCCTCATTCTATCCAACAAATTATTTAAGCGATTATTTACATTATCATTTTCCATTCCTATACTCCTTTATAATTTGGATTTTTAGTCTTTATTTCGGATTTACAATTAGGACATTTACAGTAAAATACTTCTTCATCTTTAGGAACGTTCCAATTTAATACAAAATCTGTACCACAATTTGAGCAATTTATAATTATTTTTTTATTTTTTTCTGCTTTAATATCTTCTTTCTTTTTATTATTTGCATCTTCAATAAAGTCATATTCTACTATGTAATTATCCATATTCAATTTCAATATTTTATTGTTTGAATATATGGATTCAATAATCTGCATAAAATTATTGTCCATTTTACTAGCAAAAATTTCATCAAAATCCTTATTTTGCTTTATTTTCCAACTAGCGCAATATAAATATTTTTCAACTACAAAATATATTTGTAAAATTCTTACTCCCTCGATTGTATCTACAATCACTTGGTGAGTATCGCTTAAAATTTCCATGTATTTACTATCAATTTTTTCTTTTAATGTTGCTATATTCGGCTGTTTAACTTTGTTTCCATTTTTTTTGATATTTTCTATATTTAACTCAACTAGATTAATAGCTTCTATATTTTTTTCTTTTTTTAACTTTCCATCACAAACTATAGTCATATAATCATTTTTTTGATCTTTTATTATAAGTTCTGTTTTCTCACTAATCCCTATGTCTTTATACTTACCTATTTCAATTATGGTCAAAGATTTCGGCAATTCAAATCTTAACCCTAATCTTTCACTTTCTATAATTGTATCCTGATTGCCATGGTTGAGAGGTGTATCTCTGCTTTCATTATTATAATTATTGTTTTTTTCATTATAATCTACTTTTATATTTTCCAATTTCATAATTGCATCTATTAGTTTATCAATATCTTTTTCATCTTTTATGCATTTTAAAATATGTTTATTGACATCTGAGTATTTTTTTATATATTCATGTATCAATATTTCAGTTTGTGCTTTAACTTTAACCAGTTCCATAAATCTTATTGATACTACCTCATCATATAAATTCCTTGCAGGATGATTGTCTGGCATTTCTCTATAAACAACAGAGCATACAGCATTTAATCCTCCAGAAGACAAGTTTACGCAATTTTCTAATTTTTTATCTTCTTCATTGCTCTTACATAGTACCGCATACACCAATATTCTCATAAACTTCTTAATAAAGTCGGATATGTCATTTCTTTCTGCAAAAAGTGCAAATGTGTTTATGAAGCTTCCCCAATTATCTGGAAATTGTTCATTACTTGAATATCTCTCCTCTTTTCCATTAGAATATGTAATACCAAACAGCCACTTATCACTATTTTTGTCATTGCTATCAAATTTCTCTTTCCACTCTATAATGTCATCTTTTATTATATTATAAAATCTATTCATTTCGTCTGGATATATTTTACTTTTAAATCTTATTGATTGTGCTTCATCAAAAAAAACAATACTATCACTGCTTATAGTATATTTAAAATTGTATGTGTCACTTTTCATAGAAAAGATAATCTCTTTAATTATCTTTCCCATTTCCAAGTTTGATGCTTCATTACTTGAATTACTTGAAATCTGTAATATTTTTTTCTTACCAAAAATCTTAAAGAATATTTCTTTGATATTCATTTTTTTCCTCCGTATTTTTTATTTTTTTCCTATGCCAGAAAAATAGGCAAAAGGATTTTCATCGAGTTTCCCATTTATTTGATATTCTTCTGTAATTTTTTTGTTTTTCTGATATACAATGCAACCATTTTTCCCTTTCATAATATCCTTATACAACTCTTTTATATTATGTCTATCTGTTATTGTTATTTTGGCTAATTTGTCTTTTTGAATCATTTCAGATATAAATATGATACTAAAGACATTCTTAGTTTTAAATATGATGCCGTAATTACAAATTTCCTTAATAGTTTCTTTTAATTGGTTCGATAAAGTATCCATATTTTGGAAATACATAATATTGACTACCTCTACATTTGATTGATTTTTTTGGAATATATTAAATCTTGGGATGTACCCTATTTCTTCAATTTTGTTGTACACAAATAGAATTGGAAAATCTAATTCATCTTTTTTGTTCTTTGTATACTTATGCAGTTTTTTTAATGTTTGCATACATACAAAGCTATCAATTGTCTGAATCTTTGACAGTTCAATAAAAATCACACTTGGTATCTTACAAACTTCAGCCATATCTATTAGATTTTCCATCTGTTCATTAACAGTTTCACTTTCAGGAATCTGATTAAACAATTCAAAAAGTAAAGTCAATGTTTCTTGATAGTCATTTTCATCAATTCTATCAATTTTTTTATATTGTTTATAGGTTTCCATTAGGTTTACTCGTTTAGAAAATACTTCTTTAAAATATTCTGACTTTTTCTTTTTCAGCATTTCTATAACTCTTTTTGTATATTCTAAATTTCTCTTACTACTTGGTATTTTCTCAAATACATACAATAATATTGACCTGGTAATCATTTCTGCAACTTTGGTGTAATCCTTCCCCCTACCCATAACAACACTACTATTCTTTATGAACGTAATTGAAAAATCTATAACATCCTGCTTATTTTTTATCCACATATATGGATTACAATTTTGATTAACATCATACTTAAGAACTTTAAAAACATTTTTTAATTTTTGGTTTATTTCATTATATATCTTATCTTCATAATCTATAATTATATATGAGCCATTCCACTTTCTAAGATTTGGATATATAAAATTTTCATATAGCCCAGAATCTGCATCTCCTAATAAAAAAATATTTACATCTTCACCTTTATTCTTATCAATTTTTAAATTAGATGCTAACCTAATGCTTTCTTTGCCATTGTAATACTTCATATTTCCTCCCTAAAAAAGATTACTGATAACTTATAAGTTAAAAACATCAATTTTAAATACAACTATTAACAATATTTTTTTACTTTTATATGCTTATATTCTATCATTACATTTTTTTGTCCGCAATATATTTACCTTGAAATATTGTATAGGTGATACATAAAAAAAGAATTAATTGTGCAATCTATAGCATAGTATTTCCGTTCTGTACTATATTAAATTTTATAATAACTCTACAAAATTAGTGTTGTATACATAAAGTGTAACTTGATTCTGCTCTTCACTTGATAATTCCATAATTTTACTCATTACATATGTAACATTTTTATATTTGTTAAAATTTATAACTCTAGTCCTGTATTCTTCATCTATCTCTTTTAACTTGCTATCGAAGTACTCATAAAGTTTTGGTTTGTCATACATTAGATTAGTATAACAACTATCACTCATTCTAATTGCTAATCTTAATCTATGCCTTATATCCATACCTCCTATTATATCTAATAAATTATCAACTTTATTATTTTCCATACTATTTATTTCTCCTTTATAGTTTAAAATCATTCTTTCGAGTATTAGTTGTTTTCTTGCCTATTTCCTCTATTGTCTTTACTTTTCGCGTTATATCATTTGCAATTTGATTATCGTTATTGTCAAAAATACCGTTTTTATATAAATCATCACTTACATACTTGTAATGTTCATCCTTATCAAATCCTATCTTTTCTTGAAAATGTTTCATCAACCTACGCCAAAAGCTTTTGAATTTACCGACTTCGGCTTTTAGCTTGTCCTTTTCATCTCGCGGTTTGCCTATTATTTTATCCTTTGTTGATAGTTCACCTTTTAAGTTGTCTATTTCATCATCTTTTAGCTCTAGTTGATACCTAAGAGAACGATTTTCTTCTGATACCTTAAAAGCAACATGTTCAAAGTCTTTTATCGCCATATTTAAGTCATTTACATCTCTAACTGATTTGGTGGTATCTTTTATATCCTCTGTGAATTTTTTTATTTTTTGGACATCCTCGTTTGAAATAATCATATTATTTTTGTTTAACTTAGTAGGTTTTAAATTTGTAAGCATTTCATTTATATCATTGCTTGCATTATCAATTTTCTTTGTCTTGTTATTGGCATCGACTAATTTTTGCTCTTTCTTTTCAGTTTGTTTCTTCATTTCTCTGTAGCCATTCATATCACTGACACTTATATCTTGATTTCTACCTTTCTTCTTTTGCTTTAAAAGAGCCGTTTTTTCGTAATGCTTATTATATGATTTTATACAGCAAGCTCTCATTTCATCTTGTATTCGTTTTAGACTTTCTTTTGTAAATATCTTTGATTTTGCTACTTGTTTTTTCATTCCTCTTTTATTATTATCACTTATAGGTAAACCTACTATGTGCATGTGTGGAGATGTTTCATCTAAGTGTATTACCGCATTAGCAACTTTAAAATCTGGTACAATTCTTGTTAAATCGCTCACTTGCTCTTTGTATACATCAATCATTTTCATTCTGTAATTCATATCTTTATCATTCCAAAATTCTAAATCTCCAAGTTCAATAATAAACTCACAAGCTAAATCCCAAAGAGTACTTTCTGATATATGTTTAAAGTAATCCTGTATCTTTCTATTAGCCCTAGTTTGCTTTTTATTGTATTCTAATCTTGATTCTTCAAACTCTTGTATATATAAATTTTGAACATCTTTGTACAAATTATCTGTGCCATACACAACGTAAATTTCATCTTTTTTATTATCATAATCTCTTAAATTATGCTTGTTTACCTTTGATAATTGCTTTGCATTTTGTATCCCATTGTTTGAAAATGAGGTTTCTCCTGATGGATTATTTTTTGCAATTTCTTTTGCTTTTGCAGTCTTATTTTTATCACTTCCTAGATGAATAGAGTATGCTAGTTCTTCATTCATTTCACGCACCTCCTTTTGATTTTTTTCGCATAAATATGCATATTTTGTTTTAGTTTTTTTCGTCAATTTTTACAAGGTTTTTGTGTTAATTCTTATAAAATTTCTTGCTTTTTTCGTTTGAATTTTTGTAAAAATTTACATGAATTTAAGCCGAAGGCTTGTTAAAAAATACGAAGTATTTTTTATAGGAATTATGACAAGGTCAAATTCCTAACCCCCTATGAGTTTTGACACGACATATCAAAACTCGGGGGGCTCTGCGAGGCAATAAATTTTTTCTCTACTAGAGATAAATTTTATTCAAATTAGCTATCGCCACTTTCATTTTTACTTTCGCAAAAACAAAATGTGCCACGCTAATTTGATTGTTGCATTGTAAGCTCTTCTTCTTGCAACAATTCTTCGACATCCTCCTCTGTTAATCTCGCTGGTTTAACACCTATCGAAATAGGAGTAGGCTCTTTTATGTAAGTAACACTATCGTTTGTTTCATCTGGTATACATTCAAATGCTGAATCAATTTTTTTCATTTGAAATTTATCTTCCTCACGAATATAAATAATTCCAAATTCATATGTTTTAATTTTACAATCTGGATCTACTTTGTAGTAATCTTTTAATGGAAATACTCTAACAATAGCACTATTTTCTTCAGTAAAGTTAAAGTAAAATACTTGTTTATCTAAATAATATGTTGCTTCTGTATAACCCACATCGTAGTATTGTCTCAACCTCATTATTAGCTCTCCAAATTCTTCTTCTGGTAAGTAATTACTAAATCTTATATTTCCAATAATATTACCAAATATTGCAGGTTTTGTTGTATCAATATATCCATTGTCAAATAGCTCTTTGCATGGCTTACATATTGAATCTCTAAAGTTTATTTGCTTAACTGTTATATCTGTACCAATCATTGAAAGCTCTATATTATCAACAAATCTCATTATTAATTCAGATTCCTCTTCTCGTGTATAGTCTTTCCACATTTTAGTTTGCTCTTTGTATTCTTTGGCTAGTTTTATCTTATTGATATAATCAATATCTCTTTTTAGTAGAATATCTCTTGGCGTAAATTTTAGTTCATCTAAACAATCGGTGCCACTTAGCTTAATCTCTAACTCCTCGATAGCATTTTCTACAATACTCTTTTCTTCGTTATACTCCTTCAAATCAAAAGCACCATTAATATAGGCTTTTTTTATTCTCTCCAACCTATTTTTCTGATTAGATATTTCCTTTTCTAGTTGCTCTTTAGGCTCGTCAAATTTAAATTTTATTAGTGGTAAGAAGAATTGATTAACTACTGAATCATATTCCACCAACTCATCTATAAATTGACTAAAATAATCATTTATAAGCTTTTCTTTAAATTCTATCTTACAATCGTTGCAGTAATAATAAAAGTACGCTCTTCCATTCTTCTTAGTTGTAGCCTTTCCACCCAGTATTCTATTGCATTTTGGACATTTTAATTTCTGCAAATACAAATACGTTAATGTTCTTTTGTAACTTCTAGAATTCTTCTTCTTTTGAACTTGGCAGTCTGCCCACATTTCTTTAGATATTATGGCTGGCACAACATCTTCATAATATGTTGGGTGTTTAGTTTTCTTTCCGTGAACGAAATCGCCTTTGTATATTTCATTTTCAAGAATGCCTACTATTGTAGAATCACACCAATTGTTTTTTCCCAAAACCTTTTCACTATTAAATAAATTACTAATTTTCTGATAAGAATAACCATTGTAATATAAATCAAAAATTCTAATTACAATATCTTTGGTGGAATAATCAATTACCAATTTCTTAACTTCGTGCTTATATCCTAATGGTGCTTTATGTGGAATATGACCTTGTTTTATAGCTCCTGCCATACCTACTTTTGTTCTTTCGCTTGTTCTTTCAATTTCGTTTTGGCTTACACTCATTAAGAGCCTTGAAATCATTTTACCATTTGCACTTGTTGTGTTTATTTCATCATTTACACAATCAAGGTAGGCTTCGTTTTCATCTAAAAAAGTCATCAAGTTTTCCCAGTCGTAAATACTTCTTGTTATTCTATCTAATTTTAGAGCTACAATTGTGTTTATCTTTTTAGCTCTTATATCTTTCTTTAATCTTTCAAATTCTGGTCTATGATTACCAGTTTTAGCGCTTATTCCAGCATCTTCGTAATAATCAATTACTTCATATCCTTTAAACTTGCAAAAAGCTTCCAATCTTTCCTTTTGCTCTGGCAAACTGAAACCCTCGCGAACCTGGTCTTCTGTTGAAACTCTTAAATATAAACCACATTTTTTCTTCTCCTCACTCAATATATATAACCTCCCATCACTACATAAATTGCTTTAATCTACAATTTCATTACAAGTAGATTTGTAATACAAAAAAGAGGCATCAATTAGTACACATCAATACTAATGACACCTCTCAAAAATTTTTAATTCAAAATACAATTTTTTTATAATCATATAACGCTCCTTTGCAAATATACATAAATATTTTACTTTGAGCATTATATCACGATTTTCAGAAATGTCAAATTCTAGTATTTATATGCTTTTCAAATATTCTTCTAATTCTGATAATTTTATTTTTTTTGACAGATTAGAAATATAAACATCGTTTGAATAATTGAAAACTAAAAATGTTATGTTTTTTATTATTGCTCTATGTGGTTCAATGTAAGAAAGATTAGTATGTTCAATCTTTCTTATACTTCCATTTATAAATGTCGGAGTAACCTTAGCAAACTCGCATATAAATTCAAGTCTTTGCTTTAAACCTTCTTCAAATTGTAGCTCTTCTTTAACTATTCTCATTATTAACACCATCCTTCCGTTTAAGATTTGGGATGACTTTTTAGGCAAAGAGCCAAAAAAAATCAACCATTACTGATTGATTTTCTTCTGCATCTGCTCTATAAAAGTTCGAACAGATTCGTTATTGGAGCCACTGGGCAGAATCGAACTGCCGACCTACAGGTTACGAATCTGTTGCTCTACCAACTGAGCTACAATGGCATTTACAAGATGTATTTTAACACACTTTGTTTATATTGTACAATATAAGTTTAAAAATTTTTTTTATTTTTTTAAATAAGCGATTCCGTTTCGTTCAAATAAAAGGATAAGCTTTTAGGTTCACATCAAAAAACTTATCCTTTTTATCTCTCAATAAAATCTAAAGTATATTTCGAACGAAACAGAAGAATCCTTTTTCATACATTTTTCTATTTAGAATGTTTACCTTTCGATCTACGTGGTCTATAATCATCGGTATTCCAATTATTTTCATTTGTCGAATATTCATCGTTTGAGTTTGCCATTTCAGTATTTTGTGATAAATATCCCAAATCATCATCCGATGTTTTGTCTGACTTATTGTCTTGGCTATCGAACATTTCGGAAACTTTGTTGCTATAATATTCAACATCCTTTGTTCCACTATATTCATTTTTATATTCTTCTTTTGAAACATTAAAACCATCTATACTTGATGAAATTCCATTATATGCGTCTGATATACTATTTCCATTTGAACTTTCGCCATAGTTTTCATATATATCTTTTGTGTTATATGCATTATATGTAAATCCATCCTCATATTTTGTTGCTTGATTTTCTGATCTTTCACTATTAGCCTTAGCAGAAAAATCTCCATATATTGAATCACTTGTATATTTTTCTTTTTCATCTGTCGCATAATCAACATTTTTTACTTCATTTTTTTTGCTTGAACCATATAAATCTGAATAAACATTTTCGTTGCTATCTTCTAAATCTTCCGTCTCATCATCTTCTTCATCGTCATCGTAATATGCATTTCTACGAGCTATAACAATTACTACGATAATAGCAATAATTAAAATCAATATTATTCCAATCCCTGCATACAAAATCCAATTATTTGATTTATTATTTGTAGTTGCAGCCGCTGTTCCAGTTGCATTTTTCGTGACAATGATTTTATATGTTGTAGTTTCACTACCATCTGCTGATGTAACCTTTACCAATATCACATTTTCGCCATTTTGCAAGTTTGTGTTGCCTGTTGTTTCAACTTTTGCATTTTCAATATCCGTTATAGCTGTAATATCAAGCTGATTAACATTTGCATCTGCTACAGATATTTTATATTCAGTAATATTAGGTGAAAATGCTGGACTTAACGTATATCCATTAACTTTTAATGTTGAAAGTGCAACTGCTTTTCCTGATTGTTTTGTTGCTGTAATTGTATAAATTCTTGTTGTTCCATCTTCTGCCGTAACAGTTATTTTTACAACGTTGTTACCATCTTTTAGTTCATCATTTCCAGTAATTTCAACTTTAGCTTTTTCACTATTTGCTTCTGCTTTTATATCTAGCTTTTCTACATCATTACCAATTGCAACTGAATAGTCTGTTATTTCTGGATCAAAAGCAGGATCAATTTCAAAATTTCCAATTGATAATGATTTTAACGCTTTGTCATCCGATTTTTTAGGCTCTTCTGTTGTTAATAAACTCGATTTTATATATCCTGTTGTCCCATTATAGGTTACCTTACTCCACCCATTATCTCCAATTCCAGTACGTGTAACTTTATCTCCAGTTTGTAAAGAGCCTAACTTATCACTATCTGCAGAGTAGCTCTTACGAATATTTATATTTCCAGTTGCATATACAGTTTCATTAGCGGACTTGAATGTTGGCTCTGATTTTTTTTCGGTATCTGTTGTTTTAGTTGAATCTGTTTTACTTGTATTATCTGTTGTATTGCTTGATTTTGCAGATACTTTTATTGTAACTGAATCGCTGATATCTGTTGTTGTTCCATTGGCATCTGTTACATCTCCCGAAAGAGACACTTTGTACGTTCCCGCGCTTGAGGTATCAAGTGTATATGATTCTGAAAACGATTGATTAGCCTTTGATGATAAATTTCCTCCAACAATTTTGCCAGAAACTCCTGATCCGCTAGCTTTCAAACTCCATGTCATAGCTGAACCAGAAACTTTTATTGTTACTTTTGTGCCAACAGTTACATCTTTGCTGGATGCTGTAATCGATGCTGAGGCAGCTCTTGATGCATTACTTCCTATTAGTAGTATTGCTACTATGAAAAGTATAAATGCTACTATCTTTAATTTCTTATTTTTCATTTTTTCCTCCGTTTCTCACTATTGATTTTGTATATATTCTATTACTTTATATAAATCCTGAGAATTTACCTTGTTATCTTTATTAACATCATATGAACTATTATACTCACCCATATGATCTTGTAAAAATTCAATAATATTATACAAATCTTTTGAATTTATCTTTCCGTCTTCATCAGTATCGTAAGAGTTAGTAGTTGTTGTAGTATTAGTCTCATTAGTCGTTGCACTTGTCGTTTCTTTGTTTAAATACTGATTTGCTACATATCCTTCTAAACCTTCGCTTGTTACAATTTTATCCCAACTATAACCATTAGCCTGGGCAACATTTTCTTGTACTATAGTAACAGTTGTTCCTTTCTTACATGTCGTAACTACTGAAGCTGATGTTGTTGCAGAAGCTCTAATTCTTACTGATGATCCTTCATCGCATTTTATTGTTGCAAGTTTGTACGTTGCTGATGATTCATTATTAGTTGTTGTAGCTTCACCAACCTCTGTTAAATATTTATTTGCTATGTATCCTTGAGTTCCATTCGATAATTTTACGCGTACCCAATCAAAATCATTTAGTCCGTTGTATTTGTCTTTTTCGATAATTGTAACGGCTTGACCAGAAATTAATGTTGTAATAACACTTGTACTATTTGTTCCTGGACCATTTCTCAAGTTAACACTCGTATTGGCTACTGCGGATATATTACAATTTGTTACATCCGCAATTTGGGTAATAAAGTTTCTCGCTATATACGCCTTAGCTCCATTTTCTAAAACAATTTTATCCCAATAATATCCATCAACTTGGGTTGCTGCACATTCAATTCTAAGAACTACATCTCCTGTGTTTAATTTTGTAACAACAGTTCCTATTAACGATGGTGAATTTCTTACTTGTACATTAGTTCCTTTTATTTGAACATTCTGCGTTACTATGCTAGAGCTATCTGGTGAAGCACAAACTTCATCTGGCATATTTTCATATACTGGTATAAGGAATGTAAAGCCATTATTTAACATACCTAGACTTGAATATGAACTTTTTACTGATTTACATTCTGTTGCTGCTGCTTCAACATTACCCATGTACTGATGATAATATAATTTTCCATCTGAATTATCTACATCGTATTTTTGCAAATATAACGTAGATTGTCCTACATTTATGTAACTTTTGGCTATAAATTTAGCTCCACCTTTTATCGAAGATTCTGGATCTGTCCATCCATTTTTTCTTGCATATGTCATTGCATTCGTCATAACAGCTGCCGTTCCACTTCCATATGCATTTACATTACAGAAGTTATACAAACCAACATATCCACTATATGTACCTCTCGCTGTTAATCCTGGTGTACTATTCTTTCCTTGTTCAAGAACTAATCTTGACGCTAAATGATATGGACTAATTCCAGCATCTTTTGCTGCTTCCATAATAACCTGTGAATACGATTTATTAATTGTAGCTGTTGAGCCATCCGTCTTTGTATATGTAATTGTTGAACCACTAGCCCACGCAGCTGATGACATAATTTTTTGTACTCCAGCTAGATTCTGAGTACTTTCATCGTATGTTAAGCTTTCAAACTGAAATATGTAATCTTCGTATATCCAATTACGTGGATCCATATAGTATGATACTGCTGCTTCAGAAGCACACCTCCACTTACCCGTATCATATTCTTTGTTACCGCATGTTGAACAAATCCATGCACCAGACTTGTTATAATACACTAAATTTCTTCCATGAGATGCTGTTGTTTCATTCTTTATAACTTGATTCCAATCAAGTCCCGTATACAAAATTTTAAAATTCCAATTTGGATGTTTTGATTTTAAATTGTCAATAAGTGCTTGATAACCAGGATATTTGCTAATTTTGCTAGTCGAATAATTTTCTGTGGACTGTGCAGCATATGCTCTCTCTGGTATAAAATTTATTAAAATAATATATGATATAAAAACTAATAAACTTATTATTACTATAGTTTTTCTTGCTCTACTTCCTTTTTTTAACATTATTGTTCCTCCTCTTTTGCGTTTTCTGTCGCACTAAGTATATCATTATTAAATATTTAAAGTCAATTACCACTTTATGCGATAATTCAATGTAATTTTTTTGTAATAAAGCACTGATGCTTACAAAAATCCGTGTTAGAAGTATAATTTTGTTTAAAATTTCCATTAATAAATTTTTATTATTTTTTTACTTTTTTGAATATAAAGACAAAATAATCAAATAATATCTTTATATTAATGTAAATGTATCGGAGACTATTATGAATTCAAGATTAAAACTATACAGTACAGACTCAAATGAAATATTAGATTTTTTGGAATCCTTTTATGGAAAATCTATAAAATCAAATAGCTCATTATATTGGGAAAAAGAATTTCAAAATCCTTTAGATATGGCAGATTTTATTGCTGCATTTGTAGATAACAAAGATATATTTTCAAATACAAATCTATGGGTAAGTATTGACACCGGCGTTTTTATAAATATAAAAGAAGATAATTACAACTATTTCATTCAATATTTATTTGAAAGATATCCATACTAAAAAATAATAACCCCAAATTAACATTTGCTCTAATTTTAAATTTTTTCCATACCTACATTTAATTGTTCGTGTGCAAAAATCCCCAAAAATTTTCTGTGCAATGTTGGCAAAGTCTTTATATTATAGTAATTTCCCTATAATATAAGAAATTAGGGTAAAGCTAAAAATTACATTTCTTTGCAATTTTTACTTTACCCTAATTTTCACTAGAAAAAGAAAAATACGTTTTTCTTTTCTTTTAATGAACTAGGAAATTCATAATATATATCCATATCCTCCAAGATACTTTTCGGATTAATTGTTGTTAATTCGTTTATATATTTACTATCTCCAGTTAATAATTCGAGTCTTTTTATAATCCTGTCTATATTTTCATATATATGACCGTGCCTGTGTGTATCTGATCCCAAAAACTGCACTAATCTATTTTCCACTAATATTTCCGCAGTTTTCTTTACTTCTTTACCATACATTCCAATAAAGCTTCCATAATTTGATTGAGCAAGTACGCCTAACTTTAATAATCTAATCAGATCTGTTGGATTATCTTGTATAAACTGAAATCTTTCTGGATGAGCAAGGACAGGGATACACCCTATTTCCATAAATTGCCCTATAATTTCCTCAAGATTCATCATTCTAGTTGTAAATGGTACTTCAAATAAAACATACCTACTATTGGCAAGCGTAGCTGCTTGACTTTCATATACCAGTTTTGGACTATTCTCTGTTAAAAATATCTCATTTCCATGGTACAACGAAACTACAATATTTTCGTCATAAACTGCTTGCTTTAACTCTTTTATTCTAGGATTAATTTCTGATTTAGTGTTTTCATAATATCCTTCTATGAAGTGTGGAGTTAATATAATATCTGTAAATCCTGCTTGCTCTGCTTTTTTTAAGATTTCAAGTGAACTTTCAAGAGAGGTTGATCCATCATCCACATTATTGAGTATATGAGAATGTATATCTATCATTTTATTCCCCTATCTAAATATTATTTTTTATCATTTTCTGTTAAATATTGACTTAACTGCTTTAGAACAATATTAATATCAATATCCTCTTTTGTTTCACTCTTTTGACTACTTTCTTTTTCAACAGAATTTAATTTTTTCTTAACTTCTTTTATTTCATCATCTTCAACCTTTTTTACTGGAGTTGTCTTTTTAGTTAACTTATCAATTATTTTGTTATTACTTTTCTTTGATGTTACAACCGAATTTTCATAGTAGTATCCGCCCTTAGATTTTCTCTTAGTTATTGGCATTTTATTTAGTATAACACCAGCTATTTTTCCTCCAACATTTATTATATTTCTCTTTACTTGGTTCAAATCATCTGTCTTTGTAATTTTATGCCCAGCAACAATCAATGTTGTGTCTACAAATTTTGATAATATAATAGCATCTGTAACTATTGTGCTTGGTGTACCATCAAAAATTACTATATCAAATATTTTTTCTAAATAATTGATTAAATCTACCATTTTCTGGCTTGTTAATAATTCTGAAGGGTTAGGTGGAACCATTCCTGATGTCATAACATATAAATTATCTACTAAAGTGTTTTGAATATATTCACCAATTGTCTCTAGACTACTTTCTTTTGTAGTCATAATTAAATAGTTTGATAATCCCTTAGTATTCTTTAGCTCAAACATATCATGCTGTCTACCTTTTCTCATATCAGCATCCACTATTAAAACTCTTTTTCCAGCTTGTGCAAATGTAATTGCTAAATTTGCCGATACCCAACTTTTCCCTTCTCCAGGAACAGTACTTGTTACTAATAATGATTTTAAATTTCCATCAACATTCATAAACTGAATATTAGTTCTCAATGTTCTGAATACTTCTGAAATTTGTGTCTTTGGTGATACAAAAGTTATAAGTTCATTTTTCATATTAGTATATACCTCCTTTTGGCTTATCATCATTTACAAAAGGTATTGAAACTAACGTTGTTAGTTCAGCACTACTTTCAACATCATCGGAATCTTTAATTGTAGTGTCAAACATATTTGAAATTAATACATACACAGCCGAAATTACTAGTCCTATTGCAAAAAATATTAATATATCCTTAGTGTGATTTATATTGTAAGGTGTAATTGACTCTTCTGCTTCATCTACAATATATACATTATCAACATACATTTCTGATACTTTAT
This sequence comes from Clostridia bacterium, assembly GCA_017404545.1. Taxonomy (GTDB): domain Bacteria; phylum Bacillota; class Clostridia; order TANB77; family CAG-508; genus CAG-492. The sequence continues at coordinate 287,019 of JAFRCC010000018.1, forward strand.
CTGCAAAAACTTTTGTTAATTCATTTGCAATTTTCATCGCTTTAACAGGATTTTCGTCTTTTACAGTAATTCTCAACATCTCTGTATCATTAATTTCTGTAACAGTAATTTTTTTCATAAGGGTATCTTCGCTTTCATTGATTTGCAAGTTATTTATTGTTGGTCTTAATACAGATTTACTTTTTGCAAGTTGACTGTATGTTCCTATTAAGCTTTTTGCTAACCCTACATCTGATGAAGTTATTGTTTTTGTTTTTGTTTCCTCATTTTCTACAGCCTTAACTAATACCAATGTTGTATAAGATTGATATTTTGGTGTTACAAAATAATATGAATATATAGTTCCTATTATAACAGCAACTATGGTTATTGCTATTATATGTAATCTTTTGTTCCAAAAAATGCCTATCAATTTTTTTAAATCTAACTCTTCCATTATATTCCTCCATTAAACTGAGTTTAGAAAATATTATTTACATTTTCTGAAATTTTCTTATTTGCTTTTATCCTACAAAATCACACATTTTTACTCACGTAACTGTGTAACATATAAAATAGCATATACTATTATACATAATATAATGCCATTTTGGCAAGAGTTTTTAGAAAAATAATTGAATTACATCATTTTATTGTAAACTAAAAGTTACTATCCAGACATTTTGTAAACCTGTATGGATAGTAACTTATATATTATTCAATTTTATGGAATTTCTTCAATTTGCTTTGATTCTAAATCAAATTGCTTTTGTTCAACAATTTCAAATGAAATTCTTCTTAGCTCTTTGTTTGCCTCGATAACTCTTATTCTAACTTTTTGTCCTATTTTATATACAGTATTCGTATGCTCTCCGGCTAATATTTTTCTGTCTGGATCAAAAATAAAATACTCATTTCCAAGATTTTCAAATCTAATTAGCCCCTCAACAGTATTTTCGAGCTCAACAAATATGCCAAAAGATGTAATGCTTGAAATAATTCCATCATATTCCATCCCAATTTTATCCTGCATATACTCTGCCTTCTTAATATCTTCGCTATCACGCTCTACTTTTTGTGCTATTTTTTCTCTCTCTGATGATCTTTCAGCATAATTAGCAGATTGCTCCGCATATTTATTTAAGTTTTCATCTCCAATATTATAATTATTATCTATATAATTGGTAATTATTCTGTGAATAAACAAATCTGGATATCTTCTAATTGGAGAAGTAAAATGACAATAAAATCTACTTGCAATTCCAAAATGGCCTTTATTTGTTGATTCGTACCTAGCAAGTTTTAATGTTCTTAATACTAAATTTGAAACAACACGCTCTTCAGGGCTTCCTTTTACCTTATCAAGTACTTCTGCAAAAGCCTTTGGATGGATATTATCTTTATTATACCTCACCTTATATCCAATATTAAACAAAAATTTATTTAATTCATCTATTTTATCCGAATCTGGCGTTTCGTGTACTCGGTATATAAATGGTGCTTCCAACCAATAGAATTTTTCGGCAACCACTTCATTTGCAATAAGCATAAATTGCTCTATTATCTCATTTGCAAAATTAATCTCATATTTTTTTACATCAATTGCTATGCCATTATCATCAAGAGTTATTTTGCTCTCAGGTACATCTAAATCAAGAGCACCATCTTTAACTCTTTTTTCTTTTAGTATCTTGGCAAGTTCAATCATATCTGAAAAAACTTTTTCATACTGTTTATATGGCTCTATACTATCAAGCTCTTCTTTAGAAAGCTGCTCACCTTCAATATAACGTACGATTTTATAAACTCCCGAATATGACATTCTCTCTTTTACGTTAACAATTGACTTTTGAACGTCTGATGCTACAACTTTACCATGCTTGTCTATCTCCATTAATACAGATAGAGCTAATCTATCTTCTTTTGCATTTAAACTGCATATTCCATTCGATAGCTCTTTAGGCAACATGGGAATAACTCTGTCCATCATGTAAATACTTGTACCTCGTAAAATGGCTTCTCTATCGAGTTCAGATCCTTCTCTTACATAGTGGCTAACATCTGCAATACTTACTATTAGATTAAATGTTCCAGATTCATTTTTGGTTACTGATACAGCATCATCTAGGTCTTTTGCATCTTCTCCATCTATTGTGAAAAATAATGTATCTCTTAAGTCTAACCTTCCTTTAAAATCTTTTTCATCTATTTTTTGATTTATTGCATTTGCTTCTTCAATCACAGGTTTTGGAAATTCATATGGCAAATCATATTCCCTTACCAACGATAACATATCTACTCCAGCCATATCGATACGCCCAATCACTTCGATAATCTTACCTTCTGCTTTTTTCCCATGCTCTGGATATTTTGTAATTTTAACAACAACTTTTTCTCTTTTTTTTGCTCCTCCAAAATGTTTTTTTGATATAAATATATCGGATCCAAATTTTTTATCATCTGGCACAACAAATCCAAAATTCCTACTTGGTTCAAAAATTCCTACAATAGTATCCTTCCCACGTTTTAGTACTTTTACAATTTTTCCTTCACTATGATTTGCTTTATCTTTTTCATCAATTATTTCAACTACAACTTCATCTTCATTAAGAGCCGAATTGGTATTTTTGCCAGAAATATATATTTCTTCTTCATCTCCTTCAATTTTTACAAAACCAAACCCTTTTTCATTTATTTTTATTATACCTTTTTTATATTTTGTATTCTTTATTGAAGAATATTTTCCTTTTCTATTAACACAAATCTTATACTCCTCTGTTAGTTCCTTGAGTATTTGAACAAATTCACTATAACTACTTTTAGGTACACACATTAAATCCGCAATTTCTTTAGCCTTCATTGGAACATAACTTTCATTTTCTATAAAACTTAGAATCTTTTCTTTTTGACTATCCATCTTTACTATCCTTTCTTTCTAAAGTAGTAGCTTTAGTTGAAAAATTTGAGCCTATTTCTAGACATACAATTAAGCTATTCGAAAATATTCCTTCTGAACACCTATGATTGCTAATAGCAATTATCAATGAAATTTGCCAATTATTTTTCAACCTTCTCTCATATTTCCTATAATATAAACAAAAAGGGAATTACCTCGAAGTAACCCCCTTTAATCTGCTTTACTTACATTAACATTAAAAAGCTTAAGCCTATTGTTCCTGCAACAAAAACTATACTGAAAATAACTGTTGCTTTCTTTAATGCACCTTCCCTTGTTCTACCTTTATTTTTTTCATAGAAGTTATTTGTTGTAGATCCTGTTATAGCTCCTGATGCACCTTGACTATCTTTTGCCTGTGCTGTTGCTAATACAATTACAATTATACAAACTATTACATACAATGCTATTGCAATATTCTTGGCTACTGTCATATATATCCCTCATTTCGTATTTTTATCTTCAACCGCTAATATTCTACCATATGATTTTTTTAATTGCAAATATTTTTATGCAGTTTCTTCTTTTTTATCTGTTGATTTTCTCTCAACTACAACACTATTTTCTAACACTCTGTTCTCATCTATAGTTATTACTGGTTTAGCTCCATTTTCTATAGTATTCTTCGTAATTAAACATTTAGCTATTTTTGGATTTGATGGTATTTCAAACATTATATCTCTCATAATATCTTCTAGAATTGATCTAAGACCTCTTGCTCCTGTTTTTCTTTCTATTGCTTTGTTTACTATCGCATCCAATGCATCTTCTTCAAATTCAAGTTCAACATTATCAATTTCAAACAATTTTTTATATTGCTTTACTAATGAGTTTTTAGGTTTCGTTATTATATCTAAAAGAGCGCTCTTATCTAGTGCTTTAAGAGTAGCAACAATTGGCAATCTGCCAACAAATTCAGGAATTAAACCAAATTTTAATAAATCTTGTGGTAATAAATCTTTTAAAGTTTCATCATCTTCTTGTTTTATTTGCGTTAAATCTGTTCCAAAACCTATTGCTCTCTTACCGGTTCTATCTTTTATTAGATTTTCTAATCCTTCAAAAGCACCTCCACATATAAATAATATGTTTTCGGTTTTTATTTGGATAAACTCTTGGTGTGGATGTTTTCTCCCCCCCTGTGGTGGTACGGATGCAACCGTTCCTTCAACAATTTTTAATAGAGCCTGTTGCACGCCTTCTCCACTAACATCCCTGGTTATAGATGGATTTTCAGATTTTCTTGTAATCTTATCTATTTCATCTATATATATAATTCCTCTTTCAGCCTTTTCAACATCATAATCCGCTGCTTGAATTAATTTTAACAAAATATTTTCGACATCTTCTCCAACATAACCAGCTTCGGTTAAGGTTGTTGCATCAGCAATTGCAAATGGAACTTTTAGAATTCTTGCAAGCGTCTGCGCAAGCAATGTTTTTCCACAACCAGTTGGACCAAGTAGTAATACATTACTTTTTTGTATCTCTACGTCATCTATATTCTTATTTTTCTTGGCATTTTCAATTCTTTTGTAATGATTGTATACTGCTACAGCTAAGGTCTTTTTAGCATCATCCTGACCAATTACATAATCATCTAATATTTTTTTTATTTCTGATGGTGTAGGCAACTTTTCATTATCATTTATAGTATATTCTACTTCCTCATCTTCATACATTTCATCTTCTAAGATACTATTACATGCCTTTATGCACTCATCACATATGAATACCCCTGGTCCCGCAATTAACTTTTCTACAGCATTTTGCGTTTTGCCACAAAATGAACATTTTACACTATTATTCTTATTGCCGTTTGACATGATACCTCCTAAGTTATAGAATTTAATTTCTCTTATCTAATATTCCATCAATTAAACCATACTTTAGCGCTTCCTCAGCCGTCATATAATTATCTCTTTCTGTATCTTTTTGAATTGTTTCTAAGCTTTGGCCTGTTCTATCACTCAATAATTTGTTTAATTTATCTCTCGTCTTTACCATATGGTCTGCATGTATTTTTATTTCTGTTGTTTGTCCTGATAGACCACCACCACCAATTAATGGTTGATGTATTAATATTTCTGAATTCGGTGTGGCAAATCTCTTTCCCTTTTCACCTGATGCAAGAAGTACAGCTCCCATACTAGCTGCCATTCCAACACAAATTGTAGAAACTGGGCACTTAATATAATTCATCGTATCTACAATTCCCATACCATCAGATATTGACCCTCCTGGGCTATTTATATATAAGAATATTTCTTTTTCAGGATCCTCAGATTCTAAAAATAACAATTGTGCAATCACTAGTCCTGCAGAAGTGCTATTTACGTCCTCTCCTAAAAAGATAATTCTATCTTTCAATAATCTTGAAAAAATATCGTATGATCTTTCTCCTTTTGAAGTTTGTTCAACAACATATGGAACTAAACTATCTTTTTCTAACATAATATGCCTCCTTATTAATATGATTATATGAATTTTATAATATAACCATTTATTTTTCAATAGAAAATTTTATAAAAAAATAGGGACATTGTAATAATATATAATGCCCCATTTTTTATAAATTACTTAGTAGATTTTTCAGTTTTATCAGCTTTTTCTGCTTTCTTTGCATCACTTACTTTAGCGTTATCTATTATAAATTGTACTGCTTTTTCTGTTGTTATATTATTCCTTATATAGTCTTTTAGATTTTCATTATTTAAAAGTTCTTCTTCTTTTCTTCCATAGCTTGCAGCCATTTCTTTAACTTTTTCTTCTACATCTTTATCTGTAGCTTCTATCTTTTCAGCTAAAACAATTGCCTCTAATACAAGTCTTGTTTTTACTGACTCTGCTGCTTGTGCCTCATATTCTTTTCTCATATCATCTTCAGTTTTATTAAGCATTTTCAAATATTGTTCAAGATTTAAACCTTGATATGCTAATCTGCCATCAATTTCTTTTAGAATATTGTCTATTTCTGTTTCAATCATTCCTGATGGAATATCAATTTCTGTATTGTCACTAACAAATTTTATTGCATCGCTTTCTAACTGGTACTTAGCTTGATTTTTCTTTTCTTCTACTAATCTTTCTTTTATACTAGCTTTTAAATCTTTTAATGTATCGAACTCACTAACATCTTTAGCAAACTCATCGTCAATCGTTGGCAACTCTTTAACTTTAATTTCATGTAATTTAACTTTAAATGTAGCATCTTTTCCTGCTAATTCTTTAGAAAAATATTCTTCTGGAAATTTTACATTAATATCTTTTTCTTCCCCAATTTTCATTCCAACTACTTGATCTTCAAATCCTGGTATGAATGTTTTGCTTCCAATCTCAAGCTCATGTTTCTCAGCTTTTCCACCTTCAAAAGCTTTACCATCAACAAAACCTTCAAAATCTATAACAGCTATATCCTTATTTTTTACTGCTCTATCTTCAACAGTTACTAATCTTGCATTCTTTTCTGCCATCTGATCTAACTCTTTTTTTACATCCGCAGCAACCACAGAAACATCGCCTTTTTGTAACTCTATTCCTTTATATTTTCCTAGTTTTACTTCTGGTTTTGTTTGTACAATTGCTGTAAATATCAATTCTTTCCCCTTTTCCATTTGAGTAATCTCAATTTCTGGTTTGCTTACAGCCTCTATTCCATTTTCTTTTAATTCTTTTTCATATATATCAGGTACAATTTCATTGAATGTATCTTCATAGAATATTGATGGTCCATATGTTCTCTCTATTAAAGACATTGGAGCCTTACCTTTTCTAAAACCTGGGATATTGAAGTATTTTGCTGTTTTTGTATATACTTTCTTCATTCCTTCTTCAAATTTCTCTGCTTCAATTGTAAAAGTTAACTTAACTTCATTTGTTTTATCTGTCTTTTCTACTTTAATACTCATTACTATTCATCCTTTCAATCTTATAAAACTAGCTTTTTCATTATATCACATATTTTTCATTTTGCAATAAAAAGTTTCAGAAATTCATATTTTCAGCTATTTTCTCTATTTGTCTTATTATGACCTTCATTTGTTCTTCCAGAATTTTATTAACACTTATATCATTTTCAATATTTTCCATCATATCTATTCTGTGTATTTTGTAATTGCTATAACTTTGCACTATCTTTTTAAAATATTTTTCCATCTTAGAATTTTCTATTATCAATGGTTCACTAATAACCACTGTAAAGTCAGCTCTTTCAATTTTTATTATTTCCTTTATAATATCGTCCAAAACTTCATTATAGTTTCCACAATTTAAATACAATAATGTTTTCTTTGAAAATGCTTTCTCAATACTTTTTCTAATCCTCATGTAGTTTTTTATAGATTTTAGATTCTTATCTTCTTTTAAAATCTCCTTTACATCAATCCTTTTTACATTAATTTTCTTACTACTTATTAGTTTATCGTTCAAATCATTATCAAAATATATCAAATTTATTTTTTCTTCTTTACTATCTTGCCATTCATATGTTTTTTCTATATTTTCGTCATTTTCTTTCTCAACGAATCCATTTTTTTCGAAAAAAATTTTGAGATTCTCATCATCTTTGAACACAACATCTAATTTAGAGTAACTCTTTTTGCATGAATCAATAAGCATAGATCCAATGCCTTCACGCCTTATTTTCTTTTCTACATATATAATTACAATTCTATTATTTTTATCTATAGTAATGAATCCCTCTATAATATCATCTTCTGTATATAGAATTGTATTACTCGAACCATCTAAAAGTATATCTTTAATATCCGTATATGCTCGTGCCAAATCTTTATTATCTATTTTTTTATTTACGTCTATGTAGGCTTTTTTCCAGATACTCATTAATTCATCAATATCAGAATTATTAAATTTTTTTAACACTTACATCCCTCTTTCTAATCAATCTTTACAAGCTTGAAATCCAAATAATCTCCACTTACTAATTGAAAGTTTATTCCACCAACGTCACCAATTACTGCATCAGCATGAGAATTTCCATGTAAATGACCATAGTAGCATCTCCTTATATCATATTTTTTTAGTGTTTTATAAAAATCTAAATGCTTATTCTCAAGAAGTACAGAACTTGTTAATGGTGGATAATGCAGAAATGCAATAATTTCATACTTATTGCTATAATTGCTAATAGCATCTCTTATAGATAATTCTAAGCGTTGATTTTCTCTGTTAATCATTTTAGTGCTATTGTCTGAATCTTGAAATGTCCACCCTCTTGTTCCAACTATAACCTTATTTTCTACCTTTAATGCATTATTATATATGAAATCTATTGTATTAAAATTCTTTTCTTCCAAGTACTTTTTCATACTTGTAACTGTAGTCCACCAATAGTCGTGATTTCCTTTAAGCAAGATTTTTTTTCCTGGCAATTCATCAAGGTATTTAAAGTCCAAGTACGCATCCTTAATGTATGTTGCCCAAGAAAAATCCCCAGGTAATATTACAGTGTCTTCATTTTTTACCTTGCTTATCCAGTCATTTTTTAATCGCTCTTCGTGATTTTTCCAATTATTGCCAAAAATATCCATCGGTTTTGGATTGTCAAAAGATAAGTGTAAATCTGCAATTGTATATATTGACATCTATTTCTCCTTCTATCCTAATTTTAAGTTAGGAACTGCATTTAATGTTAAATCTGATATATTTCCATTAATAAAATTATAATACCCTGCACTTGCAATCATTGCTGCATTATCTGTACATAATTTTAATTCAGGATAATATATTTCAAATCCTTTTGTTTTTAAATTTTCAAAACTGCTTCTTATATAGCTATTTGCAGAAACTCCTCCAGCTAATGCAATTTTTTTTACACCAATTTTTTTAGAAGCTTCTAACGTATTTTCTAGGAGTTCTTCTGTTATAGTCTTTTCAAAACTAGCACATAAATCTGCTTTATTTATATCTGGTGTTTTATGATGTAAATTTATAACCGCTGTTTTTATACCGCTAAAACTAAAATCCAAATTTTCAAAACGAGTTTTTGGAAGCTGAATATTAGGAACGCCTTCTTTAGCTAAACTATCTACTTTTGGTCCTCCTGGATATCCTAATCCAATAACTCTGGCGACTTTATCAAAAGCTTCTCCTATAGCATCGTCTCTCGTTTTTCCCAAAACTTCATAATTTTTATAATCTTTTATATGTACTAAGTGAGTATGACCGCCTGATATAACTAAACATAAAAATGGTGGCTCCAATTTTGTATTAGTAATATAATTGGCTGCTATATGCCCTTCAATATGATTTGTACCAACTAGTGGTCTATCAATTGCATAACTCAATGCCTTCGCATACGATACACCTACTAAAAGAGCTCCAACCAAACCAGGTCCATATGTACATGCTATCACATCAACATTATCAAATGTGATACCCGCTTGTTTTAACGCAGCCTCAGTAACATCTGATATATTTTCAATATGCTTTCTTGACGCTATTTCTGGTACAACACCTCCAAATTGCGTATGAATAGCGATTTGAGTGTTTATTACATTTGATAAAACTTCTCTGCCATTTTTTACAACTGCCACGGAAGTTTCATCACAACTTGATTCTATTCCTAAAGTTATTATATCTTTCATAAAATTCCTTCTTTTTTACATTTAAATTCCAAATATTTTTCCTACTAGGCTTACAATTCCTATATACAATGCATTCCTAATAGGTGAAATTATCATCCCTGCGATTCCGGTAATCCATAAAACTAAAAATACTAAATAAAACATCCTTTCATTTTCTTCAAACCATCTATTTGCATTATATGGTAAAAATGCTTTTAATATCTTAGATCCATCTAGTGGAGGTAGCGGTATTAAGTTGAATACGCCAAACCCGATATTTAGTATTATTGTATATAAAATAATTGAAACAATTGTAGTCCCAAATCTAATGCTCACATTTTCCAAAACATTAAACTTTAATATTAAAGCATAAATGATAGTAAAAATAATTGCCATAACAAAATTAGCCACAGGTCCTGCCAAAGCCACAATTGCCTCTGCTTTTTTATATGATATATTTCTCTTTAAATTTCTTCCATCTACTGTAACTGGTTTTCCCCAGCCAATTCCAAGAAATAGCAACATAAGCAATCCTATAGGGTCCATATGTTTTATTGGATTTAAAGTTAATCTACCTTGATTTTTTGCAGTATCATCACCTAACTTATACGCAACAAAAGCATGCGCATATTCATGAAATGTTATTGCTATTAATACACCCGGTATACTGAAAATCATGTCCAGTAATGATTCCGCATTTGACATGTATCCAATAAGACTCATAGTAACACATATTGCTAAAATAATATATAACATTCTTTTATCGAAAAAAAACATAGCTCCTCTTTCCTTTTCCATTATTGTACACGTGTATTATATCTTAGAATCGTAATAAAGTAAAGGTATTCTTGCCATGTTATTTTCTTCAATTATATATTTTTTTCTACTTTTTATGCACCACATCGCATTTCTCTCGCATGCTCAAGAGCACTTTTAGTTATATCTCCACTAGATATTCTTGCAATCTCTTCTATTATTTCATTTTCAGTTAATGATTTTATGGTTGTAAAAGTTTTTCCATCTAATACTCTTTTACTTATATAATAATTATAATCTCCCTGTGCAGCAATATTAGCTTGATGTGTTATACACATTACCTGATGTTTTTTTGAAATTATTTTAATTTTTTCTCCTACAGACTTTGCTGCTTTTCCACTTATTCCCGTATCAATTTCATCAAATATTAAAACTGGAACTTTATCCGTATCTGCTAAAACAGTTTTTATTGCAAGCATTATTCTAGATATTTCTCCCCCTGATGCAATTTTAATAAGAGATTTTTCTTCATCACCTACATTTGTTGAAATTAGAAATTCTATATCATCTAATCCATTCTCTGTATAGTTATCATTTTCTTCATATCGTATACCAACAGTAAAATGTGCATTTTTCATTTCTAAATCATTAAGCTCTTCATTAATTTTTTCATCTAATATTGTGGCATTCTCTTTTCTTATCTCATTAAGCTTTCTTGCCTTTTTTAACATCTGTTCCTTTATGCTCTTAAGCTCTTTTTTTAATTCATTATTGTGCTCTTCCAAATTTTCTATTTTAAATACTTCATCTTGAATTTCTCTTTGGTAATCTAATATTTCTTCAATACTATTTCCGTATTTTCGCTTTAAATCAGATATATAATCTAGCCTTCTTTCAACTTCATTTCTTCTTTCTTCGTCAAACGAAACATCTTGATTCATGCTCGATATATCCCTTGAAAGCTCTTGAACATCATAATATATGTTTTTAAGTATATTTAATTTATCTTTATATTCGTTATCTATTTCTTCTATTTTTTCAAGAGCTCTTACTGATGCATTTATACCATCTATAACAGTTTCACTTAAGTTATTATCAACCTCACTTAAGCAAGAAAAAATTTTTTCCGAATTCATCATCTTTTTTCGCTCAGCATTTAAATCTGCCTCTTCATTAATATTAAGATTTGCAGTATCTATTTCATTAAGTTGATACTTTAACAAATCTAGTCTTCGCTGTTTTTCTTTTTCATCACCATAATTTTCTTTTAATTCCTTATTTATTTGATTGTATCTTTCATATAACAATAAATATTCTTGCTTTTCGTTTTGAATTTTACTTCCTATGAAATTATCCAAATAATTAACATGCTCTGATTTCATCATTATTGTTTGATTGTCGTTTTGACCATGTATATCTACTATTTTTGACATAAAATCTTTTAGTTCATTAACCGTAACTAATCTGCCATTTATTTTACAAGAGCTCTTTCCATTTGTGTGAATTTCTCTTGAAACAACAATATTACCATCAATTGAATCCTTATTTTCAGGTAAATATAAACCTAATTCCACCAAACAATAACTTTCGCCTTTTCTTACTATTTCTTTTGAAAACCTACTACCACATGCAAGGTTTAAGGAATCTATTATTAGAGTTTTTCCGGCACCTGTTTCACCAGTTAAAACATTAAACCCTTCATTTAAATCTATACTTATATCATCAATTATACCTATATTTTTTATATGTAATGTGTTAATCATATTTGCCTCCATTTATGCGAAACTTTGTTTGTATTATATTACAATATTTCTTTTTGTCAAGAGCTATTTCCATTTTTTTCACAACATTTTTTTTGCATATTTTTTTTTTTTAGATAAACAATAAATAAAAATAAATTGGAGGTTTATATGAAAATTCAGAAACATCTATCAATTACTGGTTCTTCAAGTATATCTTGGAAGGATGCAATTACAAGAGCAATTGAAGAAGCATCAAAATCAATAGATTACTTATCAGGCGTAGATATAATTCGACAATACGCAACTATATCTGGCAATAAAATAGAAAATTATATAGTTGATTTAGATATTGCTTTTACAATTGACAAATCAAGAAAATAAGGAGGTTTTATGCAGAATATAAATACACAAAAAGAATATAGCGACTATGTAGATAAAAAAACACCCAATTCGCCTATATTAAAAAACTGCTTCAATGCTTTCTGGGTTGGTGGTTTTATATGTTCAATCGGGCAAATTATCTTTGACTATTGTGAATATTTAGGTCTTGATTCAACATCGAGTTTAACAATTGTTTCTATATCATTAATTGGATTATCTGCTCTTCTAACAGCGTTAAACATATTTAATAAAATTGGAAAATTTGCTGGAGCAGGATCTTTGGTTCCAATAACAGGTTTTGCCAATTCTATAGTTGCGCCTGCTATGGAATATAAATCTGAAGGATATGTAATGGGTGTTGGTGCAAAGATGTTTACGGTAGCAGGTCCAGTATTAGTTTATGGAATATCATCATCTATTTTGGTGGGAATTATTTCAAAATTGTTTATTGCATAAAAAATGAAGAAGGAAATTAAATTTCCTTCCTCATTTTTGTAGTGAGATTTGCTATGTTTACTACTGCAACTCAATTTTACTACATTTTTTTTCAAAATTCAACATTTTCAGAAAGGATTTATTATGAAAAGATTAGGAAATCAAACTATAAAATTAGATACACCTGTTTCTATATTGAACACTGCCTGTATAGTTGGTCCAAAAGAATCTGAAGGTCCAATGGCTCAATACTTTGACAAATGCTTAGAAGATGAATTCTGGGGAGAAGAAACATGGGAAAAGGCAGAAAGTAAAATTATAAAAGAAACAGTTAATACATTATTTTCAAAATCCGGACTCTCTTCAAAACAAATTGATTACTGCTTTGCAGGAGATTTACTCAATCAATGTATTTCTTCTAGTTTTGGTTTACGCGAAACAAATATACCATTTTTTGGTGTATTCGGTGCATGTTCGACATTTGCTGAGAGTATGTGTTTAGGCAGTTTATTTGCAGCTTCTGGTGCTGCTACAAATATTCTTTGTGCAACATCTAGCCACTTCTGTAGCGCAGAAAAACAATTTCGTTTTCCTTTAGAGCTTGGAAATCAACGTCCACCTTCTTCACAATGGACTGTTACTGGAGCCGCAGCAAGTATTTTATCTTGTAATGGTCAAGGACCATTTATAACACACATAACTCCTGGAAAAATCGTAGATTTAGGCATAACCGACGCAAATAATATGGGAGCAGCTATGGCTCCTGCGTTTGTAGACACTCTTATCACACACTTTCAAGACACCGGTAGAACACCTGATTACTATGATGCAATTATAAGTGGAGATTTAGGATACATTGGAAAAGATATAGCAACCGATTTAGCCAAAAATAAAGGTGTGAATATACAAAAAAATTATTATGATTGTGGAGTTTTGATGTTTGACAAAGAAACTCAAGATACTCATTCTGGTGGCAGTGGTTGTGCATGTTTTGGCTCAATATTTTCAGGATATTTTTTCAAACAATTACAGGAATCAAAACTAAAAAAAATACTCTGCATTGCAACAGGCGCTCTTATGAACGCAACAAGCTCACAACAAGGAGAAAGTATTCCTGGAATAGCACACGCTCTCTCTATTGAAAAATAAAAGTCCCACTGATGCGCAGGAAAAGTAATGGCACTGTTTCATTCGATTTTTTTGAAAGAAACAGTGCCATTGCTCTTTTTTCATACTAAACCTAATATACTATTTGATGCTACTATCATTATATCATCATCAACATTTCCAGTTCTATATTTCTCGTCTACCTCAATAGTATATACATTATTTGTTATATCAATAACATATCCTGTTTTACCATTATTAAGCTCTACATGGTCATTCTCATTTATTTCAACCACAAGTGGATTTATTTCTTCACTTTCATTTTCTAAATCCATTATAATATCTAGGATTTCATCAAAACGTTCTTCCTCAAAGAGGAAGCTCTCATCAGCACAATTTTCATTTATATAATCTAATATCTTATGTTCTAAGTTATATAGCTCTTCGCAACTATAATCCCTTTCTTCAATAATAATTCCAGCATTTCTACATAAATCAAGCTGATTTTCATTAAAATAATCTTGTAATATCATAAATTTCCTCCAAAAATTTTAATCTATTACAATTTAACATAATCAAAGCAACAAGTCAAATAAAAAGAAGTTAGACAATCAGCTTTTGCTTTTTTCTAACTTCCTAGGAATATAATTTAATTTTTTAAATACATATTTGGATCTACTGCTTCTCCATTTTTTAATATTTCAAAATGAAGGTGGGGTTCATCTAATATTTCAAATGCTGCGGTATTTCCAACAGTTCCAATAGTTTGTCCAGATTTAACATTTTCTCCTATAGAAACAAATTCTGCTGTTAATAAATTTGAGTATACTGTGTTGAATCCATTACTATGCTCTATTACAACTGTTAATCCATATCTTGGGTCATTTTTTATAGATTTTACTTGTCCATCTGCTGCAGCCATAACAACAGTTGTTTTATTTGCTTTTATATCTATTCCTGTATGTGTAATCCATTCCCCTAACGTTGCCGAATATACAAGTTGATCTTTGGCATAATCCTGTATACACTCTCCTTTTACTGGATACTTGAAAGTTGGATCTTTCACTTCCTCTTGTTTTTTTTCTGTAGCTTCGCTCTTATTATTCGTTTTTTCAGAATTCTTGGCAACTTTATTTTTACTTTCTAATTCATCGTTTTCATTGCTCTTTTTAGTAACTTCAACTTTTTTGTCCTCATCATCTCGCCCTGTAATATTGTTGCTTTCCTCAATTACATTAAATCCTTCGCTCTCGGTATCTGTTGACTCTGAAGATTCATTTTCAAGTATATTTGCACTAGACATTATTAGTGATTGTTCTTCTTTAGCTATTTTATTGTCTTTTTTATTTGCAACAACAATACATGCAATAATAGCAATAATGATAGCAATTCCTATACAAGTTCCAATTTTATAAAACCTATTATTCATTTATAATTCCTCCTTGAATTTCGTTATTAACATTATTTCCATTAATTATAAATTTATACTTTTAAATGCTAACAATTTGCACATTTGCATAAAAATGTAAAATAATATCTTTATAATTTGAACCATTTTTTGCCATACTATCAGCACCTGTTTGACTTAATCCTACTCCATGGCCATATCCTATAACAGAAAATTTAATATTATCACCTTCAAGCTTGCAAATAAAATTTGCGGATTTTAAACTAAAAATAGATCTTACCTCAACTCCTGATAAATTTTTATTTCCAATTTTAATTAACTTCACTCTTCCACCGTCGGTATATTCAGAAATAGAAATTGCATTTTTTTCATTCCAATCTATTTCAAAATCTTTATACTTTTCTTTCATAAGACCTTCAAATTCTTTCTTTGAAAGTTCAACTTCCGAACTATATTGTGAATATCCCTCTTCCCCAGCCGTTTCAACAGTTTGCAAATACGGATAATTTGTACCTCCCCACACATTTACTGGTATCTCGGTTTTTCCTCCACTATTTGCATGAAAAAAAGCATCAATAACTTGCCCCTCATATTCTATAACTTCTCCTTTAGTTGAATACACAGCTTCCTCTATTTTTTTCCAATTATTATTCCTTTCATCTTCTTCCCATTTTTCCATTCTTTCTTCTTTTGATATCCAAGCTTGACAACATGATGAAGATGTGCAAATTACACCTTCCCCATGCTTATCATTATTATGAGTTATCGTATATAACGTATATGTTCTTGCAACCACAGCTTGAGCTTTTAACGCCTCTATTTCGTAATCTGCTGGCATTTCTGCCGAAACCACACCTAATAAATATTCATCCAAATTCATTTCTGTAGTAATATTATCTACTGAATTTACTACTTTTATTTGCTTGTATTCCCCATAATTATATGGCTCTTTATCAAATTCAGGCTGTTCCATCTCTTCATAAGTTATAGTTTCAATTTCCTTAAATTTAGCTGTTAATAGAAATGGAATAATAAAAATTAGACACACTATTGTGACTATGTATAAAAAAAACTTTCTCATGTTATTTTAAATTGCTTGAGTTAAACTTAGTTTCATATTTTTTAATATTTTCTTCTCCATTCTTGAAACTTGCACTTGACTTATTCCCATTAAATTTGCCACCTGGCTCTGAGTTTTCCCTCTAAAATATCTGAGCATTATTATTTTCTTCGACTTTTCATCTAATTTTTCCATTAAATCTTTTACCGTAATTCTATTAATTATTTCTTTTTCCAGATCGATATTACTCTTTAATTTATCCACTAAAGTAGTATCATCTGAATCACCAATATTTTTATCAATAGACTCAACCATATTTGATGAGTCTATTGCAATTAATATATCTTCTTTGCTTGATTTTAATATCTTTGACAATTCATTTACCTCAAGCTCTCTCCCCATTTTATCTAAATATTCTTTCTGTACTAATTTTATTCTATATGATAGTTCTTTTATGCTTCTACTTACCTTTAATGGACCATCATCTCTTACAAACCTTTTTATTTCTCCTAATATGTATGGTACTGCGTATGTTGATAATTTTACTTCGAATTTTGCATCAAATCTTTTTATTGATTTTAAAAAACCTATGCAACCAATCTGATATAAGTCTTGCATTTCATAGCCTCTATCTTTAAATCTAGAAACGATACTCCAAATTAAATTAGAATTATCCATTATAATCTTTGACATTATTTCTTTGTTACCAGATTGAGCTTTCAAAATATCTTCAACTTTATTCTCATACATAAAAAAGCTTATCTCCCTCCTAGTTCCGCCACATCCAGCATTTTATCTTCTTCTTGAGGGTCAACCTTTTTTATTATTTTTCTCATCGTTATTTTCGTTCCTAATCCCACAACTGATTCTATATTTACATCATCCATAAAGCTCTCCATTATAGTGAAACCCATTCCAGACCTTTCGATATTAGATTTCGAAGTGTATAATGGTTTTCTTGCTAGCTCTATATTTTCAATTCCTTTTCCTGTATCTGAAATTTCAACTTCCAATGTGTTAGCAAATATTTTTGAAACAATTTTTATAATTCCCTTTGTGTTTTCGTACCCGTGAATAATGCAATTTGTTACAGCCTCCGATATTGCTGTTTTAATATCAGCTAGTTCTTCAATTGTTGGATCAAGTTGTGAAGCAAATGCAGCCACAGCTATTCTAGCAAAAGCTTCATTATTTGACTTGCTCACAAATTCCAACTTCATTTCATTTTCATATAATCCACTCATCTTTACATCCTCACAAAAAATTTAGGTTTTACAGATACCTATAAACTGTTTTATTTACGATGCCCTAATGTCTATTATTGGAATAATTTTTGCTACTCCGCTCATTTCAAAGATTTTTCTTATACTTGTCCTAACATTTTTCATTTGGACTGTTCCACCAATCATATTTACCATTTTATATCGACCTATAATCATTCCTATTCCTGCACTGTCCATAAAAGACACCTTATTAAAATCAAATACAACTTTTCTAGGCATATATCTAGTAATGCTCTCATCAATCTTCCTCCTTAATTTTTCCGCCGCATGATGATCAATTTCTTCTGTAATTTCCACTAGAAGCGTTTTATCTCTTTCTAAAAAAACACTATTCATATTGTTCCTCCTTAAATTAGATTGATTCATATTATAGTCTCATTTTAATGATTTGGATATAGCGAAACTACAGAAGTTTTGGCGTTTTATGGGAAGTTTTCGAGATTATTCGACAATCATAATTTAACATTTCAGGTTTACAAAATATTGATTATATGTTATAATAAGCCGATGGTGCTCATCCTGGCAAAATGGGCATTTTCAAAAAATTTTTATAAACAGAGGTGGAACATGTGCTGATTAACAGAAAACTCGTTACAACCTATCTTCAGCAGGCAGAAAACCCTGATGCGTTCAAGGAAAAGCTTATCAATTCTATGCTCTCTGCTTCTCCACTGGAGCGAAACTATGGAATTGTACTCGAGCATTCATTCTCGGACACGGGCGAATGTTATTCTGCTTTTGCAGAGGAACAGAGAGACGCCGTAGATATGCTGACAAAAAACATCTACCCTGCGGCTTATGCCATTTACGGTAGGGAAAAGTCATTTATCTCAGCTTATCGTAAGCTTAGCACTTATGCTGAAGTTACAGCTATGAAAGACCAGTATGCCCAGCGTCTGATTCTTTCTGATGAACAGCTGGACACGGAGAATGCAGTCTATTTCATGCTTTTAATTCTGAAAAATATCATTGATTATTTCCAGACACACATGCGACTGTTGATTCATCCTGTTACTGAACGGACCGATTGTAGGGTTCCAATCCAGAAGGACGTTCGTCCTTCCCTCTATATCCCTAAGGAACTGCCAATTCCCATGGCGGAATATGAGGATTTCTACAAAAACTACGTCATGCGTCCTAAGAAAAATGGATATCAGGGTCTGCATTTCGTAGTAAGCAGTGTAGACGGTACAAGCTGCGAATGGCAAATCTGGACTACTTCAATGGCAAAAAGAAACGACAGCGGCTCTGCGTCGCATGATACACATAAGCCACTGGATGAGCTTGACCAGGCTTGCTATGAAAGAGGTCCTGAGTTTGTGAAAGCTTTGCTGACACCCAGGATTATCGGCGAAGTGCTGATGAGAGACACAGCTCAGGAGAAATTCCCGAGAAATCTTATCAGCCAGTAGTTTATCATCCACCAGAAGCCCTATTGACTATTATTGTTATATGGGCACACAAAAAGGACACGGGATGGCTTTTGCCGTCTCGTGTCTGCTTTTATAATAAATTATAATTAATATTATCAAATAATAGTTAAATATTTTTTAGTCTTTCCATTACACTGTTAAGCATTTCTTTATATTTAGCAAGTTTTTCCTTTTCTTCATTGATCTTAGCCTCTGGTGCTTTATTAACGAATCCAGGATTCGAAAGCATTTTTTCAGCTCTCATCACTTCCGCTTCTAGTTTAGTTTTCTCACCTTCTAGTCTTTCTTTCTCAGCAGCAATATCAACTAAATCTTCAAATGGCATAAATACTTCAATTCCATCAGCAACAACAGAAATTGCGTTTGCTGGAATTCCAGCTTTATTTGCCCTCATATCAATTTCTTCTGCAAAACCAAGCTTCTTTAATAATTCTTCAGATTCATTTATTAAATCTTTATAGTTTTCTGTTACAACAATTAATTTTGATTTTCTAGATGGATGAACATTCATATTATTTCTAATATTTCTTATTTCAGTAATAATCGCCTTGAATTTCTCAATCTCATCTTCCTCTTTTGTATAATTACATTTCTCATCGTATTGAGGCCATGTAGAAATCATTATTGAATCATCATCGTTGTACAATTTAGTATAAATTTGATCAGTTACAAATGGCATTACAGGATGTAATAATTTTAATGACTCACATAAAACCTTATTTAATGTATATTGTGCAGATTTTCTTGTTTTACATTCCTTGTCGTATAAACGCACTTTTGTCATTTCTATATACCAATTACAGAATTCATTCCAAATGAAGTCATAGATTTTTTGAGTTGAAACTCCTATGTCAAAATTATCAATATTATATGTTACTTCTTTAACAAGTGTATTTAACTTAGATAAAATCCATTTATCTTCTTTGCATAAATGCTCTTCGTCTGCTGAACCATCATAGTCCTCTAAATTCATTAATACGAACTTAGAAGCATTCCATAATTTATTTGCAAAGTTCGATGCGCTTTCTAATTTTTCTGGAATGTACCTAATATCGTTACCTGGAGTGATTCCTAGTATTAATGAAAATCTTAGGGCATCAGTTCCATATTTTTCTATAACTTCAATAGGGTCAATTCCATTTCCAAGGCTCTTAGACATTTTTCTTCCTTGACTATCTCTTACAATTCCGTGAATAAATACATGTTTAAATGGATTTTGCTTTGTAAATTCAAGGCCTGAGTATATCATTCTAGATACCCAAGATTGAATTATATCATATCCGGTTACTAATACATTTGTTGGATAAAATGTTTTATAGTCTTCTGCATTTTCATCTGGCCAACCAAGTGTTGAAAATGGCCATAATGCAGAGCTAAACCATGTATCTAGGGTATCTGAATCTCTTTCAAATTCATGCTTTCCGCATTTTGGGCATGTAGTTGGAGTTTCATCATCAACTATAATTTCACCACACTCCTTGCAATAGTAAACAGGTAATTGATGTCCCCACCATATTTGACGAGAAATACACCAGTCTTTTATATTTTCCATCCAGTTAAAGAATGTTTTATCATAAATTTTTGGAACAAATTCAACATCACCATTTCTAACTGCTTCTATGGCAGGTTTTGCAAGTTCACTCATTTTTACAAACCATTGATCAGAAATTCTAGGCTCTATTGTTGTATGACATCTATCACATTTAGAAACATTATGCGTGTAATCTTCAATCTTAACAAGAGCACCAATTTCTTGAAGTTTATCAACAATTTTTTGTCTTGCCTCATAAATGTCCATTCCTTCAACTTCTGGCCATAAATCATTCATCTTTAATTCTTCATCAAAAACTTCAATTATTGGTAAATCATGATCTAACCCTGCTTGATAATCGTTTGGATCATGAGCTGGTGTAACCTTAACTGCACCTGTTCCAAATTCCATTTCAACAAATCTATCTCCTATAATAGGAATCTCTTTATTCATAATTGGTAGTATACATGTTTTTCCAATTAGCTTGCCAAATCTTTCATCTTTCGGATTAACTGCAACCGCTGTGTCTCCAAGCATTGTTTCAGGTCTTGTTGTTGCAACTATTAAATAATCATTTGTTCCTGTTATTTGATATCTAATATGCCATAAATGAGTAGCTTCCTCAACATGCTCAATCTCTGCATCAGATATTGATGTATGGCAACCAGCACAGTAGTTTATCATACGTTTTCCTTTATAAATATATCCCTTATCGTAGTAGTTCTTGAACGCTTTGAAAACAGCTTTTGATAGCCCCTCATCCATTGTAAATCTTGACCTTGACCAGTCGCAAGAGCATCCCATTTTACGTTGTTGGCTAACTATTGTTCCACCATAAAGTTTTGTCCACTCGTGAGCTCTATCGAGGAACTTTTCTCTTCCTATATCTTGTTTTGTTAATCCCTCTTCTTTCATGCTAGCTACTATTTTTGCTTCTGTAGAAAGTGCAGCATGGTCTGTTCCTGGAAGCCATAATGTATTAAATCCTTGCATTCTTTTATAACGTATAAATAAATCTTGTATGGCTGCATCTAATGCATGTCCCATATGTAATTTACCTGTTACATTTGGTGGTGGCATTGAAATTGAATATGATGGTTTTGTTTTGTCCATATTTGGTTTAAAATAACCTTTGCTCTCCCAATTTTCATATAATTTGTCTTCAAAATCGTGTGGGTTAAAATCCCCCTCTAGCTTGTGAATTTTTTCCATAATAATCCTCCTTTAATTTTGTGAAATGTTGGCGAAACCTTTATATTACATGAATTTCATATAATACAAAAAAACTCGTCCTAAAATAAGGACGAGCTATAACTTCGTGGTACCACCTTAATTAATATGCTACTATATTTTTCTTGCCTCACAGCTTTCACTTTATTAGTAACATACTATCTCTTATAGCATATAACGGTGCTAACCGAATATATTTACTTCATTTTCAATATACTAACTCCAAAGCTACCTTCAATCTACTTTTCTATAAGGAACTTTCAGCGGGTCATTCCTTTTCTCTTCTCTAGAACATATAGACTTACTCCTCTTCTTCATTGCATTTTTACTATATGCTTCTAATATTAACACAACGCATTATGTTCTGTCAACCATTTTTTACTTATTACCAGTTTTTCTTCGATCTGTCATTAATTTTCTTACCGGACATTTTTTCCAACATTTTCTGTCTCTCGTTGCTCTTTGGTTGCATTTTGCTTTATATCCTTAATTTTCTCTTCAATTTCATCTTCTTCGCTGTTATTCTCACTATCATCATTACTTTCATTGTTATTATCATTTTTATCATTTTCTGATGATTCATCTTCAAGAAGTTGCTTAAGTCTTTCAATTTCACGCTCTATATCATCTTTTAGCTCTTGTGCTTTACTATTATGTCCGTTACCGTAATCATTTGCGCAATCTGGTTTAACCAGTACTTCCACAGCCTCTTCGTATTTTTCTATAGCTGACTTTATACTTTCTACACTACCTTCATCAACTTGAACCATTGCACAAATAGATAAAGCATAATTAATTCTAATATTACATTCTTTACGCCTTGGTATGTATTTATTTAGAGCCTTTTCGTATTGTTCAATTGCTCCATTATAGTCTTTATTTTTGTACAAAATATTTCCGCAATTATAATATGCTATATATTCTTCTGGAAAGTTGAACATAGTAAGTGAATATGCTATTTCTTCTGAATATTCACCACCTTTATATTTACTTATTAGTATCTCATTTACAATTATATTTAAAAGTAATTTTGCAAATATAATTATTACTATTACATATGCTATGATAAAAATTCTTTTTTTCATCATAAACTCCTTTTTCTAATTATTAAATCCAATACAAGAAATATTGCCAGAGCAATTGCTATATAATAATATGTATCCTGGTATGTATTAAGCTTTTGATCTGTAGTTTGTGAATTTAGCATTTGCTTTTGTAACTCCTTTAAGGTACTATCTATTTTTGTTTTTTTGTCCATGTGTACATAACCTATACTTAAGTCAGATGCAATTTTCTTTAGATTGTCCTCATCTATTTTCGAAATTGCTGTTATTTTATTATATTTTTTGTCATAATAATATACATAATATCCACTACTAGTTGGGTCATCTTTATATAATCTACTTACCATTTTTCCACCTGATTCTGTTCCATAACCCATAACAGCTCCACCTAATATGTATTTTTTCAAAGAGCTAAAAGATTCCATTTCTTCGCCCTCTTTTGTAATTTCACCATCTGAAATGAAAAAAACAATATTTTTAGCACTGCCACCTTGTTTTTTTTGCTCACTTTTTAGTGCATCTTCCATTGTTTTCTTCACAAGATTTATCGACGTTCCACTAGCGTAAAAGTCATCTTCAGTTATTATAGCTTTAAGCTCTGCTTTTATTAAATCTGCATCACTTGTGAATGGAACCAGCTTTTCCGCCGTGTCGCCAAAAGTTATAATTGAATATTTAGCACCATTTAAAGTATCTACAATATAGCAACAATCATCAGCTACACCTTCCATACGCTCTTTTTCTCCATTGTAATCTAGGGCTCTCATACTAACACTTTTATCAATTACAAATAAAATATCTACATCGTAAGTTATCTGTGTTGTCTCACCATTTGGAGTCATAAACCTCAAGTTCATCAAAAAAAGTAAAATTATTATTATGGTTTTCGATATTCCATTGTATATTTTGTATTTAATTATATTTCTTGGGCTCTTAACTTTAATTGTATCTTTGTGCCTTTTTCCAAATTTGCGAAAATCAAAAAACAAAATAAAAATTAGCACAATACATATAATTGTCATAAGCCAAACTGGAATTATTGGATTGGTTATCATAATTTAATCCTTTTCTCTAATATTATTAATATCACAACTAATACTGTTACTGTTATACATAAAAATTCTGGATGGTCTGTTATAATGGTTTTTACACTAGTTTTCATAGCTGTAGTTTTTGTGTCTTTAATTTCATTTACAATACTTGATGACATTCTATCTAAATCTCCAACATAAAACTTTCCACCAGCTATCTCTTCTACAGCTTTTCTGTATGATTCAATTTTTTCTTTGGAAGTATATATGTTCATATCTACAGATGGACAATATGCATATAAATTAATATTGTATTGTTTACAATACTTGCATGCTTCCTCTAGAGTAATAGTTTGTGTTCCTGCCACATCATTATCTGTTGCAAATATCACAATTCTAGTTCTATCCTTATCCTCTTTTAAATCAGGGAATGACGATATAGTCCCTGCCAAACCATCACCAACAAGAGAGCTTCCTTTTTCTCTATTATTCGCTATAGTTCCACCATACCAAAACGATCTTGTTTCCATTCCTTTTTCATCATATGAGTATGGAACATATCCGTTATTCTCTATTACAATATTTAGTTGTTCTTCTATTGTTTTCAAACACTCATCTATGTAGTCATAATCGTCAGTAAGTGGACAATATACAATAGGTGCTGTATTATAAAGTACTATGCCAATTCTATCTCCTTCTATGTTTGGAATTATTTTTCTAAATTTTTTTACGAGTTCAAGATTTACTTTACATTCTGAAAGAGAAATATCTAAACCAATGAGTATATCTCTATTATATTTAGTATCGCTTTTGATTTGCTTTGTTATTGGCCTCGCAATAAGGACACTCGTAACAAAAATACTAAAAATACTAACTATAACAAGAAGAATACTATATACACGATATTTTCTAACCTTCGATTTATAGTATTCTGATTCTTTTATATACTTAGTATTTGCAACCTTTCTTCCCGTTGTATATTTTTCTTTTTCTTTAAAATTTATTGCAGATATTACAATAGAAATAACTAGAAATATAACTATTGCAATTGGATACATTAATTCCATTCGTTTACAATTCTCCTTGCTTTATTTATAGCATTATCAAAATCTCCAACAGATTTACTCGCAAATTCCGGTTCGTAATATTCTTCTATCACTTCGTATAGACCTGGAATATTTACCTGCTTTATTTCTGACAAAGAAAAATTTTGTGTGGTTATATCAGTAACCTCAAATACAAAATAACGCACATCTTCGCTTATTTGCTGATACGCTCTTCTTAAACTAATTTTTTTATTTCTATATCTATCCTCTACTTCATTTAACTTTCCTAAATACTTACTTTTTATTGCAGGTATATTCTTCACATTTTTTTCTGGAATTACCTTTGTCCTTGGCTTATTTTTCGTTATTGAACTTTTTTCTGCTCTTTTTACAATAAGATATATCGTCATTATCATAAAAATAATAAAAAATATTAATACAGGTATAACTGAATATCTATATAAGCCTTGTAGATTAATAGAAGTTTGCATTTTTTCGCCTTTCTAATAATTTAAATATATCATTCACTATGTTTTTTTGATTATCAATTGTCGTCATTGCAATTTTGTATTTTCTAAGTTTATTTTCTATTTCTTTATACATCTCATTCTTTATTTGTAGCTCTATGTCTCTTAATTTTTCGTCATCCCACATATAGAATGGAATATATGAATCTTGATCTACGTCAAAAGAATTTTCCTCTGATATTGAAGCATCAGACACATTTACAATCATAACATCATGCATAGCTGTTAACTTTTTGTACGTTTCTTCTGAAATATTATTTATTCCATCTATGTCAGTTATAATAAATACAATCATCCTTCTTTTTATATGCTTGTATACATATTCAACTAATTTATTAAGATTGCCTTCTGATGCAATATCCTTTTCATAGTACGTTAGTATTTTTTCAATATTGTTTAAACCCGTATTGAATTGAAAATAGTTAATACCATCTTTTCCGTTACATATTGCACCAACTGAATCACCATTTTTATCTATCAAATATCCAATAGTTCCGGCAGTTATAATTGCAATATCTTTCTTTGGCTCTAAATCCTTAGAGTCAGCTAGCATCCTCTTTCCCGAGTCAAATATAAATAAAATATTATGCTTTTTCTCTGCAATATACTGCTTAATTAGTATTTTATCTGATCTCGCCGACGCTTTCCAATCTATATCTTTTATATTATCTCCAACAACATACTCTCTAAGATCCTGAAAGTTCATGCTCTTACCTTTATAAATTGAATTATATACTCCATCTAGCAAGTTCGATGTTTTCTTCCTGGTATAAATAGATAAATTAGCTTTTACTTTTGTTATATACTTCATATTCATTACATAAATCTCCTACTAGCAATAATTTATGGTGCCTTAATAGCATAAAGAATCGCATTAATAACAGTTTCAACGGCTACTCCGTCAGCAACAGCTTCAAAACTTAATGTTATTCTATGTCTTAGAACTCCTTGAGCAACGTCCTTGACATCATCTGGTGTTACATACGATCTCCCATTAATTAAAGCCAGAGCTTTACTAGCTTCCATAAAAGCTATTGATGCTCTTGTACTAGCTCCGCCAACTACATACTTAGCAAGCTCTACATTAATAACTTTTGTTACCTCTCTAGTTGCTTGTACAATTTCAACAATATATTTTTTTATTGTTTCATCCATATAAACTTTTTTACACAAATTTTGAAGATATTTTATATGGCTTAGATTTACCACACTTTCTGTTTTTTCAAAAACCATATTTTCAATTCGGTTTAAAACTTCAAATTCTTCTTCCGCTGATGGATAAGTTAGTGTTTCTTTTATAATAAATCTATCTTGCTGTGCTTCCGATAACAAATAAGTTCCCTCTTGTTCAATTGGATTTTGTGTAGCTATAACAATAAATATTTCTGGTAATTTAAAAATTTCACCGCCAATGCTTACTTGTCTCTCCTGCATAGCTTCTAACATCGCACTTTGAGTTTTTGAGCTGGATCTATTTATTTCATCTAAGAGCACAAAATTAGCACATACTGGTCCTATCTTTGTTTCAAACTCAGCATTTTTTGCATTATAAGTTTGAGTACCAATTATATCACTTGGCAATAAATCTGGTGTACACTGTATTCTTGAAAACTTTCCACCACAGCTTTCTGTTAATACTTTAGCTGCTGTTGTTTTTGCCAATCCTGGTACAGATTCAACTAGTACGTGCCCATTAGAAATTAGAGCTATTAACAATGATGATTGTAAATTCTTTTGACCTACAATTCTTGCTGTATAGTAATCTGATATTTTTTTTACTATAGCGTTACTTTTTTTTAATTCTTCTTCAGTAATATTCGTATTTTCCATAAAATTCCTCTTCCGTTCTTATTTCATATTTTTTAAAATATCAATAGTACTTGGTGCATAATAATACATTATACATAAACCTAATATTGTAAAAATAAATCCAAGTATTTTTAAATATTTCGTTCCTTCATTTATATCTTGAAAACTAAACCTACTTTTAGTAATTTTTCTTGCGTCGTATATAAATACTACGCCTATCAAAACAAAAATAAGACTTAATATTGTAAACGTTATCTCCATTTTTTTATCCTTCTTTTTAATCTTCGTAAAATTTTATTGAATATCTACATTCATATGCTTGACCTGGTTTTAGCAATATGCTTCCTGTCTTCTCCGCAAATATTCCTGTACTTTTTATCGAATCTGAAAAACCATGCCATGGCTCAATACATAAAAATGGTGCATTTGGCTTTGACCAAATTCCTAAATATGGGAAATCTGAGAATTCAACTGTAAACACTGGATTTTGTTTATACCTATGCATCAGGCTAATTCTTGAAGATGTAATTCCCTTCATTACAATCGCATCATTTTTAAAAGTATCTGGACCAAGCATCATATGTCTTTTATCTTCCATTCTATTTTTGGCATACTCAGTTCCTATTAAACCATCAACTAAATATAAAAAATGAATTTTTTCTTCATCCTCCTCAAATTCTAAATAATAATTTCCCTTATTCATTTCGTTGGGATCTATTTTTAAAGCAGGATGTCCACCAATACAAAAAGGCATATTAGTACTTCCTGTATTTATAACTTTATATATAGTTGTTATTGAATCATCATCTATCCTATACGTATTATACAGTTCAAAATCAAATGGATATCTTGCAAGAGTTATCTTGTTACTTTTCAAAACATAGGAATGAAAATTATCTAGTTTTGTTACTGGTGTATACTCCATATCTCTTGCAAAACCGTGCTGAAAAATTTCATAATTTTTACCATTTATTATTGCCTGATTTCTTTTTAATTTTCCTACAATTGGAAACAATACTGGAAAATGTCGTTTCCAATAAACTTTTCCATTTTCATCTACACAGTCAGAGCCTTGATGTATTTTCTCTATACCATTCATTTTAAAGCTTATAAGCTCTCCGCCATCTTTTGAAGTTACCATTTGTGCTCGCATAATATTGTCTCCTTATCTCATTATAACATTTTCCCCTATAATATATGTTTTTTTTGCACAAATGTCAAGTATTTTGGCGTTCTTTGACGTTCTTTTGTAATTAGATCTATAATTTTTACATTTCTATTCGCCCATCAAATTTTTCTTCTACCAATCTTTTTAACCCTTTATTTTGTTCATTTTCTAATTTTGGATCTAAATCTTCTATTTTTAATGTAAGTGCCTGAACTTCTTTTAAAATGTCCATATCTTCAAATAAATTGGCTATTTTGAATTCTGGAAGCCCATGTTGTTTAGTTCCAAAAAATTCACCCGAACCTCTTAGCTCTAAATCTTTTTCTGCAATAATAAAACCATCGGTTGTTGAAGTCATAATTTTCATTCTCTTCTGAGCGATTTCTGAATTACTATTATATTTTAAGATACAATATGATTGATATTCTCCTCTTCCAACTCTTCCTCTTAATTGGTGAAGTTGAGCCAAACCAAATCGTTCTGAATTCTCTACAATCATAATACTAGCGTTTGGAACGTTAACACCAACCTCTATAACCGTAGTTGAAATTAAAATATTAATTTCACCATTTTTGAAACGTTCCATTATTTCATCTTTTTCTTTTGGACGCATTTTTCCATGCATATATTCAACAACCAAATCTGTAAATATTTCATTCTTATACTTTTCATATATCTCCTCAACAGATTTTGCTTTTATCTCTTCATTTTCCTCGACTAGTGGACACACCACATATGCTTGCCTTCCTTCTTCAATTTGCCTTCTAACAAATGAATTAACTCTATTTTCCAAGCTCTTTGTAACAGCATATGTTTCTATTTCTTTTCTATTTGGTGGTAATTCATCAATTATAGATATATCTAAATCTCCATATAAAATTAATGCCAATGTTCTTGGTATTGGTGTTGCTGTCATTACAAGAACATCTGGATTTGTTCCTTTAGATACAATTTTGCTTCTTTGTCTAACGCCAAATCTATGTTGCTCATCGGTTACTACCAACCCTAATCTTTTAAATACAACATTTTCTTCTAAAATAGCATGTGTACCAATTAAAATATCAATTTCTCCATTTTGCAATTGTTCCAAAATTTCCTCTTTTTTCTTTTTTGTAACACTACTAATTAATAATTCACATTTGATTCCATATTTATCAAGCATATTTGAAAAGCTCTCTAAATGTTGAGTTGCAAGAATTGAAGTTGGCGCCATTATTGCTACTTGATAACCAGATTTAACCGCTTTATACGCAGCTATAATAGAAACAATTGTTTTTCCTGACCCCACATCTCCTTGTAACAACCTATTCATTGCCTTTTTGCTTTCCATATCCATATCAATTTCTTCTAACACCTTTAGTTGTGCTCTTGTCAACCTAAATGGTAAGTCATTTATTACATCCGACATTTTTATTTTTTCATTGTATTGTATTCCATCTTGCTCTTTTTTCCAACTACTTTTCAAATTTAATAATGCAAGTTGCATAATCATAAGTTCTTCAAATACCAACCTTCTTCTTGCATATGAAAAATCTTTAAATGTTTCTGGCTCATGAATACTTGTTACCGCTCTATTAATTTCGCATAAGTTGTATGTATCTAATATGTATTTTGGCATATATTCTTCTAAGTTTCCGTTTACCTGTTCAACTGCATTTTCAATTATTTTTCTTAGTGTATTTTGCGGTAAACTATATGTTGTTGGATATATTGGAACAATTTTACCAGTATGCTTGTTTGAATCTTTTGTATCAAAAACTGGTGAATTCATCTCAAGTTTTGAACCTTTTATATGAACTCTTCCAAAAAAGCAATATGTTTCTCCATATTGAAATTGCTTTTTTAAATATGGTTGGTTGAACCACGTTATGTTACAAACCCCTGTATCATCTCTTACTGTTAATTTGTACATTACCATATTTTTTCTTATTCTTAACTCAATTAATTTTGATACAGCAATTGCTTCTATAAGAACATCCTCTCCATCTTGACACTCTGATATTTTTTTGGGTTTACTTCTATCTTCGTAATCTCTTGGATAGTACGTAATTATATCTTTTAAAGTAAATATCCCTAATTTGTTTAAAGACTCTACCCTGTTAGGGCCAACTCCCTTTATATACTTAACATCACTTTCTAAATTAATCATTTGCATTCACTCCTAAACTTGGATGTATTATTTCACATTTTTGGGAAAAAGTAAACATTTGTACGATTTATTTTTAATACAACAATAGTGGACATTATGATAATTGCAAAAGACAAAATTTAATGTAAATTTCCGCGTAATTGTTCGTGCACGAAAATTTCGCAGAAATTTTCTGTAATATAAAAAATAACACTATATTTCATAATAGCGCTATTTTATCAAAACTATTCATCATTTTCCTTTTTTATTTCTTTTATTTTTTTCTCTAACTTTTTTGTTTTTTTCTCTCCTTCTTCAGTTGTTGGTACAACCTTTTCCTTTCGAATCTCTTTTACCTGCTTAATAGTTTCATTTTCTGTTTCATTTAAATCATCATCCCAGTCATCATCATCTGACAAATCATTTAAATCCTCATCAAAATCATCAACATCTGATTCTTCATCAAAATCATCATCTATATCGCCAACAAATCCATCGTTTTTATCCATTTTTCTTTTTATAATTCCATTTATTTTTTCTACTGCATCCGGAATATATTCAACTATCTTATCCAATACAGAGCTATGTGAAGCTTCTAGCAATTTTACGTTATCATTCTGAACTATTAAAAATGCAACTGGACTAATATTCACTCCGGCTCCACTTCCGCCTCCAAATGGCAATCTGTATTTTATATGCTCTTCTTTTTCCTTCTTATTGTACGAGTTAACAGTTTCGTCATTAAATTCACTTCCACCTGCAGCGAAACCAAATCCTACTTTAGATATTGGTATTATTACAGTATTATTTAAAGCTTTTATTGGCTCTCCTATGATGGTATTTGCATCTATCATTTGTTTAATGCTATTCATAGCTGTTACCATAAGCTCTTCTATTGGATGATTTTCTTCCATTTTTTACGCATCTCCAATCCTTAACATTTCTATAAATTATATTTATAATATGCACTAGATTTTGACTAATTATACATTTAAATTTTATATTTAGTTCTTTTTGATTAGAATAACTTGGAAGAATCCTATAGTAATAATTTTGCTTATTAATTTGTATATTTAATGCTTCAATTCCAAAGCCTATTGCACTTGAAATTAACCCTGTAAGAACAGCCGTTGATGGTGCATCTGCTATTCCAATTTTAATTTTTATTTTTAATATATCCGCTTTAAATTTAATTTTTCTAATTAGATTCGTTATAAATAATTTATCATTTAACCATTCTTGTTTCTTCTTTCCTTTAAATTTAGAACTAATATTACTTATGCTTGACCTAAATACACATATTTTCTCAAAAATAAATATATAAACTACCATATTATAACCACTATTATTAATGATAATATTTAATTTTATCTTGCACGAAATAATTGCTCCTATTATAAAAAAAAGCAAAATAAAAACCAGTAACATATAAATACTCCTTATATACTACTAGCTATTTTTTCCACTTTTTTTATCTTTAATCTATTTTTCTCTTATATTTTTCAACAGTTATATCTCCAAAAAGTACTTCTTGAGAAGTTTGTATTTTACTTCTTCTAGACATTTCTAATAATCCGGTAAAAGCTGTTACCACTTCTTCCTTGTTACACTGCTTCTGAGAATATAAATTATTAAATACAAATTTTTTATTTTTTATAAGTTCCCTATACATTTCTTTAACCTTGCTTGAAACTGTATAATTATCTGTTATCGCTATTTTTTTTATATTTTTTGCATTCTTATTTAGTCTACTCTTATTTTTTTCCACAACATTTCTGTATGAATCATAAATAGTTAAAGAATCAAAATCTTCATCGAGCTCTTTTTTATTAAACTTAATTTTTTCTTCATCTTTAAAAATAATTCTGTAATTTTTTTGGTACATATCACTAAAAGTTGAAGATATTTCCTTATATTTCTTATATTCAATAATTCTTCTTAACAGCTCTTCCTCGGTAAGTTCCTCTTCATCTTCTTCACTATCTTGAATAATAGGTAGCAAAGTTTTTGATTTCATATATAACAACGTTGAAGCCATTATTACAAACTCACTTGCAATTTCTAGATTCAATTCTTCCATTTTATTAAGATATTCTATATATTGATCTGTTATATCACTTATATTTATATCACATATGTCCATTTTATTTTTATCAATCAAATGACATAGTAAATCTAATGGTCCTTCAAAATTATTTAATTTTATTGAGTACACTTGTGATTCGAAATTTAATATGGTCTTCATAATTCTCTCCTCTCCAATGCCTCTTTTACATTATCATATTCAAAACCTTTTTTCAATAAATTTTGAATTATTTCTTCAGCTGGTTCATCGTACTTTTTATTAATAATATTTCTTGCAGATTTTATTTCATATTCATTTAATTCTTCTCTATTTGTTGAAAAATAATCTTCAATTAAATTGTTATTTATTCCCTTTGATTGAAGTTTATATTTTATTTGCTTTAATGATAAGTTTTTAAGGGCCATATATTCATTTACAGCCCTTTTTATATATTGTTCATCACTAATATAATTATTATCTTTTAGTTCTTCAATTATATCTTCCAACATATTTAAATCTATATTATTTTGAAACTTACGTCTTATCTCGTTTTCAGACCTTTTTTTATATATAACATACTTTAAAACTTTTGTTTTATTTCTATCATATTCTTCTAATTTTTCAAAGTCCATATGTCAAATTCTCCCACATAGTTTTATTCGTCATCTTCTTACTCATCTTTTTCCTCTGCTGGAACTTCTTCATCAGCTAAACTTTGCTCAAAAGCCTTTTTATAATTTTCTCTTACCTTCTCTTCGACTTCATTCATAACCTTTGGATTATCTTCTAAATATTTTTTGATATTTTCTCTACCTTGACCGATTCTTTCTCCATTATAACTGAACCAAGATCCGCTCTTCTCTATTATATCTAAATTAACAGCTAAATCTAATACACTTCCAGATTTTGATATTCCTTTTCCATATACAATATCAAATTCTGCTTCCCTAAAAGGTGGTGCCATTTTATTTTTTACAACTTTAACTCTTGCTCTGTTTCCTGTTACCTCTCCATCTGTTTTTATATTCTCAATTTTTCTTATGTCTAATCTAACAGATGCATAATATTTTAAAGCTCTACCACCTGTAGTTGTTTCTGGGTTTCCAAACATAATTCCAACTTTTTCTCTTAATTGATTTATAAATACAATAACTGTTTTTGTTTTATTAATAGCTCCTGCTAATTTTCGAAGCGCTTGCGACATTAAACGGGCCTGTAAACCAATATGTGAATCACCCATATCACCATCAATTTCAGCTTTTGGAACTAATGCTGCAACAGAGTCTACAACAATTATATCTAAAGCCCCACTTCTAACTAATGCCTCTGCTATTTCTAAAGCTTGTTCTCCTGTATCTGGTTGTGAAACTATTAAATTATCTATATCAACACCTAGATGCTTTGCATATGTAGGATCTAGAGCATGCTCTGCATCTATAAAAGCTGCCTCTCCTCCTAATTTTTGAGCCTCTGCAATCATATGTAAAGTAAGTGTTGTTTTTCCAGAAGATTCTGGACCATATACTTCAACAATTCTTCCTCTAGGTATGCCACCTATTCCAAGAGCTATATCTAAACTTAATGAACCTGTTGGAATTGCCTCAACATCCATTACTGTTGCTTCTCCTAATTTCATTACAGACCCTTTTCCAAATTGTTTTTCAATTTGGCTTAATGCTGCCTCTAGAGCTTTTTTCTTTTCTGTATTTTCTGTACTCATTTTTCATCCTCCTCGTGAACGTTTGTTTGTATTATTATATATTAAATTTTTCTTTTGTCAAGTACTTTCTATAAATTTATACTTAATGTATATCTTATAAAATTTAATTTTTCAAGTATTTTTTACAACAAATCATAAAGCTAATAAATTTATTTCCAAATATACAAAAAAAGAGCATAGTAAAAATCTATGCCCCCTATATATAAATTATTTTCTAGCTTCAATAATTAATTTTATTCCTGTTCTTTCTTCGCCTTCTACTTGAACTTCTGCAAAAGCTGGTACACAAACAAGATCAACTCCTGATGGTGCTACAAATCCTCTTGCAATTGCAACTGCTTTAACTGCTTGGTTCAATGCTCCTGCACCTATGGCTTGCATTTCTGCATAATTATTTTCCTTTACTAATCCAGCTATAGCTCCTGCTACAGAATTTGGGTTTGATTTAGATGAAATCTTTAAAACTTCCATTTCTTTGGCCTCCTATTATTTTATTTTTTTGTATTCTCACTACATATATATTTATAATACAATCGCAAATAAAAGTCTACATTTTTTATAAAATAAATCCTATTTTCGTATACCATTTTTCTCGCTTTATCTTATCGAAATCCTCTCAATCGACATAACCTGACAATTATCTTCACTAACATCAAAAATACAACCATTTAGCATACAATTTCCATCTGCTAGTTTATATCTTTCCGGTAGAGATGTTACAAATCTTTTTATCGAAGCTTCTTTTTCCATACCAATTACTGAATTTATAGGCCCAGTCATTCCAATATCTGTAATATACGCTGTTCCCTTTTCTAAAATTTGTTCATCTGCCGTTTGTACATGTGTATGTGTACCATATACTGCAGCCACTCTACCATCTACATAATTGGCCATTGCAATTTTTTCTGCTGTAGCCTCTGCATGAAATTCAACAAATATACAATCACACTTATTTTTGTATTCCTTGATAAGTTCATCTACCCTTGTAAATGGATTATCTGATAATACATTCATATCTGTTCTTCCTATTAAATCTATCACACAAATTTTTTTACCTTTACACTCATATACACCAACACCTTTTCCAACTACTCCCTTTGAATAATTAGCAGGTCTCAATAGTTTTGGATGATCTATAAAAGAAAATATATCTTTCTTTCCCCATGTATGATTTCCCATGGTAATTGTATCAACCTTTAATGCTAGTATATCTTTAAATATAGCAGTTGTTATTCCCATTCCACCAGCTGAATTTTCTGCGTTAACTATTACAAAATCTATATTATAGTTAGCTCTAATTTTGGGAAGCTCCACCTTAAATTTCTTTACACCATTCTCTCCAACTATATCTCCAATCGTTAAAATTCTCATAATATAAATCCTTTCTATTTATCACAACTATAATATCACAAATCATTTATTTTGTATACAAACAAAAATAGAATAATTATGTTTTTACACAACTACTCTATTTTATTTGTTTATTTCTCTTTCAACATTTTCTGATAAAAGTTTGATTTTATTTACTAGTATTTCCATTTTTGATTTGTATTCAACCTTCTCATATGTTTTTATATAACCACTTTTATATAAAAATTCTATCGCTTTTTGGTGTTTTCTTTTCATTTTGTTCATATTCTTTTCAACTGGCATTGGTAATTTAGATTTGTATTTTTCGTTTATTGCATTTTTTAAATCTGATTTCTCAATTGAAAACGTACTATTTATTTTTTCTCTTAATTCGTACAGCTTATTATAAGACTCCCTGTATTTTCTAGCTTTTCTATTCTCGCTAAAATATATATCTATATCAGCCACAATATCTATTATTTTATATTCTCTTGTTGGTTCAGTTCCTTCTTTAAATTTTGCATTGCAATCATCTATCCCCTGTATTGCAACAAAAAGATTCTCTTTTTGCTTTCCTCTAATCTCTGTTAGAACAAAAAAATTATCAAGAGCTTTCATAATAGAATTCCTATTTTGCATTCTATCAAATTTCTCTTTTAATATACTTCTATCTATTTCAGCTCTAATTCGCATATATTTCTCGTATATCTCTTTTTTTATCGCATTTAATTGTAATCCTTCAATATTTGATAAGTTATTCTTGTTTATTGAATTTAATTGTACTTCATATGTATCTAATAAATCATTAATACTAGATATTCTTTGAATATCATAATCAATATTTCTAGATTGTCTATTTACAATTTCTTCAATTCTTTTGGTCAAAATCTTTAGATTTCTAATAAACTTCTCTTTTGTTTCTTGCATTTCATATACTAAATTATAATCGTAGCAAACAATATCAAATCTCTCACATATTCTATCTGTTTTTTTCTTTGATTGCTTAAGAGTCTCAATTTTAAATTCTAGGGTCTTTATTAAAAGAGAGATATTGTTTATGTGTTTTTCATTTTCATTTTGTAATTTTTTCAAATACTCGTTTTTATTCATAAACTCTCCTATTTTTTCTTATGTATATCAATTATCCAATAAATTTTTTCTTGCTTTATTTATTGGACCAAAGACCATTTCGTTTGTTTCTTTTATATCATTTTCAACATCTTGCATATCATTATTTAATAAATAATTACTATACACTAAACTTATATCAACTTTTTCGTTAATTACATCAGTTATACCATTCTGAGTAAACTGCCATCCTACCATTTTTGTTATTATATTTTTATTTAAAGCCCCATCTCCATCTGTATCCGAGTACCAGTAATTAGGAATACTTGAAAGACTAGGATAATATGCTAACCACATTTGCGTATTTACATTTTCCAAGAATTCGTCAGCAATATTTGCATTGCTATACAAAATTACCTTTTTGTTATTATCTTCAAATTTATCTATTAGCTCATTAACAAGCTGATATCTTGTGTTCCATATTGAGTCGGCCCTTCCCGCTTCAACATGCTTTTCAACATCAATTGCAATTGGTAACACATTATTTTTATATGAATGTTCTCTTAAATATTGATTAATAAACTCTATTTCTTCATCAACTTCTTCCGATGTAATTGCTTCTTCAAGGAAATAATATCCAAATGGTATGCCTAAAAAGTCGCAAGCATTTGCATAGTCGTCTGCATATGGGTCTGTATAGAAATTACCGGCCTGTCCATATCCTCTTCCACCAGCTCTTATGTACACAAATTTTATATTATTATTTAATACAAAAGCTTTAAACTCACCTATGCTCTTAAAATTATTCTGCATATTAAACTTGGAAACATCTAGCATTAAATCCCTTTTTTGGTATGTCTTTTTATATTTTGAAATTTCTTTTGCCTTCACATACCCAACCTTATCACCTATTTTTACTTTATACCAATCTGTATTTTCCTTATCCGTTGTTGATTTTAAAATATATGCATCTGAACCAATCTCTATAGAATCATATTTCTTCTTTTCTTTTGGAGAAGAATACATATGTACATTTTTACTTATTGTTATACCATGCTCTGAATTTTTTATTTCATTTTTCAAAACTAAAGCATTAATCCCCATTTTTGCCAGAAAAAATACTATAATGCACAAGATTACAATATCAATCCATATTATATATTTTCTATTCAAAAATTTATTTTCCACAATTTCCTCCACACTTTATAATTATTTTATCTTTAATATAGAAAAAAATCAACCATATTATAAGTATTATTTGTACAAAAAAATCATCCAATTTCTTGGATGATTTTTTTTATATTAATCTCTTGGTCTCATTAATGGGTATAGTACAACATCTCTAATATTTTCAACATTTGTTAAAAATTGTAAGAATCTGTCAACTCCTAATCCCCATCCTGAAATTGGTGGCATTCCGTATTCCATTGCCTTAATGTATTCTTCATCGATAGACATTGCTTCTTCATCTCCACCTGCTTTTAATTTACTTTGCTCTATCAATCTTGACTCTTGCTCTTTACTATCAACAAGCTCTGAATATCCATTTATGATTTCCTGTCCATTTACAACTAATTGAAACCTATCTGTTATTTGTTTATTATCATCATTTGCTCTTGCTAGTGGTGATAAATCGATAGGATGTTTTATCAAGTATGTTGGTTTTATTAACTTTGGTCTACTAACCTTCTTATATAGTGCATCTATTAGATTTCCTCTTCCAAGAGCTTCGATATTTTCTTCATCAAGCTCTATGTTATTTGATCTAATTTCTGCTAATAGCTCACTTGCTGTTCCAAATTTATCTATATCTATACCGCAATCTCTTAAAACTAAGTCTCTAAATGAAACGATATCCCATTCTCCTCCAAAGTCTATGTCTTTGTCTCCTATTCTTACGGTTAAATTTCCGTCAAATAGCTTATCGAAAATGTATATAACCATTTCTCTTAAAAACTTCATATTGTCCTCATAATTCCAGTATGCACTATATCCTTCAACCATTGTAAAGTCTTGTAGATGGCTTCTATCTATTCCTTCGTTTCTGAAGTCTCTTGCAACTTCATAAACATTATTGAATCCACCAATTATACATTTTTTTAGCGTAAGCTCTGGAGATATTCTTAAAAATACATCCATATCATAAGCATTGTGATGTGCAATGAAAGGTCTTGCAGTTGCTCCAGATGCTGTATTTTGTAATGCTGGTGTTTCTACCTCAATAAAATTATGATTATCTAAATATTCCCTCATTAATTTTATGAATTTAGATCTTAATAAAAATCTTTTTTTTGTATCTTCGTTCATAATCAAATCAAGATGTCTTTCTCTGTATATAGCTTCTTGATCTACTAATCCATGAAATTTTTCTGGTAATGGTCTGTACGCTTTTCCTAAAAAAGTATATTCATATACTTGAACACTCTTTTCACCTGCTTGAGTTGTAAAAATTTCTCCTTTTACTCCAACAAAATCACCTATATCAATTGTTTCATGAAATTTTTTATACCCTTCTTCTCCTAAATCTTCTTTTTTTATAACTAATTGAATTCTTCCTGTTATATCACTAATGTGTATAAAAGAAATTTTTCCCATCTTTCTTTTTGAAAGAATTCTTCCTGCTATAGAAACGTTCTTTGTTCCATCTTCTAGGGCTCTAGCTCCTTCAATATCTACAGTTCTTTCATATCTTTCTGGTCTTGTATTTATTCCGTATTCCTTTAACTTTTCTTCCTTTTCAAATCTAACTTGCATTAATTCTGCTTCGTTTGCCATAATTATATCCTCCCAATTTTATATTAATTTCTACTTTTAACTAATATAAAATTCGTTTGCCGTTTAACCACCATCTTCTTACCTCCAATTTGGTCTATATTATAAACTATTATTGCCAATTTTTCAATACCTATTTACTCGAATACCTTCTATCCCATGGCCTTTTTCATTTGTGATAGTTTTATTGCAAGTTTTCTTACTGGATATACCATACCAAATGGCAATATCATATGTAATACACACATTACTGGTGTGAATAAATTTCCACTTAATTTATATATAACATCTACTGGTGTGTCAGGAAAATTTTTGGATATAAACATAAAATTAGTTTCCAAAGCTTTATTCACAAAATATGATACAACTAACATCACTGCTAACAAGCTTGCATAGTATTTTAAGTCAGTTATCTTTAAATCAACGTAATCTGTTATGTTGACTAGTATTCCAAGGTACACCATGGTTCCATGAAATACAAAACTTTGAATGCTTAGATAGTGGAATAATGGATACATTGTAATTGATGTATTTGGACAACTTAAAAAGAAGCCTCCCCCAACAATAGCACCAACAGCTATAAATACATCTCCAACCTTTTTTAGAACACCTTTTGCGTATGAACTCAACACCCCTGCATACAAAATAATACTGCAATAATAAAGTGGCACATAATGATTTGGATTGTTTGCGTGTCCAACTGCCAAATTAAATATAATCTTTATAATCTCCAATATCCATAATGTAATTGTTGATTTTTTTATTATTGCTCTTATTTGTTCAGTATTATACTTCTTTGTACATTGTAGGGCTACTACAATTGTGGTTAATGTTATAACCAATAAAATTATGTGCCCACTAGTATACATTCCACACGGCTCATATTCACCAGGTTTTGCAAAAAACATATTATAAACCTCCTACTTTTTTACATTACTTATTAAATTATATCTCTAAAATCGACAAATTTCATCATATTTGAGAAAAATTAATTTGTTAATTTTATGTGTTCACTCCTTAAATATGAAAAAACAGAAGAACTTACAATTTCCTCTGTTTTTATCCTACACGTTTTATTTTCGATTTTTCGGTACATTTGTAATTTTTGATATGTGCAACAGTTAAACTACTACGCTCCGCTATTATCGCCATTATTTCGTTTCTAACAGGTGTCATTTTTCCTTTTTTATAGTCAACATTTATATTGTATTTTATAACAAATGGCAACTGAGCTTTTTTGTAATTACTATTGCCCGACACCGCTCTTAGATATATCTTTGCATAGTCAAGATAATTTTCTTGGCACAATGACATTAAAATAAATGGATCAATATATTTTGTATTTGTTTTGTTAAGTTTTAACTCGCTTCTTACATCAATCCCAAAATTTAATTGTCTTAATTTTTTTAGGGCATTGTTTTGTAAGACTTCAATATCATCAAAATTTGTTTTAAATTTTATTTTTTTCTTAGAAACATACTTTCCATGCTCAATTTTTCCTAATATATACTCGGCATTCTCCGAATTGTATATTATTTTTAATGACTTCTCATTTTTAAATCTATTATTCCAATTATTTAGTTTATCTTCTAATATTTCAACTGCTATTTTCTTTTTTTCTGATATTATTTTAGATTTATCTTTGCATAAATCCTTTAATAATTGTCTTTGAGGTCCTAAATTTTTCATTGATATTTTTTTTAAATATTTCTCCGTTTGGCCACCATATGTTGATTCTAATTTTTTTATGTATTCCTCAATATTTTTATATTCACTATATTTATTATATTCCCCACTTCCGATTAAACACTGCTCTTGTTGAATGCATAAACTGACATACAAACCATATATCTTTTTTATTATATTTATATTTTCATCATAATCATTTTTTCTACAAAAAACCATATAATTTTTATAAAGAATACCAATTTCATCCCTTATTACTTCTGTACATCTATATTCATTATCTGCATTTATTTTATTTAATTTATCTATACACATTTGAGATTTAAAATCTGAAAAAATAGAATGATTCTTTCTTAGATTATCATATAGCTCTTGGCAAGTGACTCTTATTATTACATCAATATCTTCCAAATTTCCCTCCACAAAATAAATTATCATATAATTAACATAACATTATAAAACAACACTATTATTGTATCATATATTATATTCAATTTCAAGTATCGAAAATAGCCCCAAAATAGAAAAATGAAGTAATCTACACATCGTTACTTCATTTTTTTATTTTCTTTATTTTAACTCTTCTATAGCTCTTTGTAATTGTAAATCATTTTCATATGGAACACTTGAGATACCATTCCATTCGTCATTAAGTTCAACTTCTATATCAGGTTTAATTCCTACCCCATTTATTACGTTATGATTTGGTGAAAAATATTCATTTGTTGTAACCTTTACACCCGTACCATCTTTAAATGAAAACACACTTTGAATTACACCTTTACCATATGAGTTTGTTCCTATTATTTTATAATTTCGATTATCCCTTAGAGATCCAGCTAAAATTTCAGATGCACTTGCAGTATTATTATTTACCAATATTACAACAGGAATATCAACAATAGGATTTTCTTTTGCCTTATCAATTTGCTCTTTTCCATCTTTGTCTCTTGTTATTAATAGAGTACTTCCTTTTTCAACCATAGTATCCGCTAAACTCAAAGACTCTGTTACCAAGCCTCCACCATTATTTCTTAAATCTATTACTAACCCTTTAGGATTTTGCTCTTTTAATTTATTATAGTGATCTCTAAACTCATTAGCAGTACCATTATCGAATGAAGAAATTTTTATATATGCTATATTATCGTCTATTATTTCTGACGTAACAGTTTTTATTTTGACGCTCGCTCTCATTAAATTATAATCGATTTCTTCAGAATTTCTTATTATTGTTACTTTTACTTCTGTACCTTCTTCTCCTTTAATAGCTGTTGCAACATCTTCAGATTTTTTTCCTATATAGTCTACATCATTAACTTTTGAAATTACATCACCGACTTGTAATCCTGCTCTTTCTGCAGTTGAACCTTCTATAATTCCAACAATTACAACTCCATTAAGCTCTGTACTATTTGCCATATATACACCAATTCCAACATAACTACCTGTTGTTGATTCCATTAATGACGTTAGCTCGTCTTTAGTTAAATATTGTGTATATTTATCACCTAAACCTGATACATACCCTTTAATAGCACCTTCTATCATTTCATCTTCATTTAAATCGTAAATATATGTTTCTTCTAGTTTACTCTTAACTAAGCTCATTTTTGTTGTCATATATGCAGAATTTGCCTTTGATAAATATTTTTCTATAGTAACATTAACTGTTACGTAATATGTTATAATTGCAGTTATAGCAATCAATACTATTGACCTAAAGAACCCACCTACGACTCTTCTTTTTTTTGTACTTGACTCTTCGTTCAAAATAAACACCCCTTATGTTTTAATTTATATCTTTTGTATTATTATATAATATATGCGTAGTATCTATATGATATCAACGCACCTTATTAAAAAAAGACAGAATTTTCTGTCTTTTATAAGTAATTTACTGGATTTTTACTTTCACCATTTATTCTAACCTCAAAGTGACAATGTGGACCTGTTGATGCTCCGGTTGATCCAACAGCTGCAATTACTTGTCCTCTTGAAACCGTATCTCCAACTTTTACATATAGATTGCTACAATGAGCATACCTTGTTGTATAACCATTTCCATGGCTAATTATTATGTAGTTTCCATATCCTCCGTTATAGCCCCAACTTGATAAAATTACTGTTCCTGA
Source organism: Clostridia bacterium (assembly GCA_017404545.1). Taxonomy (GTDB): domain Bacteria; phylum Bacillota; class Clostridia; order TANB77; family CAG-508; genus CAG-492. The sequence continues at coordinate 330,473 of JAFRCC010000018.1, forward strand.
TTCTGCCGCAACTATATTAGCTCCTGTAGAAGCTGCAATATCCATACCCGCATGTAATTTCTTTGTTCCATATATTGGATGAATTCTATAACCCCAATTTGATGAAACATATGAACTAGATGGAACTGGCCATAAAAATTTGCCACTTGAACTTACTGAACTAGTTGAGCTCGATGATGATGAACTACTGCTACCTGATGAGCTGTTACTTGACGAATTTGTTGTTTTTGCAGCTGCAGCCTTCTTAGCAGCCTCTACTGCTGCTTTTTCTGCTGCTACAGCTTCTTTTTCTTTCTTCTGCATCAATTTCATCTGAGAATCATATTCATCCGCTTTTGCTTGAATCTCTTTTTGTTCGTCTGTTAAACTATTAACCTTTTCTTGTTTTTTACTTTTTAAAGATTTTAGCTCTTCATTTTTCTTCTCTTTTTCTATTTTTGAGTCTTCTGCTTCCTGCTTTTCGCTCTCAAGTGTACTCTTTACTTCTTTTACTTCGTTTATTAAATTAGTATCGTATTCAGCAATCTGTTTAATCATATCATAGTTTGATACAAAGTTAACAATACCACCTGAAAACAATGCTTCCATATATGGATTTGTACCTTCATTCATATAGGTTACAGTTAATCTTTCATCTAATAAAGTCTCTTTTTCTTTTAAATCAGCTTCCTTTTCAGAAATTGATACATTTAAGCCTTCAATTTTTTCAGCTAATGTGTCAATTTCTGTTTCTACATTATCTATAGAATCTGTTATTTCTGATACCTCTTGTAAAGCACTGTCTAATTCTTTACTTACTTCATTAAGCTCTTCGTGAGCCTTTTCTGAGTTGTTTTTAGCTTCATTAGCTTTGTTTGAATAATATGTTGACGATTGATCAGCTATTGAAAAACAACAATTTGCACATATAAAAATTAATACTACAACTATCGATATGACTTTATTTTTCATACTTTTTCCACCTCATAATGTTAAACTTTTAAGTATTTCTTCATTGAAAATACGCTACCTAGAACACCTATTCCAACACCTAAAACAATATATACAAGCATTGTTATTTGGAATATATCACCAAATTGAAGCATTCCAAATCCTATATTAGTAATAAGCATGCCATTGAATTTGTTATATGCTAGATGATATAGCACACCAAGTAACAATATTGATATTGCTGTTGCAAGTACACCTATTACAACACCTTCAACTATGAATGGTGCTCTAATAAAATTATTAGTTGCACCAACATATTTCATTATTGAGATTTCTCTTCTTCTTGCGTGTACTGCTAACTTTATGGTATTTCCTATAATTACAATTGATACAACTATAAGTAGTGCTCCTATACCAAAAAATAAAAATTTTATACCTCTGTCTATTCTGTTTAATCCACTAATTACTGTATCTGGAGTCTTAATCTCTTTGATTTTTTCTTTTATATCCTCAACAGAATTTATAGCATTAACAACATCTTGAGACTTGTTTATATCCGTAAGAGTAATAGTATATGATGCCGGAAATGGGTGATTGTTCTCTGAATATTGACTCAATAATTCCGCATTTTCAGCTAATTTTTCTTTTGCTTCTTTCAACGCCTCTGCTTTAGATGTATACTCAACCTTGTTTACGCTTTCTATTGATTTTATATAATCCTCAACTTCCTGTTGCTCTGAAGTTGATAATCCATCATTTATGTATACAGTTACAGGGACCTCTTCTTCTAATTGCTTAACCATGGATGTAACATTTCTAGCCCCTGCTAAACCAATCCCCACCGTAATCATAGTTGCAAACATTATAATTAATGCAGCGAAAGTTGATTTTTTATTTCTGAAAACGTTTTTAAATCCTTCTCCTATTAAATAACTTAGTATATTATAATTCACTATCGTACCCACCTTTTTTATCATCTCTAACGATAATACCTTTATCTATTTGTATTACTCGCTTCTTCATTTTATCTACAATATCCTTAGCATGAGTTGCAACAACAACAGTTGTTCCTCTTAGATTAATACTATTAAGTAGGTTCATAATTTCCCATGCTGTATCAGGATCAAGATTTCCTGTTGGTTCATCCGCAATTAGCATAGATGGATTGTTTACAAGTGCTCTTGCAAGAGCCACCCTTTGTTGTTCACCGCCAGAAAGTTCATTTGGATACATCTTAGCTTTTCCACTTAATCCAACCAATGATAAAACCATTGGTACCTGTCTTCTAATGTGTTTTGGAGTAGCTCTTACTATATACATAGCAAATGCTACATTTTCATATACAGTTTTGTCTGGTAGAAGTCTAAAGTCTTGAAAAACTACCCCCATGCTTCTACGTAAATAAGGTATTCTTCTTGATTTTATAAATGTTGTGTCTTTACCATTAATTATAATATTTCCAGATGTAGGATCTTCTTCTTTTAGAATCATTTTAATTAGTGTTGATTTTCCTGAACCTGATGATCCAACTAGAAATGCAAATTCACCTTTTTCTATTTTAAAGTTAGCATTATGTACTGCTTCTGTTCCCGTGCTGTATGTTTTGTTAACGTTTCTAAATTCTATCATTATTTTTTTCTCCCTAAATCAAAAATATTTACTAATATTTTTTCGTGTATATAATAACAATAAACACATCTTTTTTCAATAGAATTCACAAAATTTTCACTTTATTTTTCTTCCATAAATTCCATTTTTTGAGCTTTTAATGCTTTTATCTTAATACCTTGCTCCATGAACATTTTTTCATGTTCAGTCATTATGTTTTCCCAAAAACCTGGCCTACTTTCTAAATCGAAAGTTTTGTCTAAAATTCTAAAACCGCACGTTTCAAAATATGTTAAACTATCCGCAAATAATGAATCATCATCTGTTTTAAAATATATTTCTCCATCTTCTTTTAAAAATTCTCTATATTTTTCCAATTGCCTTGGATGTGTCAATCTCTTTTTATGATGTTTTCCTCTTGGCCATGGATTACAAAAATTAATATAAATACGCTCTATTTTATCTGCTTTGTCAAATATGTTCAAAATTCTTTCAATATCATACCTTGTTAAATAAACATTATCGACTTCTTTTTTTGCATTTGAATACACGCTCTCAATATTTCTCTTAGCCAAACCAAGCATTGCATCAACCAAATCTATCGCAATATAATTATTTTCTGGATGATTTATGGCTAAGCCGGATATAAAGTTTCCCTTTCCACATCCCAATTCTAAATGCAGCGATTGCTGATTTTTGAATATGGTATTCCATTTTCCTTTGTAATCCTCTGGATTATCAATATAAAACTTACTTGCCTCTAACTCAGGCCTTGCCCATGGTTTGAATCTTATTCTCATATATATCTCTCCTAATCAAATTATTATTTTATTCTTTTTTTTTAGCTCCTCATGTGCTATAATGATACATATTATAACATACTTTTCAAATAAGGGGTTGAGAAATTTGAAAATAACATCAGATAATGAAACATTAGCAGAAAACAAAGTATTAATTTTATATTTACTTGATCAGGTTCACAAACCTATAAAGAGCGACAATTTATATAAGCTTGTTTTATCAGCTATAGATATGAACTATTTTTACTTTCAACAATTTTTACTAGACTTAATATCAGCTGATTTTGTAATAAGCTACCAAATAGAAAATCAAACTGTATACGAATTAACAAAACATGGCAAAACAACATTAGATTTAACTTTAGATATTTTACCAGGAATAATAAAATTAAGAGCTGATACAAATTTAAAACCGCTCTTAGACGATATAGAGAATGACAATATAATTGCTGAATTTACACCAAAAAGTGAAGATCATTATACTGTTAATTGCAAAATAATGGAAACTAATGAAACTATTTTTGAAGTAAAAACATTTGCTGGTTCAAGAGATGAAGCAAAAAAAATAGTTGACAATTGGAAAAATAATGCTGAACAAATTTACCCACAATTATTAGAAATATTAACAAAAAATTATGAGAAAAAAGAGGATTAGTAAAAATAAACCAAATAAGATAAACTTATTTGGTTTATTTTTTACATATTTTTAATCTTTCATCGCAGCAATTACACTTCCAAAATCATTTTGTTTTACAATTCCAGTTCCAGATACAATAATATTAGCTCCAGCGGATTTTACTTTTTCTACATTATTAAGTTTAATTCCTCCATCAGCTTCGATATCTATATCTAAATCTTTTTCTTCAATATATTTCTTTAAGTCAGATATCTTTGTTAGAGTTTCTTCTATTAGTGCTTGTCCTCCCTCGCCAGAGACAACAGTCATAACAAGAATCATGTGTACTTTATCTAATAAGTTATATACTTTCTTTATATCTGTTGCTGGATTAATGGCAATTCCAACCTTACAATTATTTGATTTAATATAATTAATAAGTTCAATAGCTTCTTCTTCACTTTTAACTGCTTCAATATGGAACGTTATAATATTAGGTTCATAATTAAGGTATATATCTATGTATTTCTTTACATCTTTTACCATTAAATGAACATCAAGTGGTAATGTAGATACTGATTTCATATATCCACAATATTCTTCCATAATATTACTCGTAAAAGCCTTAACAAACTTTCCATCCATAACATCTATATGAAAATAATCTGTTTTACCAACTTCCAAATCATATATTGTTTGCATTATATTCTCTTTCTCAACAGTAAGAACTGATGTTGACACCTCTACCATCTTCTATTCTCCCTTTCCTTTAAATCTAAATATATTTTACAAAATCTATCATATCTTTCATTAGATATTTTTCCTTCTTGAACAGCTTCTTTGATACCACAATTTTCCTCTTTAATATGAGTACATCCAACGAATTCACAATTCTCAGATGGTTTTACAAACTCGATAAAATATTTATATAAATCTTCACTTGCAATCTCACCTATATCAAATGTAGAAAATCCAGGTGTGTCAGCTAAATATGTATTCTCATTTATTTTATATAAATATGTACTTGTTGTTGTATTCTTTCCACGTTGATTCTTCTCGCTTATTAATCCGCTCTTAGTAATTTCATCATCAAAAATATCATTAATTAATGTAGATTTACCAACTCCCGAGTTTCCAGAAAAAGCAGTTATATTTCTATCCAAAATATCTTTTAAATCATCAACACCAATTTTTTCATTAGCATTAGTTTTAAATATCTTATAACCAATTTCACTATATGTCTTCTCTATTTTATTTACGGACTCTTCATCAACCAAATCAATCTTATTTAAACATATAACTGGTTTAATATTATTAAGCTCTGCAAAAGCAAGTTGTTTATCAAGCATCAATAAATCTGGCTTTGGTTGCTTCATAGAAACAACAAATATTATCTGTGTAAGATTTGCCATTTTGGGTCTTTTAATGTAATTCTTTCTATCCTTAATAGTATCAATAACACCTTCATTTTTTTCTTCATCAATTACTTCATACTCAACATAGTCTCCAACAGCAAGAGTTAAACCCTGCTCTTTAAATTTGCCTCTAGCATTACATTTTATTATTTCATTGGTTTTAATATCTTCAACTATATATAAGTTAGAAGCATTACTAATTATAATTCCATCTTTTTGCAAAATTTGCCTCCCTTTATTATTTGCAAAAAGCGAAGAAAGTTTTTAATTTCTTCGCTTTTTATCTTAGTTAACTGTTAATGTTCTATTATCGCCATTCATATCCATTGTATACGATTTTCCATTTGCTAGTATACTATTTATATATACCTTTATTGTAACATTTCCTTTTGCTTCAAAGGATTGTGTTATATTATCAGTATCTCTTGAAATATTTTTTTCTAGTATTGTATCTGTTCCAACAAGAATTTTTACCGCAACGTTCTGATTCTCTGTGCTTACTCCATCTGTCTCATCTACAGGGGCATATTTATCCGCTAACGCTTTAACCTTTACATTTACAACGCCCTCAACAGCTGTTTTGATTTTATTTACTGTAATTGTAATTTTAGCTCCTTCTTCAGACTGTGTACCTGCTACTATATTCTGTTCCAAAACAACACCATCACTTTGGTTAGAATCTTCTTTCTCTTTTATCGTTACTTCCATACCAAGCTCAGTAAGAGTTTCTTGTGCTTCATCCTTTGTCTTTCCAACTACATCTGGTACTTCAAATTTTTTCTTACCATTTCCTTTACTTACGTGAATTTTTACTGTAGATCCAGCTTCAATATTCTCGCCTTCTTTTGGTTCCTGACTAATTACATATCCTTCTTCAACTTTTTGGCTAATTTCCTCAACTTTCTCAATTTTTAGACCTAAATCTGTTAAAGTTGTTTCTGCAGTTTTGTACTCTACGCCAACAACTTTTGGCATCTCAACTTCTTCAATACCTTTACTTACAACAACACTAATTGTATTTCCTTCTTTTATTGTAAAATTGGCCTTATATGTTGGATCTTGTGAAATTATACATCCTTCAGGTACATCTGCACTATAAATTTCTTTCGAAACAACAAATTTTAAATTTGTGCCTTCTACCTCTCTTTTGGCCTCTTCTTGAGATTTGCCAACTATATTTGGAATTTGAACATCTTTCGGTCCTGATGAATTTGCTATCCCAAGTGTTGTTAGTAATACACCCACAAATATAAGAATAAAGGCTAAAACAATAATTCCAGATATAATTACTTTTTTATGAGCTTGAAAGAAAGTTAATTCTTCTTCCTCATCATCTCCATCTTGTCCTCCGTACCCTGAGTCTATATTGTTATCTATTGTTGGAATTCTTCTTGTTAATCCATCTGTATAATTCTCTTCGCTTACAAATCCACCTTCCGGTCTCTTTAAAGCCATATTTAAATCTTTAATCATCTCCGATGCATTTTGATATCTGTCATTCGGATCTTTTTTTAAAGCTTTTATAATAATTTGATTTACAGCATATGGTACGTTTTTATTTATTTTTATTGGATCTTCTGGATTCTCTTGCATATGTTTCAACGCTATTGATACTGGAGTATCTGCATCAAATGGTACTTTTCCAGTAACCATTTCATACATTACAACACCTAGTGAATATAAATCTGATTTTGCATCAGTATATCCACCTCTAGCATGCTCAGGGGAAAAATAATGTACCGAACCTAGTGTTGTTCCAAAGGCTGTAATTGTTGAATTTGACACTGCCTTTGCAATTCCAAAATCTGTGACTTTTGCAACACCATCTTCTGTAATCATAATATTATGTGGTTTTATATCTCTGTGTATTATATTATTCTTATGAGCCATATCTAAAGCTGAAGCAATTTGTATTGCAATATTTATAGACCATTTCCACGACAGAAAACCATCTTCATCTATTATTTGCTTTAATGTTTTGCCTTGTATTAATTCCATAACAATGTAGTACACATTATATTCTTGGCCTACATCATAAACAGAAACGATGTTAGGATGAGTAAGTCTCGCAGCAGATTGCGCTTCTGCATTAAAACGTTTTATGAATTCCTCATCTGTTGTAAATTCATCTCTCAAAATTTTAATTGCCACATAGCGGTTTAAAATTTTATCAAGTGCTTTATAAACAGTTGCCATACCACCATTCCCAATTTTTTCAATTATTTCGTATCTGTTTCCTATAACACTACCTTCTAAATTCATATTCTTACTCTCCTTATAATATGATTACAGCTGTAATATTGTCTTGTCCGCCGTTTTCATTTGCTTTATTTACAAGTAACTCACAGGCATTCTCAGGATTTTCTTTTATTATACGAATTATTTCATTCTCTCTTACCATATTTGTTAAGCCATCTGTACACATTAACAAAATATCCTCCTTTTGAAATCCTTTTATCATTACATCTGGTTCGACAAAAGCTGTACACCCTAATGCTTTAGTTAACATATTTTTTTTAGGATGATTGTAAGCTTCTTCTTTTGTTATATTTCCTTGTTTTACCAATTGTTCTACATAACTATGGTCTGTTGTTAATTTTCTAAAACATTGTTTTCTCATACGATAAACTCTACTATCGCCAATATGACCAATATATAATCTACCGGATTGAATTATAACAACGTCTATTGTAGTTCCCATTCCTTTCAAATCTTCAACTTCTTGAGATCTTTCATAAACGACCATATTTGCATATTCGATTGCATCTTTTATTAAATCAAGAATTTTTTCTTTTTCCTTATTTGTTGCTTCGAAATTATTTTTTATATAATTTTTAACTGATTCAATTGCAAGTGAACTTGCAATCTCACCGCCTTTGTAGCCTCCCATACCATCAGCAACTATATACAATTTTATATCGTCATTTGGATCAGATATATAATAATTGTCCTGATTCATTTCTCTAACCCTACCTATATCTGATCTTGCAAAAGCCTTCATAAACCCTCCTAAAATACCGGTATTTTAATTCTTTAGATTTTTTCTCCTTAGTTGACCACATGCTGCATCTATATCAGACCCTAGCTCTCTTCTTATTGTGGCTACAATACCGTTATCATTTAAATAGTCTCTAAACTTTATGATGTTTTCATTTGTGCTTTTCGAATACTGTCCATTCTCAATCTTATTAATTGGAATCAAATTCACATGACAAAGCATTCCTTTTAATAAATTTACCAATTGCTTTGCATCATTTAAATTATCATTATTATCCTTAGCTAATGCATATTCAAAAGAAATTCTTTTATTCGTAATTTTTATATAATCTTTGCATGCTTTCATTAGCTCTGTTATATTATATCTATTATTTACTGGCATCATACTACTTCTTTTCTCATCTGTTGTAGCGTGAAGCGATATTGATAATGTACACTGAATATTTTCATTCGCCAAATCATATATACGTGGCACTAAACCACTTGTTGACACACTTATATGCCTTGCGCCGATATTTAAACCTTTTTGATTATTTAAGATTCTTATTGCTTTTATCACATTATCGTAATTATCTAATGGCTCTCCTATTCCCATAAATACAACATTTGATATTTTATCACCAATATCTTGCTCCACAGCTAATATCTGCTCTACTATTTCTCCTGGTGTTAGATTTCTTTCAAACTTAATTCCTGTTGATGCACAAAACTTGCATCCCATTTTACATCCTATTTGAGAAGATACGCATATTGTTTTTCCATGGTGATACTGCATTAACACTGTTTCTATTGCATTACCATCAAGTACATCAAACAGGTATTTTTTCGTACCATCTGAAGACTCTTGCTTCTTTAGAATCTTGTAGTTGCATATGGTATAGTTTTCTTTCAGTTTATTTCTAAGATCAAGTGACAAATTTGTCATCTCATCAAAACTCATTACTTTATCTACATACAACCACTTAAATATCTGCTCTGCCCTAAATTTTTTTTCGCCAACTGCAACTAATTCCTCTTGCAAATCGGCTAAATCAAAATCTTTTATATTTTTCATTTTTATAATAAATAACCTTCTCTCTTTTCTGTGCAAGTTATATCATACTTCTGCTTTTTTTTCAAGTATGAGTCATTCATTTATTTAATTATATATTACTATTTAATGGTTATGATAATAATAAAAAGTGTTAAACTATAACAATTATATACAACCTTACATATTCTTTTTGCATAAAAAATTTGGAAGGAGCCACGCTTGTCCTATTGCGCAACTCCTTACTCTCATATCTTTTGCTCTATTTCTTGTAACTTTTTTGCAAAAACTGAACTTACCATGTCATCTATTTCGTTGTATTCTTGCAATTTATCAATTTTTTCTAATATTAATACTTGATTTTTTTGAATATTTACAAACTGATCTTTTTCGCTAAATTGTAGTTCGTCTAGTATTTGAATTATTTTTTCGATTTTTTCTGCAATTAATTTTTGTTTACACATAAAAATCACCTCTCTACAAATATCGATAAAGTGATTTTACAATAAATTACTAAATTAGTCAATATAAATACGAACATTTTTTCGTTCTAGTATGAACTTACCTCTAAAATCAAAAATGGATAAGTTATAAAAACTCATCTATTTTTGAATGAAATAAATTCGTCGATTTTTGTTTTATTTTTTGTCAACATTTATATGAACATCCCTTAATTGCTCATCTGTTACCACAGATGGAGAATTCATCAATAAATCTCTTGCTTTTTTGTTCTTTGGAAACGCAATAACTTCTCTGATATTTAAAGAATCTGTTAATAATAGTATCATTCTATCTAATCCAGGTGCTGCACCGGCATGTGGTGGTGTTCCGTACTGGAATGCTTTATACAAGGCTCCAAAACGTGTTTCAACATCTTTCTCTGTATATCCAGCTATTTCAAAAGCTTTTACCATAAGCTCTGGGTTATGGTTTCTAACAGCACCAGATGCCATTTCGAAACCATTACATACAACATCAAACTGATATGCAACAATATCTAATGGATCTTTATTTTCCAAAGCTTCAATGCCTCCTTGTGGCATTGAAAATGGATTATGGTTGAAATCTATTGTTCCTTCATCAGATAACTCATACATTGGAAAATCCGTAATTAAACAAAATTTATATACGTTTTTCTCCAACAAATCTAGTCGTTTTCCAAGCTCTATTCTAACTAAACCAGCTATTTTTTGAGCTGCTTTTAATTCATCAGCTATAAAGAATATTGCATCATTTGGCTTAACACCAAAGTTATTTTCTAGATTATCTCTTATATCGTCTGTAACAAATTTAGCTATTCCTCCATTAACAACATTTTCACTATCTATTTTTATCCATGCTAGCCCCTTAGCTTCGGCTTCTTCTGTGGCAAATTCTGTCATTTTGTCGAAGAATTTTCTTGTTTGTTCTGCTCCATTTGGAACAACAATTGCTTTGATAGTTTTGTCTTTAAATGCGTTAAATTCACTATTTTTAAATATATCTGTTACATCTTGAATTATTAACGGATTTCTTAAATCTGGTTTATCAATTCCATATTTTTCCATAGCTTCTCTGTATGGAATTTGAATGAACGGTCCTTCATCTACTTTCCACGTAGTAAACTTCTTAAAAGTTGAAACGAAAAGTTCCTGCAATACATAAAATATATCTTCTTGAGTAGCAAAACTCATCTCAAAATCTACTTGATAAAATTCTCCTGGTGCCCTATCAGCTCTTGGATCTTCGTCTCTAAAACATGGTGCAATTTGGAAATATTTATCGAAGCCTGATATCATTAACAATTGTTTGAATTGTTGCGGCGCTTGAGGTAGAGCATAGAATTCCCCTGGATGTAACCTACTTGGTACCAAATAATCTCTAGCACCTTCTGGTGATGAATTAGCAATAATTGGAGTTTGTATTTCGTTAAATCCTAATTCATATAACTTATCTCTTAAATGTCTCATAACTTTTGAACGTAATAAAATTGTATTATGTATTCTATCATTTCTTAAATCTAAAAATCTATATTCCAATCTTAGATCTTCTCTTACTGAATCTATATCTGCTTTTTCTGAATTTATCTCAAAAGGTAATGTTGATTTACATTTCCCTAAAATTTCAATTTTATTGGCAATTACTTCAATCTCACCCGTTGGTATTTTATTGTTTTTGTTTGATCTTTCAACAACTTTTCCATTTACTTGAATAACTGCTTCTGTATATAATCCTTCTAGCTGCTTTTGTATATTTTCGTCATCTGATATAACAACTTGCGTAATACCATATTGATCTCTTAAATCTATAAACTTCATAGCTCCAAGATTTCTTATTCTCTGAACCCAACCAGATAATCTAACTTCTTGATTTACGTTGCTTATATTAAGTTCCCCACAACTATGAGTTCTATATATATTCTCCATATGCCATCTTCCTTACATTTTAAAATTTGAATTTTTGGAAATCCATAAACCATCTCAAAAATAATCTATATCATTATATCAATTTTTTTTTTAAATTCAATAGTTGGCAAAGCAATTTAGTAAAATCGCATGAAAAAGGACAATTATGTTTCATTCAAAAATAATTCCAAATGAGAAACATAACTGCCCATTTCTCGTCTAATCACCTAAACAAATTCCGATACTTCTCGCTGTTTTTACAAGGTCATGATCCATTGTTACTTTTCTAATGTTACTTTCACTTGTATTACCTGAAACAGCACCTATTTCTTTATTTTGCCCTACAACATCTTCTAAAGAAACTGAATCTAATTTTCCATCTCTTATTACTGTTAATACATTAAATTGTCCATTTATTGCAAGTTCCATAGCTTTTGCTCCGTATTTTGTAGATAAAACTCTATCGAACGCAGTAGGCGTTCCACCTCTTTGCATGTAACCAAGAACTGTACATCGAGCTTCCATTCCGGTTCTTTCTTGAAGAATTCGTGCAACTTTTTCTCCTGCACCTCCAAGCTTTGTATTATCAACACCAAGTCCATTATTCCTTGTTTCAAGTACAGAAATTGAACCCCCTTTTGGAACGGCACCTTCGGCAACTACTATTATCGAAAAGTTTTTGCCCAAACTTCGTCTTTGATTTATTTTTCCAACAACCTTATCTATGTCATATGGAATTTCTGGAATCAAAGCTATGTCTGCGCCACCAGAAATTGCTGACTCAAGTGCGATCCATCCAGCATATCTTCCCATAACTTCTAGTACCATTAATCTATGATGAGTTTCTCCTGTAGTATGGAGTCTATCAATAGCATCTGATGCAACAGAAACAGCAGTATTATATCCAAAAGTTATTTCCGTACACGCAACGTCGTTATCTATTGTTTTTGGAACTCCTATTACATTTATTCCTTTAAGAGAAAAATCTCTTGCAGATTTTTGAGTACCATCTCCACCCAATGTAAATATACAATCAAAACCATCATTTTTAATATTTTGAACACAAACATCTGATAAGTCTTTATATACTGTTTGACCATTTTCTTCTACCTTGTAGTTAAAAACATTTGCATTTGTTGAAGACCCAATTATAGAGCCACCTCTTGCTATAATACCGGAAGCTCTGTTATTTCCAGAAGTACTCAATTTTATATAGTCATTATTTAATAGACCTTTGTATCCTTCTACAAATCCATAACATTCAATTCCATATCTCTCCGCAGTTTTTACTATAGCTCTAATAACAGCATTAAAACCAGAAACATCTCCACCATTTGCCAATATTGCAACTTTTTTAATCATCTTTTGATTTTCCTCCCTAACAGAATTTTACAAGAGTATTATACCAATAAAAACATTTTTTACAATAGAATTCTCAAAAAAATTATAGAGCATAAATATGTAGTTATGCTCTATAATCCTTTTTCTTTGAGAAATATTTTTCCTCTATTTTTTTATATGTTTCCTTTAAATATTTCCTATTTACTGCTTCATCAATTCCTTCGTCTGCAATTTTCTTTAATACAATATCCATAAATTCAATAGTTCCAGGATGTTTTACTACTGGAGCATTTTTTTCTATATCATTCCAATATTTTAACGGCTCCTCCTTTGTCCATTTTTTTCCATTGTAAACCATTCCAGCTGATAATTTGTCGCACACCGCTTCAACCATATATTTATATGGTAAAAATACACCGATTTGCTCTGTTTTAGATATATCCACCCAATATTCAAAATGATGTTTATTTCTTCCTTTATGGTGAAGCCATGCCTTAGAATAGCCAATATTTTCTCTTGCAACATGTAGCGGACTTCGCTTTCCATTATAATATTTAACACTTTCAAAAAATTCAGTTGGAGAGAATTTAGAAAGATCATGTACAAACCCTCTCCATGGAATCCCAGCTTTAATCGCCAGTTTAAACACAATCCATCTATGTTTTGTAACAAGCATTATGTGCTTTACAATCTTTGTTGCCAAATTCAAAATAATCACTCCTTCTCTAACAAATTTTGAAGATTTTCCCACTCTGTCATCTTTTCGTCTATAGTAATGTTTACTTGCTCTATCTGAGTTTGCAAATCAGATAATTTTTCATAATCGCTATATATATTCTCATCAGATATTGCCAGATTAAGCTCTTCTAGCTTTTTTTCTAATCCATCTATATCTCGCTCAATCTTTTTTACCTTTGTCGTTATTCTATTTTTTTCTTTTTGAATTAAGTATGTATTACTTGATTCCTTTTTGCTCTTCTCTGAAGCAATTTCAGATTTTTCTGTTTCATTATCTTCTTCTAACATTTCCTCATACTCTTCATATGGTCCATCAAAAAATTGAACATTTCCTCTTTTGAATACCAATAAGCAATCTGCAATTTTATTTACAAAAAACCTGTCATGTGAAACTACAATTATTGTACCATTGTATTCTTTAAGAAGCGTCTCAAGGCTCTCTTTTCCAATAATATCCATATGGTTAGTAGGCTCATCTAAAATTAACAAATTTGGCCCTTTTTTTAATATTTTACATAGAGCAAGTCTAACTTTTTCGCCACCTGAAAGCATATTAATTTTTTTGAAAACATCATCTCCATAAAACATAAATGCTGCCAATGAATTTCTTAGCTCTGTCGTAGTTAATTCCGGAAATTCCTCACTAAAATCCTCCAATACAGTCTTTTCTGAATCTGAAAGAGCTATCTGCTGATCAAAATATCCTACAACCACATTATGACCAAGCTCAAGATTTCCTTCCAATTTTTCTATATTTCCAACAAGTGTTTTAAGTAGCGTTGATTTACCAATTCCATTTTCCCCTATAACAGCAAGTTTTTGTCCCCTATACAAATTAAACGAAACATCTTGAATTACTTCATTGTATCCAATTTTTAGATTTTTAGCATAAATAACATCTCTACCACTTTGCTTGTTTATTGTAAAATTTGTTCTAAATGATGTTAAATCGTATCTGTTAGGCATTTCAACCTTAACCATTCTTTCAATCTGCTTAAGCTTAGACATTGCCATCTTTGCCTTGGTGGGCTTATATTTAAATCTAGTTACAATATCATTCAATCTCTTGATTTCTTTTTGTTGATACTCATAATCTTTAAGTTGTTTTTCATAGTTAACCTTTTTCTGCTCTTCAAAAAAAGTATAATTTCCAGAATATTCGCATGTAACACCATACTCTATTTCGTATACTTTGTTTACAATTCTGTTTAGGAACATTCTATCATGAGAAACAATGATAACAGCTCTCGGATATTGTTTTAGGTATTGCTCCAACCACTCAATTGCCGTTATATCCAAGTGGTTAGTTGGTTCATCTAAAAGAAGTATGTCTGGTTTGCTCAACAATAACTTTATAAATGCAATTTTTGCTCTTTGTCCTCCAGAAAATTCCGAAATTTTCTTTAACTTGTCTTGGTTCGAAAATCCAAATTTTTTTATCGCTGTTTCGTACTCTTTTTTGTATATATAACCACCTAAAAACTCAAATCTATCCATTGCTTTTGAATATTCTAGGGCAAGTTCTTCGGACGAATTTGATTGCATCTCAATCAAAAGCCTATTAATTTTTTGCTCTAGATCTATTATTGGCTTATACACTTTTAATATTTCATCTAGCATACTGCACGAATCATCTTCTAGATTCATCTGCTTTAAATAACCAATAATTGGCTTTCCTTCTTTTATTATGTTGAACTTTTCTTCGCCAGTTCCCTCTTCAAACATTTCATTATCAATAATAGCTTTTAATAATGTAGACTTACCTGCACCATTGCGTCCAACAATTGCAATCTTATCTTTTTCTTTTATTTCAATATTAACTTCTTCAAGAATAGACTCGCCATCAAGCTCTACAGCTCCATTAGTAATCTTATAGTTCATGTAATCCTCCATACTAATTATTTATTAGCATAATATTTTAGCTTCAATTTCTTCCTTAGTTATTGTGCCTTCCCTTAGAATATGTATTTTATTGTCAACGACTTTTACTATTGTAGAAGATACTCCTAATTTTGCATCTCCACCATCTATTATTATATCTACACTATTTTCAAAATCCTTTGCTATATCATTAACCCTTATTCCGCTATTTTTCCCCGAAATGTTAGCACTTGGAGCAATAAGTGGGAAATTGATATTTTCAAGTATAGTCATTATTATTTTATTGTTTGGAATCCTAACTCCAATTGTGTTGTCATCTAATGTAAAACCTTTCCCTTCAAACGTATTTTTCCTTTTAAGTATTATAGTAATTGGACCTGGCATAAAGTTTTCTATTATTTTTTGCTCTATGCTTGATGTGATTTCTGCATATTTTTCAATATCTTCCTTACAAGAAACTAATATATTAATAGCTTTCTCTCTTGGTCTATTTTTAGCCTCATATACCTTATTTATTGCATTTATTGATGTAGCATTTGCTCCAATTCCATATACAGTTTCTGTAGGAAATATAACTATATTATCGTTTTCCAGAGCTTTAATAACCTGACACAGCTCTGTTTTATTTATTTCCCTTTTCCAGTCAAATAATTTATACATATTATCTCTTCTCTCTTATTTTTTTCTTTTCTAAATTTAACATAATTAACTACTAATTTCAAGTACTTCAAAATGTTAAAGTACCTGGAAATTCTGTAATTATTCTACATAAAAGAAAGAAATAGTTTCAATTAACTATTTCTTAATGGCTCGTTTGGCACTTCAGTATACGAATAATACGAAATATAGGAACCCACCTTACGCCACTATTTTCATCTTCCTTTATACGTATTTCTTCATTTTATCTTCATACACTGCCTTTAACTTTACATCATTATATTATAAAAGCAAATAACTAACAATACTAATTATTTACTAAACTAATTTTAGATATTTGATGCGGTATGCCGATACCATGGGCTTTGTGCCTATGATGAAAAGTTTAGTAGCAAAATACTTGATGATAAGTGTTTTGCTACTATTTATTTGAATAATATCAGTAATATTTGACAATTTACATAAAATGTAGTATGATGATAGTGTAGGCGGGGATGTCCTGCCACACGCTCGTTTGAGCGTGTACATTGACAACCTAATATGTAGGAGGACAAATTTATGAAAAAGATTTATAAGACTTTTTCTGCATCCATCGGATATGGTAACTTGAATGATGACGTAGCTACTTTTGCTAAACAAAATGGTTATGTTGAAATCAATCGTAGTGCACCTTCACTCTCTGCGGCTTCTCAATGCGGTGATTTTGCAATCGCCGTAACATCAATCTTTAGTCCTGATGTCATTGAGCAGGAAAGATTTTTCCAAACTTTTTCTGTAAGTATCGAAACAGGTGATTTAGATGATGAAATCATGTACTATGCCAAAAAAAATGGTTATATTGAGATTGAGCGAAGTGCTCCGGCAATCGCTGGAGCGAGTCAGTGTGGTGACTTCGGTCTGGCAGTAACCTCAACATTTATCAAAACAAATTCATAACCTCCTGTCATACACGGAATAGGTTACAAAAAAAGCTCCTCACATTTGGGAGCTTTTTTTGTTGTTTTAAATACATTTTAATAACAATCAAAATTCCATAACACTTTATCAAAATTCAAATTTTTTAAATCTTTAGAGTTTATAAAAATATTTACTTGTCCTCCATCTCCCCACATAAACTCGTCACAACTATCAATTTGTAATAATAGAGTATTATATTCTTTTTGTTTCTCATTTTCTTTCATGATTTTGTTCATATCACTAGCAGATGGAAACCAGGACATCGTTTTATTATCGTCTACAGAAGTAGCAAGTTTTACATCACTTTTAGAAGCGTTATAAATAACTGCACTTCTTGGATCTTCTTGGCAGAAATGTGGAAATCCCAATATGGAACTCCCCCAAATTTACTATCAAATATTGATGTTTTTTCTTTTAGAAGTTTAATACTATAGCTATCCCTATAAGTTTCAAATTTATCTGCTATTACAGTTTCCAAATTATAAAATTCAAAAGTTACACCGTCATCTAAATTTATACAAAATTTTTAGAAATACTGAAAAAAATCGTTGTAATGCAAGATATAAGTTAATTACAACGATTTTTTGTTTTATAATTTTCTCCGTTTCAGCTGAGTTTTACAAATTTTTATAATTAGAAAACTAATTCTACACACCATAAGTCGGTGCTACATCGTCCATTTTCGTGTTCTGTAATTTAATTGTACAATTTTTACTAAAACTTATCAACAAATTTCTATAATTTTTCATTTTCCTCCATTAATAACTCTGATGATAAATAACTATTGACCTAAAACATTCTTAACAGCTACATTCCACGCTTCTAATGACTCTTCCGCTAAATGATGTTCATTTCTTATTTTATCGTATTCAGCTATACACTTTTGAGGATAATCAATTCCTGTTCTCAATTCTTTTTCTAATAAATTTCCCCATTTAACTTCATCATTATATATTGCTGAATGCTTTAGATTTTCTATAGTTTCTTCAATATTATATTTTACAACATATTGTTCAATTTTTTCATAAGTATCTGTTATCTCTAGTATATCAAATTGAGCTCCTATATTTTCATCTGTTGATATTCCAACAGATCCAGGATTAATGTATTTTACACCATCTCTTACAAAATTGCATTGTTTATGACTATGTCCAAAAATTTTATATTGACAATTATCTATATTATCATATGTACATTTATGCGAAACAAATATTTTTTTATTATTATCCAAATCAATTTCTACAGTTTCAGGTAATGATTTTATCCATTTAATATCTTCTTCTGTTAATGATTTGTATGTATATTCGATGTTTTTTCTCTGTCTTATGTTGTATTGCTTCCCATTTGCATAATCAATTATATTTTGTTCACGATTTCCAGATATAATATAACTTTTAATCTTGTTTGAATAATGTTGTATCAATTGTATTACCTCATGACTTTCTGGAAAATCTGTAATATAATCTCCACACCAAATTATCGCATCTATATTCATCTGCTCTATTTCCTTGATACATTCTTTCAATGCTAGAGCATTTCCGTGTATATCGCTAAATATAACAAATTTCATATTTTATTTCTCCTTTCGCCTTTTCGATACATAATATAAACTGCTTCACCAATAGCACAACAAAATGTAAAAAAATTTGAACCTAATCCTCTTGTTGTTTTTATGTCTAACTCCTTCACTTTTCCGTAATTTTTATATTCCATTGTCTCATATATCCAACAAAAAAACAAAGAATTTCTTTTTTTAACATTTCTAAATAGTAAAACATATTTTTTATATTATAAAAAATTTCTAAAAGTTTCTCAAATTCCTCGTTAGACTCAAAATGTACCTTACAAATTTCATCGATTTTATTGTCTCTAAACCTAAAAGACAATATTTCATTTGATATTTTTTCGTTTTTTATTCAAAAATTGTTCACACTCTTCAAAATTAGATTTTACAAATTAATTTTTATAATTTCTTGTTCTCTTTAGTCCATTCTTTAAATAATCACAATATAATTGCATTAATTATATCATATTTTGTATTATTTACAACCCATCTAATCAACGCAATTACAAGTGTTACAGGCGAAAACAAGCATAAAAAAAGCCGATTGTTAAATCGACCTGTAACATTATTTCGAGGAAAATATTTATAAAATTTGTGATTTTTCCGTATAAAACACGAAATCGTCGAACCCTTACTGAAACTGAGTTTCAAAAAGTTCGACGAAAATTCGAATTGGCTCCTCTTGTTGGAGCTTTTATATTTTTTATAACATCGATGTAGCAATACTTTTGAAACTTATATGCCAGAAATTTGGGTAATTTTTGGGTAATAGTGTTTTTGAACTGATATTCCCATCTTTTTATTTATTAGCTTGTCTAGTTTCTGGCTTTGCTTAAGTATTTTAGAATACTCTTTATCCTCTGTGATTAACTTTTCTAGCTTTACCCTGTTGCGAATAATTAACAAATCTATACTCATATAATCACCTTCTTTATGTAATTATATCAAGTTTATGTTAATTTGTATGTCGAAACATGTCGAATATGTATATTTATAATTACATTATATATGAATCTGCTATTTTTGAAATACATTTCTTGTGTGTTGAATTAACAGAATATCTACCTTCTAAATCATATCTACCTATTTTATAGTTCACTCCGTCAATTCCTAGATGATACAAATCTATTAAATATAAATCAAATTCTTCCATATTCTTGTCGTAATAAACATATATCCTAACTCCATCTAATGTCTGGTCATCTTTTTTTGCTTTTATCTTAAATTTCATTAAACTTGGAACATTCTTTATATTTAAGTTTTCTCTAATTATTTCTTTTAAGCGTTCTTCCTTTGACCCATTTTGATTTTCATTATCCACTAATAGTAATTCTTCATCAAGAGCCTTTTTATTGATAATAATGTCGTCAAATATTTGTTTTAATTCGATATATATCTTCTTTTCATAGCTCTTAACGAAATTCGTAAAATGTACATCTGGTAGATTAATTGAATGAATTGCTCCATTCATATTGAAATCCTTGAATTTTATATTTTTTTTACTTATTACTTTATTTCCTATTCTTTTATTAACTTTTATGCTTCCTGGTGTTAACAGATTATGCGGTTTTATTACAATATTCACTAATTATCTCATCCTTAGGAATAATATTATTATGTTTTTCTTCATTTTGATTATAATACTTTTTCCAACATTCATCTTGATGTGACAAATCCACAAGTCCAAAATCACTAATGTCAAATAATTGTGGTAATAAGTAATCTATAAATTCTTTTTTTACTGGATCATCTTCTAAATATCCCTCAACCGGATTTTTATCAATCCATCCATTTTTTTCTCCATGAAAAACAGATGGCACAACGGGTCCATATGTCCATGCCTCAATATCATCTTCAAATAAATACTCACTATAATCAGAATAATTGACTTCTACACTTTCTGAGTTATTTTTATTTTTTAGTATATATTGTCCCCAATAAGCAAATAAAAAATATAATGTTTTTTGCAATTTTATCGGTGATATTTCTCTTTTATCTATATTTTTTTCATATTGTAAATATTTTTGTTTTACATACCAAGCTAACCTTACAGCCTCTGAACCTTTTCCTCCTATCAATTCAATATTCATCGTATTTTCCCCCTCATTCTTATCATTATACAACACTATATTGATTTTGTATAGTTATGTCTACTATATAAATATTATATGATATAATAAGTTATTTACTTATTAATATCACTTTTTTTATTAATATTCAATAAAAATTTTTTCAAGACAGCAAGTATTATGAGTATGACTCTTTTACTTGAGAATAAAAAGAAAAAATATAAATAAAAATTTAAGGAGAGCTATTTGCTCACTCTTACTTTGAATTAAAATTTATATTTTTGAACAATATCTTAAACATATCCAACCTGATGCAGTCTTGCCCCATTCTCCTTTAACCTCTGTTACATTGCATACTACACCTTTTAAGTAACCATTATAATATGCACTACCACATAGCTTATTTTGGTATTTTGCATTTGTTGTTAATTGTTTATATGTTTTCGCACTATAATTTGTTCCTGGTCCAGTTCTAACGTGAATATTAGTTGCTACTTTATACTTGCCTATAGTGTATTTTTTTTGTATTGTTATTGCTCTTCTTCCTGGTTCTATTGAAGATAAATAAGATGTACTTACCCACTTGTTATCCCCTATTCTGGACCAGGCTCCTGATGTTTCATATACAGTTACTTTGCTTCCTTTAGGCAATGAGCCAACTATACTTCCATTAGGTTTGTTTCTTACATTCAAATTGTTTGATTTTGTATTTACATATCTTGTATATGTTTCTGTAGTTACTTTATCATCTGTAGAGTTAGTTGTAATAGTTGTATCTGTGTTGTAACCATAACAGAAGAATTGTTTGTAATTGGCGTATTTTCTGAAATTATCTGTAGAACAATACACAGTATTTCCACTTACTGTTACTTTGTTTCTTCTAGTAGTAGTTTCAAATTTTCCACTGTATAGATATGGATCATATATCTTTATTGTATCACCATCTATACCATATAATACTATGTAATGTCCTCCTGATGTAAATAAACCATTTCCACAGCTCGCAATTATATAGTGATTATTTCTTAATAGATTAAGCATTGTGTCAAAATTATCTGTTTCCTTATATTCTATATTGAATTGGTCTGCTACTGCCCTATATGCACTCCAATAAGTTCCAGAATTTGCACTTCTATATCCATTTACAACGAATGTATCAGCAAGTTCTGTTACACTTACAATTCCAACTATACTATCTATTATCATCGCGGCACTTGCTACACCACAACCGCTTGAGCCGATAGTCTGACTAGAATCTCCAATAGATGTATATGAATGATATTTCCATCTCGAATCTATTTGACTTATATATGTTAGTTGAGGTGTATTCCCTGTAGATATGTTCCAACTTTTTGCATCACCATTATAAGCTATCTCGCCTTGTAACTCAAATGCCTCATTTTCAACCTCTTGTTTTTCCAGTTCTTCTTCATCTGTGATAGTCTGCACTGGAATTTCTATCGTAGACTGATTCTCTTCGGCAATCTCTTGTTTTATTTCCTCTTGTACGATTTCCTGCATATCTGCAATAGTGTTGTTTATTTTGTTGTCTGGAACATAAACGTTACACAATACTCCTAATGAGGCTAACACACATAGTAAAATTATTAACATTCTCTTTTTCATAAAAATCACTCCTTCCTCTTTATACAAGAAACCTCTTCTTGTATCTTGTCCACCTTTTTATCTATTACATTTATCTTGTTATCAACTTTTTCCGTTAAGTTATTTATTGTGTTTATGTACCTTAACTCCCTGTCGTTGTTTTCTTTTTTTAATGATTCTTCTCTTTTAATACTTTCTTCTTTTGTTTCTTTTACCAATTTTTCATAATGCTTTAACGTATAAAGTGCGAGTGCTAAAAAGCACGCGCACCATATTCCATATTTTAAAGCTATATCTATAAACTCCGTAAATCCCATTTTATCACCTCTAAATTAAAAATTCTAAATCATGTACTGCTCTTTCATACATTGCCAGATTTCCATTAGCATTAAAATGCGTACCATCGGTTGAAAAGCTTTGATTAAATGTACTACCATCATTGTTAATAGAAGTTGCAATATCCATACGAATTGTGTCCCAACCTTGTTCAAGGATAAAATTACGCATCGCAATTATATATTCATTACTATTATTATGTAGAGGCGGACATACAATAATAGGTTTGGCACCAGAATCAATAATCATATTGTAAATACTAAGAATACCTGTTTTCCAATTGTTAAATTGTTCTTCATTACCAGATTGATTTGTACCTATCATAACAATAATGTAGTTAAACCTGTAACCAATCATAAAAAGGTTTTGTATGCATTTTATAACGTCACCTGTCTTTCCCCATCCAACACCGGAAACGACAGTGCTCCCTTTAAAAAATATATCCCTTAGTTTTGAAGCCCATCTGACAGAAATATCACTTGTTCCCATAGATAAGCCCTCTGTTATACTGTCGCCTAAAACTAAAGAATCACAATAATTATATAGTGCACAATAAAAATCGAATTGCATTAAGTTAAGCTTACCAATAGTAGTACAAAATGCCACAGAGCCATGAAAACGTCTGAATTGTTTTGTTTGCTCATATATAATATTACGCTTTAAATCAATTAACTTAAAAGTTATGTTCAAGCCAGATCTTATAAGCTCTATATTATAGTAATCATCAACATTCCAGTTAAAATTAATATCCTCTGAATATTTTGGATTTTCTGGCAAAGTTGAAGACGAAATTGCACTTTCGTACCAGAAAACTTTATTAGCCGCAGTATCTATAAGTATAGATGCTGTTTCCCATTCTCCATCTACAGACGAAAAACCAAAGATTGTATTCAAATCTTTTAGTCGAATTTTTGAACAAATTTTGAACTCATCCACAGCTAAATAAGATTTGTGATACAAACGCCCATAGTTATTAAACTCAACATTATCATCAATAGTAGGACTAATATTATTGTGTCTAACATTACAATCTTTCACAAGTGTTTTTAAGTCGAAAACTTTCATAACATTATCACATGGTTTATTTGATATATTCCTATTTATACTCCTTATATCAAATTTTTCTATATTTTTTTCAATATTCTCAACTTTTAAAGGCTCAACTACAATCTGAAAACTTGTGTATTTTGTTGCATAGTACGAACAAGCAACAACATCATTTACATTTAGATTATCATAGTCACTTTTTGAACTAATATTCTGTACACAATACACCTCATTCTGTGGTAAACTGCTATCATTACACCCGGCCCCATTGCGAAGGTAAACTCCATATATCTATATTGTTGTTATCATCAAAGCCACAACAAGCTATATATCCACCGAAACGGCAAAAGACGGTTGATAAATACTTCGTTTGGCTCTAAAGTGAATTTATCAATTATTTTAGCTTTACAACCTATAGAATCCAATA
Source organism: Clostridia bacterium (assembly GCA_017404545.1). Taxonomy (GTDB): domain Bacteria; phylum Bacillota; class Clostridia; order TANB77; family CAG-508; genus CAG-492. The sequence continues at coordinate 354,875 of JAFRCC010000018.1, forward strand.
CGAAGCAATATATCTTTTTTGTCGGAGCAGTTCTAAAAAGTCTTTTTAAATAGCATGGTGGTAGTTTTCTATTTATTGCCGGAAAAACACAAGTTTGATTTGAGTAGGAATCAAATGGATATGTAAGTTGTTGTGAAGATTCACCATATAGTTTTTTTAAAGTTTCATCATCGAATTTATTGAAATTTACGCTTTTATCTTTTATCTCGTATTCATTTATTTTTCTATTAACATATTCTTGTGAAGCTAAATATGCAATTTTTTCGCTTTCATCAAAAGTAGTCGTACTATCTGGATTAAGATACCAATCTGTCACAAGAATATCATCTAAATAAAATTCAATATCGTAAATATATAGTTCAAAATCACCAGAATAATTATCTGTACCATTAGAAAGATTTATTTTTGCATACTTTGCCGAATCAGATATATCAATATCTTTAGACATTGATATATCAATTATTTTGTTATTAATAATGTTAATTGTTTCATCAAAATTAATACTACGATAAGAACCATAGATTGTTGATAAAGATAGACTAAAAGTATTTTTTAGTTCTTTACCTATGTTTTTTATTTTAAATTTTACTTTTATATTAGATATATTACTCAATATCCACGGGTTATCAAAAATCACAGAAAGTGTTGGCTTCGTTCCTGTTTTGATAATATGATATACATTACCAATAAGTTTTTGATTTAGTTTTTTTTGCGTAATACTTTCGTCTTCGATTTCCGTTGCCTGATAAACACCTAAATCCATCGCACTACTTCCATTTTTTGTCCAACTGTAGACATGCCCATCTGCAGTTACTACATATACCCCTGTATCCGGATTTGCACTTACTAATGCTGCAGTTGTTGCATATACCCCTTTTGGACTTCCACTCGCTAAACTATTTATCTGATTCTGCAGATTATTATCTGCATTTGTTCTATTATTCTTTTCTGTTTGTATTGCATTATTTACATTACCATTTTCTGCATCTAACCTTGCATTTAAATTACTATATGTTTTTCTTGCTTGTACTACTTCCATATCTGTATGGCCATTTGCTATTGCATCATCGTAACATTGTTGTATTCCTTTAGCAATGCTATCTCGCACATCTTTACCATATATAGCATGTTTAATTTTATCTATAAAATTCGCTATATTTCCCATTAATTATTACCTCCTCCATTTTGATTTTCTAAAGCTTCGACTCTATCCACTAGATCATCGAAGTCTTCTTTTTTTACATAATCATCTAGAGCAACTATAGTTGCATATGTATTACCCGCTTCTACTTTGGTTAAATAAGCACTTAAATCTATCGTTTCGCTCAATTTGTCCCAACCAGTATCAGTCCAAACATAATTTGCTCCAGTTGTTAAAACATTGTACACATCTCCGAATTTCCTTAACAGATATTTGATCCAATGCTGCATAATTTGCTACATTTCCTTTAATTGTATAAACTCTTCCAATTTTCTGTAATACTTCTGTTCTGAAACTTGTAAAATCTGAATTTTTTGCGTACTCTGTTGGAATTTCGACTATTACTGTATTTATGCTTCTTACATCCTCTTTGACTGCAGAAACATCTTGTTCTAATGTTTCAACTTTAACAATACTCTGTGATATTACATTCATTTGATTTTGATTCTTTATCTGCTTTTCTGTGAAGCTCTTATATGTCTGTCCTAACGTTATTCTGCTTGATTTAATATCATCTAAATTTAGCTCTAGCTTTGTTAATAACATATACCTATCCCATTTATGAGGTATAGAAACTACTCTTGTTAATCTTCCAACTCTTAAAGCTTCTATATTTACATCAAGCTCATGTAAATCTGCTGCATTAATATTTATTGTTGTTGATAACTGAATACTATCTTCTAAATCTTTTCTGCCTTTAGACAGCAAATTAGAAGGAACCGTGACATCATCATGCTTCACGATTCCTTCTATTCTTCCAAATATATTAACTGCTGTAGTATCTTCTATGTAATCCTTTCCATCATTAACAGATGCAATTGTTACATAGTTATCCTCTTCTTTCTTGCCAAGTGGGATAATTACCGTCTTGATATTTTCTGCAGAAATGCATTTTGTAAAATCTAGCATATTTCTTCCAAATACTATAGGTTGTGTATTGTATTCCGTATAGTCTGCTAAATAATCAATATAAACCTTTTTAACAAGATTTCCATTACCATCATCCTCTTCAACTTCCTCAGTTTCAAAATGACCGCCTAGCAACTCAATTAACTTGTTATCCATTTCTTCTTTTGTTGTAGGATAATTCTCGTTTGCTCTAGTTATATAATTATTAGGATCTGTCACAGTACAATTTCTAACATAGAACTTCTTACTATCATCAACTCTTGCATTATGCTCATTCACATATTTCTGGAATAAACCTAATACAGAGCCATTATAATTATATTTTCGCACTATTGTGTCATTGAAGAATGATAGTTCTCCTTCAATTTCAATTTGTCCTCTGGAATAAAAATCTTCATCCCTGGTATTGGCTGCACCTCGAAAAATTTGAGTGTATATTTTTTGATTACCTACAATATCAACTTGAAATACTCTAAATATACTTTTCTTCAGATTTATTAAATCAAAACATGGATTCGTTTTTGGTATTCTGAAGCTTAAAGTTCCATTTTTTCCAGTCTCTAATGTTAATCGAGGAGATGTTACAATTCTATCCTGCGACCTTACATCATATATAACGTTGTCATCACATGTTATTTGGTACATTATAAACTACCTCCTCTATAATCAATTGAGACTGTTCCATTTCCTTCAAATGTTAATTTGTTTTCTCCCTCGATAATTTCAATATCTAAGACTTCATTTGTTCCTGCGGATAAATTGTATGTTACATTATTGAATGTTACAGTCATTGCACTATCACATATTATTTTAGGAATCACGTGCTTTCTACGGCCATAAACAGATATTTTCAATGTTCCATCTACAACTAAATCTTTACACTCGTTTATAATTCCATCAACAAAGCTAAATGGATCCCATAGCCAATCTTCTGCAGATGAACTTATTTCATATTTGTATGGATCAACTTTTACATCTAAAATAACATTTCTTAAAACATCGTATGGTGAAACATCACCAACAGATACACGACCTATCCAATAGTAACCTGGATCCTCAGAGAATATCATTTTAACTTTTTTGCCATGTAATTTATTCTTAATCTGACTATGTACACTTAAAAATTCTCCAAGTTCTTTCACCCCAGCTAATTCAATATGAATTTGTCTTTGGCTATAATGTACATCTCCTGTTAATGCTTCAGTGTAATCTAATATGTCTGATGTTCCTGGTATATCTTCCGTCTCTGTTTTTACTTCTGCGGTTGGGATTGTTAGTCCATCTTGTAATAATAAATGGTAATCATTAAATGTATTTAGTATAAAATTATCTTTTAAATCTAAAAATGTTATATATTCTTCCAACTAACTTCCCCTCCTTCGTTTATCTTCAAGCCTGCCAAGCTCTTCGTCGATATCTTCTATTGTTTCTCCAACAAGCACTCCAGAATCAAGTACAATTTGTTGTTTTCTACCTGATACATTAATTAGTTTTTCCAGCAATGCTGCAACTTTATTGTTTGATGCAAGAATTGCTTCTAACAAAGATGGATCACTTGAACCACTAAAAATATTAACTGAACTTTTATGTTTTTTTGCTTCTTCTTCCGCTTCGGTATATTCTTTATTTTCTTGTTTAGTTAATACTCTTTCACCTTCATGTAGTCTGGCCACATAGTTGTCTTTTGGAACATAATCAAGTCCAGATTTATGACCTGGTAAAAGTCCTGTAATAGATTTAAAAGCTTCTGATACTCCACCTATATTAAATTTCACAGATAATCTACTTGCTATCCCCTGTGCAATGCTACTTGCTGTTTTAAACAGTGAGCCTTGAAAAGCATTACTACTTAGTCCTGCATTTAATCTAGTCAAAATGTTCTTTCCCTCTTCTTCGGCTAAATTTCCATTTCTAATGCCTTCCATTACTTTATTTACATCTTGAACTCCTGCAGATTCGAGAAGAGCTCTTAATTCAGAATTACTTAATCCATTTAAGTATGAATACATAGAGCTTAGAGCTTCATTTCTGAATTCCTCATCATTATCAAGTTTTGAGATTATATTATCCGACATAAATTGAGTTGCTTGGCTAACATCTGGTGTTTTCTCATATATAACTCCTGTGACATCCGCAATTTTCTGTTGCATCTCTGGTTTCATTTTAGCAAGCTGCTCTTGATACACATTATAATTATTATCAGCTAATTTCTTCCATGCCTCTGTTTCTGTTGGACCCAGACTTTCTAGTGTTTGAGTTCTATCTGCTAAATTTTGCGCCAAGTCTCGCATATTTTGCTCAGCTTGTTTAACATTCTGATATGCAACTTCGTTTCCTGTTTCATTATAAATGTCCTTATATTGTTTAAGATAGTTGCTTTGAGTTCCTATTGAATCTTTAATTTCATCTAAAGATTTTTTTGCCCAATCTTCAGTTGTTACTATAATTGTATTTGCTATATTTTCATAATTTCCTTCTACAAAATCTGCATAATCTTTTTCATAATCTTTTACTTCACTAGTAAACTCTTTAACTACTTTCAAAGCATCATCACGAGCATTTTTTGTTGCAGTTAATCTGTTGTAATAGTCCTCTTGACTTATATAACTTTCTACTTCAGGATCAGTCTTTATAATAGCTTTACCCATTCTATTATATTCAACTGTTTGATACTTAGCAGGATTTTTCTTCCAATCATTCATCACTGTCCAATAACGATCTACTTTTTTCTGCAATTCATCATATGACATTCCAGTTTTTTCTAATTCTTCATTTGCTTTTCTTAGATTTTCTATTCCTTCATCTTGATTTTTTATTGCATTTTCATATTTTTCTTTTTTAGCATTTAACTTTATTTCAGCTTTTTTCTTTGTAATAGTAGAATCAATCTCACTTTGTAATTCTTTGTAAGATTGTATTATATCACCGTTAAGCTTATATTCTGTACCTAAAGCCTCATTCATTTCATTCAGAATAAATGAAACCCTACCTTTGTCCTTTTCTTGTACTTTACCATTTTCATCTGCTAGTGTCTTTAATTCATCTGTCAATTTTTCGACATAGTTAATTCTTGAAAGTTCTGCATTTGCAGCGTCATCTATCCCTTTATTATATTCATCTAATTCCTTTTTTGTATTAGACATTTCCTCAGCAAATTTTTGTGCAACTTTTGTTTCTTCGCTTTGTTTAGTTGATAAATATATAACAGCACCTGCAGCTGCTAATACCGCTGCTGTCGCTAATCCTGCTGGACTAGTTAATTTTGTTAAAAATCCAGCTAAACTATTTACAGACTCTGAGCTACTTACAACAGTTCCTTTCATGACACCCACAGCCTGTGTAAATGTACCTACACCTTTTATTACTTTTCCACCTGTAGAAATAAATTTTCCCATTATTGTTAATAACGGACCAGCTACAGCTACTATTTTTCCTATTTTTATAATAGTATCTACCTGATTATCATTTAGTTTTTCAACCTTCTTCGTAACTTTTTCAATAAAGCCTATTCCTTTATCAATTTGTGGTAACAGTTTGTTTCCTACAGTGATTGCTAAATCTTTTAATTTATTTGTTGCAATTATTATTTTACTTTTTACTGTTTCATATCTTTTATTTGCCTCATTGGTAAGTGCCGTGTTATCCTCCCATGCTTTTGTACCTCGGTCTATTGCAGTATTGAATAAATCTCCTGCGTTCGCAGCTCTCAAAATGGCATCTCTTAATCTAACTTCAGTTAGACCCATTTCAGTTAACATTGTTACTGCACTATCGCCTTTAGATTCTGCATCTCCTAATCCTTTAATAAAATCAGAGAGCGCACCTGCGGCATCTTCTTTCCATTGTTTCTTGAATTCATCAGTTGTTTTTCCTGATATTTTTGCAAAATTTTCTAAATCAACACCTGCATTGACTATATTTTTTAATTGTGTCGTTGTCATATCTAATGAACCCGCTAGCTCTTTAAATCCTTTTGTATCGTTAGTTGACATTAATTGTAACTCATGTAAGCTTTTTCCTGTTTTATTTATAACATCTTGCAATTTGGTATTACTTAATTCAACAGCATTCTGCATTTTAACCATAGCTTTAGAAATAGCTGAACCACCCATCTCTGCCTCTATACCAACAGAGCTTAGAGCTGTTGCTAATCCTAATACTTGACCTTCAGATAATCCAACTTGCTTTCCTGCACCTGCAAGCCTCATAGCCATTTCAACTATATCCGCTTCTGTCGTCGCAAAGTGATTACCTAAATCAACAATGGTACTTCCTAACTTATCAAAGTCTTTCTGAGACATTCCCATAATATTAGCAAACTTTGCTAATTGTGAGGCTGCTTGCTCCGCAGTTAAATTAGTTGCATTGCCTAAGTCAATCATTGTTCTAGTAAAGCCTAAGATATTATCAGTTTCAATTCCAAGTTGTCCTGCAGCCTCTGCTACTGCTGAAATTTCTGTAGTAGTAGATGGAATCTCTTTAGCCATATCTCTTATGCCTTGTTTAAGTTTTTGCATTTGCTCTTCAGTTCCATCAACAGTCTTTTCAACTCCTGTGAATGCATCTTCAAAATCTATTGCACTTTTTCCAGCATATATAAGTGCTGCTGTTGACGCAGCAGAAAAGGCAGAGAATTTTTTCCCTGCCTCTTCTGTCTTTTTTCCAGCTTTTTCAATTTTTTCCCCAGTTTCTTCTAATTTTTTTCCGAAACTAGTTAAACTTTTCTCTACCTCCTTTAGCCTATTCTCATAATTTTTTAATTTAACTTCTGCTTGGGTTAACTCATTTCGTTTTTTCTTTATCGCTGTGACATTCTTATTCTCAGTACCTTCTAGTTCAGCGAGCTCTCTTCTTAAAATATTTACTCTGTCGGATTGATATTCGAAAGCATTTTTTAAGTACTCTTGTTGTACTCTTAATTTTTCAGTACTTGATGTGGTTTTATCCCACTGTGCCTGAGTTAATTTGAACTGATTATAATTTTTATTTAGTTCTAAATTAACTTCTTGTAATGACTTTCTAAAATCTACTGAGCCATCTGCTTTAAATATCAAACCTACGCGTTTTAAATCATCTGCCAATTTTTTTCAACTCCTTGTGCCAGTTTGCAAGAACTAGATGAGTTGAATCTTTTACATCTTATGATTGTGGATATTATCTTCCACCTGGTTACTACCATTTTCTGGTATATTATTTATTACAAAATCAGCAATTTTTGTAACATCTTCTATCTTCACAAGTCGCACCGCTTGTCTATATGTAAGTGGTTTATCATAATTCGATGCAACTAATGCATAAATCAATTGGTTTGCAGCATACATTGTTCTGGTATATCCATTTGAATCCTTAACACCTTTTGCATCCTTTTTTAGTTGTTCTACACCACCATCATAATCTTCTAAGTATTCCAATAAGAGTGGTGTCACTTCTAAAAATATTTTTTCTCCATTTTTCAATTCTATTTCCATTGTATATTCCTCCCGAATATATTTGAAAAAAAGGCTCTATGTAGAGCCTTTTTTATGCACCTTGTTCATTTTCATTATTTTCTTCAGCTGGTGCTATTGCTGCATCTAAATCTTCCTTACATGATATAACAGAATCAAAGAATTTCTCTTCTGTTAATCCTTCAGGATATTTTGATGTTTCACTATCTACGTATGTCTTCTTATTTCCTTTTCCATCAAAATCAAATGCTTTTATTGTTACTGTATCATTTTGCTCTGAAAAAGATTCTTCTTGTGTAGCAATATCATCAGTATTTTCTACTAACTGACATTTTGGAAACCATTCCATCCTTTTTCCACCGCCAACTTTGTTTACAACTTTTCCGTATGCAAAGAATGGTCTTTTGCTTTCAGCTCCAGATAACATTAATCCATTATCTGCAGAAGTATCATCTCCTCTCATTCTTGCTAAATCTTCTGTATCAAAAGCAACTACTTCAACAGCCATCTCAATAGAATCTGACTGATTAACAACTTCATAATCTTTTCCAGATGCTTTTACTGTTGTTGACTCTGAATTTTCTGTTGTTCCTATATTTTTAACGTTACCACATTGAATTGTACTCTCGTAATCTCCTTTTTTAAAATCTCCTTTTTCAGTCATATTATTAAATGCGTAATACATATCTCCTACTGATTGTTTAATCATAGGTTTCTTTTTTGTTGTAGCCATAATTCATTCATTCCTTTCATTATTAAAATTAAAAAAATCTTGAAAAGCTACGGAGTTAATCCCGCCTTTTCAAGCATTATCTTGTAATATTTTTCCTCATTTTGTTCCCACAACGGATACATATGAGCTCTTGCGTACATTTTTTCGGTTCCACGCTCAACCATTCTCCCATAATACTTGCTCCAGCCAATAACTACTTCTTTTTCCTTTTTTTCAATTGGAAATTCATCCACTAAGTGTGTATAACCACTTTTTCGTATTCTAGACATTGGCTTTGTTAGCTTATCTAAATCTTTCTTTGCTGCCTCTGCACCAGCTAGCAATATTTCTATACTATTCTCTGCTGTATGCATATATTTTTCTAATTCTTTACTTAAATCTTCAAATCCAGTATATCCACTTTCATTACTCAATGTTCTCTAATACATCTATGGCAAAATATGAATGCCATCGCCTATCAGGTATATTTTTTTCATGTTTTATTCGTGGATGTAAATCTAATTTATTTAATTCTTTTTTTAGACTCAATAAAGCTTTACAACGTGGATATTCACTAATAACAGATACCTGATATGTTACTACTGTATTATATTCACTTCCACTTGCTGTAATAGGATCCCATTCGATTTCCCAAAAACAAATTCTTGTTTCTGCTTCTATTTCATCATCTTCTGGAACATTTTCAGATACTGGAACTTTTAAAGATTTTAAAAGTTTAACTAATTCTTCCTTAGTCATCATTTTCTATCACATCCTTTTCAAATTTTGCTCTAGGATATTCCTCAAGCGTTAAATCGCTCTGCTTAAAACCATCTTCATTAGTAAAATGGTATGCATTAAATACTTTATGGTATTTGCCATTAATCTCCACAACACATAGTGAGTCTATCTCTTTTAGTTGTGGTATTCGTATTTTATAGGTTATTTTCTTTTTTCTTTCTTCAGCATCAAATTTTAATTTGTCTGTTAAAGATAATTCTTCAAACCAGATTTCATTGTAATTGATACCTGTATTTTTAGAATCTTCAAATTCTACTAAATACTCTATTGGATATGCTGTGCCTTCTTTTTCTTTTTGTTTAATTTGATAAAGTTTTAAATATCCATCATTATATGTCGGCAGGTTTGTAATATCTGGCTTGAAGATCACTACGTTCTCCTTCATATAAACTAAAGAACTCTGCTAATCTTTTATATCTATCATAAAAAACATAAGTTTTTAGCAATTTTCTCGCATCTAAATCTTTATCATAATCAATATTTGCACCAGCATAGTGGTTTAAATTGTATTCAGCATCTTTTATATAACCTTTTAAAGCTTCATCACTTTCAATTGGATGTTGCTCATAACGAATTTCTTTTAGTATTGCTGTTTTTGTTTCTTCACTCATCAACAGCACCTCTATTCTTTATTTTTTTCTACTTTTTGAATAAGTACTTCTCCCAATTTATTGTTTATTCCAGATAATTCTTTGATTCTTTCTTCAGATACTTCTAATCCTTCACGAGGATATACATCACCTTGTTTATATTTGTATTTGTTATCCTGTAAGTCTGCCCATGGTTTTTTTCTAACACTTATGTATGTGTCTTTTTCTTCTGGCTCTGTACTTTCTTCTTCAATTTTATTTTCAGCTTCTGGATTTTCATTTTCTACTCCAGTTGGATCTTGATTTTCTGTTACAACTCCAGTTCCTTTTTCAGTATTTTCATTCTCTGCTGGAATTGCCATTTCTACTCCAGTATTTTCTTTTTCTGCTGGAGTTACTTTTTCTTTTAAATCTTTTTCTGAAGCATTAACTTCAGTCTTTGCACTTCTTGCCATTTTGTTTTCCTACCTTTCATATAAAAATTTTTAAGGAGCTTATATTAAGCTCCTTCCCCTTCTTCTACTACAGTATTTACCGTTCCTTGATCTTCTACAGTTTGAACTAATGCTTTTAAATTTGTAATATCCATAAGAACAGCATCATCATTGCTCTTTAATCTACCATTTCCATATGTCAAAACAGTATAAGTTCTTAATTGCTCTAAGAATTTATAATGATCACTGTAATCTATTCCCATTTTAGAAATTCCCATAACATATTTATTAGGTAATGCAGCAATTGCTTTATTAGCAGGGACATCTTTACATGGAATAAATACAAACTTTTTATATGGCTCTGCCTTTACATATCCTAGTGATGTTTTAACGTGAGTTGCCTTATATATCTTCGTATCTATTTCATTTTGATTTGCTATTATTAGTATCTCGTCAACGTCTCTATCTCCATCTCTGTTTAATATTGGTAATACATTTTCTCCAAAGCTATCAGGACCTAAATCAGTTACTTCAACAGCTGTTCTGTCTGGATAAACTCCATTAACAACAGCACCATCTAAATCTTTCATATATCCTATTGGAGCATCTTTTCCATTACCTGTAATTGCACCTGTTTGAATTCCATCTTCGTTTACTTCTAATAAAACAGTTCTAATAAATTTATCTATCCATTTATAACCTAAAGTTATGATAGCTTTTGGAACAAACATAAACGCTGATAAAGAATTAGCCTCTAAATCAATAGTAGAAACCTCTGCTTGGACTTTTTCAACAATTGCAGCAGTTAATTTTCCCCATGTTGCAACACCAGTTTTTTCTGATAAAAACCATTTTTGTACACCTGCAGGTGCCCAGTCAATATAATTAAATAGTGGACGTTGCTTCTTTAAATCTTCGAAAACATAATTAACTGTAGTTTGTGGTATGTAAATCTCATCTCTACCATTCAAACTTGACGTATCTTCTTGTTTTACATACATATCAATCCATTGCTTTTCTTCATCTGTTAATGAACGTAATCCGAACTTTTCATCGTTTGAATTGTCTGCAATATAATTGTTATATTCTTTCTGATATTCCGCAATTACATTTGCGTATTTTTCCTCTGCAATTTTTTGCATAGTTTCAATTATTTTTTTTGATTTTTGCTCTGCAGGAGCATCATTTAATTCTTTTATTAAATTTTCAATTGTTGTTTCTTCAAATTTCATATTATTTACCTTACCTTTCTTATTTTTTTGCACTAAAAAAAGACGTCCATGCGTCTTCGGTTATAGTGTTATTTAATTCTTTGTTAGAGCTTTGTTGTTTAGCTTCATACAATTCTTTTAATTCCTTGTTCTTATTTTCAAGTTCATTCTGTAAAGCTTTGTTTTGCATTACTAAGTTGAACATAAAGTCAGATTCTACATATTGCATTGTTTCATTTTTGCGTGTTTGAGTTGTTGAAAAACCTAGCTCATATGCTTCTCTTGATGTAATATATTCTGATTTGTTCATCATCTCTTTTATAGTTTCTTCTGGTAATCCTGTTTTCTTAACATATATATCTATAGACGGTTGTGTAATTTTTTCTAAATCTTCAGCAGTCTTTTTCATTACATTTGAATCACCAGTTGCGGAACTCCAAGCATTATGAATCATTAATAAACCATTCTCAGGAACAACTCGTTCTTCACCTGCCATAAAAATTACCGAAGCTGCACTACAAGCCCATCCATCAACAACAGTTTTTACTTTTCCTTTGAATTCGCTTAATAAACTATAAATTGTTAGTCCTTCATCAACATATCCACCTCTTGAATTAATTCTTACTGTTAAATTCGGAGTATCTACAGCCTGCAATGCATCTTTTAATGTATAAGCATCTGTCTTTTCTTTTCCTGTATTTAACCAATCATCAACCCAAGTTCTTTTTTCTATGTTGCCATATATATATAGCTCAGTTTCAGTTTCACTCACTTTGTTGAAATTTAAATACTTCTTATCGTTATCCATTTTCCTCACCTCCTTCTACTTTTCCATAGTTTTTAGTTATATAATGTTCATCTGCCCATTCTGCATCAATTCTAGGTAGCCCCATAAAATCATTTGTTTCATTTCTACTAAATCCGCTACCTCGTAATTTATCGATGCCTGTTGCAGAGTCCAAAATATCTTTATGTTGAATTCTGCTCTTGTTATGTCTTACCATTTCGCCTTTTAAGTAGTCTTCTTTTCCTATAAGTGTCATATTGTATCCATCTTCAATAATTTCAAAATATGGATCAACTGAAAATGTAATAAAATCGTTTGTTGCCATTGATTTTTCTGTCTTTGTTCCATAGAAAATGTCAAGTGGTATGTCATATCGACATGCTACAGTATCTCCAATGGATTTTATTATTTCCTTGTAATCATTTATGCTTTGACTATTATCTTTATTTAGATTGATTAAATCAAAAGCTTCCGATAACATTATTATTGCATCTTCATCGCTCATCAATCCCTTTGTAATTTTTTTCTTGTATTCTTCATAGCTTATATCTTCACCAGTTTCAGCATCCTTAAGTGGTAAATTTCCTCCGTGGCTTTTTAAGTTTCCATTTTAATGAATTACTTTTTATATATTTTTTTTGCACAGTATTAAGTATCTTTGAAGAATTTACCTTATATGTTTCAGATGCCGTTTTTATGAATTGATTTGGTATTGATAAATATATTGAATTATTAATATTATAATTTTTTTGCATAGTTATTCTATTATCTTCATTATCTGAAATAACTACATCACTAAAATATTTTTCATATAATATTGTATTACTTGCTTTAAAAGAATCCGCAATATGTAACATTTTTTTCCCTGGATATGGTTCGTCCATAATAATCAATGCTTTTTTGTTTACTAAAAGTTTCGTGGCTAATTTATAAGCAAATTCTGTACCATTTTCATAATAATTGGGCTGTATGTTCAATCTCCAATACAAATCGTCCTTCACTTTTTCTATTTTTCCATTTTCTTTATTCTTTGCATAAACTTGTAATTCCGTTTTGGCGATTGTCTTGGCAATCAAATTTATAGCTTTTGCTTCGGCCATCGTATATATATAATCTTTTGCATTACTACCTCCTAGGATAATATCTATGATATTTATATCCTCGCCTTTTTCATTTTTGAATCGGAAAAGCTTCTCTAACATCTTTCTCACCTCCTTTACACGTAAATGACCTCTTCATCTAGTAGCTCTTGTACACTCATTGCAGCCACAAAAGCCATGAAGGGGTCATTTTTTCTTAACTTAGGTTCAATTTTTTCGTATTTCTTATTACCATCTTTTCCATCCTTTACAGATGTGTTATTGATGGACCAGCGCATTATCGCACTATTTCCAATATTTATCTTGCCTTCTGAAAAAGCAACTTCAATTCTTGGAGCTACTATTGCAGCAATACTCGCTGGATATCTAATCATTCTAACTAATCCATACGGATTTTCTTTTGTTTCTATTGAAACTCCAAATTCTTTAAATATTTGCTCTAGTAATTTATATCTGTATGTATCTAATACTATCTTTTTTATGTTGTATTTAGACATTTCTGAGAGAATCCACATTATAATTTCTCTACCATCAATAGAATCTTTATTAACAAGCTCAAAATCTTGAAATCCATCTTGCCCTGCATTGTCAAAAGGGAATTTAATTTCGTTGAAAAATTTACTTCTAGCACATATCCATGTTCGTTGCCTCCAGATATATTCACCGTCTATCTTGAATAAAAAACCTGCACTTGCAAAGTCATTTAATGATGCAAAATCCAGTCCAACAATTGCAGCTCTACCATCAATCTTTCCTGTTTCTCTTGGAACTTCATTATCCACATCTGAATAAGATGCTCTCTTAATGTTCTCCCAACTGGTAACACTAAGTTCCTCATCTTGCACAGGTAAATTCATTCTTTTAGCATAAAACTCGGATTTATATGAAGGGGTACTCAATAAATCAATATAGTCATTTATAATTTCTTCTTGTAAAGTTGGTCGGTATCTCAAGCTAGGATTTGCTTGAACCCAATACGTCAGATCAATATCCTTTTCATTTTCTGTTTTTAAATATTTTTTCATAGGAAGATCTATGTATTTGGAATCATTTATCTTATATATAATCGGTAATATTTTTATTAGTTTAATTCCATTATTCAATATTGTATTTGACATTGAAATTTTTTCATCAAGTGGTCCACCACGGATGTTTCCATTAGTTGTAATAATAACAATTCTTGCATTTTTAACCTTTCCTAAACCAGATTTAAATACATTTATCTGCTTGTAATTTTCATAAGAATGATATTCATTATAGATTACCATTCCAGTTTGTTTACTATCCTTTGTCTTTGCATTTGATGTATTGTATCTTAAAACTGATCTTGTCTGTTTGTTTACAATTATTGTCTTACTCCATGAGAAATATTTTTTCATTATTTCTTTGTTATTTTCTAGCATGTTATAAACTACATTAAAAGAATTCATTGCTTGTTCTTCTGAATTTGCAACTATGTCAATGTGATAGTTTCTTACACCATAGAATGATGTTAAGAAGAAACACGCTAATGGCATTATCATTCCATCTTTTCCATTTCCTCTTCCCATTAAGATGAATATTTCTCTAAATAACACCGTGTCTTTTGTATCATTTTTATATATGAAAAACATAGCATATATAAATTTCTGGTATGGAAATAATGTATAAAACCATTTTTCACAAAACTTAATTGCTTTCTCAAAAGTTTCACCATCAAAAAAAACATCGTCTCTTGACAATGTTGGCTTTATTATATTTTTTATTAGTAACTTTATCTCGTCATCTGTTTCATTTGGATTTTCTTCTACAAATTTTATATATTCATCTATTTCCTTACAACAAATCATGCTCTGCATCACCGCTCTCGTCTGCATCGCCTTTTTCGTTGCCGCTGTTTACAAGTACATCAGGAGTTTTAAGCTCTAAATCATTAAGTATTTTAAGCATCTGGCCATTTACTTTTATTATTTGATCAACACTCTTATTATCTTTTTCGGTCGTGTAACCATTTCCTGTTTGGCTGGCAATTCTTAATCCATTTTCATCAATATCGTGTTTCAAATCTTCTTTTAATCTATAAAAATATATGTAATCTTCTACCATATTGTCAAAATGCTTGCCAACTTTTCCCTGTAATTCTAATTGAATTTTTAAATCTTCTCGAATAACTCCAGCCACTTCATTTACCTTCTTAAGTCGCTTCTTCTCTTTCTTTTCGAGCTCTTTTTGTTTCTTGATTTTTTCTTGTTCTTCTTCTGAAATTTTTTCAATCACATCTAGAGCCTTTTCTGCATTATTTACTTGAGTTTCCAACTTTTTTAACTGTTTTTTGCTCTTAGTTTTTGCCATTTTTGCTATACCCCCTTTCACGCGCGATAATTTTTCAAAAAAGTTGATCAGTCAGGACCCCACACCCGCTCCCACTAAGCTCAAAAACTTAATGAGATTTTGACGGGGTGTCCGCTTCTGTTCAATTATTGTTTATAGTAATTCCTAGCATACTTTTTATTTGTTGTATGTGTACAATACTCTGGAATACAATTCTTTTTGTCACATTCTTTACATTTATCTTTATCACATTCATATATAACTTCTGTAGTTCCATCAGTGCATTCATATATTTCAGCATGATATATTGCTTTGATTTTTTTTGAATCATATTCTAATTGTTTTATTTTTTCTCTATATTGTTCTATCTCTTCTACTAAATACTCTATTATTTCTCTATCATCTAATTCAAAACTATTTTTGAATCTGGATAATCTTCTTCTAGTTTCCTCATATTTACTTTTCCTTACTTCATTGTCTGGCATAACTAGTCCTCCTTAATTATTAATTTCATTTACACTAAAACATAACAATCCATCCACGACTTCTATCCTGTATTCATGCTCTATATGTTTTATTTGCTTTCCGCTTCGTGAATGTACTATCAAATAATCCTAACGATTCTAATATCATGTTTGCTTCCTTCTGTGGAATGTTTGATAATAGCATAATAGTATTCTGCATTACTGATATTATTTTGATTGTATGATCAATTTGATTTGTTACTGTTAGCTTTCCTTCTTTATCTGGAACCAGACAATTAAAGAATATCTTCATTGCTATTACTATATCTTCATCATCTAGTAGATAACTTGCTGATATTCCATTTGCAAAGTTTATTACTCCAGCTCTTTCTTCTTCTTCGTTCATACTTTCTTTTAATTCTACATTTATATTATTTTGTTTATATGCTTGTAATAAATGCTCCAACTTCATTATTACTTACCACCTTTCTTCTGTTAATGGTTTCTTTTTCTTCCTCCAGGTCCAGCGTGCTCTTTCTTCTATAATCTCATGTGCCTCAAAACTTAAAGCTACTCCATTGTCTACATCAAGAGCTAAGTCTGGTCTTTCTTTTATTGGCTTTTTATGGTGTGCTGTATTTGCATCTATGATTTTTATTTTATCTGGAAAGTGTTTTCCATCGTTCCAATTTCCTGCAAAGAATTGGCATATTCCGTTTATCTCTTATTAAAACCTTTTCTCTCCAAATTTTAAAATCTGTAGAATGATAAAATTTATCTGTATTACCTTTTGCAATTTCTTCTTCCCAGTTGTAGTACTTTCTTCTTGCTCTTCTTTTAGTTTTCTTTACTTGCATACCTTACCTCTGTAGTCTATACATTTTGCACACACACATGTTTTTATTTCATTACATACTATATTTGTTTCAGTAAAAATAGTTATCCCTCTACTGCATTCCGCTTCGTTACATTCACATCTTGAGCATATTTCATTTTCAAATTTTTTTATTAATTCATTTTTCTGCATCTACAATCACCATCCAATCTTTTCTTTAACGCTCATATTTCTTCATAAGACGAGCATAATATTTTTTCTTTCTTACATTGTAAATTTAATTACTTTTGCATCAACTATATAAATATCTCTGCATCTATTTAATGTACATGTATAATCATAATTGTTCTTGTAATAATCTAACTTATAATCTAAATTAGCATTCTTAACTATTATTACTTCTGTTTCTTCTCTTGTTGGAACAGTTAATTCTATTGCAACATCTTTACATTCTCTTTTTGCCTCTTCAAATATTTCTTGTAGTTTATCTTGATCCATAAAGCTCTCCTTTCTGAATAAAAATAAAAGAGCCTTCTAAGAGATTTAATTTTTATAATTAAATTCTCTCTTCAGCTCTTTTTGTTGCTATATTTATTTTTTCTTCCAGCTCATCTAATTCTTGCAATTATAATAATACAATATTTCTTTGTGCACTTTCCGGTACTTTTGTGCACTTTTGTGCAGTTTTTTTAAATTTTTTTATAAATACTTCCAAACGAATCCACCTGCAGACTTTAGCGTTCCTCTACAACATGCTTGAATGTTATCTCTATTAGTATTTCCCTCTCTTTCCGCTTCAGCTGCAGAACTATATACTTTTATCAAATTACCGTCTTTTGAGTATTTTCCTACTTTTTTTAATGGAATTTTTCTTTTGCTCTTATAATCTTCTTTAAACTCGTTAAGAATATTATAACTTTTTCCTTTTCTAGAATATTTGGTTATTAATGTTTTTTCTATTCTCTGTGCTACCCAGCGATAGTATGTTTCAGCCACTATTTCATGTTTTATATTGTTCCAGCCATATCTTAATATAGCTTCATAAAAATCTTCATTATTTTTATATCCTTCTCCATTATCCCATCTGACTTTTGGATTCTGAGTTAAACCCACATATGTTTTTAGATTTGGACAAGTATGTATGTATATATAATATGGTTTTTCTTCTCTAAAGTTTATATTCTGTTCAACAATATTAGACATCTCTTTCTCCTATCCTTGCATATTTTAGTAATGCAATTCCATGTAATTTTCGGGTATAATCATATTCCTCATCTATGATATTTGACACCTCTGTTAAATTATATCCTTTAATATATCTGAAGTAAAGTATATTCTTGTATGGCTGAGGCATCTTATCTATCCTGCTTTCAATTTTAACACGCTTTTCTTTTAATTCTTCTACAAACTTTTGAATTACATTACTATCATCCATAACAGACACTAATAGCTCCGCATTTTGATCATACACCTTGGCACTTCCCCTAGGCATATCAGATAAGTTCTTAGTTATTTTATCCAGTAAGCTTCGGTCTTCTATTATATCCTCTAGTCTTTCTTCAATCCATTTTTTGTTATGTATATAATCTATAAGCTCCTGTTTAAATTTATTAATCTCTTTTTTACTCATTTGTACCTCCTAATAAAAACTATCTATCGCAATTTTCAAATCTTCTTTTTTCCGCTTCTTTGTTAAGGTATTCTTGTATCACTGGTTCAAGTTCATCATATCTTTCCATTATCTGTAACAGATGCATTATACTATGTAGTTTTCTTGCCTTTGTTTTATTGTCTTCATCAGATTCATTAATCTTCTTTGTTTCTTGTTCCAGGAACTTACCTATGCACTCTACAATCTCTTCATCCATTATTATTTTCCTCCTTTAGTTTTCTATTTAAATCAAATAGTATATTATATGCTCCCTGTACTTTCTTATTGTTTGTATTTTGTATTTGTTTGATATTGCTTGTATAGTCAACAGATTCCAGCTCTTTCAGTGCATTTTGAATTGATTTTTTAATCATTTCCTCTTTCATCAGCTACAGTTCCTCCCTTAAATCAAAAATCCTCAGTAGTAAGTTCTTTAAGTATATGTCTATCATATTTTTCATTAGTTTCTAATATTTCTAATAAACGAGTCCTACAACTACTTTTTTCGTAATCTGTTGCCCATTCATTACTCCTAATGTATTTTATTGCTCTGTCTATTTTTTCTTGCTGTCTTTTTATTATGTATAATACTTTTTCTCTAATCTGCGGTACCTCCATTATTGTTTCTTTATAAAATAATTCTATTGCCTCTTTACTATTTTTAATAGTTTTCGGACACCAATAACATATTTCATCTAATTCCTTTATATTTCCTATATCTCCTCTATTTTCTTTATATTCTCTATATGTTTGTTGTAGTGATATATTTTCTTTTTTCTCTACCATTGCCTTTATAGCCTTTAATACATATTCTGCTTTATCGCAGCAACATGCAACACCCTCTGTTTTTTTAAAATATTTTTCAAAAAAACTTTTAATTATAAAGTCTCCATTCAATAATTGTCCAAAGAACCAGTAATCATCGAAGCCTTCTTTTTCAGCTTCCTCTGAAATCACTCCTAAAATTTGGATTAATTTATTTCTTGTTATTTCTTCATCAATACTCATTATTTTCATCCTCCAATGTCTTGAATTTCTTTCTTGTCTTTGCTATAATTCAGTTACCGTAGTCTGCTCCATGTAGACTTCACGGAGAGTTGGTAGAGTGGCTTATTGCGTCACACCGATAATGTGATACATCTTTTTAGGTGTCGCGGGTTCGAATCCCGCACTCTTTTTTTATTTCCTGTCATATAATCCACGTGTAAAACTATATACCCCAAACATTAAGCTATATATTCCTAATGCATTATTCTTTCTAAAAAATACACAACCTATAATAATACAAACCAGTCCAGCTATTATGTAATATTTATTCATATATTTATACCTCCCTTGAAACTAATCAAAATACATCGTCTTTTTTTGTTTATAACAATACTTAAACATTTTAATCCATAATTGATGTATGTCTTTGTATTCTTTTTGCACATGTATATCTTTTAAAACATTGTATATTTTTTTACATTGTTTAGATTTTATTTCTCCGTCACAATCCGAGTGCCATAAAAATAAATCTAAATCTTCATTACATAAACAATTCCATTCATCGATTTCTTCTGTATTAAGTTCCGTGTAAGAACTTTTTTTATATAATTCTCCTATTCTTTGATTGAATGCAATTGCTACACAAATTCTGTATGCTCCAAAACTTGAATATGAACCATGATAGGTATTACCTTCTAATCCTTTTATTCTTATATCTAATCCCATGTTTTTATCCACCTACTTCCATCGACATCAGCACTAGTTGTCCTATAAACCAACCTATACCAATTGCCATAAGTCCAATTAACAACAATGTTAAAATTATAATTATCTTATCTTTCATTTGTATCCTCCATTATCTGTTGCAAGACTCCGATTGCATATAGTACTTCATTGCACCACTCGGAATCAAGCAACCCATATAATTCTTCAATTTTATTAGCAATTATCTCTATATCAACTGGTTTAACCACCTCCTGATTCAATAATTATTTCCGCTTCTTGCATCTTTTTTATAACTTGCTCTGCTTTTTCAAACATGCCACCTACAATGCTAATTCTCCTTGTTGATTTGTCGATTTCTATTCTCTTGGGTAAATTTTCCCACAAAGGATTGTACATATAGTAACAATCTGCTCTCTCTAGGAATCCAAAATTTTTTAACTGATTCAAATCATAGTTTTCTTTAATCATTCCCATACACTAGCCCTTCTCTTCTAACTCTTCCTCTTGTACGTTTTCTCAATCTATGACTTCTTACTTTCGTAACTTTCACAAATTCAAAATCCAGCTCGCATGCTGCAATATATCTGCTAAACCCACTCAATATAAAATTATTCTTGTCAATTACAATAGCTGGTAGCTTATAAAACTCTTTATAGAAATTCTTCCACATTTGTATGTTTTGTTCTCTTGGTCTTGTTCTATCTGCAGGGATCTTTAAATCTTCAATCCTTCTATATCCTAGCAATCTAAAAATAATACTTTGTGTGGTATAAACAACAAATACAAGAACAATACATATAATTTCTAAAACTTTATTTTTCTTCATCGTTAGTACCTCCTAATATTCCTCAATTTTTACATAAACTTTTGGTTGATCTGCATACACCTTCTCAACATTTAAAATTGTTACTTGTGTATCATCTCTGTACGCTAATCCATTTAATGAATCTAATACTGCTTTTACTATGTTATCAATGTCAGGTTTCTTTGTTGGACTTATTTCATTCTGTAACATCTGTTCCGCTTTCTTTTTACTCGTACTTTCTGGAATAGAAAAATAAGCTACAATTGTTACTTTTAATCTTCCTTGTAATGTTTTGTATTGTGGATATGTATGTACGAACCATTGTTTTATCTCATACTCGTAATTCTTTGTTTTTGGTGGTGTATATGCTCTTCCTGTACGAGTATTCATTCTTGGTCTTGCTTTTCCTTGAGCATTTCCTGGAACTAAAATTTCATATATCATTTGTAATCTCCTCCTTATTTTGTTTATGCCGCTTCAATTTCATTCTGCAGGCATTTCATAAAGTATTTAATAAAACTATTCAGACTATGATTTTGCATGTATTTTTTTGACTTTAACAATCTGAGTTTTAATTTATCTTCTGTTAAATTTTGCAGCAGAGTGCGGTGTGGAGATTCATATAGCTCTTTAATAGCCCAATACATTATTTTCAAATCAAACACTTTATCTTCTGGCATTAAATCTAGAACATTCTCATTATCTACATAGCAATTAAGCCTTTTTAGAATGTTTATAATTCCGCTTCTATTTTCCCTGTGGATGTTTAGACAATTGAAATTAAAAATTTTTAGATTTTCCAAATCGCATTTATTATTATTAATATAATTAAATAATAAGTTTAGTTTAGTTATAATGGGTCCGTGTGCCGACCCGTCCGCCGACCCATCTGCCGATTCAAAATAGTCTTCATCCTCATATTCATTGAAATCATCTGCATTATCCATGCTACTATCAAAATCTTTTTCTTCAGATATTTCGTCTTTAATTTCATTTTCACATACAGTTAAATCAATAATTGAATATTTAGATGCATCATTTTGATTTAAACCTGCAGAATATTCTATATACCCATTTTCAATTAATTCTGCTCTTGCTCTTTGTAAAGTTGTTTTTGGAAGTCCTGTTTTAGCCATTAAAATTGCATTTGATACTTTAAAATCTTTTTTGAAATGTGTTTTTCTAGCGATTTGTAATAAAATTCCATAGACTGCTTGTGCATTTGAAGAAATTGGATCATAATCCAACTTTGAATAAAATTCATCTAATAATCTCTCTAAATTCATATGTATCTCCTCTTGCATACAATCACTACTTATGTTAATATAAATAGTGAAAATGCTTTTGTATTTTCTTTTGTGAGAACTATTTGCTAGATTTCAACTTTTCAAATAGTTCTCTTTTTTTGTATAAGTCTTGTAGTTCCGAAAAATAAATTTCCGCTTCTGATTTTGGAATTAACTCATGTTTTCTTTTTTCATAAATTTCCTTTATGTACTTTAGAGCTAACTTTTGTTTATTATTACTTAGTAATAATATGATGTTTCCCAGTAGTTGAAAATCTTCTAATTGCAAATCTGAATGTTTATCTATGTATGTAGAAATTACTTCTTTTAATTTTTTATTGTTGTTTTTTAGTGCTTTAATTCTTTTATTAGTGCTCTCTAACTTTTTGTTTAATTCTTTTGTATTTTTCAAACTTCATTCCTCCTTCGTTATTAACTTACAAAACACTTTAAATTATTTTTCTTTATTGTTTTCGTAATTTTCTTTAGTGCTGTATGTTGCTTATTGTTTAATCTTTGTAATGCACATATCTCTGCTTGATTCTCCAAAAATTCTTCTACCCATTCGTTTTTAAATAAAAAACTTTTCTTTGCTCCTGGAATGTGCTTTAATCCTTTGGGAATCCAGTTATGTGTAATTGTGTATGGTGTTACACCATATGTTTCTGCTATTTGTTGAGTTGTTTGTAACATATAATCACCTTCCTTTGTATTTAATTCATATATGATTGCAAATATTATTTTATATTTATATAATCACCATAGAAAGTGAGGTGATTATATATGTCAAATGCTGAAATTGCTAAAGATATACTAATAGCATTAATTGGTAATCATAGTGATAGATTCTTTGGGGAACAAGAATATGCCAAAGAAGTTGCTGAAAGCTATGAAATTATCTTTAACAAGGTAAAAGAATTAAATAAATAATTTTTATAATCCGCTTATTCATTGTTTAGCGGATTATTTATTGTATTTATTAAATCTATCGCGTTGTCTAAACCAATTTGAGTTCCTTCATTTAGATATTTTCTTATCTTTTCATTAATTACTTTTAATGTTTCCTCATCCATCTTCTCACCTTCTTTCGTAAATTAAGATTTATTCTGATTTTTAAGTTCGAACTCTAAACTATATCCATTTAAATCATTTAGAGCCGTGCTTAATTCATTTGATAGTTTTATTGCCTTATCAATTTTTTCTTTTAATGTTGGCAAATCACTCGTCTCCAAATATAATTTATCCTTACTTGTGAACATATTTTTCCCTTTCGTCTTTTGGTTGAATATTTTATCTTGTATTTATATAATCACCATTAAGAAAAGTGGTGATTACATGAACAAATTTAACAATAGTCTTGATTTTGATATTGAATGTCCTACTTGCAAAAAAAGCATTCATATCAAAACTTCAGATATTGGGACAAATATAAATTGTCCTCGTTGCAACGTATTAATTGAACTACATAACGACAACTCACCAAATAGTATAGAAGAAGTTAATAATGAACTTGATAATCTTTTTAACACACTAAATCTATTTGAATAAGTTTCTTACTTCTTGGGCAGCATTTCTTGTCTCCTCAAGAAGTTTCTTTAAATTTTCTAGTTTTTCTTCTGTATCTCCAAGTTTTATTGATACTACAGCAGTTTTAACATTTGTTTTTTCTTCATCTTTTTTAACGTTATTTAATTCATCATTAACTTTCTTTATAGTCTCTGTAATTTCTTCTTTATTCGAAGTAGTTTCTATTTTAAGCTGAAAATTTTTTGTTTTATCGACAGTTGACTTTAAGTCTTCAACCAATTGATTCAACTCGTCGATATTTTTTGCTTTAATTTTTAATATAATTTCTTTATCCTTGTTTTCTTCATCCATCTTTTCACCCTCTTTCGTTTTCATATTTGTATTAGGTTGCATATTTTATCTTGTATTTATATAATCACCGTAAAGAAAGCGAGGTGATTATTATGTCTAATGAGCAACGTGCTCACGACTTGGCTTTAGTTGCACTTTTAAAAGAAAATCTAGTAAATAAAAATATTTATGATGAGTATATAGAAATTTACAATCTTCTTTTAAATAAATTTAATGAAGATATAGGCAATTAAATTTATCCTTTTATTACCAACTTGTTTGAAATATTCATTAAATTATTTTTTAGGGTTTCTAACTGACTATTAGGAACCTTTTCATATTCCACATCTCTGTATGCAATATCTATTTCATTTTTTATTTGATTCCATCTATATAGCGGTAAATCTGTTAATAAATTAACCAATTGATTAATCTTTTCTTCTTCCATCCTACCACCTTCTTTCGTAAATTCAAATTTTCTTGAATTTTATTCAAGTTTTTTCTTAAAAAAATATTCTCCTAATTCTTCCAGTGAAATATCAAGCACATCTCTATCTGCAGCTCGCGATATTTCACTTGCAGAAAAGTCATTTCTATTATTAAACTTTGAACTTAATGATGCAGCTGAAATACATATTTTTTTTGCAAAATTTGCTTCATTTCCTAATTTTTCTTTTATTCTCCCTCTAAGCTTGCTAAAATCAAATATTGTTTCTTTATTTTCCTTTAACATTTACTCACCTTCTTTCGTATTTTTCTTGAATTTAATTCAAGTTTATCGCTGTTATATTATCAAATGTAAAAATATATGTCAATACATTTTTGAATTTTATTCAAGTTTTTTTAAAATCAACTAAAAAATACTTGATTTTCATTAAAGTTTTTTTTATAATGTGGACATGGAGGTGATACTAATGAAACCTGGAGATACATTTCAAAATAGACTATCAACAGCATTACGCATACGAAATATAAAACCTGTAGAATTGCATGAAATGACTGGTATAAGTGAAAGTCTACTGAGTAAATATCTATCTGGGAACGCAATTGCGAGACAAAAAAAATTAAGTATATTATCTGATGCCTTAGATATTAATCCAGTATGGCTTATGGGTTACGACGTACCTATGTCAAATCAAGATTCTTCAACTAATTTGGATGATAAAATATCTAGCAAACACGTATTTCCGCTTCTTGGAACAGTAAGAGCAGGATATGACTACTTAGCAAGTCAAAATATAATTGGATATATTGCTATAGATAGAAATATACCTGATGCAGAAAATTGTTATGCTTTAAAAGTAATTGGTGATAGTATGCAACCCGTTTTATATGAAGATGATATTGTAATTGTTCATAAACAAGAAGATGTAGAAAGCGGTCAAATAGGAATTGTACTAATTGATAACGATGAAGCAACTGTGAAGAAAATCGTAAAATATGATAATCATATAGAGCTTGTTGCTCTAAATCCGTACTATCCTATACAAAAGTATACAGATAAAGACAACTTTAAAATAATTGGGAAAGTTATAGAAGCACGTATAACAAAAATATTTGAATGAAGAACTGAACATTGAAAGGAATGATGCAAAATGAACCTAAAAAAAGATTCTGCTCTAAACTACGAAAATATAAAATTACCAATAATTAACAATATAAATATCTTTGAAGCAATAAAAAAATATCGTTCTTTACAAATTATATTGGTAATAATTGTATTATCAATCATTATGAATATAGTTATTGTTCCACTTTATATTTCAAAGGTATCAACTTATAATGAATTGACACAGAGTTATGATTTAGCCAAAAATGAATATAAAAATTTAGAAAATGAATATTCAGAGTTATCGGATAATCAACAGACATTATCTACCAATTATGATTCCTTACAAAAGAAATATGACGGATTAGAAAATAACTATAAGGAAGTAACTCAAGAAAAATATCAATCTGAACTTACTTCTAAAATATCTGAATTAGAAAAAAACAAATCCAATTTAGAAACTCAAGTTGATAAATTGTCAAAAGATGTAATAACACTAAAGGGCGCTGAAAAGTCATATCCTGCAGGATACTTAACTGCTGGAACAGACTTTGAAGTTGGTCGATATAAAATATATGGCGGATCAAGTAATTTCATTGTCCATTCTTCAAGTGGCTCTTTACGAGTTAATATTATTCTTGGACACGGATCGTATGATGTATCTGAATACTTATATACATTCAAGTTAGGAGACGAGATAGATGCGCGTTCTTCATTTAAGATGGTGCCTATTGAATAATTATATAGCGAAAATTGTTACATAAGAAATGGAGGATTATATGTTTCTTTCTAACCTAAATAAACATAGAAATAAAATTTTAAATATTATCTTGTTTACACTAATTGCTTTTATTATTTTGTGTGGAATATTCTTTTTAATTAAGCACTCCAAATATAATCCGGAGCTATCAAAGTACAAAAAAGATGCAAAATCTGTTGTAGATGAATATTTGAGTGCAAAAATTACAAAATCTGAAGCTATTGATAGATTAGAAATAATCATCAAACAGGTTGACGCAGATTATGAAAATACAGATAAAACAGATTATCTTTCTTTATCTATAGATTTAAGTAGCTTAAAGCAAGCAATGTATCTTGATGATATAACAAAAGTAAAACAGATATATAAAGAAGATTTGAAATAAAAAAAGATATTGTGCTAAGTTTGGCGACCCACACAATATCCTAACTAACAACACTTTTGAAAGTATTGATATATATATTATACACTATATATGCCTCTATTTTCAAGAGTTTGTTAAACATACTTGAAATGGAGGTATTTTTATATGGAACAAAAAACAACGATAGATTTTAAAGAAATGCTTTCACAAATGATGGAATTACAAAAACAATTAGAAATTGCAAATGATAATACTATAACACAGAAAACCGAAAAAAAGAAAAAACGTAAAGAAGGCTCTTACGAATTATATAATAATGGAAAAGCAAGATTGTACTATATGCATAACCAGGTAAAATATAGAACAACCGTTGATGCTGAAGATGAAGAACAAGCTGAAGCACAACTTGCTCTTTTTGTTGAAAAAGTAAAAAAGGGTGCATTTATATCAACCAATTATACCTTTACTGAATTTGCTCAAATTTGGCTTGACCAAAAAGTTCGACCTAATGCTGGAGAACGTTGCGTAAAAAAATATATAGGTGCTTTAAATAACAGAATACTTCCGGAACTTGGAAACTATAAATTGAAAGATTTAACAAAACAAATTCTTGAAAGATTTTTTAATCAAATAAAACAGACTGAAACAAACTATGAAAAAAGAGCTACCAACAATATAGTAAAACCATCTTCCGTTCTAAAATGGAAATCAATAATACATGCTTGTCTGAATTATGCAGTTGAATGTGAACTTTTAATAAAGAATCCTTGTGATAATATAAAAATAAAATTCACTACTACGCAAAACGAAGAACAGTTAATTGCATTAGTAAAAAATAAAAAAGAAAAAGTATGCTACTATGATTTATCAACATATAAATTCGTTTGTAATAAATTAGAAAATGAATTTATGGAATATTACAAGGATGATACAATTACAGCTGATAAAAAATTATTAGAAGTTGCTAGAAGGTTTATATTATTACTCGCATTAAAAACTGGTATGAGACGTTCTGAGATTTTTGGATTAGCTCGAAATGATACCTATTATGATCTTGATTTAGAAAATGCAACTTTTGAAGTCAATAAATCAAGACATTACCTATCTGGAAAAGGTAAATTTACTAAATATCCTAAAAATGATACATCAATACGAAAAAAATCTCTTCCAAAATCGATTTTAAGCTATCTAAAATTATATTATGAACTACTTGATAGAATTGGATATACAGATACCTA
Source organism: Clostridia bacterium (assembly GCA_017404545.1). Lineage (GTDB taxonomy): Bacteria > Bacillota > Clostridia > TANB77 > CAG-508 > CAG-492. Next base: position 382,899 of record JAFRCC010000018.1, read on the forward strand.
TATTTTTGATTTCATGAGCATAGATGGTATTTGCTCTTTTTTCCAAAACTGGCAAGAAAAAAATAATATAAATAAAATAAGATTTCATGATTTAAGACATACACATGCTACTATTCTTCTTTTTTCTGGAGTAGATGTTAAAACAATTTCAGAACGTTTAGGACATGCTGATATACAAACCACTTTAAATATATATGCAGATGTATTAGAAGAACTTGATAAGAAAGCTGCAGATGCACTTGATACAATATAAAAAAGACTAGTTGCCTAGTCTTTTTTAGTGTTTATATAAACTTCCATCCATATCTATGTACAGCACATAAAAAATATTTTTTATTACTACTCCAATAATTCGAGCTAAGATAGGCTTATTATTTGGATATAATCTCATTATTGCAAATTTGTTATTATAATCTTTTGAACGAAATCTTTCTTCAAATTTTACCGGTATTTGTTTTCGAATCTTTATCTCTTCAAATTCTAATCCTATTTTTTTGTCACGATTTAGGACAGTAATATATAGCTCTTCTGAAAGTTCAAACATTCTATCCAATAATTGTGCTTTATATTCTTTTGAAATTCTTTTATCATATTTTACATATGATAAATTAAATTTTAAATATTGGGGAGAAAAACAATTTGTACATGGCTTTAATATCTTTGTTTCTTTCTTTTTGACACCCATTACTCAATTACTTCTCTCTTAAAATATTCACTAATCAATTCATTAGGAATGATATTATTTAGTCCGTATTCTCTTTCTGTTATATCCCAAGGTGTACCATCTTCATGAGTCATTTGTCTTAATTGCCATGCAGTATATATTGCAAAATTATTATATGTTAAATTTAATGCTTCACATGCTTTTCTATCGTTTTCAATAGAATTTAGTATTTCTTCATTTTCTTTGCTCATACCTATATTTATAATATTTCTTCCATTTTCCTTATAAATATCATACACTTCTTCAACAACTGGACCATGTTGCCATGCCACAATATGTTCTATAAATAGAGGTTCATTGTATAATGCTAAGTAAATACCCTGTGCATAATAAAGGAGTTTTTGAAGTTTTAAATGTGTTATCCCCTCATAAACTTCATAATCATCGTTTTCAGCTTCATGTTCTTTAATTTCAGAATTGTTCTTTAGTAAAAACCAAACCGCAACATCTTTTGCATTAAACATATATATCCCCCCTTTATAATAAAAACTACTAATTATTATATAATATTTTATTTATTATGTAAATAAAAAGTGCACTTTTTAGCTCTATAATACTTTATACAATTTTTAATAAAATATCAATACAATTTTTGTATAATTTACAAATTTTCTTGGGTAATTTTTGGGTAATCGCTGACAAATTCAATGCGTTTTAGGCACTTTTTAACACTTTTTGACTCAAATATAGAAATAGCTGTATGCCTTATTATAAAAGACTTACAGCTATTCTCACATATTACTATGGCTCCTCTTGTTGGACTCGAACCAACGACCTATCGGTTAACAGCCGAGCGCTCTACCAACTGAGCTAAAGAGGAATATAAATATGGCAACAACCTATTTTCTCAGCAGGGTAACCTACAAATATCTTCGGCACATTAGAGCTTGACTTCTGTGTTCGGTATGGGAACAGGTATAACCTCCATGTAATCATCACCACATTCAAATTATATAATATGTTTTTTTTATATGCAATACTTTTTATAAATTTATTTTAAATATTCTGATTTAACAAGATCCTCTAGTTTACTATAATTAATTGTATATTCAAAAGTATCTGGTGATACCGTATATTTTTCAAAACACACAGTTAAACCAGAATCAGACAAGTACCATGTTAGTTCATCTATATCTATAGCATCACTGAGATTATTTAAAGTTTCTTGATATATTCCTAACTTTTCATAATTGGTTCTAAAATAGCTTAAAATCTCGTCCTTAATAAACTTCTTGCAAGCAGCTGAGTGAATTGCTATATCTTCAATTTTTAGTAATTCGCCTGTTTCCGAACTAAAAGAATATCCTCTTTTATTTGTCCAAGGTACTCCACCTAAGCTACCATTGCTTTCATTCTTGATACTAACAACTTTTTCATCATTTCTAGCATTTGAAAAAGTCCATTGTAACGACAAATCTCCTACATAATCCATAAAACTTGCATCTATTCCATACTTATCATCAATTTGGTCTTGTACCTGCTTTTTATAATCTTCAAATTCTTGATTTGCAATTTTTCCTAATTCGCTCTGTATTTTATTTTGAACACTTTCATTTTCTGCTACAACTGTTGGGAAATCTTGATATACCGTAATAGTATGTTCAGTTCCTTCAATTTTATACACTTTAGATGTAGTTTCATATGTTATTTTTATATACGGGCTATCTTCTTCTGTTGCAATAATTTTATTATTGCTATTAGTATCAGTATTTGAGCTAGAAGCCTGATTTTTCTTTTTACCTGGTAATACTGATGAAAGAATAATTATTGCTATTGCCATAGCAATTACACCTATTAGAATAATAATTTTAGTATTTTTCTTCATAAAAACCTCCTTCTCTAAGTTTAAAATATGTATATTTAGTATAAAAAGATGCAATTTTCACTGCATCTTTTTATTATTTTAATTACATTGCAGCTCTGAATAAATTGATAAAATCTTCTTTAGTTGTTTCTCTTGGATTTCCAGGTCTACATGGATCTTGCATTGCCTTTTCTGCAAGCATTTCAAAATCTTCTTCCTTGCAACCTGTATCTTTAACAGTAATTGTAACACCACAAGCCTTAGAAAGCTCTGATATCATCCACACAAATGTATTAATTATATCTTGCTTCCCTAAATTAGCTGCATCTGGTCTTCCAATATGAATTAGTATCTCTCTGAATCTTTCCCACGCAACTTCTCCATTAAATCTCATAACAGTTGGAAGCAAAATTGCATTTGCAATTCCATGAGGTGTATCATACACTGCACCTAATTGATGTGCCATTGAATGAACTATTCCAAGACCAACATTTGAAAAACCCATTCCAGCCATATACTGTGCCATTGCCATGTTTTCTATAGCTACTGGATCTTTTTCATTAACTGCTTTAGGTAAGTTCTCGAATATTAGCTCTATTGCTCTCATATGAAACATATCAGACATCGTATTATGAGCTTTTGTTATATATCCTTCTACAGCATGTGTTAATGCATCCAAACCTGTAGCCGCAGCTGTCATTTTTGGTAAGCTTTCCATTAATTCGGAGTCAACTATAGATAGAATTGGAATATCATGTGGATCAACACATACCATTTTTATTTGTCGGCTCTCATCCGTTATTACATAATTTATTGTAACTTCTGCAGCCGTTCCGTGTGTTGTTGGAAGAGCTATTAATGGCAATCCTTTATTTTTTGTATTTGATAAGCCATTAAGAGATACAACATCTGCTCTATCTGGGTTTGTCATTAATATTGAAATTCCTTTTGCTGTATCAATAGCTGAGCCTCCACCCATTACAACAATCACGTCAGCATTAATTTTTTTACATAACTCATATCCATCTAATACATTTTTTATTGTTGGATTTGGTTTTACATCTGAATACATTTCGTAATCAAACCCACTATTATCTAAAATATCTGTTACTTTTTTATATAGTCCACAATCTACTAATCCTTTATCTGTTACAAATAATATCTTCTTAAATCCTCTTGCATTAATTTCGTTTGGTAACTCGCTTCTACTCCCTCTACCAAAATATGAAGTTTCATTTAATATAAATCTCTCTGACATATAATTTCCTCCTTTGAATTTTGACATTTGTCAAATATAGTTTCTTCAAACCTAGCAATATTATATCAATAAGTAAAAATTTTTTTCAATATAAGATAAAATTTATTTATGTAAAAATTTTTTACTATTTTATATATTTATCTATATTTGAGTCTGTAAGCTCCGTTCCAATATCTACAAAATTGTATTTGCTCTCATTTAGGCTTGCTTTATACTCTTCATATTGTTGTTCCGAAACGTCTTCACTATCAGAATCTAAAGATTTCTTGTTTATATAATATATCAAAGAATCACTTTCTGCTTCACTATTGGAATCAATTTCAGAGCCATACATGCCCATAAACTTTAATTTTCCATCTGTTACACTATGATATATCGTAGCCTCTGAACCTCCATGCATATAAATTGTACGAACTACACATTTATTTGCGTCTACAGAATAAGCTCCATGATATATATGGCCTTCGTTAATCTTAGTTGACGTTACATTTCCATTTGAATATGAAACTAAAATTATCTTTGCATATCTAGCCTCTTCAGCTAAAACCTGTACAACAACTATTGGCTTAGCTCCACTTTTGCAAACAATAAAACTTATGTCTTGCTCTACATTATCTACATCTATAATCCCTTCATCTTCTTGAACATATATATTTTTCTTTAGCCAACTCTTATCTTTAAGAGCAGATTTTACAGCATCTGAAGTATTTGTAGTGTTCGATTCTTTCTTCTCTTTTTCTTGTGTTTTATCTTTTGACTCATCCTCTTTATCTTTATCTTCTGCTATCTCATTATTTGAAACCATTTTATCATTTTTGTTAGTTGTTATAGTATTCTCCGTGCCATCATTCTTTCCGATAATTAATTTGTCCGTTACAATAAAAGCCATCATTCCAGCCACTAACATACTCAAAACCATAATTACAATTTTTGATTTTTTATCCATATACCCTCCATATCACATTCTATCAATAGATTTTTATATAAACTATATAAAAATTATAACAATCTCTAATTTTCTTTTCAATAATATCTTTATATATTTGCATATAAAGCCAAAAGAATAAGGATAGCTCTGTACGAAGTATCCTATCGTCACACAAAACTATCCTTCTTATTTACTATTTCTCTTTGTTAAATATTTTTAATATCTTTCCAACAAAACCAACAATATTTGTTGAATTTTTTTGAGCTATCCCTTTTCCTATAGCTTTACCACCTATTGTTAAAGATGCCACTATAGCACTTACTATAAATTGAACATCAAAACTTAATCCTAAGCTACTCGTCATTTTAACGGCAATTAATGCACTTATCGACCCACTCAAAACTCCAGCAACATCACCAATAACATCTGCACATACATTAGAAACTTTAGCTGAATTTTTAATTAGTTTTAGCGATGTTTTTGAACCTGGTATTTTTTTGGCAGCCATTGCATTAAAGTCTGACTCTCTACCAACAGTTACTGCAACACCGATAACATCAAATACTATACCTATGAATATTACCAACAAAAGCACAAGAATTGCTGGTATCAACGACAAACCACCGATTGCTGTAGTTGATATAAAAGAAAATATAATTGACAGAGCAAATGCTAATACAAATATTGTGATAAACCACTTGACTTCTGAGGAATCTTTCTTTTCTTTTTTATTTTTTTTCATTTTTTTTCATTCTCCTATTGTAAAAAAAAATAAAATATAATAGTGGTGAAACTTAAGTAAATTTTACGGTTTAGGTCTAGTTGAATTTCTCTATTTCCTACCAAACATTACTGTTTAGCTGTTTCCATTTAAAGGAAATAATCAATAGATTAATTGATTACCAGACAGCCACTTAAATCCGTACTTTAATCCTCAAATTCCCATGCCTATCGACAAAACATTCTAGAAGTTTTCCTTAATACACTAAATAATATACTAGTTTCTTTTGCAATAGTGATTTCATAACCAACAACAAATTATCATTTTGGCCAAATTATCATTTGTTGTTACACGGTTAATCCCAAGACTATCACTCAAAACAGGCTACACTATATATTGTGTCTTGGCACTTTATATAGGTTTATACTACCATATACAATATTAAACCAATTGTATACATAGCCTCCGCGACAATAGGGTATTATTATGTATGCCATTACATAATTCCCTAAAATCTTTACTCCCTGAAAACACACAAAACTGGCATTCCGCGCATAAACAAGAAACTTCAACGATGTGCCCTTTAGTGGATTTTTAGCCCCACCCTCGTATAAAACTGTGTAACTAGAATAATGCACCACTGAATTATATCTTACTATATAATTTTTTTTTATTCAAGATATTTTTGTTTAAAAATATCACGTAAGAGTCATTATACACTATATTCTTTTTTTTGTCAAATGATACTTATTTTTAATTAATGAGATTATAATTGAATATTCAAAATTAATATGATAAAATTCTAGTGTTCAGATAAAATCTAATTGTTTATTAAAAACTTCAAATTATCGAGGCTATTTCATTTGGAGGGATTTTTATGCAAAAGACAAATGCAGTTGTCAGAAATCAGGTCGGATTACGCTCTAGGGCAGCTACAATTTTTGTAGCAAAAGCCAGCGAATTTACTTCGAGTGTTCACGTTCAGTATAATGAAAAATTGATTAATGGTAAGAGTCTTTTAGGAGTACTCTCATGCTCTGTTATCGGCGGAGCTACTATTACAATTTATACTGATGGTCCTGACGAAGAAAAAGCTATATTAGAGCTTTCTGAACTAGTAGAAACCGGATTTACTGACTATTAAAAAGAAAGGGAAGTAACCAATTATTGGTAGCTTCCCTCTCTTTTTGTATTAATTATTTATCAAATAAGTATAAAATCAGCAAAACCGGAGATTCCTACTTAATCAGGTATCTCCGGCTTTACCTTGGCATGCTTCTATTTTAGCATAATTTTAAGTTTTTCCAGCTGAAGGCAGTTACTTGTATATGAGCAAACAATTTCCCGCGCATTTTCAAGGTCTTCTTCATTGTTAGGATAACTCATTTTCATCATTTCGTCGATTTCGAGTTCTTGTAGTTTCATAATATCCATTGCCTCTTCAATAAGAGCTCTAGCTTTTTGAACATCTTTAGGATTATTTTCAAGACATTGCCTAGCAATTATGATGTTACCACGTGCAACTACGTTACGCTTAATCATCCGCTCGAACGAAAACTTATATAGCATGCTTTTTCACCTCTTTTCTATTAGATTTTGGTGACGCTTTGTAGATTGATTGTTTCCACAATGCTTTACTTTACTCTACCTCAAGATTTGGGCCAAGTATGCAGTTTATTATATAATTCTTTACATAAATAGTCAATGTTTCTATAGAAAAAAAGTATTGTTTTTAATGGAAGTTAAACTATGAAGATTGAGAGCAAACTAAAAGGAACGTCTCCTTTTCATATAGAAAACATTCCTTATTAGTAACTTAATTTATATTATCTAACTTTTTGTGTTCAATATATAAATCAAGTGCTTTTTATAAATTTACTTAAGCTTTTTTAGCAATTTCAGCTACTTTTGCAAATGCAGCTGCATCTGATACAGCCATTTCTGCTAGCATTTTTCTGTTGATAACAACATTAGCTTTCTTTAATCCAGCTATTAATGTACTGTATGTTAATCCATTGATTCTTGCAGCAGCATTAATTCTTGCTATCCATAATTTTCTAAAATTACTCTTTTTATCTTTTCTTCCAACATAAGCATATGCTCCAGATTTCATAACTGCTTGTTTAGCATTTCTAAATCTGTAGTGCTTTGCACCATAATAACCTTTTGCTCTTTTTAATACTTTTTTATGTTTCTTACGAGTAATTATTGCTGTTTTAACTCTTGCCATTTTAAATTCACTCCTATCTTTCTAAAATTAATTTCCATATGGTAGCATTTTTTTAATTGCTGCCTCACATGTTTTATCAGCATAAGCATTCATAATGCTTCCTGATTTCTTTTGTCTGTTTGTTTTGTTTGCTAATAAGTGTCTTCTATTAGCTTTAGTTCTCTTATACTTTCCTGATGCAGTTTGTGAGTATCTTTTCTTAGCTGCTTTGTTTGTTTTTAGTTTTGGCATAATAAAATCTCCTCCTTAATTATTTATCAGCTTTTTTAGCTAGTATTACAAACATGTTTTTACCTTCCAATAAAGGCTTCTTTTCTGGAGTAGCAACATCTTCTAAATCTTCAATAAATTTATTTAATGCTTCTTCTCCTAATTTTACGTAGTTAAGCTCTCTTCCCCTGAATTTAACTGTTATCTTAACTTTGTTTCCTTCTTCAAGGAACTTTCTTGCATTTTTACACTTAAACTCAAAATCATGTTGCTCTATATTTGGAGTAATTCTGATTTCTTTAGTCTCTAATGTTTTTTGCTTTTTGCGAGCTTCTTTCTCTTTTTTAGCTTGTTCAAATTTATATTTTCCATAGTTCATAATCTTACAAACTGGAACATCTAAATTTGGAGAAACTAGAACTAAATCTAATTTCTTTTCGTAAGCCATATCTAAAGCTTCATTTAATGAAAGCTTTCCTACTTTTTGTCCGTTCTCGTCTACAACTTGAACTTCTTTTGCCCTTATTTGCTCATTAATTGGTAATTCCTGTTTTATAGTAAAACACCTCCTACTAGTTATATCGCCAAATTTTATTGTACAAATCTAAAATTTTTGCATAAAAAAATTGATTTGTTTTTAAGAACAAATCAATCCACGAAATTTTTATAACATATGAACACACAGCCCACTTATAGTAGACTATATTTAAAATATGTATTATAAAATGTTAACCTTTTTCTATTCGATAAGGTGAGAAGTGGATTGCTTCTTCTTTTTGACTAGACTATGATACCTTATTTTTTCAGTCCTGTCAATACTTTTGTTTAATTTTATATTTATTTATTGTATGCTTTAATTTTTTATGTAAATTATTGTATAATAAATTTTATAGTTCTGCAACTAGCAGTTCGTTAATCTCCGTTTCACCATCTATGGTAAGCTTATTACTGTAAGATGTTTTCAATATAGAGAACTATTTTCGTGTAAATAATCGAATTTAGATCTCCCAAAGTACATTATAAGGAGGTGAAAACATGAAATCCAGATATTATAGTGCCGCTATGTTTTGCTTTTCAGCAGGACCAATTCTCATGATTCTTCTTACAATCTTGGGAATCAGCAAACAGGACTATGCATTCCTATACACAGGTGCTGTCATGATTCATGCTTTAGGTGTTGTTTTTTCTATCAAACATTTCCCTGAAGTTAATAATGACAGTCCGCCTGCATCAACGCTCATGCTCTTGGGTACTGTAGGAGCAGTTTTAAACTATGTTGTGTGCAGATTCTGATTTCGTGTCCCCTTCGCATCTGAAAAGATTGCGTGGGGGTTCTTCTTTTTTTATCTTGAATAATCAATTTGTTCAATAATACTTGACTTTTCCTTCAATCTGTAATAGAATGGGAAAGCAATAAATTTTGATTATGACTTAGAGTCAAACTTCTCCCCGGTGGTTTAATTTTAAGTTTCATATATAAAATATATTATAAATAAATGAATGGAGGGTATTTTTACCATGAATAACACTACGTATAGTATAAAGAAAAATGAAATTGAAAGCAAATGGTATATAATCGATGCTGCAAACAAACCATTAGGTAGAGTTGCTACAGAAGCAGCTAAATTATTAAGAGGAAAACATAAACCTACTTATACACCAAATTTGGATAACGGAGACCACGTTATAATATTAAATTGTAATGATATGGCTCTTACAGGACACAAATTAGATCAAAAAATATACAGACATCATTCAGGATACATTGGTGGAATGAAAGAAACAACAGCTAGAGAGATGATGGCTAAGTCTCCAGAAAAAATGATGATGCTTGCTATAAAAGGAATGCTTCCAAAGAATTCATTAGGAAGACAAATGATAAAGAAAGTAAGAATCTATGCTGGTAATGAACATGAGAATGTTGCTCAAAAACCAGAAGTATGGGAATTCTAATTAATAATTTAAGGGAGGAAATTAAAAATGGCTAAGAAAGAAATAGCATTCTGCGGAACAGGTAGAAGAAAAAAATCAATCGCTAGAGTTAGATTAGTAGATGGAAATGGAAAAATTACAATAAATGGAAAAGATCTAGATGAATATTTTGGAGCTGATACTTTAAAATATATCGTAAAGCAACCATTATCAGTTACCGAAACAGAAACAAAATACGATGTTATCTGTACAGTAAAAGGTGGAGGTTTCACAGGTCAAGCTGGAGCTATCCGTCATGGTATTTCAAGAGCTTTATTAGAAGCAAATTCAGAAGATTTCAGACCAACTTTAAAATCAAACGGATTCTTAACAAGAGATTCTCGTATGAAAGAAAGAAAGAAATATGGTCTTAAGAAAGCTAGAAAAGCTCCACAATTCAGCAAGAGATAATTTTCAAAGTGCATACAAAGTATGCACTTTTTTGTTGCTTTTCAGATAAGTAAAAAAAATATAATACCTCTTTCAGATATTATATTTTTTTCTAAAATTTTCATCTTATTCAAAATTATTCTCCAATTTTGTCAGTTTTATACTTTGATATAACATTTTTTATTTTCTTGAAAAAACCTCTTATAGCTCTGAAAATCTTATTAAATCGTGTTTCATTAGCTAAAGCTTCATTATCTTTAACACTTCTTGAAAAATTATAGTTTTGTGTGTCATCTGTTACTGAATAATTCTTCCCCACAGCTTCATCATTTATAATTGTGCCATCATTTACCTCATTTTTTTGCTTTTCTGCAGCATTTATAGTAGCCATTTCTACTTTTCCTTCTGTTCCGAAGTCCATATTTATGCTAGATTCAAATCCATGTGTATTTTGCATATCATTTGATTCTACAATGCCACTATTAACTTGAATTTCAAAATCGTCTGCTTTATCTCTTTTTATCACCTTATCTATTATATGATCTGTCTCATATAAATTGCTTTTTATTAATACATCTATTATATCTTCTGCGTTCGTATTCTTGTTTTCGCCCTGCGTAACCAAATTGTTGTAATGATTTATCGTTTCCATTTCAGATTTAATTACATCTATAAAATCTCGTGTTCCTGTTTCGAAATCTTTATTAATATAATTGTTATCTTGTGTTGCTTGTTCCTCTTCAACAATTCCATTATAACTACTTTCATTCGTACTAACTACATTATTTACATCTTTATCACAGTTTAACGAATTAGACACGTATTTCAATTCTTCTTGTTTTTTATTTTCTTTTTCGTAGTCTAAATCATATATCTTTGTCATATGAATAAGCTTACTAGAATTTTCTATAAACATATTTCTTTCATTTTCAAATTTTTCATGTGTACATGGAAATAATTTTAAAACTTTTATAGTCTCTTTATCATAGTTAGCTTTATCTAGTATACTTTCAAAATTTTCCATTATTGCTTTGTCAATATCCTTCTGTAATGCGGCCCTCTGTTCAGGATACATATGAGACTCTTCCATTGAATCATATATCCAATTAAGTAATACATTAGTTTCATTATCTATGGCTGTTTCTCTATCAAGCATTTCTCCCAAATACTTACTACAGGCTTCTAGTATTTCTACTTGCGATATCTCAGGAATATCGCTTAATTCAACGAGAATTTTTGAATATGTAGTAGATATATCGTACTCACCTTTTTGAAAAAATATCTCCAAATTTTTTCTTAAAGTTTCAATACCATTTTCTTTTGTGCGTATACACGAAATTAATGATGCTCTATCATATGTACATAATTTTTTAACAATTCCATCTAATTCTTGATATATTATATTTTGAGTATCTACATCATTAACAAAGTTTTCTATTTCTCTGTAAGTCATTATTCCCGTATTATCAATTATTACAGAAAAATTTTTTGTAAATATTTCTTTTATAATTTTATTCTTATTAAACAAATCTTTCCACATACCTACAGAAATATTTTTAACGTTATTTTCTATAAGATTTCTTTTTCCATCTTGAGCAAGTTTAGCAATTACTTCATTAACTAAATCGTTATTTATATTGCTGTTCATACATAAATATTGAAAATCATTTTCCCAATTTATTTCTTTACTATTTAATACATCTTCTGGATATTTTGCATTCTCCAATAAGTTAGATACTTTCTGAATTTTTGTTTTGTAATCCTCGAAATCCATATATAATCCCCCATTTTTTCTTTTGTATAAAAATCCACATTTTACAATCTAACAATATTGTATAGCATATAATATTTAATTTCAACACTTTTTATTTATAAAATACTATTCTTGTCCTTCATTCTCTGTTTTTATTCTCTGAAAATTTTCTTCACAAAACTTCACAAACTCATCTACTGTATTAAAACCAGTTATTTTCGCATAGTATTCTTTTACAGTTGTATTTTCGTCAACTATTTTTTTTTCGATACTATTTTTTATGTTGTATTTTTGTGAACTTGACATTCCTTTATCCTCCAACAATTCTTTTAAAGATTTTGAAAATTGAGCATCACCATTTTTAATTTTTTCAATGTCGCTGTTTGTAACAATAATACTATTCATATTTTCATAATGGGCCTTAAGCTCTATTGTAATTATTCCGCTCTCTTCATCATAATTTTGGTTATTTATAATATTCTCAGATGATGCAATATTTTCTACCTCTTTAGAGCTATTATTATTGTTATTAGTTGTGTCTACACCTCTTTTGCTTACTGCTATCACTATTAATACAATTGCAACAATAATTAAAATTATCACAATTGCAGGTGTTCCTTGTTCTTTTATTTTTTTACTTTTGCTATTTACTGCCATACATAATTCTCCTTTTATATAAAACTAGACTAGCTTATAAAGCTAGTCTAACTTGTTATTTCTTTTTAGAAGCCTTTCTTGTTACTTTTTTTCTCTTACTATTAATCTTTATTATAACTGCTAATGCAATTGCAAGTATCGCAATGTATATTAGTACATTATCACCGGTTTTTGCACTAAAATTTGAAATTGCCTTGCTTACAGTAGATTTATTGCTGCCTTCTTCGCTATTGCTACCGCCATTACTATTTCCACCATTACCATTATCGCTCTTACCTGAATCACTATTTGCACTAGCTACTGTAAATGTAGTTTCAGATTCTGCTCCATCTGTAAAAGTAACTTTTAAAGTGTGCTCTCTTGTAGATAAACTCGACATATATTCTTTTGTAAAATTAATTACTGTACTACCCGATTGCGAAGTGTAGTTAGATTTATCTACTAAATCTCCATCTACATAAACATCCTTTAATAAAGAATAATCTGCATTTAGTATAAATGTTGCTGTCGAAGATTCACCAATTGTATATACTTGTTTTGCTCCATACGTGTATTCATATACTATTTTTTCTGCCGTAACTACAATGGATGTATCTGCTGTAATATCAGCTAACGATAACACTCCATCTTTTAGTTTTTCTAGCATTTCAACATCATTAACTTTTACACTTACTAATCTATACCCTACTTTAGGTTTTATAGTTACATCTGTTCCTGAATTATAATCCACATATATTATTCCATCTGAGTCTACGTTATCTCCTGTTATTGTAATTTTATATTGTATAAGCTTATATTTTACAACAACATTCATATCTGAATTTCTTGTAAGAACATTTAATTTATTATTTTCTACACTAACTTTTTCACCATCAACAGTAACGTAGTCTATCTCATAATATTCATCTGGATGGAATGTTATTGTTACCACTTCACCTTCTCTTACTTTTTTCTGAGAATCACTTATTGTTCCTCCCATTCCATCTACACTTGTATTTACATCTACTAATTTTTTCCCATATACTGTTAATGAAATGTTCGCTGTTTTATAATTTTTTGTATCACCATTCTTTGTGTATGTCGCAGAATATCTGTTACTTCCTCCTTTAAGCTCTTCATCTGGATTATTCCACTCAAGACCCCTTGTTGATAATGTTATTGTTGATAACTTGTCTCCCTCATTTCCAGATAAACTTTGTGAACTTTCTATAGGATTTCCCGATTCTGCTTGAGTTATTTCAAATGATACCTTCAGATATCCTTTGTATGTATTATTTTCATAACTATATTCTGCATAATATGTTCCTACATCTGTTGGTTGCACTATTTCTGTTGTTCCATCACTACCATACCATTTTAACGTTAAATCACTTGCTTTAACACCACTATTTGCAGGTGATACCGTTGGCGTTCCTATATTAACTTTACTTCCTGTATATGTAATTCTTTGATTATCGTTTATTCCACCTATTGTAAGTACTTGTTTGTCTGTTATTTCAAATGTTTTTGGTACTGATACTCCCTCAGAGTTTTCATCCGATTTAACCTCAATTGTTACCGTTGCAATTCCTATATCTGTGTTATCTGTATATGCTACTGTATATTTACTTGAATCAACTTCTTTGTTAAATACTTTTACAGTTACTTTTGGTCTTTTTTCAGTTCCATCGTATACTGTCGTATCATATTCCAAAGATACAGAAACATCACTTTGTTTTAATTTGCTTTTATTAATTGTAAAATCCTTACTAACTGGACTGAATGTATAATTGCTACCGTCCACTGGTTTTATTGTTGCTGTAGCTGTTCCAGCATTTATATTATTATCGTACGATACAGTATAATCTGTTTCCTCTCTTAATGTAGTAGTATCTGCTGTAACCGTTAATGTAGGCTCTTTTTTCTCTCCATTATATGTTTCTGCTGCTATGTCAGCAATTGTTGGAGTTACATTTTTAGCTGTAATCGTATATTCTTTTGTAACGGTTCCAGTATAATTTCCAATACCTTCTATTGTTGCTACAGCTGAACCTGCATTAACATTGTTTGAATATGTTACTTCATAATCTGTTCCTTCTGTTAATTCTGTATCATTTAATTCTACACTTACTGAAGGTTTTTTTTCTGTGCCGTCATATTCGTATGTTGATGGATTTAAAGTAATATTCGCATCCGCTAAATCTGAAGATGGTGTTATACTAGACGGTATAATATTTCCGGTTGTAATATATTCCTCACCATAATATCTTCTCTTCATTTCTTCGCTAATTGGGTTAATTTTTACAGTTACTTTTTTATTGTTTCCAACATTTGCATCTTCAAATTCAGCCAAGAAGTTATAATCAGTTCCTTCTTTGTAGTAACCATCGCCTTCTCCACCTTTGAAGCCACTAATTTGAAACGAACCTGTTACCTTTGCTTTTTTGGTTCCATCGTACTCTTTATCAGATATTTTTATATTACCCGATAAAGTTAAAGGTATTGGTGTTACTGTAAAATTAAAATAAAATGACTCTTCTGGATAATAATCTGTTTCTGGAAACTTAACAGAAATTATAGCTGTACCTACGTCGTTTACAGTCATCTTAAATCCACTATGCATTTCGGAAGACCCTAATTCACTCTCTGCTAATTTAGTAACAGATACTACATCAGGGTTACTAGACTCGACTTCTAGACTTGTATCAGAAAAGGTCATATTGCTAGTGCTTGTACTATATTTAACAACTTTATCCTGTATATTATACTCTCTGCTATTGTTTGTTTTCGAAACAATTTTAATAGTAAGGTCTTCGCCCCCCACTTTATCTACTGTTCCAGTATAATTCCCTTTTCCAATAAATTTAACATATATTAGCTCTCCTGCTTGTCCATCATTATTTGTAAACTCAACATCGTAATCTACACCTTTTGTTAATTTTGTAGCACCTAAATCGACAGCTAATTCCACATCAGGTTCCAACGGACTGCCTGTGTAGTACACAGAGTATGGAAGCATGGGATATTTCCCACTATTTATATCTTTTGGCTCTATTGTAAAGTGCTCTGTTTTTTCATTAAAAGTATACTTACTTGACGATACGGGTTTTATTGTAATTGAACCACCTTCACTTACATTAGTATTATTTCCGTACGTAATAGTATAATCTTTTTCTTCTACTAAAGTTACAGTTTCTCCGCCTACCTCGGCACTAACTGTAATTTCTGGTTGGATACTACTTCCTGTGTATGTATAACTTGAACTATATCCTGAAATTACAGGCACTATTGTCGTTGCTGCATAAGATGGAATAGTTATAATCGTAGACAATATTGCAATAATAAGTGTTACTGCAACTAGTTTAAAAATTTTTCCTTTGTTTCTCATCATAATTTTGAATCCTCCTATTTTTTCATAAGTATTTTTTATTTGCTTTCCTATATCGAATTTTAAATCAGTTGCAGCAAAAAGTAAATATTTATTTTTTCTTTTTGTTGATTTATTTATAATTACCGTCATTTTTCTTAATTTTCTCTTGATATTCTGTTTCAAATGTGATATTATGCTGATTGTAATATTTGTTTAAGAGATAAGTATTAAATTTATTTTATGTAGAGAGACTATGGTTGGTGAAAATAGTTTAAAATAGTTTATGAAATCTACTCTTTTATACATTTAATGAAAATTAAACCGATTAATGCCAGGTTATAGGTATTGCTAAGTTGTACTTTATGTATAGTTCTCTATATTTAAGTATAAATTAAGGTGGCACCGCGAAGATATATCGTCCTTATGTTTAACATAAGGACGTTTTTGTTTTATGTGCCACAAAAATAAAAGGAGGAATCAGTATGATAGACATTAAATTTTTAAGAGAAAATCCAGATGTTGTAAAACAAAATATCAAAAACAAATTTCAAGACGAAAAATTAGTATTAGTTGACGAGGTTATTGAGCTTGATGTAAAAAACAGACAAGCCATGCAAAATGGAGATAATTTAAGGGCTCAAAGAAAATCTCTAAGTAATGAAGTTGGTAACTTAATGAAACAAGGAAAAAAAGATGAAGCCGAGAAAATAAAAGCTGAAGTTCAAAAAATTAATGAAGAGCTTGTAGAAAACGAGAAATTAGAAGCTGAATATGCGGAGTCAATTAAAGTTAGAATGATGAAAATTCCAAACATAATCGACCCATCTGTTCCAATAGGAAAAGATGATAGCGAAAATGTTGAAGTTCAAAGATTTGGTGAAGCAGTTGTTCCATCATACGAGATACCTCATCATGCAGATATAATTGACAGATTTAATGGATTAGATAAAGATTCTGCTGGACGTACAAGTGGTGTTGGATTCTATTACTTAATTGGTGATGTTGCAAGATTACATGAAGCAATGCTTGCATATGCAAGAGATTATATGATACAGAATGGCTTTACATACGCTATTCCCCCATTCATGATTCGTAGCAACGTTGTTACTGGAGTTATGAGCTTTGAGGAAATGGATGCAATGATGTATAAAATCGAAAATGAAGATTTATATCTAATTGGAACATCTGAACATTCTATGATTGGTAAATTTATAGATCAAATTGTAAAAAAAGATGAATTACCTATCACAATGACATCTTATTCACCATGTTTTAGAAAAGAAATTGGATCTCATGGACTTGAAGAAAGAGGATTATACAGAGTTCACCAATTTGAAAAACAAGAAATGATCGTTATCTGTGAACCAGAAGATTCAATGAATTGGTATGAAAAAATGTGGAAATTAACTGTTGATTTATTTAGAAGCTGGAATGTTCCAGTAAGACAACTTGACTGTTGCTCTGGAGATATGGCAGATTTAAAAGTAAAATCTTGTGATGTTGAAGCATGGAGCCCAAGACAACAAAAATTCTTTGAAGTTGGAAGCTGCTCTACATTAGGTGATGCACAAGCAAGAAGACTTGGAATTCGTGTTAAAGGAGAAAAAGGTAACTACTTCCCTCATACATTAAATAATACTGTTGTTGCAACACCAAGAGGATTAATAGCAGTTATAGAAAACAATTACAATGAAGATGGATCTGTTACAGTACCAGAAGTATTAAGACCATATATGGGTGGACTAGAAAAAATAGTCCCAGTTAAATAATAGGGACGGACTCATTTATTTAAGTGTATAATAAAATATTTAAGTAAACTTTAATTTTTGAGTCCGTCCCCAAATTTAAGGAGGAAATATGTTAATAAAAAATCCCAAATTTGAAATTTCGGCTGTCAGCCCTAAGCAATACCCTTCTAATGGATTACCGGAAGTAGTTTTAGTTGGTAAATCAAATGTTGGTAAATCTTCCTTTATCAACACAATGATTAATAGAAAAAAACTCGCTAGAACAAGTAGTGAACCAGGAAAAACAAGACAAATTAATTTTTATAATATGGATAATAAATTCTACTTCGTTGATTTACCTGGATATGGTTATAGTAAAATGTCTAAGGTGGAGCAAGCTAAGGTAAATGGTTTTATAGATGAATATTTGCATGTTAGAAAAAATATCGCATTAATTATTCTCCTAATTGATATTAGACATGAACCAGGAGCTAACGATAAAATGATGTATGATTATATTATTAGGTCTGGTCTCCCATTTATAGTAATTGCTAGTAAAGCTGACAAAATTGCTGTAACTAAGGTTGATAACGCCGTAGATTCAATTCAATCAATATTAAACCCAATAAAAGACTTTACCTTTATCCCTTTCTCTGCAGAAAGAAAAATCTACACAGAAAAAGCTTGGGAATGTGTTGACTCATTCTTATTTAAATAACTAATAGAAATCCTATGTTAATTTTATATAACATAGGATTTCTTGCTTTACATAATTGCATTTTTGTAATTATATGGTATAATAAACCAACGTCGTTAATATGCGGCGAAGTACCCACAATAGTCATTTTCCTAGCAGTAGTTCATACAAATGACTACTTATATGGATTTGACACACAACAGAAAAGGAGGATTTCTTATGAAATCGACAATTGAAAAGGCTCTTGAAGCCAACATTTGCGCAGGCTTTGCAGAACGGATTACCATCGATGGTGTAACCTTCAGCAGACTTCCGCTTTTGCCTAACATGCCCGTTCTCGAAGTTTCTGGAGACTGGAGAGGTCCTCTCAAAAGTCTTGAAGAGGCTAAGGAAAAGGCTGAACTTGCTCGTAAGTTTCTGGCAGAAAGTGGTCTTACATGGCATGAAGTCGAGAGCCAGTATAGTCCTAGCGACCCATTCCACAGCAATGTCCACGGTGAAATCTGGAGTAAATGCAATAGCGTTTTGGTATGCATGTCTGATGTTTTTCGCAATGAACCGAAATGTAACGGCATCTGGTCTATCTCCGATGACTATGACCCGGCCGACTACATGGCAATCTACCCGTCCAATGCATCGCATATGCTTATTGCTGAGTATTTTCCTTCGAGAGAAGATGTAAAATACCTCAGAGAACTGCGCTATATGCGTCATGACTATGTAAACGACATCAGACCCGACAGCGTATTTTTCCTGGACGTAGACAACTGGGATATAAAGACAAAGCATGGCATCATCACGCTGAAAGAAAAATTCTAATCCGAACGAAATCCCCAAACAGGGCCCCGCGTCTCCAATATGACGCGGGGTTTTGTACTGCAAAATTCATAAGCAATGCATTGACAGTAATTTTACCTTAAAGTTTTGGAGATAGATATACAAAAGAAAAAAAAAATAAAATACAGTTGAATGCAGTAATACATAAAATAAGGAAAAATTACTTTTTTTGATTAACATAATTGATTTTTTTCCATAATATGTTATAATAAGTTTATGCCGTTAAATGCGGTACGTACACACCATCGTCCAAGCTCCCAAAAGAGCAAGGACCCGACTAAAGATTGGAGGATCTTTATGAAAACACTCATTGAAAAAGCACTCGAAATCAATCTCGCATCCGGAACTGCTGAGCGGATTGTCGTAGATGGCGTAACCTTCAGCAGAATCCCCCTCGCAGAACCTGTACTCTGGGTAACCTACAAGGACGTTATGCAGAGAACAAGAACTCTGGAAGAGGTAGTGGATGTTGCTAAGAAGGCGAAGAAAATGATTCACAGCACGGGCCTTTCGTGGAAGGATTATATGCAGCTTCCCGACCGTGGTCCCGACTACAAATCTGAGACAAGTATCTGGAAGAATTATTCCTGCAGCCTTTCACTCTACTCAAATGAATTTCTTCATGAAAGCGATTCTGTGAGAGGTCTCTGGTACTACGATTTCAGATACGATTACGTCGTAATTCTTCCCCGTGACGCCAGTCACATGCTTGTAGCAAAATACTATCCGACTGAAACAGAATACCATTATCTGAAGAGAATCTTGGGATTCAAACACAAAAATTTTCCGGTTAACCATATTGAACCAGATTATGTGTTCTTCCCGAACAAAGATGTATCTTCAGAAACAATGGAAGGCATCATCACGCTCTAAAGCGAGTTTTCTCCAAGCAAACAGACACCGCACGTTTTATACGTTGCGGTGCTTCTGTTTTATACTTATACGCTCTTACCTTTGTTGCATATCATTTTTTAAAGAGCTATAATATATCATATAACTATTTATAAGGAGATTATATGAACTATAATTCTAAAAACTTTAAAGAATTTTATAGCATCATTTCTGATATGGATAAACATCCAGCTGTTCAAGAAATGAAAAAATATAGACAACATTGTGACACTAGTTGCTATGATCACTGCCTATCTGTTGCCTACTATTGTTATTGTATTTGTAAAAAATTACATTTAGATACTAAATCTATGGCTAGAGCTGCGTTTGTTCATGATTTATTTTTATATAATTGGAGAGTTCGTCAACCCGGAAGAGAAGGACTTCACGCTTTTACTCATGCGAGAACTTCATATGAGAAAGCATCAAACATATTTAATTTTAATAAAAAGGAAAAAGATATAATTTTAAAACATATGTGGCCTGTAACCCCTATTCCACCAAAATATATTGAATCATATATTTTAACATTAGTTGATAAATATAGTGCATTGGAAGAAACATACACATATTACTCAAAAAAATTCTGCACTAAAAAAATATATAAATTTGCATCATTTATTTTACCTATATTATTCATACATATTCCCTAATTTTATTAACAGAGCTAATAATTTGTATTTTTATATAACAAAAAAAGAAGCAATAAACTGCTTCTTTTTCATTTTTTTATTCTTCTGTTGCAGCTTCTGCTGAATCTGGCTCAGCTTGTACTGCTTCATACTCTTTAAAAATAGCATCTTGGATTTTTTGTCTAGTTTCTTGGTTAATTGGGTGAGCAATATCTTTATGCTCTCCATTAGCCTTTTCTCTACTAGGCATAGCAATAAATAATCCTTTTGGGCTATCAATAATCTTAATTCCATGAACTACGAATTCATTATCGAATGTTACTGAAGCTACTGCCTTCATCTTACTTTCTGTGTTTAAAGTCTTGTTTAAACGTACATTTGTTATTTGCATTTGAGCACCGCCTTCCAAAGTTTTTAATTTTTTGTACATTTATCTTTTCATATGTACAATTATATTATTCTCCATAAATAATTTTTTTCCTTCTTTTTTTGCATTTTTATTTTTTATTTTCAAAAAAAAGTCTGTTTTTGTTATAAAGATTTACGATTATTGGCTGTTTAATATTGAAAAATCACAATAAATTTTATATAATAAACCTGTTTAATGTATAAATCAATACAAAGGAGCGTGTATTAAATTGGCAAATTTAAATCAATTAAGACTATTTAGAAATATACACATGAGAGGTATCGGCGGAACTAGCATGAGCGGTATTGCTGAAATGCTTAAACATTGGGGCTTTCATGTTACAGGTTCAGATGATAATCAATCTGAACTTACAGATAAATTAATAGCAAAAGGTATACCAGTTACAATTGGATACGATTTTGATAATGTTTCAAAAGCAAGCCTTGTCGTATATACTGCTGCAATGCGTGAAGACGACCCAGAATTACTTCAAGCAAAGTCTTTGAACATTCCTATCGTAGAAAGAGCAGATTTTCTAGGAGAAATAACAAAGGCTTTTGAAGATACAATTTGTATATCTGGTACTCATGGTAAAACAACTACCACTTCAATGATAGCTTTATGCTTTATAGAGGCTGGACTTGATCCTTCAGTTCAGGTTGGAGCTATCATAAGACAGATGGGTGGAAATTCTCGAATTGGTAACAGCGAATATTTTGTTTTAGAAGCTTGTGAGTACGTTGAAAGTTTTTTAAGTTTTTATCCAAAAACAGAAGTTATTTTAAACATTGATAACGATCATTTAGATTACTTTGGAACCGTAGAAAACATTATTACCTCTTTTGAAAAATATGTAAAATTATTACCTGAAGAAGGATTGCTTGTTGTAAACAGTGATGATCCTCATTGTGCAACCTTATCGAAATGTGCAGACTCAAGAATTGTAACATTTGGTTTAACAACAAATAATGCAAACTTTATTGCTCGCAATATTTCATTTAATTCAAATGGTTTCCCAACATTTGATGTTTACTTTAATAATAATTTTTATAAAACTATTTCATTATCTATACCAGGTAAACACAATGTATATAATGCACTAGCTTGCATTGCAACATGTCATACATACGGATTAGATAAGCAAGTTATAACTACTGCACTTAAGAAATTCACTGGTGCACACAGACGTTACGAATTTGTGGGAACAATAAATAAAAACGTTAGTGTATTTGATGATTATGCACACCACCCAACAGAAATACAAGCATTAGCCGAAGCAACGAAAAGAAAAGTTCACAACAATGCATGGGTTATTTTTCAACCTCACACATATAGTAGAACTAAAAATTTGTTACATGATTTTGCAAAAGCATTATCACCTTTTGATAATATTATTATTACAGATATATATGCGGCAAGGGAAAAGAACAATTTTGATATCTCCGCTCAAGATTTAGTAACAGAAATACAAAAAATTGGTAGAAAAGCTACCTATATGTCTGACTTCGACGAAATAGCTAGATATATACGATCACATACAATAAATAACGACATCGTTTTAACTGTAGGAGCCGGTACAATAACTAACTTAGCTCAAATGTTGATAGATAAACCTGAACAATCAAATGAATTTTAAAAATGGAGAAGTTAAACTTCAAAGAACAATAGCGGACATTATGATAATTGCAAAAGACAAAATTTAATGCAAATGTCCGCGTAATTGTTTGTGCGCCAAAATTTGCCACGCAAATTTTGTGTGCAATGTTGGCGAAGCCTTTATATTATAGGAAAGTTCTTCGAACTTTCCTATAATATAAAAAATGAACCCAGATTATTAAACATTTGTCTAATAATTTGGGTTCACTTCATTTTTTCTTAGGTATTTTCCTTTATATAATTGTCACTAGAAATTTCAGGATACTCAAATTTCATTCCATTTTCAACAAGCTTACCATCCTCGTGGTGACTATCTGAAAAATCTTCTGATCCTTTCAAGAAATATCTATACTTTATATCTTGAGAAACTGATCCATTTCCAATTATTATTGGATCATCCCATGTAACATCAACTGCATACCAATTTCCCTTTAGGAACACATAATTCCAAGCATGATCCTCACTACTTCCTTCAGTCATTCCTACACCAGAAACAAACACACATGGAATATTCATTTTATCCATCAACGATTTAAATAATCTGGCATAACCTTCACATACAACTTTTTTATCATGAAGAGCACCATATAAATTTGCATTATTATTTGAATCATCCATATTATATGACACATTATCTACAATCCAATTATGTGCATGCATTATTTTGTAATAATCGTTTTTGTCTGTAATGCTATTTAGAATTTCGTCCTCCTTCTCCTTAACAAATTGCTCTGCAGTTTCTACTTGTGCTCTTGAATAAAATCCATCAATAAAGTAATTTGCATTCTTTCCTCTACTGATATAAAATTCATATTTTACTTGACTACCTCGTTTTATTGTTTTTGTAACTAAACACATCTTCGTTCCATCTATATAAAATACATCAACGTTATCATTTCTAAATGCATCCCAAGCATTTTGAAATGTTGTCATAAGAGCACTATTCATGTCGTCTGAATCTGCTAATGAAGATAATTTTGAAGATATTTTAATATTATCTTCTCCATCTTTAATTCTATCTAAATTATTCAAAATTTCTGCATAAATAATTTTTGAATTTTCATCTAATTGATTGTAATAATATCTGTTCTGTGAATCTGATACTTCATAAATTGATTCATCAAATTCATCAGGCTCATAGCTTTCTACAAGTGCAGCAAAACTATCTTCTGCTTTATTTGTTATTAAATCAATCGTACTATTTATTTTTTGTTTCGCTATGATAACGTATTTATTGTTTTTTAAGAAATCTACTTTATAGCACGCAACAACAAACAATATAACTGCCAATAATATTATAAATTTAATTATCTTTCCTAAAATAGGTTTTCTTTTATATACCATAACAATTCCTTTTTAATTTATTATTTTTATCTTTTGTCTTCGTCGCTAACACCTGTTGCAATAACCGTTACAATTACTTGGTCTTCCAACTCATCGTTGATTACTGTTCCGAATATAATATTTGCATCATCATCCACAATATCATTAATTATAGAAACACTACTATTTATCTCTGTTAGAGATAATTCCCTGCTTCCTTGTACATTAAATATAACTCCCTTTGCTCCATTTATTCTAACCGTCGTTAGTGGATTTTCTATAGCTTTATGAGTTGCAACAATCAAAGCATCATTTCCAGAAGCACTTCCAATCCCCATATATGCTTGACCTTTTATATTTAGAATTGTAGATATATCTGCAAAATCTATATTAATCTCTCCTGCTGTTGTTAATATATCTGTTATCCCCACTATACCTTGTTTTAAAATATTATCTGCTTGTCTGAATGCATTTAGCACAGTAATTTCTTCTTTTGTCATTTTCAATAATTTATCATTATCTACAACTATTAAAGAATTAACCTGTTCCTTTAATTTTCTTATTCCTTCTTCTGCATTATTTAGTCTTGTTTTTCCTTCAAATTTAAATGGTTTTGTTACTACACCTATTGTTAAAATTCCCATTTCTCGAGCTACTTCTGCAATAACAGGTAAAGCACCCGTTCCAGTACCTCCACCCATTCCAGCTGTTAAAAATAACAAGTCCGTATTAATTAATTGTGATTTAATATCTTCTATATTCTCCTCTGCCGATTTTTTTCCAACTTCTGGGCTTGCTCCTGCTCCAATGCCTTGTGCTTCGTTCTCTCCAATCTGAATTATGCATGGTGCTTTTGATTTTGAAGCTGAAACTGCATTTGTATCGATAGCTATAAAATCTACATGTTCTACTTCATCAGTTATCATCCTATTTACAGCATTAGTTCCTCCACCACCAGCTCCGATTACTTTTATTCTTACAATTGATTCTCTAGTATTAATATCATTGCTCATTATTAATTCTCCTCCTGCATAAAATATGCTGAGTCTATTATATACGTTATGGCTTAAATTTTCAATATTTTTAGTAAATTTCGATATAATGTTTGTATATTTAAGCTTCATTAAAAGCTTGATAGAAAAATATATCATTTCTAATACCAGCGCAGCGATCAACCGAAGCAACAGCGATGGGCGGATGGAGCAATCTATTTTGATTGCGACAAGCAAGGGTTTATAAACGATATATTCTTCTATCAAGCTAATTTAAACAAAATTTATATCAAACTATTGTAATATGCATTATATAGTTTTGCATAGTATCCATCAGATTCAATTAACGATTTATGATTTCCTTGCTCTATAATTTTCCCCTTGTTTAACACTAAAATTTTATCCACATTGACAATAGTAGCTAATCTGTGTGCGATAAATATAGATGTTCTATCTGCGGATATCTTATCAATTGACTTTTGAATATAGCCTTCCGTTTTTGTATCTATATTAGCCGTTGCTTCATCTAACACAAATATTGCTGGGTTCTTAGCAAATATTCTTGAAAAAGCAATTAATTGCTTTTGTCCTGCTGAATAAGAGCTGCCTCTTTCGGGGGCAATTTCTTCTATGCCATGGTTTAATGAATTTATAAAATCATTTGTCGAGGCCATGTTTACAGCATTTTCTATTGTTTCATCTGAAATATCTGAATATAGCTTAATATTATCCTTTATTGATTTAGAGAATATAAATGGATCTTGTAGAATTGTACCAATACTCTCTCTTAATGACTTTATATTTATGTCGTATATGTCAATTCCATCGATTAATATTTGACCTTTTTGTATAGTATAAAATCTATTAATTAAATTTGTAATCGTTGTTTTTCCTGAACCAGTTTTTCCAACAAGAGCCACGCTCTCTCCTGGTTCAATTGTAAAACTTACATCTTTTAAAACCCAATTATCTTTTTCATACGCAAACCATACATTTTTAAATTCTATTCTTCCTTTTATATTTTCAAGCTTTATTCCAGTTTTTGTATCTTCTAAAAATTCATCATGCTCTATAATTTCGTATATTTTATCTACAGAGCTCATTGCGTCTTCAACAATTTCCATATTCTCAACTATACGATTTATTGGTTCAAATATTTTATTTAGATATGTAATAAATAGAAAAATTACACTCGGGTCTAAAATTATACCAAACCACTTATTTGCACAAAATAATACAATTAACATTGTACCAATATTTTGAATAAGTTCCATTACTGCAGGCATTATGCCAAACAAAATACCTAAACCTTTTACCGACTTTTTATGCTCTAATGTATATTTTTCGCATTCTTCTTGTTTTTCTTTTTGTCTATTAAATATTTTTATTAATTTTATTCCATAAATTGATTCTGCTAAAAATGTATTAAGCACTGTTCTTACTTCCTTCGATTTAGCAAAAATTTTATTCATAGCCTTTGTTATAGTTATAGTAAATATTAGTAATATTGGTACGATTATTAGATTTATTAACGATAGTTTTACACTTATATAAATCATAATTGAAAGTAATCCAATTATTATCATAATATCTTTGGGCAAAGTAGTAACAACTTCATCGAATAAGCTATACACATCTTCTGTATCATTAATGACTCTTACAAAAAGTTTACCTGAAGGTGTTTTATCGTGAAACGATATATTAGCTCTTTCTACATATTTATATAATTTTCTTCTTAGTTCGTATACAACATTTTCACCCATTCGACTTGTAATAATTCTATTAAGATAATCAATAATATTTCCAAATATTACTAAGCCAAGGTACGCAGTAAATATCATTGCGATGCTTACTCCATTTTGAACAAAAGTATTGTTTGGTAAATACTTCTCCATAACTTCTTTAACTAGTACCGGCTTAACTAATTCGCAAACGTCAATAACTAAAGCCAGCATTGTAACCAAAATAATTGTCTTTTTGTATGGTTTTATCATTTCTTTAAATCTATTAAAAGTTTTAGTTTTCATATATTCCTCCTTTCTTTTTAATTGTTACTCTAATACGGCAAAATCTGTTTTATGAGCTTGACTCTCGAAAAATTCATAATACTTATGGTGGTTTTTTAGTAGAGATTCATGATTTCCTTGTTCAACAATAGCTCCTTGTTCCATAACAATTATCTTATCGCAATCTCTTATATCTGATATTCTGTTTGAAATAATTATACATGTCTTATCTTTAGTTAATTTCTTTATATTTTTTAAAACATGTTGTTCTGTTCTATTATCTAAAGCCGAAAATGTATCATCAAAAATAACAATATTACTATTGTTTAAGAATGCTCTAGAAATAACCACTCTTTGCTTTTGACCTCCTGAAAGATCAATTCCCTTTTCACCTATAATTGTATGTATACCTTCTTGCATTTCAGAAATTTCTTCGTATATCATAGCCATTTTTGTTGACTCTTCAATTTCTGAATCTTTATATTCATCTTTGAATAAATTAATATTTTCTTTAAGACTTGCCGAAAATAAAAAGTTATCTTGCGTTATATAGCAGATATTGTCTCTTATTTTCTTTGTTGGTATATCGTTAATATCAACACCATCTATAAAAATTTTACCTCTTTCAACATCATATAATTTCAAGAGCAAGTTCATCAATGTTGTTTTTCCGCTTCCGACAACACCAATTATCCCTAAAGATTCACCTTGCTTAATATTAACTGTAATATTTTCTAAAACTCGTTCGATATAACCTGGATAGTTATACGTTAAATTTTTAATTTGTATATTTCCATTCAAATTTTCATAGATCTTCTCGTCTAAAACTTCTACATCTTCTTCTGGTAAATTAATAAGCTCTGATAGTCTTTCCGATGATACTCTAATTTTTTTGAATCTAGTTAATAACCACGGAAACCAGTATACTGGCATACCTAAAACCCCTAAATATCCTGTAAATGCTACTAAATCTCCAACCGACATCTCACCTTTAATTACCAAGCTAGATCCCCAAAGCAATGTAATCGCATATGACACTCCAAAACCTAAAGAAATTAAAATATCCATTAAACTTTGATTTTTTATTACTTTTAAATTATTATTTCTTACTTCTTTATTTTTTCTTTCAAACTCCTTGATTTGTACATCTTCTCCTGCAAAAGCTTTCATTGTTCTAATACTATCTGTACTTTCTTGTACAAATTCAGATAATAATGTAAAACTTTCTTGTGATTTTCTATAACTTTCGCTAACAACATTTCTCATTAAGAAAATTACTACAAGCGTGATAACAACAGGCACGAGAGCAGCAATTGCAAGTTTTATATTTGAAGCTTGTGTCATTAAAGTTCCAATAATTATAAAGTTAAATACCAGTCTTACTATCGTAGAAAGAATTCTTGTTGATATTCTAGCAACCCTTTTAGCATCGCTAACAAAGAAAGCCATTAACTTACCATTTTTAATTTCTTCAATGCTCTCAATTTTTGATTTAAGTAATTTAGCAAACAATTTGTCCGCTAAGTCTTTTGAAAGAGAGAATTCCATTTTTACCTCAATATTCTTCCAAATAACTCTTACTCCAATGTATCCAAAACATACAACTGCTAGCCTAAACATTTCTATAAAAATTGCTGTTTTATTAGCATCAATATTGTATAAAAGCCCAATCATATTTCCAACTATTCTAGATGGAATAGCAACTAAATATACATTTATAATTAAAAATATAACTTCAATTAGAAATGTCCATTTATATTTTTTATATAATTCAAATAGTATTTTTTTCACTCTTTTCCCTCCCTTTAATTTGATAAAATCAGCCTTAGTTAAGGTAAAACGTACAAAAAAAGGCAGATTAAAAATCCGCCTTTTGTTTCCGTTCTTATGTATATAGAAATTTGCGATTTTACCTGTTCTTATTAGGTTAGAGCAAATACTCAAATTTATTTTGCAATAACCTAATATTATTTAATTTGCTCTTCTCTAATATTAATAAACATTTTTTAATCACTTCTTTCTACATAAATTTGTCTTTACATATTATCAAAAATTTTTTTACTTGTCAACCTCATAAAAAAGACCAATGGTTGTTATTCCAATGGTCTCTTATTAGGGGGATCTATATAGCAATCGTAGTTACCTACGCTTAAGCTATCTTTAATAATTTTTTATTATCTTTTATGATTTTGTAATTCATTACGCAGTTATATATCGTCCACATAACATCTGAATAACAACTTTCAATATCTTTAATTCCATATTTTCTCATTTGAATATTTGTAAATATTTGGTATGATTTTATAATATCCTCTAAAGCTTTATTATCTCCATCTTTTGCTTTTAATAGTTTTACATATAAATTCATAAATATCACTCCTATTCTTAAATAACTTTTCTTTCACTATAATATTTCTTAATTTTATCAAGAATCCTCATTTTTTCTAAACGTATATCCGCTACAGATATTTTTTTATCAAGTGCAATTTCAAATTCATCTTGCTCTTTTACATACAATCTAGTTATCATATCAATTTCGTCATCTTCAAGATAACTAATTGCGTTAATTAAATCTGCACTCTCTAACGAATCAAGTATGTTATCAGAAGTTGCTTCAAAAAAAGAGACAGAGCAATCATCATTGTACGACAATCCATCCATCTCATTTTTGGGAAAACGGCTATCAGATTCGTCTAAAGAGACGAATCTATTATTATAATTTCTCTCATTTTCTGAAAATCTCACTATAGTGTTAACAATCTCATTTTTTAAGTAATCTCTTGTACGTTTGTCTTCAACTTCTAAATATCCCATAATATAAACCTCCTTTTCTTTTTTTCGGTCGATTATATTTTACAATGAATTTTGAGAATTACACAGAAAATGCGAAAAAGTGCGAATTGTTGTATTTCTATGTTAACTTTTTCGTTCTCACTTATCACGTTTTGCTTTTTGTTGACATAATTTCAAAAGTGTGATATAATTTTGCTAGGATTCTACGCAGGAGGAATAAAAATATGGATATTATGATTTCGAGTTGTAAAAAAGACACGGAAATTTATAAGAGCTATGCTCTATCAGATTCCAATATCAACGTAGTTGGTATTGCTCATACAAATGATGAAACAATACAACAGTTTTTAGAAAATAATCCAGATTTATTAATTTTAGACACCACCGTAGATAGTATTAATGTATTGTATGTGCTCTCAAAGCTATCTATATATAGTAATAACATTGGACACAAAGTAATTTTGATAACCGAAGAGCGACATGCATTATTGTTTGATAGCACACAATTATTAGGCGTACTTGAAAAACCAATAACACAAGAAAAAATCTTGGGAGCTTTATATAAAATAAAGCCTGTTCAACAAAAAATTTTAACACCACAAGATGTTAAGAAGTTGCTTTTAAATTTAAAAATTGATTTATATTCCAATGGAGTGCATTATTTAATTGAAGCAATTATTATGGCAGCAGAAAACCATAGATTACTTCAAAATCTTCAAGAAATATATGAAAAAATTGGATTAAAACATAATTTACCTTATGAAAAAATAAAATGGAGTATCCGTAGTACAATTGATACAATTAACAAATATACAGATGCAGGGCTCTTAAGTTCCGTCTTTAAGTATTATGATGAAGCAAGAGCCCTTACTCCAAAATATTTCATTAAATTGGCTCTATATTCTTTTGATATAGATGCTGATGAGTAATCCTATACAAAAAATAATTATAGATTTAATCTATTTCTAAATTATAACTTAATCAAAAAAGACGTGCTGAGCACGTCTTTTTTGATTAATATTGTCTACCCCAGATAACCATTGTATCTGCCTTTTTACCACAGCATACACATACGTCAGAAATCTTTTCTTGCTCTTCTGGAATACATCTAGATTTTGCT
The DNA here is from genome assembly GCA_017404545.1 of Clostridia bacterium. Classification (GTDB taxonomy): domain Bacteria; phylum Bacillota; class Clostridia; order TANB77; family CAG-508; genus CAG-492. Next base: position 413,977 of record JAFRCC010000018.1, read on the forward strand.
GCTGTACGATCTTTTATCTTAGCTTCACACTCAGCATCTCCACACCACATTGCTTTAATAAATCCTTGGTTTTCATTTATTATTTTTTCAAATTCATCCATATTTTTAGCTATAGATGTTCTCTTTTCTGTATTTTCTTTAACCATATTGTACATATTTGTTTGGATGTCATCTAATATTTCTTGTAATTTGCTAGAAATTTCATCAAGTGACACCTCAATCTTTTCAGCTGTATCACGTCTAACAACAATACATTTACCAGCTTCAATATCTCTTGGTCCCATTTCAATTCTAACAGGAACACCACGCATTTCCCAATCATTAAATTTATATCCTGGTGAATATTGCTCTCTATCATCAAGTTCCATTCTGTATTTTTTCTTTAATTCATTGAAGAGCTCTGTAGCTCTTTCTTTAACACCTTCTTTATGCATTGCAACAGGAACAATAACAGCTTGAATTGGAGCAACCTTTGGTGGAAGTTTTAAACCTCTGTTATCTCCATGTGCCATAATTATTGCACCAATTAATCTTGTTGTAGATCCCCAAGAAGTTTGATAAGCATACTCTTCTTTCCCTTCTCTATTTTGAAATTTAATTTCAAATGGTTTAGAGAAGTTTTGACCAAAATAATGAGATGTTGCTGTTTGAAGTGCTTTTCCATCATGCATTAAAGTTTCAATTGTATATGTTGCATCAGCACCTGAGAACTTCTCAGTTTCAGTTTTAATACCTTTAACAACAGGAATTGCTAAAAAGTTTTCAACCATATCAGCATATACATCAAGCATTTGAAGTGTTCTAGCTTTTGCTTCTTCAGCTGTTTCATGAATTGTATGACCTTCTTGCCATAAAAATTCTCTTGATCTTAAAAATGGTCTTGTTTCTTTTTCCCATCTTAAAACGTTACACCATTGATTATATACAAATGGTAAATCTCTCCATGAATTTAGCCATTTAGAATACATTGTTGAAATAATTGTTTCAGATGTTGGTCTAATACAAAGCTTTTCGTCTAGCTTTTCTCCCCCCGCTTCTGTTACCCAAGCAACTTCTGGTGCAAATCCCTCAATATGATCCTTTTCTTTTTGTAGTAAGCTCTCTGGAATTAGTACTGGAAAGTATGTATTCTTAACTCCAGTTTCTTTAAATTTTGAATCTAAATAATTTTGAATATTTTCCCATATTGCATAACCATATGGACGAATTGCAATACACCCCTTTGTATCCGTATAATCAGCAAGCTCAGCTTTTCTAACTATATCCGTATACCACTGAGCAAAATCCTCATCAATATTTGTAATCTCTTTAACAAAATCATTATTATTATTCTTCCCCATAAATATCTCCTTTAAATTAATTATATATTTTTTACTAAACTAAATTTATTAACTTTTTTACTTACTTTTCGGCTTAAACGATCCTCTATTTTTAATTATATTCATATTTATCACCATTCACTTTCCTATTTTTATAAACAAAAAAAGACAGTACCTTAAGGCGTGCATGCACACGGTACCATCCTCTATTTATCTTTTTATTTTAACGATTTTTCACCGGAAATAGTTTTCTATTTCATTCATAGGTAGGAATTAAATAACTTTACAACCTGGCTTTCACCTAACCCAAGCTCTCTATATATAAATATTTATTTAATCATGTCCTAATCAACACTTTTTATATTAAATTTCTGCCATTATATCATTTATAATTTGCTTTTACAAGTTCTCTTTATGTGAATTATTGATTTGATTCATTGCTCTCTCTAAGAAATCCAAATATTATTTCATTTTTTTCTTCTTCAGTTAACTTTCTTCCAAGTGCTTTCATTTCAAGTTGCATTCTTTTTACAGCCTTATCTAATGCTTCATCTAATCTTTTAGTTGAAAAGTATTCTCTATCACTTTTTATTCTTTTAGCATAACGCTCTCTTTTTTCACCATATATATATAAAGAAATTGCAACGCCTAGTATTACTCCTAAAAACATAAACAAATATTTTTCCATTTATTATCGCTCCCTTATTATGTGCACTATTCTATCATAAATATTTGCTTTAATCAAGTATTAATACAAGTATATTAATTTTCCTTAAGTTTTGCTCTAAACAACAAAGGTTACCATATATGCTGCTCCAAATACTGATACATAAAACAAAATTTTATTTACTAATCCATCTGAATCACATAGGTCTAAACAAAATCTTTTATCTGACAAAGGACATAAAACGCCAACCCCAACATGGTTAAGTAAATCCAGTACCATATGTGAAAGCATACCAACAACAAATGGAATCGTAAATGACTGCGAAAGAAATGTCGATAAAACAAAATAATATATTCCCATACAAACAATAGAATGCATAAATGTTCTATGTTTGGTATAACTTCCTAATATTGATACAAATAAAAATATAAGAGCACCAATAAGTATATTTGTGGCATTTTTAAACTGAACTATTTTATCTATAATATCTATTCCAAATACATAACTGATAACCGCGCAAATAATCACTGTTGAAACTATAACAGCTGTTATTTTATTTAAAATTTGACTAAATTCAGAATTATATGAATCCAAATCTGGAATAGCACTACCAATGGTAGCACCAGCGACTGTTATTAATAAAGTTTTTAAATCTGCTGTATGTACCATTGCTGTGCTTACAGCAATGCCAAAAGCAATATGAGTTCTACATTGCATGAATCATTCACCACTTTCTTTTGTAATACACTTATTCTATTAAAAGTAGCAAATATAGTCAAGAATTCCATAGGAATTTCCTACAATATAAATAAGAGCAGGGATATCCTCCCTGCCCTATATTCACAATAATAGCAAACATAAAACTAAAGAATTTTATCCCTGTTCTTATAATTTTTAGCCACTTATAGTATTTAAATCATACCTTCGTAGCAGTTATTAATCTACGCCAAATTTTGTTGTTTTTTATTGAATATAAAAGTTTTCTTTTTTTATAAACAACCTTATTTTGTCATGTTGTCTTCGGCTTGCTTAATCAATTTTCTAACCATTTGTCCACCGATTTTACCAGCATCTTTAGCTGATATATCACCATTGTATCCGTCTTTTAAGTTAACACCTACTTCGCTAGCCACTTCGTATTTAAACTTATTTAAAGCATCTTTAGCTTCAGGAACAACCTTCTTATAGTTATTTGAGTTTGACATTATTTGTTCACCTCCTATGTTTATATTAAACATTCTTTAGAAAAAACATATTGCTTTTTCTATTGTTAGGATGTGCACAAATAAGAAAAATAATCTGGTAATTTTTGTAAACACATTTTTCTGTGGATTATGTTCCTCCGCTCTAATCTATTACCTTTATAAAAATTTATTCCATACTTGCATTTTCAACCTTCTCAATGGCTGCTGCTAAATCTTGCGTACATAATCTGTACATTTCTTCATCTGCACCATAAACAATTCCTTTACGAACACCATCAAGAACGCTTTTAATTTTAGCCATTTCTTCATCGTTCGGCATTTTTTTAGAAAAACCACCTGTATGATTTTCACCTATATAAATATAATCTCCATCTTTCGTAAATATCGTTAGATAATGAGTTTTATTAATTGGTATAAAATTCATTTTTTGAACTACAACCCTATTATAAATCCATAAAATATCATTTACCGGAATAGCAGTAAAAGTTCGTAAATTAAATACAAGTATTGCTTTTTTTGTTACAAGAGTTCTATATGTTTTTGCGTAACTTTTTAATTCTACTGCATTATTAATTTCTACATCTATTTGCTTCAAATCTTCTTCAGATAATTTTTCCCAGCTTTGCATTGCATTAGCATACAAATTTTTATTTAATAATGTTTGCTTCATACCTCCAAATTTATTTAACGTCTCATTAATATTATTATACTTTGAAAAATCCATATTATAGTATCTCCTTTACTTTTTTCATTCCAATATCTTTATCTTTTTTATGTACTGTCGTTACAAAATCACCAACTTTTACTTGTTTTTTACAAACAACATTTTTTGTTACTTCATATCCACCAAAAAAGTTGTTATAGAACAATATATCTGCTTTAGTAACATTATTATCATTTTTAACTTCAAGTACTATACCTTCTGTTGTATATTCTTTATTATTCTCTGTGCTCTGCTCTATTTTTGACATTTTTATTCTTTCCAAATCTTCCTTTGAAACTTTAGCCATAGCTTCTTTTAATTCTTTTGTAAATTTATTGTTAAGAAAATAGATTATTGCTGCTAAAATAGCCACAATAACTACAGCAAATAATAAATATAAAAAATATTCTCCCATTTTATTCTCCTCCATCAAAAAATACTATTTCATTCACACTATTATCTATTTTTTTCGTCTCTGTTGTAGTTATACCAAAACCTGTATTCAAATTAAATAGAGTATATATAAAATCTATACCTATTGTAACTAGTAATATTGTATCAATAATCCATGTTTTTTTTGGACCCTTTTTATTCAATTTTATATTTAAATATGGAGAAATAAATTTAGCAATTGCATATCCTCCAAGCCCAAACATCAAACTATTTAATAAGCATATCCTGCCATTTATATTCCATGGATTCTTGCTATAATCCCACCATCTAAACCCATATATTTTTTCCAGAATAACAGATGTAAGATATTCTAGAATAGAAACAATTATTGCGCTCTTTATAAATACATTATCTTGATTTTTTCTAAATATAATTGTTACCACAACTGCACCAAATCCATATATTGGTAATAATGGCAGGTGCAAAAAACCTCTATTTACAAAAATTCCATTTGTAACACCATAAAATGAAAATTCAACAATCCATCCTAATAGTGCATACACAAAAAACATTAGTATAATATTTCTCGCAGAATAGGCATGCTCTTTACTCTTTAAGTAAATTTGTATGCCTCTTTTTTCTGGATTATTTGAGCTAAAGAAAATATACATTGGAATGGATAATGCACTAATTATAAAACCAATTGCACATGCAATTAAGCCAATTATTAATGTATTATGATATTCTAAAATTGTAATATCTGTACTACTTACCTTTACAACTCCAAAAACTGTTAGAAATGCCCCTATAATTTCTATAATTACTAATGCTATAAACCTAATATTTATGTAATAATATTCTTGGTTCTCTTTCCTGTTTATATATACAAATACCGTTACAAAAATTACTCCTGCTAATCCAACTATAGTACCGCTATATATTAAATTCCACTGTCCTATAAAAGTCATATTCATTCCTACAAATAAAAGAATACAACCTATAGTTCCTACAATTGTTTTAGCGATTTTTTCTTTATCTTTCTTAACGTATTCTAGTATAGGATAAGATAGTGTACTAAAAATCATTCCCAATATCCATATAACTAAACCAAAAGTCATATTTTTTTGTGCAATCATTTGGCTAGCACCAGATCCCATTGCTATGGCTGCAACAATCATAATGAATCTTGCTAATGTGCTCTTCCATCTGCTAATTTTTACTTTATCAAATTTTTTTCGAACTGGAAATAAAGCAATCAAATTCACTACCCCAAAAGCTGTTGACACAATACCAGGTGTGCGCAAGTTCCAATCATTCATGAAAATCATAAATAATCCTATTGCTAAAAATAATCCACCAAGGTTTGCTAGACCAATCTCAATTAAAGTTTCCTTCTTCATTTTCATCTCCATAATATTATGAATTTTATCCTGCACATTATATAAAAAACATAATAAAATTTCAATATATCAACATTACTTTGCAAAAAAAAGCACTGTACTTTCGTACACTGCTTTAATTCGTCATTTTCATTTGCTTTATCATCAAATCACCAAATATAGCATACCCTGTTGTTGGGTCAGATACTAGAACATTTGTTACAGCTCCTATAAACTTTCCATTTTGAATTATTGGAGATCCACTCATTCCCTGTATTATTCCGCCTGTTTTATTTATTAATCTCTCATCTGTTATTTTTATAAGCATGCTCTTATTATCATAATTATTACTTGTGTATAATTTTTCAATTTTAATTTTATACGAATTCTTTTCGTTATTTTCTAATTCACAAATCAGCTCTGCCTCACCTTCTTCTATTTCACTTCTTAGAGCCACCTCATACTCTTTATTTGAATCAACTGTGAAACTATTTATATTTGCTACACTACCAAATACGCCAAAATTTGTATTTTTAGATATTTCACCAATTACATCTGCAGAATTTACAACGCCTCGTATTTCACCAGGATCATTTTTTTTTCCTTTTTTTATGGAAACCATATTACTGCCAACTAATTGACCATTTGCAATATTAAATATTCCTCCAGTATCAATATCTACTATTCCATGTCCTAGAGCTGCAAAACTATTTGTTGAAGGTTCAATAAAAGTTAATGTTCCAACACCAGCGGTAGCATCTCTAACCCATAAACCAATTTTATACTCGCTAAGTTCATTTTTTATTGGTACTATTGTTGTATCTACAGTTTCACTTCCCCTTAAATATTTAACATTAATTCTATTTCCATTAGAAGAATTAACTAATTCAACTAAATCATTTGTATTAGAAACCTTCTTATTATTAATTTCAATTATTGTATCTCCTTCCATTATACCTGATTGAGCGTATGGTTTATAAATTTTTTTATCTTCTCCCTCTATCTCGGAAAAGCCAACAACCATTGCTCCTTCTGTATACATTTTTACACCTATTAAGTCTCCACAAGGTATAACTTTCGTACGCTCTATTACATTAACATTTATTTCTTTTACCGGTATGGTTCCAAATAAATCTAAATTTATTTCATAACTTCCTGCAGATGAGTATATGGAATCGTTCGTATTTATGTTATTTGATGCTTGAACAGACTTTAATTTTATATTACTATTTCTTCTGACGTTGATTCCTGCAATAGTCTTTAAGTTTACATCTTCTCCTTGAAAAATTATAATATTACTTGGTAATAATGTTATATTACAAACATATGAATATATAATAAAACAAATAACAATAATGCATATTTTTTTAATTATTTTCATAAAATCACCTAACTATATAATGTCCAATTTTTTTATTATTAATCTAACAAAAAATGAACAACTGGAACTCTACAGCTATCTTCAAAATTTCTCTTCTTTACATTTTTCTTTAGTTCACCTTGTTTTACCACATTTATTGTCATCATAATTGTTAAATTGTTACCTTTTATCTTCAATTTTATTTACAATCCTATTTTACAAACAATTTTTATATGATATAATAAAAAAAAATATGACAAAAGAAGAGGATTTTATGAATAAAATATTAAAATACGAAATTCAAAGTGATGTTCGAGACATATTAGCAGAAATTGAATATGAAGAATATATGTTTAATAAAATATTTAAATCGCATGTTACTTTTAAGAAATCTTATGAAAAATTTAATTTAATATATAACGTATATGGTCCCCAAGCCTATAGAAAATATGTGCCATCCGTATATCAGAAACAGGATATTGTACATTTAATTAATACTCAAAACTTCTTAATTTTATATGACAGACATGGTAAAAAAACATATCATAATTTAGTTTACACTGTAAATCTTATTAATTTTTCAAATTACTATAGTAAATTTAGAGCCTTCTTATATAAATTAACAAATATATTTTCTAGAAGAAAACTAAAAATAAAAACGGACGAACCGCTTATGTTGCCTGAGTCTGTACCAAGTATACATATCTAATACCCATGTAAAAACCATATGGGTATTTTTTTACAAAAAATCACATAATTCTACACAATTCATAATATATATTAAGCAGCTAGCTGTTATATAAATTATGAAAGGGGTTTTTACAATGGAATACGATAAAAATTCGTGCCCTGTTGTTGGAATTGATGGATTTATTTCTGCTGGAAAACAATATGATATAGACATCCATTTACCAGAAGATAATAGATCTGTTATTTATGGTGTTATAAAAGACTGCTACGATGAACCAGTATCCGATGCAGTTGTAAAGTTAATCGAAGTTGAAAAAGATGGAAAAAAGGAAGAAAGAAAGCCTGTAACCCACACATTTACAGATAAAGAAGGACAATTTGTGTTTGGACCATTATGTGCAAATAAGTTTTATGAAATAGAAATTTGGGCAAATAAAGTAAAACATAATAAAATTTGCACAACTTGCCAACATCATGGAAAATGCCTAAAGGGCGAAAAATTAGATTGCAAAAAAGACAATTATATACCAAGAGTATTAGAAACAGTAGAAGCATAAATTTTAAAGAGATATTTTAACAAAAATATCTCTTTTTACATAAAGCCCATTCTTTTAGCTATTTTTTTGCCTTTTTTTACAATCTTATTTCCACTGTTGATTATCCCCTCTTTATACATCATTGCAGTTCCTGCTGCAAACATTGTTCCAACTATAACACCTTTGAAAAATTTCATGCTCTAACCTCCTAAAATAGATATATTTTTATTTTGTCTATTTTAAAATTATATACACATCTAATTTTTACCATCTATAAAGAGTTTATCTATATTAAAATTCGCAATTTGGCATGCAGCATTTAATGATGAAAAAAAAGACATTCGTATTTCGTTCTTTAAATCTTCACCATCTATATTTTCAATTAAATCTAAAAATTTTTGTACATTATACAAATATTGCTTTTTCTTATCCAAGCCGTTTACCTCCATAGTTAACTTTTACTATACAATATATTTTTATTTTTTTCAATACATTTTCTTATTAAATTTTATCACTATAGGAGTTAAACCTAAGCTATTCCTTATACTTTTCTATAAATAATTTAATTTTATCAATCAAAAATTTAACATCCTCAATAGTATTATTTCTACCAAAACTTACTCTTAATGCCCCCTGAATATATTCCTCTTTTAAACCTATTGATAGGAGTACATGTGAGGGCTCTGCAGAACCTGCCGTACATGCAGACCCAGCTGAAGTACATATTCCATATGAATCTAAATTTAATAATAATTGCTCTGCATCTATGCCCTTAAAAGAAAAATTAGCATTTCCTGGTAATCTATCAAATCTGTCACCATTTAATTTTGCAATATCTATTTTCTTTTCAATTTCAGATATATAAAAATCTCTAAGAATTCGTAAATGCTTATTATACTCATTAAATTCATTACTTATTAAATTAATTGCTCTTCCCATTCCCACTATCGATGCAACATTTTCTGTCCCTGCTCTTTGACCTTGTTCCTGATGACCACCTTCTATTAACTTCTCGAATTTTATTCCAGACTTTATGTATGCAGCACCAACACCCTTTGGAGCATATATTTTATGGCCAGACATCGAAAGCGCATCGATATTTTGTGCTTTTACGTCTATTTCTACATTCCCAACAGCTTGAACAGCATCCGTGTGAAAAATTATTTTATTTTCGTTAGCAATTTTACCAATCTCACCTATTTGCTGGATTGTTCCAATTTCATTGTTAGCATACATAATTGAGATTAATATTGTATCATCTTTTATTGATTCTTTCAATTCCTTCATTGAAATTTTTCCTGTGTTATCTACATTTAGGTATGTTACATCAAAACCATTTTTCTCCAACCATTTGCAAGAATTTAATACTGCAGGATGCTCTATTTTCGAAGTTATCATATGCTTGCCTCTTTGCTTGTTTGCTAACATAATTCCCTTTATAATTAAATTATCACTTTCGCTTCCGCATGATGTGAAATAAATTTCTTTCCTATTGCAATTAATTGCTTTGGCAATCTTATCTCTTGAATCATCAATCGCTCTTCTACTACTTCTACCTATAGTATAAAGAGACGATGGATTCCCAAATTCATTTTCAAAGAAAGGCACCATAGCCCTTATAACTTCTGGCCTTACAGGCGTTGTTGCCGCATGATCAAAATATCTAATTTTCATATACTTACCACCCAAATATTTTTTATTTTATTATATTTATAAGACAAAAAAATATAGCCAAAAATTCTAAATTTTTGGCTATTTTTTATCTATGCAGTTGTTTCTGACCACCTTAACATCCTAATATTTTTATATGTTTCTAGTACTTGTGAATATTTTTCGTATTCATCTTCCCAAATCATTGATGGTACTTTTTCAAATTTCGAAAACATTTTTTCAGCCTCTTTTAAAAATGCCTTTTGTTCACTATCATTCATATGAATTTTGCTCTTAGAATATATATACAGAGTATCTAAATCATTAATTGCTACAATAAACTCTAAGAAATCTTTTACATTCATACCACTTGCTTTAATCTTTAAACATACGCACGCAGCTACTATTGCAACTACAAATAATACTAAATATATTACATATATAATTACCATAATAATCACCTTCTTTAAATCCGTATAGTTAATTATACCATTTTTGTAATATTTTTGCAAATCTTTTGTAATAATATGGTAATATTTTTGTAATATTTGGTAAAAAAAGAAAATCCATTTTGAAATAAACCTCATTGTTAAACTTTTTGTCTAACATTCAGAGTTCACCTCATTTTTGGATTTTCTTTTCATTTATTATGCGTAGATTACTCCACCAACTGTTCTATTCATTCCTGAATCGTTATTTGCAAGAATTGATTCTCCTCCTGCTATAGCGATTACATCACCTGTTTTTATAAGATTTAATTCTTTTGCTTTTTCAATACCCTTAGAAATTATTTCTTTTGGTTTTCCTTCTTCATCAACCAATAGTGGAATAACATCTGCCACAATTGCTAATTGTCTATATGTTTTCTCATCTCTAGTTACAGCAATTACTGGACAATTTGGTAATAAGCTTGAAATTATTCTTGGTGTATTTCCAGCTTCTGTATATGCAAATATTGCTTTTGCATTCATTTGTCTTGCAGCTGAACATATAGAATGATTTAAATAAAATTCGTAATTGTCTATTCCGAAATCTAAATTTCTTCTTGCAATTCTCTTATCATAGCTAATAGCATCTTCTATTGTATGAGCAATTCTTGACATTGTTTCAACACATTCAACAGGATATTTACCCATTGCACTCTCTCCAGAAAGCATTATTGCTCCTGTTAAATCAAATATAGCATTTGCAACATCTGAAACTTCTGCCCTAGTTGGACGTGGATTTTCAGTCATTGATTCAAGCATTTGAGTTGCAGTAATAACAATCTTTCCTGCTCTGTTACATTGCTTAATAATTCTTTTTTGAACAAGTGGAACATATTCCATAGGAAGTTCAACTCCCATATCTCCACGAGCAACCATAATTCCATCTGATACTTTTATAATATCATCTAAGTTGTCAACGCCTTCTTGGCTTTCTATTTTAGATATAATTTTAATTTTTTCTCCACCATTTTCAGCTAAAACTTTACGAATAGCTTTAACATCGTCAGCAGATCTAATAAATGATGCTGCTATAAAATCGAAATCGTATTTGCATGCATCTACTAAATCTTTGATGTCTTTTTCTTTTAATGCTGGTAAGTTAATGTGTCTTCCTGGAACATTAATACTTTTTCTATTTCCAAGATTTCCACCATTCATAACTTTACAAACAATATCTTTTCCATCTATTTTTTGAACTTCTAGTTCTATTTTTCCATCATCAATTAAAATTGTTGTTCCTGGCTCTACGTCTTGATATAAATTTTTATATGTAACTGAAGTTTTTGTATTATCTCCAATTATATCTTCATTTACTAATGTGAATGTTTCTTCTGCTTTTAAAGTAACAGGATTTTCAACTAATTTTCCAGTTCTTATTTCTGGACCTTGTGTATCTAGAAGTATTGCTACTGGTAATCCAACGGCCTTTCTTGCTTCTATTAAAGCATTGTAATATACTTCTTGATCCTCAAAAGATCCATGAGAAAAGTTTAATCTTGCAACATTCATTCCTGCAAGCATCATTTTCTTTAAAACTTCTACATCCTTTGTGGCTGGTCCAATTGTACATACTATTTTTGTTCTTTTAGTATTTATCATCTTTATTCCCTCCATATCTAAAAAACTGACATTTGTTATTATATCACTTATATTTTTTTGTTACAATGAATTTTGTAAAATTTTCTCTGATTTTGGCTATGGCTTAACCACTTTTACCTAAAAAACGATAGTAGGCTCTTTACTATAGGAATTCCAGATGAATATCCTATAGTATAATCAAAGAGCGCGGACACTATTGTGCCCACGCTCATTTATATAACAAGCTTCTTCCCTCTCAAAGAGGCTTGATTGCCTATATAGGCAAAAGTCTATAAATAGACCTTTCATGTGGATATGTATAATTATATGAATCCACTCTGATACAAATAAATATGCATCACTGGTAATATTATACCATTTTATTAATTATTATGTCAAACTATTTTTCCTCAAACCAATTTACCAAACTTAAGTTCTCAGCATCAAGTAACATCTCGTGTTTTGGCATTGCTCTAAATGTATATCCGTAATTTCCACCTGTTTTCAATTGTATATCAGCTTGATAAACATATTCATGGTCATCTTCGTATTCAGCTATTAGCCTCATATCTGTTACATTTATGTTATCTAATTGGCCATTATCCATAATTTGCCCACAATACACTTGCATAGCAACATTTTCTTTCGAAATATTTGGTAATTTTACTTTGCAGCTCACACTTATAGTGTTTCCTGCATCTATTACTGCATCATTCATATTATCTATATCTTCTTGAGAAATTTTGATTCTACTCCAACAATTTGCTACCTTCTTCTTCCATTCATCAAACTCAGCCACATCAGTTAAATCTCTGTAATACGATTTATTCAAATTGCATAATGGCATATATAATTTTTCTGTATAATCCACAAGCATTCTTGCAGTGCTATATTTACCACCAGTTGAAATAATCGATTCTTTCATTATTTTTAACCATTCATTAGAAATACCATTTTCACTTTTGTTGTAGTACGTTGGAACAATCTTCTTTTCTAAAGTATTATATAAATCAACTGCATCTTCGTTATCTTGAACGTCGTAATTTTCGTGATTCGTTTCTGTTCCAATCTTCCATCCATTTTTAGTATTATATCCTTCAGCCCACCATCCGTCTAATACACTAAAGTTTATAACTCCATTTACAGAAGCCTTTTGTCCACTTGTTCCTGATGCCTCTAGTGGTCTTCTTGGATTATTTAGCCATACATCAACACCGCTAATTAAATATCTTGACATTCCTATATTATAATCTTCTAATATGAATATTTTTCCTACAAATTGAGGTTTCAATGATAACTCATGTATATATCTTATTAAATCTTGTCCATATTGGTCTGCAGGATGAGCTTTTCCGGCAAAAATCAATTGCACCGGATGTTCTTTATCATTTAATATTTGCGTAATTCGCTCTATATCTTTAAAAATTAAAGTTGCTCTTTTATATGTTGCAAATCTTCTTGCGAAACCAATTATTAGTGCATTTGGGTTCAAACCATTTGTTACTTTCATAATCTGTTCATATGAATATCCGCTTCTTCTTAATCTATTAATTGTGTTCTCTTTTACAATATCAAGTAATTTTTTCTTTCTCTTCATGTGCTCTTCCCATAGCTCATCATCTGGAATATTTTCAACATCTTCCCAAACAGAATCATCATATATCATATCTTGCCAATATGGGGTAAAATATTTGTTATATAATCTTTTTAGCCCTGGAGAAAGCCATGAACATGTATGTATTCCATTGGTTACGTATGTAATTGGAGATTCTTTTGAGCTAATATTTGGCCATACCTCTGAGAATAGTTCACTTGAAACTTCCCTGTGCAATTTACTTACACCGTTTTTCTTACCTGCTACCTTTAAAGCTAGTATTCCCATGTTAAATCCATTCTCTTCAACTTTGGCTTTAGGTTCCATTCCAAGTTTTAGAAATTCTTCTTTAGAAATTCCATATTTTTCCCACCAACCACTAAAATATTCTTCGATTCGATCTGTTGGAAAAATATCATTACCAGCAGGTACAGGTGTATGTGTTGTAAATATTGTTTTAGATGATACTATATCTCGAGCTAAATCAAAAGAAACTTGTTTTTCTTCCATAATAGCTCTTATTAGCTCAAGTATTAAGAATGATGAATGGCCTTCATTCATATGATAAATAGTTGGAACTATCCTCAATTGTTTTAATAACCTAGTTCCTGCAACTCCTAAAACAATTTCCTGCCTTATTCTATTTTCTTGGTCTCCGCCATACAAACATAGCGTTGTGCTTCTTATTTCATCATTACTATTCTTATCTATGTCCGAATCCATTAAGTATATTTTGCATCTACCAACATTTACACACCATACTTTTAAGTACATTTTTCCTATAGGTAAATCTACATCTATAATCATATCGTTTCCATCTTCATCTTTAACTGTGCTTATTGGTAATGTATCTACATCCAATTTTTTATACAAGTTATTTTGGTTACCATTTCCATCTATTTCTTGATGAAAATATCCCATTTTATAAAAAAGACCTACACCTACTAATGGAATACCTAAGTCACTTGATGATTTCATATGATCTCCAGATAAAATACCAAGTCCTCCGGAATAAATCGGTAAAATTTCATCAAGTCCATATTCTGCAGAAAAATACGCAATAATATCATCTTGATTACGTGGATACTTGTTCTTAAACCAAGTATTTTTACTCTCCATATAGCTTTTGAAATTACCATATATTTCATCATATGCTCTTAAGAATTCATCATTTTCTATAACAGCATCTAACTTTTCTTGAGATACCATACTTAAAAATTTTACTGGATTTTTTTGAGCTCTTTCCCATAAATCGCCATCTATATATTTAAATAATCTCAAAAATTCTGTATTCCATGACCACCACATATTTTTAGCTATAACTGATAATCCTCTTATTCTTTCTGGTAATTGAGGCGTAACAGTTATTTTATTAAAAACATACATTTTTAGTTTCCTCCTTCGTACTTTTCAACTTTATCTTTTGTCATAATTTCACAATTTTCTGATTATATTATCTATTAACAAATTTTATTTGTCAATTAATTTATTAAACTTTTTTGTATGATTTCAACTCTTATTAAAAGCTTATTTTTATTGAATTTTTGTGAAGAATTTTCTAATCGATAGTTGTGCTTTTTCTACCTATTCCTACAACCTCATTTTGTAGTTCTTTCCATGTATTGCAACCAATAATCCCATCATTCACGAGTCCCCTGGATGCTTGAAATCTTAAAACTGCGCTTCTGGTGTTAGTTCCAAATATTCCATCTAATCCTCGCGTTGAAAACCCTAGTGTATTTAATCCATCTTGAGCCACTAATACGTATACGCCTTTTGCCCCCCTGCTAATTCTAGGATACCCTCCTGTTATACATGCTGGTGGAAAAGTTCTTTTGTCAAAATGAACCCATAATGGTGTTTGCCCTATTGGTTCAACATATGACCATACTCCAGATCTTCTTGCACTATTATACAGTACTTGTCTCTGCTCTGCTGTTAAAATCTGGCCTACATCAAAAGCAACACCTGCATAATGTTGTGATTGATTACCATGACCATCTTCCCAAGGTCTTCTAAAAGCTGCCCCTACATATATTGGCGCACCATATATATATCTTTGGGCATTCCACGCAAGCATTGTATTTCTTGTTGTCCACAAAGTTTGGCTTACGCTTCTAGCTTTAAATTCTCTTACTGTTAAAGTGTTATTCGTATTGTACGGCATCGCCTGCCCTTCTCCTCTATAATAAGTTTCCATCCTATTTACGCTCTCATTGTATATAAAAATTTTTGCCATAATATTTCCTCCAAAATAAATTTATATATTTTATGAGAACTATTTATTTTTGCTAATACAAAAAAGCACTTGAAATTTGTTCAAGTGTTTCTATCTGATTATTCAAAATATATTTGACCAAATAATTTTTCTTTGTCTTGAGACTCTAACTTACTAAGAGCATCTGCAATGTCTGGAAAATATGTTTTATAATCTGTATCATCCGGTGGAAAATGACTCGTTTTTAGAGTATAATCATTTGATGAAAATGTAATCTTTACCGGTACCGAAGTTACAGAATCTATTGTATTATTTGAACTTGATTTTCCAAATTGCGCCCAAACATATATGTCTACTATATCTCCTTTTTCGACTTTTCCTAGTTCAAAGTACTTAGCATAATATTTATCGGCTCCTGGATTTTTGCTCTTAGCTTCCTTTATCAATTCTTTATTTATTGTTATTCTTAAAAGTGAGCTATCTGGAACAGCATTATTTGACTTATTTTGACTATTCGCAGAATTATTGTTAATTTTTTTATTAATACTTTCTAACTGATTAATTATCTCATTTTTATTTTCATCATTATTATTACTAACTTCTAAAATTTTATTTTCTAGCTCATCAATTTTTTTATCTGTTTCTTGCTTATTTTTGAAAAACACGTAACCTCCATATACCATTGCAGCAATAATTATAATTATTAATAACCATAATAAAAAAGTACAAAATTTTTTCATAAAATCCCTCCTAAAAAAAATAATACCATAATGAATTATTTATTTCTATAAAAAAATTGCATTTTTTAAAAACTTATGATATTATACTATTGTTCTGCGTCGTGACTCTGTATATTAACATTTTGGGGTATCGCCAAGCGGTAAGGCATCGGACTCTGACTCCGACATTCCTGTGTTCGAATCACAGTACCCCAGCCAAAAATATTTAAAATTATGAAAAGTGCGGTAGTGTAAAAACACTCACGCACTTTTCTTTTTAAAACAAGCTAATATTATCAAAAGATTTTATATTTTCCTTTTCATTCAATTTTCTTAATACTTCTTCAATATAAGCTCTGCTTCTATTACATCCTGGATTTAACAAACTACATCTATTACTACAACCTCTGCAATTTTTGCCTTTTAGATACCTAACATCATTTTCATTAATCATATTTATAGCAATTCACCTCATAAAAATCATAACACATTTTCTACAAATTTGCTATAATATTAATTTTGTTACATCTGTCTACCCGAATGTTGAAATGTACTTACTGGTTTACTTGATATTTCTGTTGTTAGAAAATACTTAGTTGTAATAACACTAGAACCAATTGTACTTATAATTGTTATTAATATTACAGCAATTAAACTTATTGTCGACTCTTTGCTTTTTTTTAATGCTTCGCTTAATTCTATCTTACTAAATTTAGTTATAAATAGATATACAACTAAAATAGCTAAAATAAGTGATTCAATTGCAAAAATTACATAGTATTTAAATGTTAAAATCGCTGTAACTTTCTCGTTTGATCCATTGTTTGAACTTGAAGAAGTTTGAGAAGATTTCTCTTTTCTATAACCATTAGACATTTCAGGAGGTGTTTGCATGTCCCCACTCTCTCCCGTACTATTTGGCATTTCAGGAGGCGTCTGCATATCCCCACTTTCGCTTGAATTATTATTGATTCCTGGAGGATTTTGTCTACCACTGATACCATTTGATTCATCTACCATATCCGATTGTATTTGCATTCCTTCTCTACCATAAAATTCACCATTCATCTCTGGAGGAACCATTCCATCGCCAGATTCTTCTACTATAGTTACTAATTCTTTCTTCGCAGTATTCATTGTGAAATACATAGCCCACATTACCATTGTTACTAAAGCTAAAATAATTAGATTTTTAATCAATCTTTTTTTCATAAACCTCACCTTAATTACCTTTCCATTTTGTTAAAACTAATATAATCTTTAATTCTTAAATTTACCTTAAACTACAAATTATATTTCATAAATTTATATTGAAAATCATATTTATAATTTATATTTATAATATAATTTGACAAAAAAAATATTTATTCATATAATCAAGGCAAATATTTTTAAGGAGGTTTTTTATGAAAAAATATTTATGTGAATTAATTGGAACAGCAGTATTAGTATTGTTCGGGTGTGGAACAGCTGTTGTATCGGGAGGAAATCTAGTTGCTACAGCACTAGCATTTGGATTAACCATTATAATAATGGCAAATGCAATTGGAAATATTTCAGGTTGTCACATCAACCCAGCAGTTTCTTTAGCAATGTTTATTAATAAAAAAATGAGTGCTAAGGAATTTGGGTTCTACGTTTTATCACAAGTTATAGGTGCATTTGTTGGGGCTGGTATACTATACTTCATTATGAGTTCATCAGACATATACGATATTGACAAATTTGGTTTAGGAACAAATGGTTTTGGTGAAAGCTCAGCTTGGCAAATTGGTTTATTTGCTGCGTTTATAGTTGAAGTTGTTTTAACGTTTATATTTGTATACACAATATTAGATGTTACATCAGACGAAAAGAAAGCACCTCATGCAGGTATATATATAGGTTTAGCCCTAATATTTGTACATTTGCTAGGAATTAATTTAACTGGTACATCTGTTAACCCAGCAAGAAGTTTAGCACCAGCAATTATTGCAGGTGAAGAAGCTTTAGAGCAAGTATGGTTATTCATAGTAGCTCCATTTGTTGGATCAGCACTTTCAGCACTTACATTCAAATTTTTAAAGAATTAAAAAATTAAGTTGTATAGAAAGAACAATAAGTGGACATTATTATAATTGCAAAAGACGAAATTTAATACAAAAAATTCCAAATTCATATAAATGAATTTGGAATTTTTTTATCTTTATAACTAATCATGATTACCTTTAGTATTTGTTATTCCTAAAAAAGTACAAGGGTTAATTTGACTATACATATCTCCTAAACACACTTCAAAATGTAAGTGTGCTCCCTCTGATGCTCCTGTGTTACCGGCATACATAATAACTGTGCTTGTTGTAACTTGTGTTCCAACTTGTATTCCAGAAGCAATTGCACTGGCATGTGCATATCTTGTATATATTGGTTTTCCATTTTCATCATCACCATGATAAATAACTACATACAAGCCCCATCCGCCACCATATCCACTATAATTTACATATACAACAGTTCCATCTTTTGCTGCATATATTGGTGTACCTGATGGTGCATATATATCTAGACCTTTATGTGGTGTGCCAACATAACCAGATGTATCTGTTCTTCCGTTTGGTGCATATAAAGAATTAACTCTATGTTCAATTCTTGTTGGCCAAGTCATTCCCCCAGACGATGCAGCAGCAGCTTCACCTTCTATTATATCGCCTTCTCCATTGCCACCATATGAGGCCTGCGCCTCCTCTGTAGCTCTTATAACGGCTTCGTTTATTCTTGCAAGTTCCTGTTGCTTTTCTTCAATAGCAGCTTGCATGCTCTTTTGCTCTTCTGTTAAAGACTCTATCTTCGAAATTTTTTCGGATTTTTGTGTTTCAAGTTGATTCTGTTTAACCTGAATCTCAATTTTTGAATTCTCCAATGCAATTTTAGAGCTATGTAAATCTGATTTTTCTTTTTTTACTTCCTCTATTAAGTTATTATCATACTCCGCAATTTGTTTTATTATTTCGTAATTTGAAACAAAATTTATAATTCCACCATTAAAAAAAGCCTCAAGATATGTATTTCCACTACTCATATAAACTGCTGATAATCTTTCATCAAGTAACTTCTGTTTGTCTTCAAGATCTTTCGATTTAAATTCAATTGATTCATCAAGATTTTCAATTTTATTTTTCAGGTCACTAATTTCGGATTCAGTTTCTAAAATTGTACCATTCAACTTATTAACCTCTTCCATTATTTCACCTTTTTCGTTTGAAATATTCTCAATTGCTTCTTTCGTATTTTCAATATCAGCTTCTACCGATTGTTTTTGCTGGTATAGTGTATCTGCATATGCATTTGTATATATTACTATTATTGATACAATCATAAAAAATATCAAGATTTTCTTTTTCATTTGCGTTAAATTCCTTTTCCCTTTTTATTAATTATAATATATCTACTTTTTTTTAACAATAATTTATCTTAAAAACTAATATAATCAGTTACAATTTTATACTTATGATTATAATTCAAATTGAGAATTATACAATTCAGCATATGCACCATTTTTTTGAATTAATTCATCATGATTTCCTTGCTCTACAATATTTCCATTTTGCATCACCAATATTAAATCTGCATTTTTTATTGTTGATAATCTGTGTGCTATTATAAACGATGTTTTTCCTTTAGTTAATTTATCCATAGCTTCTTGAACAAGCTCTTCTGTTCTTGTATCAACGTTTGAAGTTGCCTCATCTAGTATTAAAAACGGTGATTTTTCAATCATGCCTCTCGCAATTGTAAGTAACTGTTTCTGTCCAGCCGAAATTCCGTCGTTTTCAGATAATACTGAATCGTACCCATTAGGTAATGTTTTTATAAAATGATGTAATCCAACTTCTTTGCACACTTCTTCAACTCTTTCATCTGATACATTTTCCATATTATATATTATGTTTTCTTTAATTGTTCCCTCAAATAACCATGTATCTTGTAATACCATTGTAAACAAATCCCTTATATTTTCTCTTGATAAATTCTTAGTAGATACGCCATCAATTTTTATGTCTCCAGAATCTATGTTGTAGAATTTCATTAACAAATTTACTATAGTTGTTTTTCCAGCACCAGTAGGACCAACAATTGCAATTTTTTGACCAGGAAGGGCTGTAGCTGTAAAGTTATATATCGTAGGTTTATCATTATTATCATATTGGAAAAGTACATTTTCAAACTCGATTTTTCCTTTTACTTTTTCTTTCTCAAGATGCTCTGTTATATTTTTTTGATTATCCATTTCCTCTTCATCTAAAAATTCAAAAACCCTCTCACTTGCGGCTGCTGTTGTTTGAAAAGCAGTTAAAGCTTGCGCAATTTGCGATAGCGGATTTGTAAATAGTCTAACATAAACAATAAATGCAACTATTACACCAAAAGATATCTTTCCATTCATAGTTAATAATGCTCCTACAATACATACAGCAACATAACCAAAATTTCCTATAAATCCCATTAATGGTTGCATAAGTCCAGATAGAAATTGACTTTTTCTATTACTATCACAGACGTTTTTGTTTAGCTCATCAAATTTCTTATCTGCTTCTTTTCTACCATTATATATTTTTACAACATTTAAACCAGAAAAAATTTCCTCAATGTGTCCATTCAATTTTCCTAGTTCAATTTGTCTTGCTACAAAATATTTTTGTGATTTTTTTAGTATAAAACTCATTCCTAAAAATCCAATTAAACTTGCAAATATAGCTGTAAGTGCGAGTATTACATTTGTTGTGAGCATCATAATTATTGAGCCAAAAAATAAAGTTATTGATGTAACTAGCGTTCCAAGTGATTGATTCATTGACTGTGCGATTATATCAACATCGTTTGTAACCCTAGAAAGAATATCTCCTGTTTGATGTCTATCGAAAAATTTTAGTGGCAACTTGTTAATCTTTTTTGAAATTCTCCCTCTTAATTGTTTAGCAAAATTATTAGAAATCTTAGCCATTTCTATGCTTTGAATATATGAAAATAAAGAGCTACAAATATACATAATAACCAAAGTTATAGTAATTGATTTTATTTTTTCAAAATCCATCTTTGGCTCAATTAAAGTTTTTATATAATCTGGCAAATTCATTATTTTCCCATATACCTGCATGGCGTCATTTGGATTTTCTATTGTGCTAAACTCACTTACAAACATGTATTGGTCATCAATTGTTATTGTTGTACCATTAACGTCAAATTCCTTAAAAATAATATTTTTTATTGAGTCTGGTACCTGCAAACCTTCCATATTCGCGTTAAATAGTTTATTCATTGATTTAATAATAGTAATTTTATCCTCAATACTGATTCTTGTTCCATTGTAAAACGAATCCCTAAGAAGAACTCTCAACGCGCTCTCTGGTGTATTTGAGATAAATTTCAATACATCAAACACATAGGACTCATCATCTACTTCATTTGCACGTTCAATTTCCTCATTCATAGCATCTATATTTTGCTTAAATTTTTCTTTGTCATCTTCTGAAATTTCGTCACTTTCAAGAACCTCATCTACAGTATCTTGTGAAAAATTTAAGCCAATTATTTCTTTTATAGTATTTTTGGTTTCATCGTTTGTTACGTTAGCAGTAATACTATCTCTTATAGCTTGCAAATTCTCTTTATTTATAACCAATCCATTTGATATTTCATCTGTAAGCTTTGATAATTTTTTTGGTGCACTGATTGTTAGAATAGCTCCTGCAATTGCTAGGATTAGTGCAAAGGCCATAATAATTTTGAAACTTTTTAGCTCTTTAAATAGTCTTTTAGATGCGCTCTTAAAATCTCTTGCCTTTTCGGCTGGCATACGACCTCTACCAGGACCTCCAAATCCTTTTGGTCCGGCTTTTGGCATTCTTGTTTCTTCACTGTTATTAGGCATTTTCCAACTCCTCCTTTGTTAATTGTGATAGTGCAATTTCCTTGTATATCTCGCAATCTTCCATAAGCTCTTTGTGAGTTCCCATTCCAACCATTTTTCCATCTTTTAGTACTATAATTTGATCAGCATTCATAACAGTACCAATTCTTTGTGCAACAACCATAATTGTTGCATTTTTTGCATAATTTTTAAGCTCTCTTCTCAAAATAGAATCTGTTTTATAGTCTAGTGCAGAAAAACTATCATCAAAAATATATATTTCCGGATTTCTTGCTATTGCTCTTGCTATTGCTAGTCTTTGTTTTTGGCCACCAGATAGGTTGGTTCCTCCTTGTGCTATATGTGTATCGTATCTTAAATCCATCTTTTCAACAAACTCTTTAGCCTGAGCTACTTCTATTGCTTCTTTTATTTTCTTTTCAGAAACTGCCACTTTCCCATTATCACCATATGATACATTAAATTTAACAGATTCATCAAACATTACAGCCTTTTGAGGTACATATCCTAATTTATTGTGTAGTGCTTCCTGGGTATATTCTTTTACATTTCTCCCATCAACGAAAACTTCTCCTTCTGTTGCATCGTAGAATCTAGGAATTAAATTAATAAGTGAGGACTTTCCACTACCGGTTAATCCAATTATTGCAAAAAAATCTCCTTTATTCACTTTAAACGAAATATCACTTAGTAAATACTCTTCTGCATCTGGATATTTGAAAGAAACATTTTTAAATTCAATGGTTCCGGTTTCTCCCCTTTTACCTGTTTTTAATGATCCGTTTTTAATTGTAATGTCTTCTTCTAGAACATCATTAATACGCTTTGCAGATACTTGCCCACGAGGCCACATCATAAAAATCAATGCAAGCATTAAGAAAGACATTATAACCTGAATTGCATATGAGCTAAAAACAATCATATTTCCAAATATAGAAAGCTTTTCAACCAAAGAAGCTTTATATATTAAATTAGCCCCAACAAAATAAACCAATAAAGTTAAAATATTCATGGTACCAAACATTAGTGGCTGCATAATAGAAAAACACTTTTGGTTAAACAATTGCATACTCGTCAAATCATTATTTACTTTATCAAATTTGTCTTCTTGATACTTTTCTGCATTAAACGCTCTTACAACACGTATTCCTGTTAGATTTTCTCTGGTAACACCATTAATTCTATCTGTTAATCTTTGAAGAATCTTAAATCTAGGCACAACAATTGTCATTAAAATTACTACTATTGTCATCATAAAAACGACAGCACCGCCTGTTATTAAGCTCCATTCCCAGCTTTTCGTTAATATTTTTGATATTGCCCAAACCGCTGTAATTGGTGACTTAATTGCAAGCTGCAATCCCATTGCAAAAAGCATTTGAATTTGTGTTATATCATTTGTACTTCTTGTAATTAGACTACTTGTAGAAAATTTTTTTACTTCACTCATTGCTAAATCTTGAACTTTATCAAACAATTTTTTTCTAATATTTCTTGATAAATTAGCAGCAATTGTTGATACAAAATATCCTACAAATACTGCTGATACAAGACTTCCTAATGCACATAAAAGCATGTATTTCCCATTATTTAGAATATCTGACATTTGACTTCCTTCAGTTTCAACAAGCTTTGTTATTTCAGACATATAATCTGGCATTTTTAATTCTAACCATACTTGAACAACAATTAAAATGACCGATATAATCATCAATATAAGCTCTTTTTTAGTAAAATTCTTTAATAACTTTAGCATAATAAAATCCTTCCTCATTTATACGAACAAAAGAGGTATCTGTTGCCATAAAACAACAAAGGCCTCTTTTCGTATTATGTTATTAATTTTTTGGCATCATTCCAAGTATTCTACCTGCAAAA
This sequence comes from Clostridia bacterium, assembly GCA_017404545.1. GTDB lineage: Bacteria > Bacillota > Clostridia > TANB77 > CAG-508 > CAG-492. The sequence continues at coordinate 438,262 of JAFRCC010000018.1, forward strand.
TCTCCAAAATTCTGAGATTGAATTATTACTTTTCCTGGTCCTGTAAGTTTTGTTAAAAATAAACCTTCTCCACCAAGAAATATATTTCCAAATCCTTTTATCATCTCAACTTCGTAATTCACTGTAGGTTCAAATCCAACAACATTACCCGTATCAACTTTTAAAACTTCTCCTTGAGCAAGCTTTTTTATAATTGGATCTCCATCTATTTCTAAAAATAGTTTTCCTGTTCCTTCTGCTCTTTGCAATATGAAACCTTCTCCTCCAAAAAATCCTGCTGAAATCCTTTTTGAAAAAGTTACTTTAACGTTCACACTTGGCTCTGCACATAAAAATGCGCCCTTTTGAAATATAAAGCCTTGCTTATGTTTTGCCATGTCCAATCCAATTATATCGCCAGGAACAGTAGTAGCAAATGCAATTTTAGCTCCATCTACTTCCGCTGTATAAGTATTCATAAAAATAGATTCACCAGAAAACATTCTACCTATACTTTTTAATAGACCTCCTTTTGCATTTGTTTTCATGTTAATTCCATTAGATTGCCAACTCATTCCTCCGGTTTGAGAATACATAGCTTCACCTTTGTTTAAGGTTACCTCAACTACTGGAACAGTTTTTCCTAAAATTTCATAATTCATACTATATTCCTCCTCATCTTTTGTTTTTCTATACGCCTAATACTTATTTTTTAAAATTTGGAGCCACGCTCTCAATTTCCTGTAATTCAAATCTATATTTTTGTTGCACATTTGGGTACTTCTCGTGATCAACTTCACTTAAAAACATATTAATTGGCCTTATCCACAAACTCCCATCACCATATAATCTTCTATATACAACATATTGTTCCTTTGTTTCTGAGTGACTTGCCACATCAACAACTAAGTACATGTCACCTTTAAAATGTTTATATATTCCATTAATTTTAAGCTCTCTCATATCTTATTACCCCTTCCTTTTACAACACACAAATTTGTTTATAAAATATTGAACAAAACATACAAAAGTTATATACCTTTTATATTAATTTTTCAATACTATTTTTATTTTTAATTTTTAGGTAACTTTATTACAAATTTCGTTCCCTTTGTCTGATTATTTTCAACTTTTATCATCCCTCGATGCGCTCTTACAATGTTATATGCTAATGAAAGACCAAGTCCCATACCACCACTTTCTCTATTTCTTGATTTTTCTGATCTATAGAATCTTTCGAATATGTGCTCTTGATCTTCTTTACTCATCCCTATTCCAGTATCATTTACCTCTATGTAGCACTTGCCATCTTTTTTATACGTCTTTACCTCTATCGAATCTCCTACTTCAGTATATTTTATGCTATTATCCAAAAGTATTACCATTAGTTGCTTTATTTTGTTCATATCAGCATTTATTGTTTCACCATATTTAAAGTCCAAACTCATTTTTTTACTTTGAGATTTGGCGGTATCAGCATAAAGCATTATAAGTGGCTCTAGATCACTATCTAAATTGAATATCTGTTTATTTAATACCATTTCATTAGAATCACTTCTTGCAATGTCCATAAGCTCCTTTATAAGTTTAGTAAGACGCTGTGTTTCTTGTAGAGAAATGCTGATATCTTCCGCTTTGTCTATAATTTTTGATTCTGGGTTTTCAAGTAATTTTTCTTGTTTTGCCTTTATAATTGTAAGTGGAGTTCTAAGCTCATGTGAAGCATTTTGTACAAATTCTGTTTGTTTTTTCCATGAAGAAATAATAGGTTTTAGAGTCCTTCTTGATAAGATATAGCTTGCAATTAAGATAAGTATAATACATACAATAATTGCAATAATTAAGTTTTTCCTGAACTCCTCTGCTATAGACTTTTCAGCATCAACATTTATTAATACCTGAACATATCCTCCATCGCTTAGCCCTATATTTATGCATCTATAGTTATACTGATTATTTATGGTTACTTCATAGATTTCATCTTTCAAATCTTTGTTAAAATAAACATCTTTTACAATGTCACTAACCTTTGAATTTCTATCTGATTCTTCTTCAAAACTACCATCTTTAGCTCTATAAATAAACACTAGCCTTGGATTTTGCTCTGCAAGTTTAATATCTTCAAATCCTTGATTTTGTGGTGGTTGTTCACTATCTGGTTGTCCATCGTCTCTTTCTTCTGGTTTGGGCATTTTATTCTCATCCGAAAAATCTTTATTATCTCGTTTTTTTCTAATGTCATTATTCCTTGTTACCTGCATACTCGCATTTTTTAGTTCCGAATCAGCAGATATGTATAACGAATTATGGAACTTGCTATACACAAATGTGCCAAAAATATAAAAAATTATTGAAAAGGCAATTAAGTTAAATAACATATTTTTTTTTAATTGCTTTTTTACTTGTCTTTCTTCATTCATAAATTCACCTCAGCCATAATAAATTACGAAAGCATATATCCTACACCTCTAATTGTTTTGAAATATTTATCGTAATTGAATTTTTTTAATTCTTTCCTAATTCCACTTGCATATACTTCAACAACATTTGCTGTAGTTTCACTCTCAAACCCCCATATTTTATCGAAAATCTGCTCTTTAGTTATTATTCTGTTTTGAGCATTTAAAAGATATTCTAGCATATCAAATTGTTTTCCTTGCAAATTAAGCTCTGCATCTCCAATATACGCTTTTCTGCTATTCACATTCAAACGTAACTCTTTAAATGTAAGCTCTTTCTGGAAGTAGTTTGGATTGTTTCTTCTTATCATAGCTTCAATTCTTGCCTTAAGTTCTTCTTTAGCAAATGGTTTTGTTAAATAGTCGTCTGCACCTTTTTTGAACCCTTTTAACTTATCGTTTAAAGCATCTTTGGCTGTTAATATTAAAACTGGAACCGAAATCCCTTCGGCTCTTATCTCATCTAGGACTTCATACCCATTTTTAATTGGAAGCATTAGATCTAAAATTATAACATCATATATATCTTGTTTTGCAAATAATATTGCATCCTCACCATCAAAAGCCTGCTCAATATCATACTCATCTTCTAACGATTCTTTAATTGTATCCGATAACTTTTTTTCATCTTCTACTAACAAAATCTTCATAATTATCCTCCTAAATTATGCACATTATAACATTAAATCTAAAATTCGGTCAAATAGAGACGATTCCATTTCGTTTGAAAGCATTTTTCGCAACAAATGGAATCGTCCCCACTATTTTTTCTACACTAATCTGTTAATATTGTAAATTTATTTCCATCTTTTTCAATTATTCCTTCGTCTTTTAAATATTTTATTTCTCTCATCATAGCACTTCTATCTACACTCAGATAGTCTGCTAAATCTGTTAGGGAAAATGGAATTTCAAATGATTTTGAAAATTTTCTTGTTGATAAAATATCGAAATAACCAAGAATTTTTTCTCTTGTAGTTCTTTTTGTTAATATTTCAATTCTTGTATTAACCAATTTCATTTTTTCTACCATTATTTTTGAGAAATCGTTCATCAATATTTTATGAAAATCACAATGCTCCTTACACTCATTATATAGATTATCATATGAAAAAAACAAAACCTCACAATTCTTCTTTGCTTCTACAGATAGTTCATTATTAACGGTAACAGTATAAAAAGCTTCTCCAAAAACATCATTTTGTGCGTAATGCTCTATTATTGATTTCAATCCATTAAAATCATACCTAACTAAGTCTGCTTCCCCTTGCAATAGAATACAAATTTGATTTCTTTTTTGGATATATGTTGTAATCACTTGATTTTTCTTGAAATATTTCTTTTGTACATTATCACAATTTTTGGAAAATTTTTCAATAAAATTGTCTATGTTATATTCATCATCCATCTGAAATCTCTCCTTTGTCCATGTGATACGAATTATACAATATGTCAGTTGCAAATGCAACAATATTATGTTACAAATTTGTAATAAATTTTTTTTACTTACTCATCACTAAAGTAGATTTTTTCCAAAAAATTTTTTGAAGCATTTGTGGTTTTTGCAACAGAATATTTTTTAGTTTGACCTATATAATATGCTCATACAAATTGAAGGAGGTATCTTGGAAATGAAGATAATCAAAAGAGATGGAAGAATAGTAGATTACGATAGACAAAAAATTGCAGTAGCTATTGAAAAAGCTAATAGCGAAGTTCGAGGAAGAGAAAAAGCCAGTAAGGAAGATATTAAGAATATTATAAAATATATAGAAGAATTAGATAAAAAAAGAATGCTTGTTGAAGATATTCAAGATTTAATTGAAGAGCAATTAATGCAACTTGAAAAGTATGAACTTGCAAAAAAATACATAGTTTACAGATACAATCGTGCACTTATTCGCAAGCAAAATACAACAGATGAAACCATACTTGGAATTATTAGAAACGAAAATAAAGAGCTTGCTGAAGAAAATTCAAATAAAAATACAATGCTTGCTTCAACACAAAGAGATTACATTGCAGGTGAAGTTTCTAGAGATTTAACAAAAAGATTACTTTTGCCTGATAAAATTTCTAAAGCTAATGAAGATGGCATACTTCATTTCCATGATGCAGATTATTTCGTACAACCAATTTTTAATTGCTGCTTAATAAATATTTCTGATATGCTAGATAATGGCACAGTTATGAATGGAAAAATGATTGAAAGCCCAAGAAGTTTTCAGGTTGCATGTACTGTTGCTACACAAATTATTGCTGCTGTTGCAAGTAATCAATATGGTGGACAATCTGTCGATATGAAACATTTCGGAAAATACCTTAGAAAAAGTTACAATAAATTTAAAGGTGAAATTGTAGAAAAATATAAAGGAAAAATTACAGAAGACGTTATAGAAAGCTTAGTTGAAGATAGATTAAAAGCCGAACTAAAAGCTGGAGTTCAAACTATTCAATATCAAATAAATACGCTTATGACTACAAATGGTCAATCTCCATTTGTTACACTTTTTTTACACCTAGAAGAAGATGATCCATATATAAAAGAAAACGCAATGATTATCGAAGAAATTCTTAGACAAAGATATAACGGCATAAAAAATGAAGCAGGAGTTTATGTTACACCTGCATTTCCTAAGCTTGTATATGTGCTTGATGAGTGTAATTGCTTAAAAGGTGGAAATTACGACTACTTAACAAAACTTGCAGTAAAATGCTCTTCTAAGAGAATGTACCCTGATTATATTTCTGCAAAAAAAATGAAAGAAAATTATGAAGGTAATGTATTTAGCCCTATGGGTTGCAGAAGCTTTTTGTCCCCATGGAAAGATGAAAATGGAAATTATAAATTCGAAGGAAGATTTAATCAAGGCGTTGTCAGCATAAATCTACCTCAAGTTGCAATTGTTGCAGATGGTGATGAAGATAAATTCTGGAAGTTATTAAATGAAAGGCTTGAACTTTGTAAAGAAGCTTTATTGTGTAGACACTACGCTTTGCTGGGTACAACTTCAGACATAAGCCCAATTCACTGGCAATATGGAGCTATAGCACGTTTAAAAAAAGGAGAAAAAATAGATAAGCTTTTATATGGTGGATATTCAACAATGTCGCTTGGTTATATAGGTGTTTATGAAATGACAAAATTAATGACTGGACTTTCTCACACAGATCCTATTGGTCAGGAATTTGCCATGAGGGTTATGAAACATTTAAAAGATACTGTAGAGCAGTGGAAAAAAGAAACAAATATTGGTTTTGCACTATATGGAACTCCTGCAGAAAGCTTATGCTATAAATTCGCTAAAATTGATAAACAAAGATTTGGAACAATTCCTGATGTAACAGATAAAGGGTATTATACAAATTCATATCATGTTGATGTAAGAGAAAAGATAGATGCATTTGATAAACTAACTTTTGAAAGTGAATTTCAAAAATTATCAACAGGTGGAGCTATTTCGTACGTGGAGGTTCCTAATATGCAAAATAACATTCCTGCCCTTGAAGAAGTTGTTAAATATATTTACGACAATATTCAATATGCTGAGTTCAACACGAAATCAGATTATTGTCATGAATGTGGTTTCGATGGTGAAATTATTGTAAATGATGATAACGAATGGGAGTGCCCAAATTGTGGAAATAAGGATCGTTCTAGATTAACAGTAGTACGTAGAACATGTGGATACTTAGGTGAAAACTTCTGGAACGTTGGAAAAACAAAAGAAATTAAGCAAAGAGTTTTACATTTATAAAAAATTGGGGGACTCTCCCCAATTTTTATTTTAAAGGGAGGTTTTCTTATGAATTATGCTGATATAAAAAGAATTGATACTGCAAACGGCGAAGGTGTTAGAGTTTCTGTTTTTGTAAGTGGTTGTAACCATCATTGTAAAGGATGCTTTAATCAATGTGCTTGGGATTTTAACTATGGAAATCAATTTACAGATAAAGAAATTGAAAAAATTTTAGATTACCTAAATCATGATTATATAAAAGGTTTATCGTTACTTGGAGGCGAACCATTGGAACCTCAAAATCAAGAAGGGTTACTTCCTCTTGTGAAAAAGGTAAAAGAGAAATTTCCAAATAAAGATATTTGGTGCTATACTGGATTTGATTTTGAAAAGGACGTTGTTGGAAAAATGGCAAAAGAAAGTATAACATCGAACGAATTAATAAAATATCTTGACGTTGTTGTTGATGGAAAATTTGAAATTGAAAAAAAAGATTTAAAACTAAGATTCAGAGGATCATCAAATCAAAGAATTATAAATGTACCAGAAACTTTGAAAGAGCATAAAATTGTAGAAAAACTTTTTACATATTAAAATTAAATGGACGGAGAAAGTATATAAATTAACATATATTTTCTTCGTCCCAAATTATTTTATTCATCACTTTGACATACATATTTTTCGTAAGTATCTTTATATGTATTTACCGCATAATCAACATCAATTCTATAAAACTCCACAAATTTCTTCTGAAAATTATTAAATATTTCTTTATCAAAAACTGCACCTAATGCAAGCATGGTTTTAGATGACGCAATATTATCTTTCTCGCATGAGAGAATAACACTTTTAATGCCCCTTTTTTTACACTCCAATAATATTAAATACAAATTTATTTTATTATACCCTTTTCTACGCTCTTTAGGTCTAACTCCATATCCTATACTTCCATATGTATTTTTTACTCGCTCGTTTAGATCTGTTCTTAAGTTAACCATTCCTATAATTTTATCGTCATTTGTCCTTACGAGAAAATAAGTTTCACTTGGCACAAGAACATTATCTGTTACTATGTTTCTTTCATATTCTAATTTTTTAAGCCATCCATCATAATCGTTTAAATATTCATATAACAAACCTGACCCATTTATCCTTGAATTGTACTTATGATGCTCCTTTATATATTTAATTGCTTTTCTTTTGTATTTTATAGTTGGAATTACTAATTTAAATTTTTCATTTCTGTATTTCATATCAAACCCCGCAATATTTTATTTATCTGTAGTTTATTACCCAATGGTATTCTATATTAATAAATCATTAATGTCTATATTAAATTTTTAATTTACCAAAAAAAGGTGGCTTCTATTCTTCCACCTTTTTTATTTTTTTCTTTATATTTATCTTTCTATTCTTTATCTTATTTCCTACTTTTTCTTTTGTATTATATATTTCTGCAAAATCTTTTATTAAAATTTGCTTTAACGTATCTTCCTTAATATCTACCAATAATATGCCATTTCTTGCTAGCGAAACCTTTCCAGTTTCTTCAGATACAACGATTATAACTGCATCAGATTCTTTAGCCATGCCAAGAGCAGCTCTATGCCTTGTTCCTAACTCCTTGGCTATATCCTGGTCGCTTGCTAGTGGTAAAATACACGCAGCAGCAACCAACTTATTTTCTGATATAATAACAGCCCCATCATGCAGTGGTGTATTTGGGACAAAAAGATTTACCAATAGTTGTGGTGATATAAACGAATTTATTTCTATTCCAGATTCAATTATGTCCTTTATTTTTATATCTTTTTCAAGAACTATAAGAGCTCCTGTTTTACTTTTAGCAAGTTCCATCGTTGCAATTACAATTTTGTATATATCCTCTTTTGTTTGAACATATTTATCTTTTTCAATACCTATGAATTTTGTAAATTTATTTGAACCTAATTGTTCCAACGCTCTTCTAAGCTCAGGTTGAAATATAACAATTAATATAACAACGCCATATGATAAAAAAGATCTTAATATATAGTTTATAATTGTTAAATGCAAAACTGAACTAATTGCTGTAAATAAAATATAAATAAAAATTCCTTTTATTAATTGTTTTGCTCTGGAATCCTTTGTAATAAAAAAGAATTTATATATTAAAAATCCTACAACTAATAAGTCAAGTATAACTGGTACCAACTTAATTGGGTATTGATATATCTCCCTAAAATAATTTACAATATTTTGCTGATAATATGTGTTAACATTTGTTAGAAAATTATCAAACATCTTTTCCTCCTAAATACAATAACGAGCTTGAAATTTATAATCAAGCTCTATATCTTTATTTAATTATGCTTTTACAAATATTAATGAAATTGCAGTTGCTGTAACGGATAGTACCATTAAGAAAGCTAAAAACGCAGCCATAACTTTAACACCAACTTCACCAACTGTTTTATTTCTTTTCTTTGATTGCTCTTCTATTTTTTTAAATTCATCTGACATGTAAAAATTCCTCCTTAGTTAAATTCTAACTAATATTATGTTATCACATTCATATACTTTTTTCAACAAATTTCAATTATTTTTTTACCCGATTTATACACTGATAAAAAACGTTCATTTATTTCCTCAATTTAACACCACATTTGTTTTGTGTTGTTTCAATTATCTTTTCAAAAATTGGAGTAATCTCTTCTTCTGTTAATGTTTTCTTCGAATCATTAAATGTTAATGAATATGCAATAGATTTTTCATTTTCTCCGATATTTTCTCCTGTATAAACATCAAATACTTCAATATTTGTAAGTAAACTTCCACCAGCTTTTTTTATTACCGATTCTACTTCTTTTGAAGTTTTATTCTTATCCATTACAAAAGCCACATCTTTATTAACATTTGGATATGTCGGAATATCCTTATATTTCATTTTTCCAACTCTTTTTGCTAATAGTTTGTCTAAGTTTATTTCCATTACATATACTGAATCCTTTGTCTCTGATGGATGCAACTTTCCTACAATACCAACGCTATCTGCATTTACATTTATTTCTGCTACTTGACCAGGATGGAATTCAGCAGGAATTTCTTTTGGTATTACAAAACTATATCTGTTAGCATAGCCCAAGTAATCTAATAGCTCTTCTACAATACCTTTAATTATATAAAAATCAACATTTGCTTGATTTCCTACACCTAAATAATATTTACCAGTCATTAAAGCCGCTATCTTTTGATTTTCTCCGTATTTCTCTCCTTTTTTGAAAAATCCTTTTCCTATTTCAAAAATCGAAATATCTTTGTTATAGTGAGCTTTGTTATATTCATATGTTTTTACCAAGGATGGAATCACGCTATATCTTAGAGTATTGCGATCCTCTGTTATTGGATCTAATAGTTTTAGCTCTTCAAATTCTTCTGTTGTATATTTATGAACATCTTTATCATTAATTAGGATATATGTTAGAGTTTCGTTTAATCCAAGTTCAGACATTTTGTGTCTTATAGACCTTATTGTATTATCGTAATCTCCCATTTTTTCACCTATCGTAGGAATTGTTCCTTCTATATTATCAACACCATAAATTCTACTAACTTCTTCAATTAAATCTTCTTTTATTGAAATATCTAATCTTCTACTTGGAGCATTTACTATAACCTCTGCGTCATTTGCTTCATACGTAAATCCTAGCTTTCTGAATACATTTAGTATCTCATCTTTCGAAATACTTGAGCCAAGAACATCATTTACATTTTTATATGATAGAGTAATTTTCTTATCTTCATCCGCTGTTACATCATGTTTGCACATACCAGTTACAACTGTTCCGCCTGCATATTTTTCAAGCATTTGGCATGCTCTTTCCATTGCCATATATGTTCTTTTGCTATCCAAACCTTTCTCAAATCTATTACTTGCTTCGCTTCTTACAATTTTCTTTGATGTTTTTCTAACTTTAACTCCATCAAATATTGCAGCTTCTATAATTACGTTTTTTGTTGAGCTTTCAACTTCTGTATCTAAGCCACCCATTACACCAGCAAGACCAACTGATTTTTCTTTGTTTGCAATTACTATATCATTCTCATCTAGAGCTCTTTCTATATCATCTAACGTTGTTAGTTTTTCTCCATTTTCAGCCATTCTTACTACTATTGTATCGCCTAGGTTATCTGCGTCATAAAAATGAAGTGGCTGACCTAATTCAAGCATTACATAGTTACTAATATCAACAACATTATTTATTGGTCTAATTCCACAAGCCATAAGTCTATTTTTTATAAACGCAGGACTTTCCTTTATTTGAACGTTTTCAACTTTTCTAGCTAAAAATAGTTTGCAGTTTTCTGTTTGAACATCAATTTTAAAGCTCTTGTTAATATCTTCTCCAGCCTCACCATGAGATAAATCTAGCTCTTTTACAGGCTTATCGTAAACTGCACCTAATTCATATGCCATGCCAAGCATACTTAATAAATCTCCACGATTTGCTGTTAAATCAAAATCTACTATTTCGTCATCCCATCCTAAATATTTAATTGGGTCTTCTCCTACAACAGCATCGCTACCTAGCTCAGCTATTCCTTCCTTATCTTCTGTTTTTAAGAACTTATTATCCAATCCAAGCTCAGCAATAGAGCACATCATTCCATTTGATTCTTGGCCTCTTATTGCTCCTGCTTTTATTTCTCCCCCAGGTAATTTAGCCCCAGCTAATGCAACGATTACTTTGATTCCTGCTCTTGCATTCGGAGCGCCGCATACTATTTGTAATACATCAGCACCAACATTTACTTTACATACATGCAAATGGTCTGAATCTGGATGCTCAACACATTCTATAATTTCTCCAATTACAAGCTTTGTACAGTCTATAAACTTACGTGCTTCATCATATTCGTTTCCAACACGAGTCATATCTTCGCCTATTGTTTTTATATCTAGACTATCATCTAAATCTATATAATCTTTAACAAAATTTCTACTTAATATCATATTCTCCTCCTAAATTTTGGGGACAGAGCAAAAAATTCCCAACTCCAAATTCATATTAATAAAATATTTGTAGCAAAAATTAGTTATATAAGTAAATAATTTTTTGCTCCGTCCCTATTTTTAATCTTTTCTATCAAATTGTTTTAAAAATCTTACGTCATTTGCATATAGATATCTCATATCTGGAATACCATATTTGAACATTGCTAGTCTATCTATTCCAGTACCAAACGCAAATCCGCCCCATTCTTCTGGATCATATCCGTTCATTTTTAACACATTTGGATGTACTATTCCTGAACCTAATATTTCTATCCATCCAGTTTGTTTACATAGACTACAGCCTTTTCCCGCACATTTAAAACACGTACAGTCAACCTCATACGATGGCTCTGTAAATGGGAAATAGCTTGGTCTGAAACGTAATTTTGTATTTTCTCCTAGCATTTTTCTAACAAATACTTCTAGTGTTCCTTTTAAATCCGCTAGCGATACTTTATTTTCTTTCCTGTCTATTACTAAACCTTCTACTTGATTAAATTGGTGAGAATGTGTTGCGTCGTCTTCTCTTCTATATGTTTTTCCTACACAAATCATTTTTATAGGCTTTTGATTCTCTGCATATTTAAGCATTGTATGAGCCTGAACTGCTGATGTTTGTGTCCTTAGTAAATACTCATCTGTTATATAGAACGAATCTTGCATATCCCTTGCTGGATGTCCTTTTGGTAAGTTTAATCTTTCAAAACAGAATTCATCTGTTTCTAGCTCTGGTCCATCTATTACTTCGTATCCCATAGAAATAAATAAATCTTCTATTTCTTCTATAGTTCTATTTAGCGGATGCTCACTTCCTCTTATTGCTTTTTTACTTGGAAGAGTTATATCTATTGTTTCTTTTTCCAATTTTTTATTTAATTCTGCTTCTTTAAAGCTATTTTCCTTCTCAGCTATTATGGCTTCTAATTCATCTCTAACCTCATTTACTAAACTTCCAATAACTGGTCTTTCCTCTGGTGATAAAGCTCCCATCCCTCTTAAAACTGATGTAAGCTCTCCTTTTTTACCTAAATATTTAACTTTTAGGTCTACTAATGTTTTTAAATCTTCTACTTTTGAGATTTCTTCTTTAGCCGTTAGTTTGATTTGTTCAATTTGCTCTTTCATAATTCCTTCCTTTCTTTTCGATGGTACAATTTTCAGTTTAACTCCAACAAATACATCTTCCATGTAGTGTATCTTGTATTTAATTGCTTGGATTTGGATTATATTTTTTTTGAAACTAAATCGTCGGCCCCTACATGACCAATTAAAATAGAACAATAGCGGGCAATTAACATTTGCAATAATTTAAACTTTTTCCTTGCCAGCGTTAAATTGTTCGCGCGCCAAAATTTGCTCTGCAAATTTTGTGTGCAATGTTTGGCGAAGCTTTTGTATTATAGGAAATTCGGAGAAATTTCCTATAATACAAAAAAAGCTATTCATCCTGCATAGGACGAATAGCTCGTGGTACCACCTAAATTTATATATTTTTGCCAATCTCTTTAAGATTTGCTTATATATCTTATTGCAGTTTTAACGGTTCAACCGTGTTTGCCTACTAAAATTCAGCAAACAACCAAAAAAGTGAAATTTCGTACATAAGTTGCCTTTTGAGCTCACAGCTAATAGCCCAAATTCTCTCTTAAACAATTATTTACATACTACTTTGCTTTTTTATTGGCCTTTATTAATTGCTTACTATATTAACATATATTTTTTTTATTTTCAAGTTTTTTTTTAGCAGAAAAACTTTATAACATTTTCATTACAAATATATGACTTTTTATTTACATCGATATTGCTAAATTTTCTTTATGATATAATATTAAAAATAAGGAGGAACACATATGAAAAATTTATTAAAAACACTTTTTATTGTATTATGTATGATTACTGCCACTTTTTTAATGTCATATTCTTATGCGGATAATTCAAGCTCATCTTTATATGTTGGTCTTAATAATACCTCTACATCTTTCTTATATGCTTATAGTCAATCTGATTTTCAGATTAGTATTGAAAGCACAGACAGGAATGCACCATTAAACGATGGTGCCTCAAATAGCTCAAGCGAAAAATCAAGTGAAGAAAATTATAGCACTTTAAGTAACCCTAATAGTAGCTTTGCCGCAAAATCTAAAAAAACACAACCTGGAAAAAAACCAATAATTATCATCGCTGCATTAACTTCAATACTTATTGCGGTAATTGTTTACGACAGAAAACAAGCTAATATGTATAAATAAAAAAATACCAGCTTTACTATCTTAGTATAGCTGGTAATTTTTTTTATGGTATGTTATTTTACTTCATTTACACATTCGCCTTTTTCAAATATATCTTTAACATTTTGACAAGTGTCGCTTGCAATTTTATGTAGAGCTTCTGATGTAAAAAATGCTTGGTGAGATGTTATTGTTACATTAGGCATCGATATTAATAATGATAGATTTCTATCCCTTTTGTATGAGCCAGACAAGTCTTGCAAGAAATATTCTTCTTCATTCTCGTATACATCAAGTCCAACTCCGCCAATTCTTTCTTCGAACATTGCATCTATTAAATCATCTGTTTTTATTAACTTTCCTCTACTAGAATTAATAATTATAACGCCATCTTTCATCTTAGATAAAGTTTGCTTATTAATTATATATTCAGTTTCTGGTGTTAAAGGACAATGTAAAGAAATTATATCTGAGCTCTCGCACAATTCATCCAAAGAAACATATTTAAAGCCAAGCTCCTCAGCAGCTTTATCGTCGTGATATACATCGTATGCAATTACATTTGTTCCAAAGCCTTTCATAATTTGTATGAATACTTTTCCTATTTTTCCAGTACCAATTACACCTACAGTTTTACCATGAACATCAAACCCTAATAATCCATCAATATCGAAATTATATTTTTTAACACGTTGATACGATTTGTATATTTTTCTGTTGATATTTAATAGTAGTGCAGTTGCGTGCTCCGCAACAGCATATGGAGAATATGCTGGAACCCTAACTGCTTTTAAATTTCCTAGATTTCCTAAATCAACATTATTAAAACCTGCGCATCTAAGGGCAATTAACTTTACTCCATATTCATTTAATTTATCAAGAACTGGCTTGTCAGCTCTATCATTTACAAATATACAAACTGCATCATAACCCTTTGCTAAATGTACCGTTTCAATATTTAACTTTGACTCATAGTACGTTATCTCATAACCATAGTTTTTATTATACTCATTAAATAATTTTTTATCATAATCCTTTGTGTCAAAAAAAGCTATTTTTATCATGGCAATTCAACTCCTTTCATTTGTGCCAAAACACACATATATGCCATTTTTCCATTATAACACAATTTGCAAACAATCACAAGAATAACTGTGGACTTTTTGTTATGTCAGACTATTTTATTCACTGCCAAACCCACTCCCGTTCCTTTGTATGCATTATCCGTAATTCGTTTCACTCAAGCGACTAATGTATGTTCGCGCACGAAAAATTGCTATGCAATTTCTTATGCAATGTTGGCAAAGTTTTTATATAATAGGAATTCCATGAAAATTTCCTATTATGCAAAAAAAGAAAATACCTTAAGTATTTCCTTTTTTATTAACTAAATTAAGTTAAAGACATTTACCAATATAGCACCTACGATGTCTATAATTCCCATTACTAAAGCCGTAATTGCAAGACCTGTTCCTTTTTCTTTTGGAAATGTTTTTATATGAATTAGTGCTGCTGCACCTAAAGATATTGAAACAATACCAAGTGGAATTCCTAAAATAAAGAATCCAATTATAGAGCATACAAATCCACCAATAGCTATACCACTTGTTTTTCCTGCATATTCACTATTGTTTGTGGTGTTTGGCTGCGTATAGTTGGTATTATTTGTATTATTAGTTGTTACATTATCTTGAGTTGTTGCTCTAGGTTGATTTTCCACCGAATCTGCAACTGCTCCACATTTCTGACAAAAATTGTCTCCATCTTCTAATCTATTTCCACAATATTTACATGTTTTACTCATATTTACCTCTCTCTCTTTTACTTCTCATTTCTTATTGATAAAATTCTTATTTTATTTGTAATTAATCCCATTTTTAATCCAATTTCTACATAAACAGCTGTACAATCTGATGGAATTTCAATATTTGTTTTTTCTGTTGCCGACCACATATCAAAAATAACTTCATGATTTCCTGGTGTAACATTTATTTCTGCCGTACCATCGCTCTTTAAGGAAGCTGCTAAATTACCATCAACATGAACTTTTGTTGAGACTGCAGCACCATAAAGGCTCTTCTTTCTATGTACAATAAGTTTTACCAATTTATCCTTATTTGCTTCTACATCATTTCTATTATCTTTCTCAATCCTATGTCCGCAATTTGGGCAAAATACAGTATTTTCTGTTATTTCCTTACCACAATTTCCACAAAACAAAACTATCCCCTCCTAACATTCACGTATTTCAATGCAACCATATTTATTTTTGCATACTTTTGTAATTAATTCAATAGCAATAATTACAAAATTTTATATAAAAACCTTTAGTACAATTACTAAAATAAAGCCTGGAATTCCAAGGACTCCCGTTGTTAAAATAGTTGCCCAATTTAATCCTATATGAAAATTGAAACTATTGCCTACTGCATTAATTACAAATATTACTAAAGCGCCTATTATAGAATTAATTACAATTTTTATAATTTTTTTTACTGGAGAAATAGAAGCCCTGCCAATAATTATCATAAAAATAATACAAAAAATATACACGAAAAAAGAATAATTTTCCACAATCTCACTCCTTTATACCATTTGTATGAACTACATGGACAAATTATTCTTTAAAACTATTCATTCTCAAGCACAGCAATTGCACATTTTATGCCATCAACGGCTGCAGACATTATTCCCCCTGCATATCCTGCTCCTTCACCGCAAGGATATATGCCCTTTATATTAGATTGTTTACTTTCATCTCTGATTATTTGAACTGGAGACGAACTTCTAGTTTCTACTCCTGTTAAAATGCTATCTGGATTATCAAAGCCTTTTAACAATTTCCCAAAATATGAAATTCCTTCAACCAATGTTTTTGAAACAAAATTAGGAAATATATCGTTTAAATTTGATAAAGTTACTCCTGGTCTATACGATGGTTTTATTTCTCCAACTTGCTTTGATTTAACATTATTTTTAAAATCTTCAAAACGCTGTATTGGTGCATAGTAATTGCCTCCTCCTAATTTAAAAGCTTCTTCTTCCAATTTTTTCTGAAAATAAATTCCAGCCAGAGGAGAATTCCCTTCAAAATCATCTGGTGTTATATTTACAAGCACAGCACTATTTGAATTTTCTCCGTCTCTGGCGAACTTACTCATTCCATTTGTAACAATTGTATTCGGCTCGCTTGATGATGCCATTACAACACCTCCTGGACACATACAAAAAGTGTAGCAAGATCTTACCTCTCCATGATATGCAAATTTATACTCTGCTGGTGGTAATTTTAATTTTGTTTGATTTCCGTATTGAGATTTATTTATCATACTTTGCTTGTGTTCAATTCTAACTCCAACTGAAAAATTTTTTCTTTCCATTTGAATTCCCTTTTCGTATAATTTTTCAAATGTATCTCTTGCACTATGGCCAATTGCCAAAATTACAGAATCTGTTTCAAGAGCTCTTCCACTACTGCATAATACCGATTGTACTTTTTTTTCTGCAATTTTAAAATCTACAACTTTCTCGTTAAATAAAAAAGTTCCCCCAAGTTCAATTATTTTATTACGCATATTTCTAACAATGTTTATTAGGTTGTCTGTTCCAATATGAGGCTTATTTATATATAAAATCTGCTCTGGCGCTCCAAAATTATAGAATTCTTGCGATACAATTTTACATAATTGATTATGAATACCACTTGTTAATTTTCCATCTGAAAATGTTCCTGCCCCACCTTCACCAAATTGTACATTTGATTGATATCTTAACTTTCCTGTTGCTAGAAATTCTTCAACATCCTTTTGTCTTTCATCTACAGTTTTACCTTGCTCAATAACAATTGGCTTTACACCATTTTTTGCGAGTATTAATGCTGCAAATAAACCAGCTGGGCCAGCGCCAACAATAATTGGTCTTTTTGAACTACGCCTTCTTACATTTATTTGAAGTTTAGGGCTTCCTATAACTTCCTCCGCTCCCTTTATTTTACTCTCATTCTCACACTCTACTTCAACAGCATAGTTATAAAATATATCTGCTTTATTTCGTGCATCAATCGATTTTTTTACTATTCTTTTTTTAGTAACGCTGGTTTTTTTTATTCCATATTTTTTGTATATAAAATCAAATAACTCATCCTTGCTGTAATCAGCCCTTACCTTAATATTACTAATTCTTATCATAATTATTTCCTTATTAATTTTTTGACTAATTATATTATAATTTTACATAAATTTCAATGCTACAATTATTATATCTGGACTAATTGTTATAGTTTATCACTTTTTATTTAATACAAACAACAACCCCTTCTACGGTTTTTATTATTATCATAACTATTAGATTATTATGTATTTCTTGGATTTACTTGCTCTCCCATGTCAACAGTTATACCCATTATTTTAGCTCTTCCTATTAGATAATCAAGTCTTGCTTGCTCTGCTTTCATTTTATATAAAAAGTAATCAATAAGTTTTCCCTCCGCTAATTCATAATTTATATTTGCTTCATTTATAACCTTTTTAGTTTGCAATATTGTATCCATAAGCTCCTGGTTTTTTTCAATCTCAGATTTTTCCTCAATTTCAAACTCTTTTTCGTACTTACAAGCCATATAGCATGTCCTCCCCCCATAACTAATATATTACATTTTATTCAGATAAAGAAAAAATATTACCATATTTTATGTAATATTTTTTCGTATTTATTACAATTAGGTTACATTTTTATTACACTTTGCAATAAAGCTTTTATTTCTTTTTTTTTTTATTTATAATTATTGTGATTAAAATATTTAAGGAGGAAATCAAATGAAAAAATTATTAAAAATTAGCTTTATGGCTAGTATATTTATGTTTATATTAGCTATAAAAAGTAATGCAGCAACCGTAAACTACGGTGAATTACAAGCAAACGGTTCAATGGATGTTACAGTAACATTACAAAACAATCCAACTGAAAATGCGGAATTCTTAAAAACGATTCATGATGATGGTTGGGATATAACAGGAACAACAATGACAAAAACTATAGGAGATGCAAAAACAAAACCATATTTTAAATTCTACACATATACAATTGGCGACAATAGCGAAGATATATCTATTGCCACACCATTTACTATGAAAGTAAATGATAAGTATACTTTTGGATCAAATATTGAAATTTCATCTGACAATGAAGCTGTAGTGAAAAAAACAAATACAAATGAAATTACAGCTTTAGCTAAGGGAGAAGCAACTATAACTTTTAGACCTACATCATCTAGCTCTAACGCATCATATAATTGGGTTGTCACAGTAACCGATTCTAGTGATTCATCAACACCTACTGATTCAACAACACCTACTGATTCAACAAATCCTACTGATTCATCAACACCTAGTGATTCAGCAACTCCATCATCTGGTGATTATACAGCCAAGTATGAAGATGGAAAACTTATTATATCTGGTTTAAAAGATGGTGAATATCGTTATTATGTTGATACCAACAGTACTACTACAGATGATTTATCATCAACAACAGTACTAAAGAAAGATGCTAATAACTATGTATCTGAAGGTTTACTTGATCAAATAGCTCTTAATCAAGAAATTTATGCCCATGTATATGCAGCTGATGGTTCTATAGCCAAAAATAAAGTTGCTGATATAAAGATAACAAAACCAACCTTTGATATTGGCAACTATTTTACTGATTACGCAGACGCTACACATAATTTGTGTCTTTTTAAATTTAATCTTCCATATAGATTAAAAAAATCAGATACTATAAGAAAAATACATTATAAAATTGGTAGAATAACTGATAATTCTATATTATTAAGTATAAAAAATAATGAAAAAGGTAGCTTAGCCAAATTAATGGAATTTGCCCAAAACGATAATTCAGCAGTATACAGTGAAACGCTTGAATCTAACGAATTTGATGGATATTCAGGAAAAATTAATCTTACAGGTCAACAATTAGTAGATGAAGCCTATTATTATCTATATGCAGAGCTTGATACAGAAAACGGAAAATACATTCCACTTTCTAGTGTCTCACTAGCCAAATGTTCTGTATATCCAACTATAGATTATAGCTGGTACATGTTCTTCTATGGAAGTAGCAAATTCAATTTTGATGGAATATCAGATTCTGAGGGCAATGGCGAAAATCAAGGAGACGAAAAAAAGAACGAGGCTAATTCTAATTTAGCCAAAGCAGGAGAAAGCCACATTATCTTAGCTGTATTAGTGGTAGGAACTATTTTTGCAGTTGTAATATATAGAAAAAATAAATCAACAAAAATAAAATAAAAAAAAGCTTCATTTTGAAGCTTTTTTTTTATAATTTATTTGGCTCAGCATATGTTGCACCAAAAGTTTCGACTGTAACTACTTTCATTTTTGGTGGATTTACCGGTCTATCTGCATTTTCTGCTCTGCTGTTTCTAGTTATAACTTCCGAGTTTACAATTCTATCTACAACGTTCATTCCTTCTTTTACTTCTCCAAAAGCTGCATATTTTCCATCTAGGAACTCTGAATCTGTTGTTACGATAAAGAATTGAGATCCTGCACTATTTCTCATCATACTTCTTGCCATTGATATAACTCCTCTTTTATGAGAAATAGTATTTGTTTTAACATTATTTTCTCTAAATTCTCCAAGTATTCCATATCCAGGTCCTCCCATACCTGTGCCTTCTGGGTCACCACCTTGTGCCATAAATCCTGGTATTGTTCTGTGGAATATTAAACCATCGTAGAATTTTTTGTTAATTAATGAAACAAAATTATTAACTGTCTCTGGAGCCATATCAGGATATAGCTCTACCTTAATAATTCCCCCATCTTCCATTTCTATTGTTACTATTGGATTTTGTTTTTTCATTTTATTCCTCCTTTTTTCCTATTTTACCTCTTACATATTCATATATCATAATTCCAGCTGCTACTGATGCATTTAAACTTTCTGTTTTTCCTAACATTGGAATTTTTACTTTATTGTCTGCTGCATCTTGTATTGCTTTTGATACACCATTTGCTTCGTTTCCAATTACAATTACTTTTTTATTGTACTTGATATCATATACAGAATCTTCTGTATCTAGCGAAGTAACAACTACGCTAAAGCCATTATTTTTCATTTTTATTAAATCATCTAATAAATTTTCTGATTTAATAACATTCACCCTAAAAATTGCACCCATCGTAGAGCGTACAACTTTAGAATTAAAACAATCGGCTGTTTCATTAGATACTACAAGTTGTTTCAAATTTGCACTATCTACTGTTCTTAAAATCGTGCCTAAATTTCCTGGGTCCTGAATTCCATCTAAAACAACAATTATATCTTCATCATAATTTATTTTTGAGGTTTGGTCAGGTCTTTTAATAACAGCAAGTATTCCTTGTGGATTAGAAACATCAGTTATAGTTGCAAAAACCTTCCCTGTTACATATATGCAATTTAGTTTGGCAATTTCGTACATTAGCTTCTTATCAAAAATATTTTCTTGCATGCAATCTTCGCACACAACAACGCAATCAATATCAGCATTCTCTTGAATTGCCTCACCTACAAGTTTTATACCTTCAACAATATATTTATTAAAAGTATCTCTATACTTTTTTTCTTTTAATTTCTTAATTTCTTTAATTAACTCATTATCCTTGCTTGTTATAACTTGCATTATTTTCCTCCTGATTTAAAATTCTTTTAGAAAATT
The DNA here is from genome assembly GCA_017404545.1 of Clostridia bacterium. GTDB lineage: Bacteria > Bacillota > Clostridia > TANB77 > CAG-508 > CAG-492. The sequence continues at coordinate 459,426 of JAFRCC010000018.1, forward strand.
TTTTATTGCTTCAAGTTTCTTTTTATCATTAAATTCTTTAACTTTTAAAGTAATATATGGGTCTTTTGCTTGCGAAAACATAATTTGATTTTTATATTTCTCAATAAGTTTTTCTATATTTACGTTCATACGTTTCGAATCAAAATAAAATACAAAGTTTTCACCATGTTGGCTAATTTTTATAATATTTGCTGCTTTTGCTAAGTTTTTAATTCTTGCTATATCAATTAAATTTTCAAGCTCTTCTGGCATAACACCATATCTATCAATAATTTCATCAATTATATCTTGTATATCCGTTTCTGACGTACAAACAGCAATATCTTGATAAATTTCAATTTTTTGGCTAGAATCTGAAATAAATTCATCTGGTATATAGCTCGAAATATTAAGATCAATTTGAACATCAATTTCTTCTTGAACCTCAAATCCCTGCATTTCTTTAACTACTTCATCTAAAAGCTTGCAATACATATCATAACCAACTTGCTCCATATGACCATGTTGAATTTCCCCAAGCAAACTACCGGCACCTCTTATCTCTAAATCCCTCATGGCAATTTTAAAACCTGATCCAAACTCTGTAAATTCTTTTATAGATTTAAGCCTTTTATCCGCAATTTCAGATAAGATTTTATCCCTTCTATACATTACATATGCAAAAGCTTGCCTATTGCTTCTGCCAACTCTACCTCTTATTTGATATAACTGAGCAAGTCCAAGTCTTTCTGCATTTTCAACAATAATTGTATTTGCATTTGGAATATCAATTCCAGACTCCAAAATAGTTGTACATACTAACACATTTGTCTTTTTGCTAATAAAGTCAAACATTATTTCTTCTATTTCTCGACCTGTCATTTTACCATGAGCAAAACTAACCTTAGCTTCGTCAACCAGGCTTGCAATTTCTGCAGCCTTTTTCTCTATGCCTTCTACATTGTTATACAAATAATATACTTGCCCTCCACGCTCCAGTTCCTTTGTTATAGCTTCCTTTACTACCTCTGGATCATACTCCATAACATAAGTTTGAACTGGCTTTCTATTTTGAGGTGGTTCGTATATAACAGACATATCTCTAACACCAACAATAGACATATGGAGTGTTCTTGGGATGGGAGTTGCTGTCATTGTTAATACATCAACTGTGTTTTTTAATTGTTTAATTTTCTCTTTATCCTTAACACCAAATCTATGCTCCTCATCTATTATAAGAAGTCCTAAATCTTTAAATTCAACATCCTTGCTTAATACTCTATGTGTACCTATAACTATATCTATTTCACCAAGTTTTAATTTCTTTATAATATCATCTTGCTCTTTTTTAGTTTTGAATCGGTTTAGCACTGCTATTCTTATTGGGTATTCTTTCATACGCTCTTTAAAATTATCGTATTGCTGATCTGCAAGAACTGTTGTTGGAACAAGATATACCACCTGCTTTTGGTCCATAACTGCTTTAAAAGCGGCTCTTATTGCTACTTCTGTTTTCCCATATCCAACATCACCACAAAGAAGTCTATCCATTGGCTTACTATTTTCCATGTCCCTCTTAACTTCATTTATACAACGCATTTGATCATCTGTTTCCACATATTGGAAGCTATTTTCAAATTGTGTTTGCCACTCATTATCTTGTGAAAAAGCAAAACCTTTAACTTTTTGCCTCTTAGCATATAGCTCAATTAGCTCTCTTGCCACTTCACGTAGATTATTTTTAACTTTAGCCTTGGTATTTGCCCAATCTTTACCTCCAAGCTTATATATTTTAGGAACAGCTTCTCCACCAACATATTTTCTAACACTATCTAATGAATTTGTTGGAACATATAAAATATCATCATTTTTATATCTTATTTTAATGTAATCTTTTACTACATCTCCAGTTTTAATTGTATTTACACCTATATATTGCCCAATTCCATGAATTTTATGAACAACATAATCACTTATTCTTAAATCAGCAAAGACAACTTTTTCACTTTGCTTAAATACCTTGTTAACTCTTTTTGTTTTCGACTTTGTAGCAAAAAATTCTTCACTACTTAATACAAGTAAATTCGTATCCTTACATTCAAAACCAGATGAAAGTGCACCGGTTGTTACAACAATCTCACCATAAGATACTTTATCTAGTTCCTTTGTGTATCTGTGATTTATATTGTTATCTGTTAACAAAATTGATATTTTTCTTGCATTTTCCTCTGTTCCACCAAGTATAATTACCTTACGTTTTAAATTCAAATATTCTTTTAATTGATTTAATAAAATTTCTGTTTCTGCTTTATAAAAATTAACATCCCTATATGAAAAATATATAGTACTATTGCCAAAAGCTATATCAGATTTTTCAATATTAATATAATTCCACTTGTCAAAATCAAAAGAATATTCACTAATACTTTTTATTGAATCTGGAACGAACCTACCTTTTTCGGTAATGCTTTTTACCAAATTATTATTATCTATTTTTATATTATCTACTCTTTGTTTTATTTTAGATTGCTCATCTAAAATTATAAGAAACTTATCTTCCAAATAATCTAGAAAACTTTCGCTCTTTTGATAGAATAAATCAAAGTATTTGTCTACTTTACTTAGGTAATTTCCACTACAAATAAGCTCTTCATCTTCTTCTGAACATTTTCCATATTCTGCTATTCTTTTCTTTAATGTGTCTATATCCATGTCTATCACGAATTCATGGCAAGGATATATATCAATAGAATCTGTCATTTCTACTGACCTTTGTGATAAAATATCAAATTTTCTAATAGAATCAATCTCATCTCCCCAAAATTCAACTCTTATACCATGTTTTTCGTTTAAAGATATATCGATAATTCCGCCTCTTATTGCAAATTGACCACGTCCTTCAATTATGTCTGATCTTTCATACCCTAAATTTGTTAAATATAGTTTTAAATCATCTAAATTACATGTATTTCCAACTTTTAATTTTAGGATATTTTTATATAGTTCTTTTTGTGGAATCATTCTTTGCATTAGAGCTTCTATTGTAGTTACAATTATCATTTTTTTGCTCTGTTGTACCTTATTTAGCACATCAATTCTTTCATATGGCAAATCCTTGCTTTCAACCAAGTAATCATATGATGCTATTTCTCTTTTTGGAAAAAATTCAACTTCATCATAAAAGTATTTTAAGTCTTTCGCTATTCTTCTTGCCTGCAACTCATTATACGTAACAATGCAACAACTATTTTTTAAGGTGTCTTCCACCGCTGATATAAATTGTATCTCGCCCACGTCAGACAAGCCCGATATAGTTATCGGGCACTTTTTATTTTTTATACTTGATATAACTTCAATAAATTTTTGACTCTCTTTCAAGTCTTTATATAGTTCATTCATAATCAAAAAAACTCCTTTATTTAGAGCTCTTATATTGCTCTAAAGCTTTAGCTATTTGATCGGGGCATGAAGTATCTCTAAAACCACATTTAATTCCGTTTAATTTTGCTATAACATCATCAATACTCATTCCTGTAATTAAACTTGAAATTCCTTTTAAGTTACCATTACATCCATTTATAGCTTTAAAGCTTTTTATCTCATTATCTTCTATATCAAAAATCATCTCTGTTGAACATACACCTTCTGGCCTGTATATATACTCCATTCTATGCCTCCTTAAGTAAAAATAATACCTATATAATACCAAAAAAGTGTTCTCTAGTCAAGAGAGAGCTGCAATCAAACAAAAATGCATAAAAAATTACATGCTTCATAAATTGTAAATGATAACAATAATTTATAAAGGGATATATTAAATGAAATTTATAAAAAGAAATTTACTAACAATTTTATTCACATTTTTTCTCATTTTTCTAGTTGTATTCTCTAATAATAATTTAACTGCCGCAAAGAATGGCCTTATGCTCTGGGCAAATTCTGTTGTGCCATCTCTTCTTCCATTTTTTATTGCAACAGAGCTCCTAAACTACACTAATATTGCACATATTATTGGCAAAATACTAAATAAAATTATGCGTCCACTATTTAATATTCCTGGAGAAGGTGCGTATGCGTTTATTATGGGAATAATTAGTGGATATCCCATTGGTGCTAAAATTGTTTCTGACTTTTATAAAAATAGAATATGTACAAAAGATGAAGCCGAAAGAATGCTTGCATTTACAAACAATTCTGGTCCATTATTCATTATAGGAACTGTTGGAATCTTACTTTTTGGAAATACAACTATTGGATTATTACTTTTTGCAACACATATTCTATCTAGCATTACTATTGGAATTATTTTAGGAATAAAATCAAGATTACATCATAATAAAAATATAACAAAACATACTAAAGCCATTTCTTATTCAAAAAATGCAATAAATATTCAAAATAATCTGGAAGCTACAACTAAAACTTCTATCTTAGACCTAGGAAGTATTTTAAGTAATAGTATCAGCAAGTCTATTTCTACGGTTTTGCAAATTGGAGGCTTTGTTGTATTATTCTCAGTAATTATATCTATCTTAAATAAGATTAGTCTTATTAACTTGGTATCAAACGTATTATCATATTTTTATGTTCCAAAGGACATTGCAAAAAGTATAGTTAGTGGCCTAATTGAACTTACTAATGGAATAAATATTGCAGTAAACATTCATACCAAAAATTTGTCTATTAATATAATTACTTGCTCTTTTTTATTGGGATTTGGTGGAATTTCAGTTCTGTTACAAGTTCTATCCATAGTTTCAAAAGAAAATTTAAGTATAAAAAACTATATTAGTGGAAAATTTTTGCAAGGACTTGTAGCAGCATTGTATACCGCAATATTTATAAAATATGTATCAATTTTTAATTTTGACATTCAAATACATTCGATTAACTCAAGTTTTAACTTATCAAAAATAATACTAATACTAATTTCATTAACTATTGCATATGGAACTATCTTATTTAAACTAATTTTTACACATAAATTTCAGTACAAATAAATACACTTTAAATAACATATAAAAAGGAGGTTTCTATGGATTATAATAACTATAATGGGTATTCGCCATACATGCCATATGATGGAAATAATATGGAACAAGGAAATATTCCTGATCAAAACTTATTCAATCCATCAATGCAATATGAACAGGCTTACATGTATTACCGTTATCTTTCTCAACAAATGGATTATAAAATAAAATGTAAAGAATATGAGAATCTATATAGAAATGAAAAAAAGAACTCTTAAAATTAGTTGAGAGCAAAAAAACGTTCTGAAAAGAACGCTTTTTTTGGTAGCGAGAAGTGGATTCGAACCACCGACCTGCCGGGTATGAACCGGATGCTCTAGCCAACTGAGCTATCTCGCCATCAACGAATTCTATTATAATTGTTTTTTATATTTTTGTCAATAAAAAAAACGAAATAATTAAAATTATTCCGTTTTTACTTTTTAATAATCTGCTCTATCTTTTTGTTTTACTTCGTTCAGCTCCACTGATTGCTCATTTTTTTCTTCTCTTCTTCTATTTACTTCTTTCAATCTTCCATCAGCTTTCATAGCATCTTTATAGGATTTTTCGCGCTCGTGAATTCCTTCTATTACTGCTTCAAATTTTCTACTATCAGCCTCATTAACAGGCTCTGCACTTACGTTTCCAGTAGCAATATGCTCTCCAACCCATAAAGATTTAAAAGCTTTAGACAATTTTTCAGTTATTATTTTAATTCTTGATTTTCTTTCATTTTCAAATTTATCACTACAGTTTTCCATAACTCTTTACTTACTTTCATCCTTTTCAGTTTTATAATTTGATTATGCATACAACTCTACTAACTAGCATAACCATGTAAGTATATTAACATAAAATCGTGTAGAAATCAAGTATTTCCCAAAAAAAAATTCAAAAAAGTACAGCAAAAACGCCAAATAACAATATTTTTTATTGAATTTGGCGTTTATCTGTTAATTCATATAATCCTTCAATTTTTTACTTCTACTTGGGTGTCTTAGTTTTCTTAAAGCTTTTGCCTCTATTTGTCTTATTCTCTCACGTGTAACTTTAAACTCTTTTCCAACTTCTTCAAGGGTTCTTGCCTTTCCATCTTCAAGACCAAATCTAAGTTTTAATACCTTTGCTTCTCTTGGAGTTAATGTTCCCATTACTTCCTCTAGTTGCTCTCTTAATAATGTATACGCTACCGAATCTTGTGGAGCTGGTGAATCATCATCTTGAATAAAATCACCAAGGTGACTATCATCCTCCTCACCAATTGGCGTTTCTAGCGATACTGGATCTTGAGCAATTTTTTGTATCTCAACAACCTTTTCAACAGGAATTTCCATTTCTTTTGCAATCTCTTCTGGCGTAGGCTCTCGTCCTAATTGTTGTAACAAGTGCCTTGATGTACGAATTAACTTATTAATAGTTTCTACCATATGAACCGGAATTCTTATTGTTCTTGCTTGATCAGCTATAGCTCTTGTAATAGCCTGTCTTATCCACCATGTTGCATAAGTACTAAATTTATATCCTTTAGTGTAGTCAAACTTTTCTACAGCTTTTATTAATCCCATATTACCTTCTTGAATTAAATCTAGGAATAACATTCCTCTTCCAACATATTTTTTAGCTATACTAACAACTAATCTTAAGTTAGATTCAGATAGTTTCTTTTTGCAATCTTCATCACCTTCAAGAATTCCTTTCGCAAGTTCTATCTCTTGCTCATACGTTAATAGAGGTATTTTTCCGATTTCTCTTAAATACATTCTAACTGGATCATCAACACTAACACCTTCAATATTATTAACATCTATCTCTTCAAGTTTTATTTCTTCAACTTCTTCTAAATCTTCTAAATCTGGCTCTTCTTCATCAACATCATCTTTATCTAGGTTAATTCCAAGCTTTTCAAACTTTTCAAGTATCACTTCTATTTGTGCAGGAGAAGCATTTCCTATTTCAACTGCAAGTTCCCCATATGTCATTCCACCTTGCTTCTTGGCTTGCTCAATAATTTTATTTATTTTCTCATTTTCATCCTGAGTTGTCTTAGCTCCAGTTTTTGTAGCATTTTCATCATTACTCTCAGTAGAGCTTTCAACTAAAGAATCATCAGCTTTATCATATATAACCTTAATAATTACAACAGGTTTTTTTTCGTTTATATCCCATGCTATATTTTCCATAATAGACTCCCTGTCTATTTCAACTTTCTTTCCTTTTAATATAATGAAAAGTTTTGTTTTCTTTTCATTTATCTGCTCATCATTTACATCAAGCACAAGATTTAGCTCTAGCACTTTTTTTCCAAATAAGATGTTTATATCTCTCTTTTTTTCAACATCTTCAAACTTCTCTTTATACACATATATGTTGTTTTTACTCTTTTCTACACTTGAATTATTTATATTGCATGTAATATTCTTGTTAATATTTTTTCCAGTTTTGTCAATTAGCTCTATTTCAATACTATAACTTTTCATTTAGATTAATACCTCCTACTTCATCCTAGCTAGCTTTATTATCAATTCACTTAATTCTCTCTCCAAACTAGCTACTTCATCCTTCGTTATTTCATTAGTATTTTCTAATTGTTTTATTATATTGTTTCTTTTAGCAATTAATTTATCTTTTTCATAGTTAATAATTACATCATCTATGCATTTCTTTACTTCTGTAATTTCAAAATCTGTTGCCATAATGCCACTCAAGTGATTTACTATGTCCTCTTCTTTAAATACATCAAGTATAGTTGTTACATTATTATTACCATTTTCGAGTTCTTCATACAATTTTTGTATAATTTTTTTATTTCTTTCTGACTTTATTTCTTCCAGACTAATATTTCTTCTTATTATTTGAAAAGACTCTTCCGGATAATTAATAAGCAAGTAAATAATTAAATTTTCTCTTTTTACAATAGCAGAGCTAATTTTTTCCTCATCCTCATTAATTATTCTTGGTTTTACAGCAGAATTTTTCTTTTCTAGCATTTTATTACTATTTTCTTTTGTATATAAAATTTTGTTTATCTCAGCATATATTGCTTCTTTCGATATTTTATAATCTAATGCAATTTTATCTATATAAACTTCTTTTTCAATACTATTACTTACTTTTGATAATTCTTTTGCTATTTCTGTTAAAAATTTTATTTTGTCATTTGCTATATCAAGATTTAAATCTTTTTTTAGATTTTTTATTTTAAATTCAACCAGTGAAATTGCATTATCCATACATTTTGATAATCTTTCTGGACCATATTTTAATATATACTCATCTGGATCTTTTGCTCCTTCAATTTGAAGAATTCTTACATCACACCCGAGATTCTGTAGTATTTCTAACCCCCTCATTGTTGCAGCTTGTCCTGCCCCATCAGCGTCGTATCCAACAATTACTTGCTCACTAGACTTTCTAAGAAGTCTTCCTTGTGCCTCTGTTAATGCTGTACCTAATGACGCAACCACATTCGTTATTCCTCTTTGATGTAATGATATTGTATCCATATAACCTTCTACAATTAATATCTTCTTTAAACTATTTTCATGAGCAGCCTTTTTTGCTGCATATAGACCAAATAAGTGTCTGCCTTTAGAATAAACAATATTCTCTGTAGAATTTATGTATTTAGCTTGTTTTTTAAATGCAAGTTTTTCTTCTTCGGATGCATCCACCCCAGGTGGATCTATTAGAATTCTTCCGCCAAAGGCAATAAATTTTCCTCTTTCATCCTGAATAGGAAACATTAGCCTTTTTCTAAATCGATCTACAAATTCACCTTTATCATTTTGGTTTACAAGTTTTGAAGTAAGTATCTCTTCATCCTTAAAACCCAATAATTTTAGGTGATTATAGAGCTCATTATAATTGCCAGAATACCCTATGAAAAAAGTTTTTAATGTATTATTATCTAACTTTCTCTTTTTTACATACTCTTGTGCTTTTTTTGAACCTGGATTATATATATTTTTGTGATAAAATAACGCTGCTGCTTCATTTATTTGATATATTTTTGTTCTTAGATAATATTGTCTATCTTCTTCTTCTGATGATGAAGACACGGGCAAAGCAATATTTGCTCTGTTTGCCAATATCTCTATTGAATCTCTAAAACCTACACCTTCTATTTTACTAACAAAATGAAATACATTTCCTCCAACACCACAACCAAAACAATGAAATATTTGTTTATCAGGTGATACAGCAAATGATGGGGATTTTTCGTTATGAAATGGGCATAAACCAAAGTAGCTACGACCGCTTCTTTTTAATGCAACATAGCTACCTATAACATCTACAATATCGTTTCTACTTCTAATTTCTTCTATTAGTTCATCACTATATCGTACCATATAACTTTCTTTCCTCCATTGCCATATTATATAATTCGACACAAACTTTATAAATCCTTCTAATATTTACATAATTTGTAAACTCATTCTAAGCGTAATTAATAGGAAAGTTTTTCAACTTTCCTATATAACAATTATGGGCAGCCTTCTATTTTTATAGAATCTACCCATATAATTTACTCTTGTGATGTTCCTGTGCTTCCAACATTGAATGGTATGAATTTGCTCACAACACTGCTTGTGTTTATTTCTGCTTCAATACCAACATTCTCTCTGTTTTCTTTATATGATACATCAATTTTATTATCTACCAATTGTTCCATTTCGTTGCTTGTTGTATTCTCAACCAATACTAATTCGCTAACCAATATTTGTTTAGCATTATTAAGCATTTTCTTTTCTCCAGTAGATAAACCTTTTTCTTTTTGTTTAAAGCTTAAGTTTCTAACAACATCTGCTACTTCATAGATATCTCCGCTCTTCATTTTATCCATGTTATCTCTGTATCTTTTATTCCAATTATCAGACATTGCAGTTTCATCTGTTTCTAATATACAAAATACTTTTTCTACCTCGTCTTGTGAAATGATATTTCTTAGTCCTTGCTTTGCTGCTTGATTACGCGGTACCATTACCTTTACGCCTCCAGGCATAGAAATATTTATATACTCTACTTCTTCATCTAAAATGTTTTTCTTGTCTATTGAATCTATTGTCCCTGCTCCATGCATAGGATATACGACTTTGTCTCCTACATTAAAGTTATTGCAAACGCTCATGTAGAAATCAACTCCTTCCTTTTGCTTATTTTATTGAAGTTAATAAAGGTATTGTTCTTTTTCAACTACGATATTAATTATACTACAAAAATTGGCAAAAGTCAAAGCCATTTGCTAAATTTGTTTCAAAAAATAAAGCTTAATTATATCACGAAAAAAAAGACACGTCAACAGATAAAAGCTTACCTTTATAGTTATTTAACCTTAGTAAGGATCTATTAAAAACGCTATTCTTCGACCATATTTATGTAGTTCAATACTTCTTCAGCATTTGATATATCATCTTTCAATTTTTTCTTTAAATACATCAGAATTGCTTTTGCTTTCTTGGCATCTCCATCTACTACAATACTGTGGAGTACAACTGCCTCAATGAAAATTTCTTTTTCGATTGAGTATTTAGATTGAAATGAATATTCACTTACAATCAAATCTAAATTTTTAAACAATTCTCTACATTTTATTATATCTTCAATTTCACTTTCAGATAATAAAATATGTTTATCTGGCTTAGCGTCGTACATACCAGTTTCGTCATTATTACCTGATACATGATAAATTTTTACTTTTTCTCTATAAGTAAGCTTATCTAAATACTCGCTAAAATCCATATTTAGCGTTTTAGCTGCTAGCTTTGCATGAGTTATATCATATACTCCAAAATCAGACAATTTCCAATTTTCACTTACATACTCAGGTGTTAATGATCGTTCATCATATTTAAATCCTCCTGGTATATTTTCAAGTCCTATATCTATATTTTTTCCAATTAGATCTTCCATATGTTTTTTTAAATTTTGATAATTTTCATGCCATTTTTTTCTAACATCTTCTTTATCATAATTATCAAAACTATCTTTATGCTCAAGCCCCACATGCGTACTTATTCTTGTTATTGAATTATTTAGATTAAAAACTTCTTTTAAACGTATCCAATCTACATTTTCTATAAATTTATCGCTCATACAAGAAAATGCCGGAGTCATCCCCGGCAACCCATGTAAGTCGACTTTTAGGTTTAGCTCTTTTGCTAATTTAAGGCATGACTCCATATGATTATAATCACAGATTCTGCCTGGAAATTTAATTGTATTAATAATATTATGTTTTTTTAAAATTTTGTAGCATTCATCATTTCCTGCTAAGTAATTAATACCTATATCAACCATAAAAAACCTCATCCATCTATAATATCTTCAATTTGACCAATCGTATTTCTTAAATTGAATAATTCACTTCTTTTCTTAATATTTGTTTGGTACTTTTTCTTTAACTCTTCGTTTGTTAGTACAGCCTTCAAGCCTTCATATATACCAGCAGCATCATTATTTACAACTAATGCACATTCATTATCATCACCCAATATATCTTTAGCTCCTGGGCAATCAGTTGAAACAATTACTTTATCAAGTATTGTAGCTTCTACTATTACTGTACTCAAACCTTCAACCCTAGAAGCGCATACAAACACATCTGAATTTTTAACATATTTATACGGATTACTTGAATACCCCATAAGTCTTGCAGACTTTCCTAATTTATTCTTTCTAATGTAATCTTCAAGCTTTCTACGTTCTATACCTTCTCCAATAATCCACAATTCATGATCTATATTTTCATCAATCAATCTTTTATGCACCTCAAGTAGTCTATCAAAACCTTTAGCTTGAACAAGTCTACCTACTGTACACACAACTGGTACGTCTGCATTTTTCTTTATTGACAATTCTTCTTTAGATTTTTCTAAGATATCCAAACAATCCACAGGATTAATCTGGACAAAAACATTCTTATCTCTACCTGTTTTTTGTATAAATCTATTTCTTACATCACCCGAAACACAAACTATTTTATCAAAAGTTTCGTAACACTTTTTTTCGTCATCATCATCTATAAAAATTGAATTTGTTCCTACATTAATATCTGTATGGATCCAAGCAATTTTTCGAGATTCCTCATTATTAGAGCATGAAACAAATTTTGATACTTTTCCCTCTAAAAATGCAATTTCAACATCATATTTTTCATTAACATATTTCTCATATAATTTTTTTGAATTATACTTTATCTTTTTTAAGTACTTTTTCCATATTGAGTTCATTATATTGCATGAAATTTTATAAAATTTCGATTCTTTATTTGATCTTGCCTTTTTGAAATACGATTTAAATACATATTTGTATTTTATTCCCTCAATATTTTTTACTTCATCAACTAATACTCCGTCATCAACTAAGGCTAAAACAGTAATATCATACTTTCTTTTGCTTATATATTTTAGTACATTAATTAGTATTTTTTCTGCTCCCCCAATTTGCAATGTATGCACGACAAATAATAGCTTTTTTTTCATCATTTCCCCCTTATCAGCTATAAAATTACATTGGTCTGTAATCACATACAATATATTTTTTCGCACCTTTTATTTTCATTTTGTCTATATAATATTGATTTTACATAATCTTAATAAATTCTATCATACTTTTTTTATTTTTTCAACTGAAGTGCTTGGCTTTACTTAAAATTTTTACAAGAGCAATGGCAAACATATAGTATTTTCACTAATTAAATTTTTTCTTTACGAGTATAATTTTAATTCCTATAATAGAACAACAGTGGGCTTTTTAAAATGTCAGGCAATTCTATTTACTGCAAAGCCCACGCCCGTTGTTTGCGCGCCAAAATTTACAAAGTAAATTTTGTGTGCAATGTTAGCGAAGCTTTTATATTATAGGAATTCCGGAGGAATTTCCTATAATATAAAAAATAGGCTTTTTTAGTTCAAGCCTATCCATCTTTATAATATTTACTTTACAGACGCTAAATATTTGTAGAACCAAATCCACCTCTTCTAATACCCGTTGCGTTATCGTTATCAACCATTAAATATTTAGTAAATACAACTTGACCTATTACATCACCTTTCTTCACTTCAATATCGTGGTCACTACAATTAAAATATGCAAAAAAGAAATGACCATCATTATCTTCATTTCCATAGTAATCACTATCTATTAAACCTACACTATTTGCCATTAAAAATCCCTTCTTTGGACCACTACTTCTATTTAATAACAAATAGCATTCATCTGGTTGGCAATATGCCTTTAACCCTGTTGGTATTAATGTTGGTTTGCATCCAGGTGTAAATTTGGGTATTACAATATCCTCTGCAGCTTCAACATCGTACCCTGCAGAATGAGCAGTTTTTCTAACTGGTATATTTATTTTCTTATCTTCATATCCTTTTGCTATTTCAAATCCTCTTGTTCTCTCCATTTATATCCTCCAATATTTTTTATTGTAGCGTATTTTTCTCGCTTTTCAAACAAGTTATATTATAAGCGTTATTTCTTGTCAAGAAAAAAAAGCTCTATTTTAGAGCTTTTTTTATTTATGCAGCAGGTTCTGCTGTAGTTGTTGTAGTTTCAGTTGTTGCATCAGCTGGTGTTTCTGTAGTAGGTGTTTCTGTTTTTGGAATAATACTCATTATTTGATCTTTAGTTACTCTTATTCCATAATTAGCCAATCTTGATGGTAAAACATCAGAAGCTTTTGTAACTACATCAGTTACTATTTTTTGAATTTCCTCTTTTGACTTACTAAATACATCTACAGAGTTTGTATCATTATATTGTTCAATATTAGATTTACCATATTCAATAGACTCATTAGCCGTAACTTTAACCTTATATCCACTATATGAAGCATTTAAGTCAAATGCCATACTTTGGTTATCTGAGTTAAGACCTGTGAATTCAGATTTTAATTCAAATGCAGCCCCACTTATTAAATCTGATGAAATTTTAATATTATTTTTTATCTCAGAATCTGAATTTACTATCTCATACTCAATTTTTCCTACTTCCATTTTTTGACCACTTGCTTTTATAGAAGCTGTCATTGTTCCTTTTCTTTCTGTATCGCTGTTTTTCTCAATTTCATCAACAATTACAATTTTATCAACTGGAATAGTACTTGAGTTGCTAGATTCTGCAACAGCTTTAGCAAGAGCTTGAACATCTATAGTATATGTGTTCTTCTTGCTTCCAACTTCTTCAGTGAAAACTACAGTTCCATCATCTTCGTCATTCTTAACAATTGCAACATCTAATTTTACTGGATTGCTCTTCTTGTCTGAATAGATTGTAATCTTTATTGATTTTTTAATACTTGAGAATGAGCTCTCTGCTTGTTCAAAGGCTTGTAAGAATGCATCTATAGCTTCTTCAATATCTGATTTTTCAAAATCTTTTGATAATACACTTTCAAGCTCTGCTGAAGGTGTTGAAGTATTTCCATATGATGTGGTACTACTTGGATTTACACTGTATGTTTCATACTCATCTAAACCAGCTTGTGCTAATGTTCCACCATATTTCTTTAAAAGATTTAACTTCTTAACTATAATGCTCTTTAAATTGTCATTATTCTTAGCATCTTCTGCTAATTTCTTTATAAAATTATAGGCATCTTTTCCGGATAATGTTAAAGAATATCCTGTTGCCTTTATTTCTTCTCCATTAACTGTTATCTTTTGGTTCTTCTTTGTTGTGTATTTATCATCATCCACAAATTTCTTTAGTATATCACCATAATCTTTTTGTAATGCTTTATACTCATCTTCTGTTAGATAGAATAAATCGTAAATCATATTAGACATCTCTTCTGCAGAATTATTATCTAACATTTTTTCAATTTTATCTATATCAGCATCTGAAATATCTAAGTTATTATTTTTGCAAAAAGTTCTGAATTTGCTCATATCGAAAGTTAATGCCTTATCATAAAAATCTTTTGAGCTTAATGTTACTTTCTTTCCATCTTTTACCATTTTTAAGTTTAAAATATCACTATTACTATATTTCCAATTAATGTTTGCCGATGTTGCTTTAGAATTATTATCATAGCTAGACTCAAATTGTAATGCTGTGTTGTTAATTTGTCTTTGTGTAGTGTAGTCTATTATACTACTTGGTAATGTAATATTTGCAGATATATTTCCTTTTGCTACATATGATTTTGATTCACCTTTTAAAGGTTCAATTGATTTTAAGTAATCGTTATAACTTAATTCTTCTTTTGCTCCAAACAATTTTTTTGCTTGAGCTGTAAAATTATCACTTGCTGGTTTTAAGAAATCAAAAACCGGTGTAAAGAACCACAAAACAGCACCAGTTCCTGCAAGAATAACCAATACAGAGATAATAATGATTATTGCTTTTTTCATTTCAAAGCCCTCCCTTTTTTTTATTTACATCATATATTATTACATAACTTTTTTTTATTTACAACAAAAAAATTAATTATATTTTGAATCTAATTAAAGTTGTATTTTAAAAATTGTTATGATAGAATCTAATCTGGTTGAAAAATAAGAAGAAAGGAGCAATGTGGCAGTTTAGCTACAAAGTATATGAAACAAGAAAAAGAATTAATAAAAAACACTTTTATAATTGCAATGGGAAAATTTAGTACCCAAATAGTATCTTTTTTACTGGTTTCGCTCTATACAGCTAAGTTAACTACACAAGAATATGGGAGCTACGATTTAATTGTAACAATTATTACATTTATTACTCCGTTTATTACATTAACACTTGAAGAATCTATGTTTAGATTTTTGATAGACGCGAAAAATAAAAAAGAAGAGAAAAGTATTATTACACAAACAGTACTTACTATACTCACCATACTAATAGTTGCATGTTTAATAATATTCTTAGTAATCAAAATATTTTCAATTAATACAACCAAATACTTCATACCTTATGTTATAGCAGTTGTACTTATGGCAATGATGAATGCACTCGTTAGAGGTCTTGGAAAAATAAAATTATATTCACTATCAAATTTTATTTTAAGTATTTTAACAATTGTTTTAAATATTGTTTTAATTTTAGGAACAAATCTTAAAGTTGATGGATTACTACTTTCTGTTATAATCGCCAATTTAGTAATGGTAGTTTTTCTATCCACTAGACTTCATTTAAAAAACTATATAAATCCAAAATTAGTAAACAAAAAATTGATGAAAGAAATGTTAGCATATTCAATTCCTTTAATACCTCATAGTTTGTCATGGACAATTATTAACTTATCAGACAGGGTTATTGTTACATCTGTTTTAGGTTCAGCAAGTAACGGAATATATGCTATTTCAAATAAATTTCCTACAATAATTAACACAGTTTATAATTATTTTGCTATTGCTTGGAAAGAATCTGCTGCAAAAGCATTACACGATGATGAGAGCAACAAATATTATAATAAAATATATGTTTCACTTAGAAATTTAGTATATTCTGCAACTGTTGTTGTTATTGCTTTTGTACCATTCATATTTAACATATTAATAAACTCAAGTTATAGTGAAGCCTATTTATACATACCAATATTAGTCTTTTCTGTTTATTTTTCTAACATGGCAAGTTTTTACGGCGGTATATTTAGTGCATATAAGCAAACAAAAATTATTGGATCTACAACACTTGTTTCTGCTATTATAAACTTAACTGTTAATTTAATTTTTATAAAATTTTTCGGTATATATGCAGCAGCAATATCAACTCTTATTTCTTCTGTATTCTTGTACGCGTATAGAAAGAAAAAAATATATAATCTAGTAAATTTAAAACATTCAAAAGATATGAACATTACAATTTTAATTACACTTGTTGTATTCTTAACATACTATTCTGGTAATATGCTCTTTAAATTTATATCATTGTTATTTGCCATAGCATATGCTATAATGATGAATAAAGAAACGATAAAATTATTTGCTGGAAGATTCATAAAAAGATAAGAAGAAAGAGCTAAATTTTATACTAAGCCAAAAAGCTTGGCAGTATTAAATAAAATTTATGCTCTTTTTGTTGACATTCTGTTTGTTTTATGTTAATATATTGTCATTAGGGAAACCTAAGTTGCTAAATGCAAATACTTCTAGAAGGGAGGTTTGGACATGGGCAATACAACCAATTACGTTACAACCGCCAGCAATGGAGAGGCATACGCCAACAAAGTTGCAGAAAAACTTCGTCAGGAAAACCCTGGTGCTACAGTTACCGTAAAAAAGGGAACCATCCCTGGCTGGGGCGGCGGTTATACTGAAAGTGGCTACAACATCACTGTTGAGAAGCCGAGCAAAAAATAAACCCTAAACCCAAACCAAAGGGACTCGATCGTTTACGATTCGAGCCCCTGTTTTTTTGTCCTATTCTATATGCTTTTCATAGTCTTTATCTAATACGATAAATTCAAAATCACCATAACAGAATTTAAGATCTAGTATAATTCAAGTTTATAAACTGAATCATCATAAAATAAGTAAATATTGTCTGATGTATATACAAATGTTGCAGAATGAGGCTCAATTACTTCCATTGATGTTGCAATTATATTGTTTACACAGATAGCCTTTATAAAAATCCTCACAAGTACACGTACAATAGTTTATTATACCTCCATGTATTTTCATTGTTGTAGTATATGTATCATAATTTCCTTCAACTGAGGCTATAATGGAATAATTTTTCTCATCAACTTTATCTACACTTTCTATTTGTACTTGTTCATTATTATATATATTTTTTCCTCTTCTGTATCTTGCTGAATCATAGCTTCTGTTAAAATTTAGAGATTCAAAATTTAAATCTGATACATCTACTATCATATATGCACTCCTTTATTTTTTACATCCTAACTATTTTTAGTATTATCGCCACTATTGTTTTTGAAATATACTTAATAAAATTTTCACTTTCCCTTAATGTGTTATATCTCAGATAAATTAACGTGATTTTCAAAATCTTCCATTGTTTTACAAATTGCAAGTGTAACTTTATCATCAATATACTTTGCATTTTTTCCTTCTGTAATAGATCTAACAAACGCAACCAATTCATATCTAATACCTTCTCCATCTAATTGGTAGAAATATCTTCTATTTAAAGTCTGATTTTCATATCTTACTTCGAAATAATCTGTTTTCCACCATGGTGCTGGTACATATATGTATCCCTTGGTTCCAGCAATTACAAGCTCCCCTTCTGCTTTAACTCCCTCTGCAACTTTTATACTTGCAGTTGCATTAGGATACAAAAAGTCTATTTTCGTAAAGTCATCATTTCCTTCAGATTTAAAATGTGTGATATATCTTTTAGATTTGTAATTGCATCCTAAAATTTGGTAAATTGGTAGTAACGCAAGAGGACCCCAATTTACTAAACTTGTTGTAACCTCATTATTTCTAAGACTCGTACATGTTGCATCAACCGAAACAACATTTCCAATTCTTCCACTTTTTATTAGCAATAATAATCTTGAATACGCCGTCGCATATGCCGTTCTAATTGCCTCCATTAAAATACAGCCTTTTTCCTCTGCTAAATCAAAGAGCTCCTTACATTGTTTCTTATTCATTGTAATTGGCGACTCACATAGAACATGTTTCCCTTGATTAAGTGCCATCTTTATTTGCTCATAATGCTCTTCTGGCTTAGAATATATGTATACAGAATCAACTTTATCTAATAATGTCTTATAATCATCTGTTATGATTGATAAATTTTTTATCTTATCACTCATTTTTTCAATATTATTTGTACAAATTCCAATAATTTCAATACCATTAACATATATATCTTCTTTTTGAAATTTATTCATAGAAATTGCATCATCGCCAACAATTCCCATAGAAAGGGCACGCTTTTGAGCTCTAATTTCTGAACTTGATATTCCTTCTGTTCTTTCTAAGTATACAACTTCACAATACTCTTTTAAATAATCAAACTTGCCAACCCAGTCCGAACCAACCGTAAACACATCTACACCATATCGTTTTATATCATCAATTTTCTGCCCTTCATACTCTTCTACTATTATCTTATCTGCTAGACCGGTGGCTTTAACAGCCTCAATCCTTTCTACTAAAGTTTGTTGAACATTTATTTTTCCTCTTACTTTGTCAAAATCGTCTGCAGTTACTCCAACAATTAGATAATCTCCTAAAGCTTTTGCCCTTTCTAATAACCTAATGTGTCCATAATGCAAAAAGTCGTATGTTCCATATGTAATAACTTTCCTCATTAAATAGCTCTCCTTATTATAATATCCCTCTTGTTTGTAAATCTTTTAATGCATCTACTAAATTATCATTATCTGCCTTCGTTAAAGCTCCAATATGCCCAACTCTAAAAATTCTATCTTTCATATCTCCACCGTTTGGGCAAACCCATATTTGATATTCATCTTTTAGAATCGTAAATATTTCGTGTGCATTATTTTTTGCGGGATGTAGCGAAGTAACTGCGTTTGATGGTGCTGTTGTTACAATTTCTAATGGTAAATCTTTAATTTTATTTCTGAAATCCATGGCTAATTCGTATGTTCTCTGTATTTCTGCCTCAGCTCCACCATTCTTCTCAATTTCTTTCAATCTTGCATTAATTTGAATTAAAATTCCTACAGCTGGTGTAAATGGCGTTTGGCCTCTCTCCCCATTTTTTAGTGCGTTTTTCAAGTCAAAATACATACATTTGCATTCGGCACTATTAACTCTTTCAACAGCTTTTGGAGATAACACTATTAAAGAAACTCCTGGAGGACACGCTAGTGCTTTTTGAGAGCCAGTTATCATTACGTCTACCCCATACTTATTCATATTAAATTCATCAGCTAAGAATGAACTAATAGCGTCTACTATTAAAAATAAATTGTTCTCTTTACAAAATTTGCTTATTAGCTCTAGGTTGTAATGAACCCCTGTTGATGTTTCGTGTATATTAACAACAAAACCTGTATAATCTTTTCCACTATATTCTGCAAGCTTCTCCTCTGTTAATGGCTCTCCACAATTTAATTTTATAACATCATATTTTATACTATGTAAATCACATAAATCTACAAATCTTTGTCCAAATCCACCGCCATTAACAACTAAAACTTTGTCATTTTCATTTAATGTATTCATTATAGTTGCTTCCATTGAAGCAGTTCCTGAGCCAGTAATAAATACGGCTCTAGAATCTTCACTTGCTCCTGCATATTTTTTTACTAATCTTTCATTTTCTAGCATTAGCTCTGAAAATTCTGGTGTTCTAAAATATGGAACTTGCTCTGCTCCTATTGCTCTTACTACATCACTTGACTGAACTGGTCCTACTGTAAAATTAATCATTTTATATTCCTCCCTTTTTTATTACATATATTCAAATTTCCAAATTTATCAGTTCTTTATAAATTTATCCATATAATATCAAATTTATTAAAGAGATACAACCTTCGATAATAAAAAAATAGATAAGTCCTGTATAACTTACCTACCTTCAATAAAAGAATTTTATTTTACAATATTGTCATCTTTTTCTTGTTTTTTTACAACAATTTCATCTGCTTCAACTTCTTTGTTTTTATTTTCATCAACACCTAATTTTTTGCTTATTTTTTTCTTTGCACTTCTCCAATACATACCAATTGCGGCACCTATAGCAATTGCAATACCTGCTATTGCTTGAATAGCATATGTCATAACTGATGGATCTATGTAAGCCATAGCATTCATACTAAACAATACTGTAAAACATGCAGCAAAAAATAAAACTGAACCAACTTTTAATATAACTTTTTTCATTAATTTTCCTCCTTTCTTTCTTGAATTTTATTTTGTATAGCTTCAATAATATAGTTTGCACCAACCTCTGCACTATGACCTATATTATACACACTATCATTTACAAGATTTTCAATCTTTTCCTTATAATTATCTCTCTCTTTCAATATCTTTTCAACAACTTCATCTATCTTATTACATTCATCAACAGGAACAGCTTCTCCCATAACATTTCTTGACCAAATATTAATTGGCTCAATTCCAATCTTTTCATATTCAGGATTCATTATTTTCATTGGAGTATCAACAAATAATACTGGCTTTTTTGTTGTGTATGCAAATTCGTTAGCTATTGATGACCAATCTGTTATTACTAAATCCGCACTATACACTGTTTTATTCGAAGAAAAGTCTGTTTGAATTTCTATATTTTTGTCATCTTTATATTGTTCCTTCATATTTTCAAACTTGTCTTTCATATGACGAACTTGTTGCGGATGTGGTCTTACAATTACTTTGTAATCTTTTCCCTTTAAACTATTTAAAATGTCTTCTAAACATAAATCTATGATATTATCTTTTTGCCATGATGGTGCAATTAAAACTGTAGTCTCACTATTTTCTGAATTAATTTGCTCTTTATTTTCTTCATAATTTTTAAGCATATCATCAAAAACAGAATAACCCCATTCAACAATTTTTCTATTTTGAAGATTATACACTTCATTATTTTTTTCTTCTTCTTCTTTTTGATATTTTCCAGTAACAAAAATTGTATCATAGTGAGCCGTTGAACCTTTTCTCATTGTTAAGTTTGTACTGTCCATTCCATGTGGTATATATACATATTCAATATCTTTTCTAACATAACTACGCTTAATATGATAGTTTTGGATATCAGGCATTGTCATTACAACAACATCTGCATCCATTTTCATCATAAGCGTAATAAGTTTTTTCTCCTCTATGTAATAAGCTTTAATTTGCTCATTTTGCTTTTCCATCTCAAATATTTTATCATTGAAATCGCTTGTGATATAATGGATTGTAATATTCGTATTATTTAGCAAATACTCTATTATTCCCTTATAATACTTATAAAACCCATTGCTTTCAGAATAGAATACCAAGTGTTTGTTAACAACTGAGAAAAATCTTTTATAATCATCTTTTTCTTTCTTTTTCTGTTCCTTAGTCCTTTTTTGAGCTCCATTGTTAAGAGCTGCAAGCTCTTTTAATTGTTTTGAAGTTTTTTCGAGAGCATCATAATCAACGTATTTTTTAGGACTTATAAATATATTTAGCAACCATTGTTGCAATACTGCTAATAAGTTACTTGCAGTCCAGTACAAACCAACACCAGCAGGAACAAATGCGCCTAAATACAATGAAAGCCCTACCGATAGTATAAGCATTCCCCATTGGTTTGCTTTTGACTGTTCAGCTTGCAAAACATTCATTATATTTTGCCCTACACACATCACTAAAGCACTTAATCCTGCAATAATTGGAATTAAAATGGCAATTCCTTTTTCTCTTGTTGCAATCCATCCCATATCAAATCCAAAGAAATCCAGATTTATGCTCTTTATTTTGTCCATTTGCTCATTATCGATTTTTTCCGAGTATTGCTCTATGTTTCTTCCATTTTTTATATCTTCAACTACGGTTAGCTCTAGTGATGAAGATTCAGAATCCAAACCTTCATCATTTTCAAGGGCTACACTAACAAGTTCAGCTGACAAATTATTATCTGTCTTTGCTATATATGTTAATGGATGATTAATAACTTCAACTAATCCAAGTAATAGTAGTATTTGTACTACTAGTGGAATTAAAGACACAAAAGCATTATACTTTTCTCTTTTATATAATTTAGTTTGTTCCTCCGCTATTCTGTCTTTATCTCCAAAGTAATTTATTTTAATTTGATTAATTTCTGGTTGCATTTTTACCATTTTTATTGAGTTTTTCTGAACCCAAATTG
Organism: Clostridia bacterium; assembly: GCA_017404545.1. Lineage (GTDB taxonomy): Bacteria > Bacillota > Clostridia > TANB77 > CAG-508 > CAG-492. The sequence continues at coordinate 482,150 of JAFRCC010000018.1, forward strand.
TTATTGGTAACAAAACAATTTTGCTAAATATTGTAAAAAGTACTATTGCCCAACCATAATTACCAAATAAGTTGTAACAAAATTCCATTATATTTCCTAATATATTAACTAAAAACATTTTTTTCTCCTATTATCTGTTATATTCTTTTCCTGTTGGTACCAGTGTTTCTTCGTCTCCAGCATATCCTCTTTGTTCGTATTCTATCATATGATCTTCATCATTGTACTCATACCATAAGAATGGTCTAACACGATTATAGTCTACGTTTTCTAGAAGATTCTCACTTGTCTTTCCATTTATTAAATCCTTATATATTTCATTGAAATCTGTAAATGAGACAGGTTTATCCGACCTTATCATTTCATGATGCTCATTTACACCTTTTATAAATAAAATAGGATTTTGTCTTCCTTCTCCCTCGGCGAAACCATATCCATGATCTGACATAATAATAATTACAGAATTGTCATAAACATCATTCTCTCTCAACCTATCAATAAAATTATCTATTATATGCAGTGAAGCACCTACCTTCTGTTCATATGTTCCTCCCTCAACTTTGTTTAGGTCTTCATCATAATTTAATGGCACATGGGCGCCTTCAATATGTATAAAACTAAAGTTTTTATCATCAATTTTTTTTATATCTGTTTTAATTAAATTTTCGTAGTAATCTTTATCATCCCATGAAAACCTTTCAGCTTCTTCGAGAACTTGACAATTACTAAAATCCATATTTTCTACGTGAGAGTATCTTTTTAATGGATATGGTAAATATTTAAATAAGTCATATTTGACCACTTCTTTAAAATATTGAACAGAATCTATTGACCTGTTTAAAACTTTCAAGTTATCAATAATATCAGATTCTTTATCATTCCATCCAAAATTTGGTTCATAAAAATTAATCATATATCCATTTGAGTCAAGTTCTTTCAATAACGTAGAATTATTGAAAGAACTATTGTAGTACTCCTCGAAGTTTGTTTCATTTCGATTAAGTTTTCCTGATGAAAAAATATACGGAATTGTATCTCTTGTAAAACGATATACAGACATTGTATCTGGATAATACGTGAAATCTTCAAAAGTATTTCCGTAGTCACTATTATTCATAACCTTTTCAAATACAGATGAATCAACTGCATCTACTAATAAAATATAAAAATTTGAGTTTATTGATGCATTATTTAAATTGTCTGTTGTCAGTGCAACAACTCTTTCTTTTTTGTTCATAACGCCTTCTCTTGTCATAACACTAATTAGAGAAGTCGATAACATGAACAATATTGCACATAGTATAAAAGAAAAAACTTTTATAACTTTATCGTATTTGAATTTTAATGTGGTAAATATAACTATACCTGATACAATTATCATCATAATTATGCTTATAATTATTTCTTTTGTATATGTGTTCCAATCAATTTCAGTTCCATCCAATGAAGGAAGGCCTCCAATTAAGAAGTTTCCCTGAATATATAAAATTATCATTGCAATTATGCTTGCAATTATAAAACCTTTATATATATGTAATTTTTCTGAAAAATGTTTATTTGCCAAATATATAATCAAAAAAAATACAGAAACACTTATAAAATACAAACAAAAAAATAACAAACTTGGTTTTATCATAATATAAATATCAAACCAAAAATCATTCACATTTGTGGCATACATGGTTAGTGGTTCGTATATAAAAAACATAAATCCACTAATTAGTGCTACTAAAAATGCTGGAATCATTTTTTTCATCTAGAAAATCCTCCCTTTACCTATCATAAACATTTCCTGTTTCTTTTAATGTTTCTAAATTCTTTGAATGGCCATATTGCATATATTCTACCATATGGTCATAGCCAGAAATTACATATAATAAAAATCTTCTTGGTCCACTATTATCTATATTTTCAAACAATTCATCAGTCTTTTTTCCTTCAAGCAATGCTACATACAGGTCTTGTAAATAATCAAATGACATTTTTTCATCAGAAACTTGTCTTTCTTCATGAGTCTCGTTAAATCCTTTTACATAAAACATAGGATTTTGTCTTTTTAATAACGATTCCACATCTGTATCAAACCAAAAACCATGATCTGCCATTATAATTATTGCAGTATTGTCGTAGACACCATTTTCTTTCAAATATCCTATATACTTTTCAATTATAGTAAATGATGCTTCAATCTTATCTTCATATGTCCCATTTTCTATATCATTAAGATTTTTGTCACAATTAAAAGGATGATGAGCTCCTTCGATATGTATAAATTTGAATTCGTTCTGATTAGTAATTTCTACATCTTGATTTAAATAATCATTATAAAATATCTTGTCATCCCATACAAAAGTATTTTCTGCCTTTTCATCTTCTTTTCTTGTTGTCTTAAAATCCATTTCTTCAATTCTTGAATATCTTTTTAAATAATATGGTAAATACTTATATAAATCATATTTTATCTCTTGCTTAATAAATTTAGCTGCATCAACTTTATTATTAAGATCAATATTTTGTATCTGTTTTACACCTTCTCTTTCATAAGCAAATTCATCGTCATATATATTGGCTACATATTCTTCTCTATTTAGCATATTTAACAACCTTGATTGATCCATCGCATCGTTGTAAAAAGTTCCAAAATCAGTTTTATTTTCACTCCATACCCCGGACAATACTAATGGAACTGAATCTCTTGTAAAAGGATATGCGCCTACTGTATCTGGATAATATGTGAAATCTTTTAGCGCTTTTTGATATTGTTCATTACTTTGATACACACCTTCTGCTGTTTCTGCATCAATTGCATCTAACATAAAAATAATAAAGTTTTTCTTGGATGAATATTTGTTAATATTTCTTGCTGTAGCAGTAGTTATATATTCCTTTTTGCGGATTGCTTCCCCCTTAGAAATACATGTTGATACTAATGAAATTGAAAGCATAAAAAAAATTGCACACGAAATATAGCTAAAAATCTTTACACACTTCTCCATTTTTAGCTTAATCACCATAAAAATTGCTACTCCAAATGCAACGATAAGAAGCAACCCAGATATTACACTTAGCGTTGTATAATTATTCCATTCAATTGGAGATCCATCCAACACAGGTAATTTTCCTGCAAGAAAATTTCCCTGAATATACGTAACTAAAAATAGTACAAACCCAATTACTAGAAAAGCTCTGTATATTTTTTCTTTTTCCTTAAATACATATTTCGTTAATAAATAAACAATATTGTAACCAATGAATATTGCAAAAAATGCAATAAAAAATATAATCGATGTACATGATATTAATATTTTGATATCAAACCAAAAATCTGTTGAATTGCTAACATACATGATAATTGGTTCATATATAAATAACATGAAACTCGATATAAATGCAACAATTACTGCTGGTAATATTTCCTTCAAATATTTTCTCATTTTTCCCCCTATTATATTTACTTAGTGAATATCTATATTATTAATCCTACTATTTCATTTCTATCAATAATACCTATTTCATCAAATCTACTATCCACACTTTCATTTCTATTATCGCCTAAAACAAAATATTGATTTTCTTTTAAAGTGATTTCCTCGGTAATGTTTCCAAACTCTTTCACGTATCTCTCGTCGAACCTAATTCCGTTTACACACACATAACCATTTTCAAATTTTATCTTATCATTTGGTATTCCTATTACTCTTTTTATTATCACTTTATTGTCTTTTTTTATTATAACTACATCATTATTCCTTATATTAATGGCAATCTTTCTTGCAACTAATACTTGTCCATCGCTAAAAGTAGGTAGCATTGAATTGCCCTTCACAAAACATATTTGAAATAGGAAAGTACTAATAAAGAATACAACAATTCCAATTATTAATATTTCTAGTATAAAAAATCTCCTTTTTTCCATACTATAACCCCTCTTTCAAACACGATAATACTTTTAATCCTTGTTTTGTATATAGTTCCATGAATCTCTACACATATCCTCTAATGTTTTCTCTGCTACCCATCCAAGCTCTTCTTTAGCTTTCTTTGGATCTGCATAGCATGTTGCTATATCTCCTGCTCTACGTGCAGCTATTTTGTATTTTACTGCTTTTCCCGTTGAAGTTTCAAATGCTTTAACCATATCTAAAACGCTATATCCTGTTCCTGTTCCTAGATTATAAATATACAATCCACTATTTTCTTTATCCAATTTTTCTAGTGCTTTAACATGTCCCTTAGCTAAATCTACAACATGAATGTAGTCCCTAACTCCAGTACCATCTGGCGTATTGTAGTCATTTCCAAATACAGATAACTCTGGTAAAATTCCAGCTGCCACTCTAACAACATATGGCATTAAATTATTTGGTATGCCTTGAGGCTCTTCGCCAATTAATCCACTTGAATGAGCTCCTACTGGATTAAAATATCTAAGTATACATATATCCATTGTATTATCTGACGCATATACGTCTTTTAATATCTGCTCTATAAATAATTTGGTTGTTCCATATGGATTTGTTGTTCCTCCAACTTTGCAATCCTCAGTAATTGGAATAACCTCTGGATCACCATATACAGTTGCTGATGAGCTAAAAATAAATTTCTTGCATTTATATTTTCTCATAATATCTAAAACAGCTAAGCATCCTCCAATATTGTTCTCATAATATTCTATTGGCTTTTGTACTGATTCTCCAACTGCTTTGTATCCAGCAAAGTTAATAACTGCCTCTATGTTATTTTCTGAAAAAACTTTTTCTAAAGCTTCTTTATCTCTATAGTCCATTTTGTAAAACTTAAAATCTTTTCCTGTTATAGTCTTTATTTTATCTAATACTTCCGGTTTACTATTTGAGAAGTTATCTATTATAACTATTTCCTTTCCTGAATTAAGTAATTCTACTGCTGTATGGCTACCTATATAGCCTGCACCACCTGGTAATAAAATTGCCATTTTTCTTCCTCCTTGTCTTTTATCGATACTATTATATATGTATAATTCCATTTTTTCAATAATTTTGCAACAATTGACAAAATTACACATTATGATGTGAAAGTATTTTTTATGACAATTTCTTTCAACTTTTTCGACATACATCATAACGTTATACATAAAATCGTTTTAATTATATATATAGGTACAAAATAATTCAACATCATTTATACAATTCTGTCAAAAATTTGTATCTGTTTCAAATGCATATCAACGTCTTACTTTTGATATTTATAATTACTTTCACTTTTTGTATTTTTATAATTGTACTGAGCAAAAAAATATAAAAACTTTAATACAATAGCATTCGACATACCAAATTCTACTACCTTAAAGTTTTTATGCTTCTTAATTATTAAATTACAATTTAAATATATTTTTTACAATTCCATTCATTTCTTCTTCAGCTTCATCAATTATTTTATTGCATAGCTCATATTTATTTTTAAAATCCTCATTTGATAAATGTTTCATTCCGCCAACTATATCATTCTCCGTAAAAGTACTATAATTAATTGATTCGGTCTTGTTAAATAACTCATTAATACTTCTTACTTTATATAAGTAATGTTCATGTATATCGTAGCAAATTGGAATACACGGAATATTAAAAATATATGCCAGCAATATTGCATGATATCTCATACCTATGATAATGTCATTTTTCTTATAAATTGAAATAAGCTCCTCCATGTTCTCTGGGTATTTTTCTACATTACAATCAGTTTCTTCCTCTTGAATTGCTTTATAAAATTTCGTATCACAATTATCATAGTCATAAAATGGAATTAAATTAATTCTAGCATCCTTTATCTGGCTCTTAACGCTTTTTATCAACAATTTTAATTTTTCTTTATTATTATCATTTGAAATATAAACAATACCAATATTTTTCTTTTCTTTTAATATATCTTCACATTTTCTTATATGACCTCGTATTTCCTTATTTGAAAATACAATGTCATTAGTAACTAATACGTGCCTATCTATATCTTCACCCAAAACTTCTTTTAGATAATTTTTTGTATATTTATCTCTGACAGTAAATATAGTTGAATTTTCAATAATATGTCTTAACTTTTTTAAATATTCATCATTCTTTATATGTTTGCATGAACTTAAACCAATGCATACCACTTTCTTGTGAAACGCTATAGCTCTAATTGCTAATTTTATGAGTATCGTTCCTAAGTCATATTGGTATGACTTTTCCTTTTGATATTGCGTATCGTCAATTATTGCTCCACCACCAAATACAATGTAATCGTACTTATCTGCGAGAATATTAAAATCAGATACACATAATGGGTAATGTATAAATTTAACATCTTTATATTTATCAATATTATAATTTGGATTATCTGCAATCATCACCATAATTTCTTTATTATCGATGTTTTCAAGGTAATCTAGTATGGTTTCCAACATAAGTTCATCTCCCAAATTTGGAGCTCCATAAAACCCAACAATAAGAATATTTTTTTTCTTCTTATCATTAGCAATTCCTTGTATCTCGGAATTACAATATTTATACTGATTTACATATTGCTGTAATTTAGATAATTCTTTTTGTATCTCGAATTTATTATTGTTGTTTTCGTTTGAAATACGATCTATTTTATCGTAACAATTATTTATTCTTTCTGAAATATCAGAAATTTTATGGTTAAAATCTTGCTTTAATTCCAACGTTAAATGCTCTATATTTTTTGAGTTAACATTGATAATATTATCACTATAGTTTCTTGATTTTTCTTCAATCATCCTATCTATTGCACCATAATCAACAAATATTCTTCTAACAAAATTTTTTATTTTTCTAAATATATTCACAAAATGCTCCTTATTTATTTTTTATTTTTCTAAATAACTTTAATAAACCATATGGCATAACACATTTTATAGCTCTCTTTATATTTCTATTGCACTTGCTCTCAACAACTGCACTTCCTAATGGATATATGTTAAGATCGTTTAATGTTTCACGAATTCCTGGTATAACAATTGGATTTTTTGGCTTATTCAACTTAATAGCCCTCTTATACTGATCTAAGATAAGCTTGCAGTTTCCATTTTTCTTTTCTATTACATTTATACTTGCCTCGTAAGCATCTGGATATCTTTTCAACTTGTCTAAAAATTCATCAATCTCATTCCATAAACACATACAATCAAACATAAATATTTGAGAATCAACCATTTGACCTATAATATTGTTCAAAATATATTTCATTTTGTTCTTTGAAAATTCTTTATCGTTATAGACTTTTTCCAAGATGTTAAATATTACGTATATATGATCCTTATATTTACGTTTTGCATAGTCTCTAGATATAGTTTGTCCAGCTCTTCCTATAAGATACCTATATATATCCAAATTATAGTATTCCAATGTATCTACATACTTCAAACTAAAAGCATTAAATTCCATATCAACATAAGGTTTTTTCTCTGATATCTTAAAGTTAGCTTTCTTTAAAACTTCTGTCTTATAGTTTCCAGTTGTTAAAAGTGGTCCATATGTGCTAAATCCATATCCTTCATATATCAAATCATCAAAATGATATGTATATCCCTCTGTTAAATTATCATATTTTATAATATCGACAAGCTGTGGCTGTTCAACATATTCATAGCTTCCTTTAGTTAAAACAACGTCCGCATTTGATGTTTTTAAAACTTCTACCAGCTTTGTTAGGTTGTCGTCGTCAACCCAATCATCACCATCAACTAATCTATAATACCTTCCCTTTGCTTCTGCAATTGAAACATTTATTGTTGATCCATGTCCACCATTTTCCTTATTAATTAGTCTAACAATACCATTTGTATATTTTTCATATTCTCTTGCAATTTCAGCAGTTTTATCTGTTGAACCATCATTTACAACAAGAATTTCCATATCAGCTATAGCTTTTGATCTTATTATAGAATTTAATGTTTTAGCTAAATATGCCTCGACATTATATGAAGGTATTGCAATAGTTAAAACTGGACTATTAGATTGCTTTGCAACAAATTCTGCTTTAATTCCATATCGCTCACGTTTTTCTTTAATTAATGCAACTTCTTTCATTACAGTATTAGCTTTACAATAATTTGTCCTTGTTTTTTTAGATAATCTCTTACTTATTTCTAAAAATTCATCAGGATTGTTATATAGTCTTTCTATTATATCTGCCAATGCAATATAATCCTCTGGATTAGCGAGAGTATGGTTATGCTCTTCATCCATAAAAAATGGATTAGATGTAACATTAGATCCAACGACAACTAAACCTGAGGAAGCTCCCTCTCCCATAGCTACGGCATGTGCATCATGTCTTGATGGTATAAGTAATATTCCAGCTTTTTTGTGAATTCTTGAAATTTCTGAATTTGGTATAAATGTTCTATGGAAATGTACATTTTCTATATCTTTTATTGGAGCAACAAGCTCATCATAAAAATCACCATCTCCGTATATTTCAAACTCCAAATCTTTAAAACAAGGTCTCCTAGATAGCTCTAATATTGCAAGAGTTACTTGGTCAAGCGAATGTTGAATTATATTATCAAATTTTCTTATTACAAGTATCTTACATCTATCTTCTTTTTTCTTTTCAGAATATGGGAATAAATCTTCATTTATTATATTGTTAATTACTCTAGCATTTTTGAATGTTGTACCAAGTTGCTCTTCAGAATAATTCTTTAACCAATCTGATACAAATACCCATTCAACATTTTCTCTTTGACTAAATTTCTTCACCCATTTTTCCTTTATATCCATAGCTTCATTTTGGGTTGGATATGGTACTGGCTTTGTAAAATATGGTCTAGTTACATTTACCAAGTATCTAAAAACAGTTTCCGGCCCATGGCATATAAATATTAACTTTTCATCCGATACATAGCCATCGAATATAGGGTATAAGTTTTCATCAACAAAATGAGTAATTATAACTTTGTATTGGTGTCTTGATAATAGAGTCTTTAAATCTTCATATGTGGTTCTATATACTGGCACTCCTTCATGTGTATATTCCGTTTGGAACCAGTTAGCTGAAGATATTGATGCAACTTGAACCTTTAAACCATTATTTATATATTCTTTAACCCTAGAATGTACAAAAGCACAATAATACAAATTTTCAAGCGAAGGATAATTTGGTGTTATTACCAATACATCATTTTCTGTTGAAACATTGTCAACTAATGTATTCTTTTCCGTTAAATATTCTATTTCAACATCCGTAAATGTTATTGACGATTCTGCAGGAACAACTATTTCCATATCAAGATATGTTGGTACTTCAACATCCATAATTGATGTACTATTAAATGGCATCTTTATACTTTCGTTTATCAAAAGATATCCTCCAGCATTTTCAAAAGATCCTTCAAATGTAATTTTTAACTGTTTAACTTCTTTATCTGTGATATTAATTCTTTTATAATATTTTATATTTCTTTGATTAGCTGTGGAATTATTTATTGTTATTTTCGAATCGTTAACTGTGACAATATCATCTCCTTGTACGCATTTCCACTTATCTATTTTTTTGTTTTCCATTTTGCCTCCTTTTAATCTATTACATATTCTATGTTTTTAATTTCCATGTACAGATTATCCCAACTAAGTTCACCATTTTTATCTAATATAAATTCTATATACTCTGCATCAATGCAATCTAACGATATATCTTGTGGCTTTCCATATTTCACTTCATCATCGTATATGTTATCATCGTCTTTTTTTATTGTTAACTTAACATTTCCATAGTCATGATACGATGTATCAACACCATTTTCATCAATGTACATATGTAACGAAATACTCTTTATCTTTTTATTTGTTCTAATTTTATATGTTGATGGTGTAAATCCTGGTAACATGTATATACAATCATATTTATATCTTTTTGCATCACCAATACCATCTCCTAATGTTCTTTCTCCCATCAATACCGCTCTATCAAAATCTGTATATTGTGTTTTCCAATCAGGATAATATTTTTCTAATTCACTCATATACTCATTAACTTCATCCTCAGTAAAGCTCCTATTTTTTATATATATATACGCCTTAACCCCATCTTTCAATGTGTATGGACCTGATACTCTTTCATAAGCTTTTCCAATTCCAGTATTGTTATATATAGCATCGTTTGGAATAGAAACAACTCTTTGTCCGGTTTTTGAAGTTCCTGTTTGTGCTATATCAGAAACAATTATATAATCACTCATTAAACTATTAAAACTTATTCCATCTCTTAAATCAATTGCCGATGTATACACAATGCTTTTCTTCATTGAGTCAGTTCCCAACAGTTCTAATATATTATCTGACAAGGTTTCTGAACTAGCGAATGCAGAAAATTTGACGTTTTTGTCACGAACAAGAGCATCAATATCAGCAATTAATCTCTCCAACTCATCAAAGTTCTCATAATAGAATTTGCAATATTTATTTTTTTGTGAAATTACTGGTACACTATATAGTCTAAAAATATACGTTGTTGAAAAATTAATTGCCATCATTATTGTAATAATTCCCAAAAAAACAATTTTAAATGCATTCTTTTTTATCAAGTTATATATGCCATAAACTCCATAAATAAATAAGATAAAAATCCAAGTAGAAATCGTTAGATAATGATGTACTCCCATTGCTTGAACGGTCATAAAAGAACCATAGCATACAAGAATACTTGTTAAGCAAAATATTCCATTTAATCTATGTTCCTTTGATCTAATCGTATATATTATACCAATAATAGAAAAGACAATTATAACCCATCCGAACTCATATATGAATCTCTTTACATGGTTGATTATTGTGTCTTGATATGCACTATAGCTCTCACTGTAGTTTTGAGCAATGATATTTTTAACAAGTGGTAATTGTACTATCAATACAAGTGTGAGTGTCGTAATTCCCGCTATAGCAAAATTTATCAAAGCATGTAAAAATTTACTCTTTTTATTTTCTTTTTCCCTTATAAAGATAATTAATTCTTTAACAAATAAAGCTGCATAGAATCCAATAATCGCATATACAAAATATCTTCTAAATAAGAATGATGTATATACTAAAAAACCAATAAGAATTGGAACGTGAACTTTTTTATTACTAGTAAACTGATAACGCAATGTGATAATCGTTGCAAGCAATAATGGAATTACAGCTACAATATCTGGCAATCCTCTTAATGTTGGAGACCACCATCTTGTATACAAAAATGAAACAATACAAATGAAAATTGTAAAATAAGTTTTCATTTTTTCTTTTCCCAAAATCTCAATATTCGCAAAAAATAAAGGAATTTTAATAATCGTTTTTTCTTCTTCATCACTATCTTTATTACCAAAAATCATTTTTCTTGCAATGAATATACTCAAAAGTATTGTTGGAACCACATACATTAAACAACATGCAAATATGTATCCGAATCGACTACCCGCAAATCTTAAATAAAATGGAAGAATTAAAATTATTGGTGTACAATTATAATCTAAATTTTTAATAGAATCAATTGTTTCTTTTTTAAATTGTTGTGGTGAATCTTTCAACAACTTCGAATAGTTTTTGTATGTTTCATGATATCCACTATAATCAAAAATATATATTGGAGCTTCATTTTTCACGTACATATAAACAAATATTGTTGTCAGCAATACAAAAACAATTGCTAGTGCCGTATACAATTTAAAACTTATTTTTAACATTTATTTTTCCTTTCATATATGACATTCATATATAATTTTATTCTGCTTCATTTTTATTCTTTATGTTTATAGTTTTGTTTACTATATATTGTGGTCTTTGTTTCGTCTCGTCATAAATTCTGCCAACATATTCAGATAATATCCATAATGATAGTAACTGCACTCCTGAGAAGAATGTTATTGCAACCATTATTGAAGTCCATCCGCTTACCAAATTACCAAAATTGAAAATATAAGCCAAAATTGAATATAACAAAACAATAAATGATAATCCAATTGAAATAATTCCTAGTGCTGCACACATTTTTAATGGTTTTGTTGAGAATCCAATAATTCCATCTCCAGCAAGCTTAAGCATTTTTTTTAAAGGATATTTTGTTTTTCCTGCAAATCTTTCCTTTCTTTCATATTCAAAAGCATACTGCTTATATCCTAACCAGCTCCATAAGCCTCTTAAAAATTTATTATGCTCTGGTAACGCATTCATTTGGTCTACAATTTTTCTATCAACCAATCTAAAATCTCCAACATCCTTTGGAATATCAACATCAGATAACGTATTAAGCATCTTATAAAACATATTAGCCGTCATCAACTTAAATTTTGATTCGCCTTCCCTTGTTTTCCTTTTACCATATACAACATCATATCCATCTTCCCAATGCTTTACCATATCAGGAATTAACTCAGGAGGATCCTGTAAGTCGGCATCAATTATAACAGCAACATCTCCAGTTACTTCTTTTAATCCAGCCGTTACCGCACACTGATGTCCAAAATTTCTCGAAAACGCTAAAACTTTTATCCTGCTATCGCTATTTGCAATTTCCTCTAACATACTTAATGTTTTATCCTTACTTCCATCATTTATACATATAATTTCATAATCATAATTGTCCATGCTCTTCAACACATTTATAAGTCGTTCACAACAAGCTTCTACAACTTCTTCTTCATTATACATTGGTACAACAATTGAAATTTTTTTCATTCTAAAAACTCTCCTTCTATGAATAATAGAATCCGTACTATAATTACCTGTACATCTTATTCTTTTTAAATAAATATATTTTTATCTTAAATAGTAATATATGTCGCAGTCAACACCACCATTTATGCCATTAACTGTACCACTATCCGTATACTGCCACATTACATAATTACCTTTATATTTTGATGGTTTGGCTAGTGGATTTTCTTGTGTAGCTCCCGTATAATTTGCTAGCCATATATTATACTTTTCTAATTGAGATAAATCTAATTTTTCTTTAAGCCAACTTGAGCTTGCATATATTAAAACATCATATCCTGCATTTTCTATTGTCTCACAGAATCCTCTAGTTGCATCTGTTCTGCTTTGCACAGATATATTATCTGCTCTACCAGTATTATTTGGTGATGAAGATTCTTCCGTGTCGAACGCTATTGGATAATTTATATCAAATTGTCTTATTAGGCTTAAAGTATACTCTGCTTCATTCACGCCTTCTTCATAGTCTTTGGCTTGACTAAAGAAATAAACACCCACGTTAAGTCCTGCTTCTCGAGCTCCTATAACATTTTGTTCAAACTTTGTATCTTCGTTTAGTGTACCAGACTGCCCATATCCTCTGAAACCTGCTCTAACCATTACGTAATCTATACCATCATTTTTTACCGCATTCCAATCAATATTTCCCTGATATTTTGAAACATCTATTCCAACTTTGATTTCTGGATGTTCTCTCTTAAATTCAGCACTTCGTCCAGCATATACCGTTTCATCAATTGGAATTAGTTTAAACTCTTGATTTGCCCCATTATTATATGACCACGTTAGAATATTAGTTCCACTTTCTATTTTTGCCCAATCAATATCTATACATAATCCGCTACATTTCGAAATTATGCAGTAATTACCATTTCCAGTGGATCTGAAGTACCATTTTTGATTATCACCATTATTTGATTCATATTGAACAACATTTGTTCCATCAGTTTTTCTTCCCCAGTACACATCAATTTTTTTGTCTGAATGGACTGGACTAATTGTATAACTACCATCTCCAGCCTTTTTTATTCTGAACATTTGGTTTGTACCATTATTGTTTTGCCATAACTCCACATTAGCATTATTTTCTGTTGAAGCCGCTTCTACATCAAGTACATAATTGTAGTCTAATGAAGATGCAATTTTATAAACACCTTCTTCTACCATATCATGACACAACTCAAATTTAAATTGTTGATTTTTGCCACCATTATATACCCATGTTAACACATTAGTTCCGCTCTCTTTTTTTGCTCCCTCTACATCCATGTATAAATCACTATTTTTTGAAACAATATAAAAGTAACCATTCTCTGCAGATTTAATTAACCAAATTTGATTATCTCCACCAGTTTTTCCATACTGCTGAATATTAGCTCCACATTTAGTTGAAGCCCATTCAACATCCAAATACTTAGAAGAATGCATGGCTCTTATTGTATAATAACCATCGCCTATACTTCTAACATCAAACTTTTGATTATTTCCACCATTATTCCTCCAAACTTCTAAATTAGCTGTATTTTCTTTTGAAATACCAGTTATATCAAGTACCAAACTTTCATCCATCGCTGATTTTATTGTATATATACCATTCGAAATTGTAACTTCCTGCGCATGAATCTTCTTGCCACCAATTATTAGCATTCCGAATACTATTATCAAAGTTAACAAAATGTATTTTACTTTTATCATATTTTTCTACCTCCGTTGTTGAATTCATTTTATCATATACACTTTACTAAAATAAAGTTTTTTTTGTATATTTTCCTGGTATTTTAAAGAAAAAGATGAAAAATAATCTTTTCATCTTATCATTGTCAACCTACAAATTCTAAAATCTTAAATTTAATTTCTTTTTCCTTTATAAAATGTTTTGATACATACTCAATTCCATTTATCTGCGCTATTATAAGTATAGGAATAGTATTAACTATGTATCGGGATCTATTTTCCCATATTAAAAAAAACAAAATTATGCCTAATATAGTTAAAAATAAAATTAAATCTATAGACTTTAATTTTTTTATTTTTGCATTTCTACATATATTTATAAAAATAAATATTAACATAGAAAAATGCATTATCTGAGGAATGTATTTGTAATATTTTGTATATTTCCCATCTCTGAGTATAAACTCATGTAACAACTTTTTGCTTTGCGGATTTACGCCTAAAACAACAGGGACAAAATATGTTCCATCGTGCCAAGCATATCCTAATTTGTTTGTTAAATTTTTAAAATGCTCACAGCTACTTCTTGTCACAATTCTTTCTTTTATCATCTCCATGTCAGCTCTTTTTTTATCTTCAATTGTCTTATTTTCCGGTGCCATAGTATATGCATATTCATCAGCATTAAAAGTTCCTGTTCCATTCATCCCCATCATAATCCAATGCACTTTTGGGATTTCATATATTTCTCGCATTCCCTTAGGTGCAATTTTATTAACAAAAATAACATTAAATAGCCAGCTCATTACCACAACTATTAGAACAATTTCAATCCATTGTTTTATACATTTCTTAGTATTTTTCTGTACCACTTCGTACATAACAATAGCAATAAATATAAATGCCGCCGTTAGTTTAATTTTTAATGCCATAAATATCAAAAATGCAATTATCAAATTATTTATTATTCTTTTTTTTGGCTTTACACCATCCTTTCTCACTTTTATATATGCCAAAAGTATCAGCAATGGAATTATCATTGAAAATGTATCTGTGTAATATTCAGCGGAATATAAGTATAGAGGTGAAGTAAAGATACAAATAAACACGTATAATAGTGCCTTATCTCTCGAATAAATTTTTTTAACTATATAAAATCCAAGAATAACTGACAAAGATATTATTAAAGCAGTGATTATTGTTATTCCTAAAATCAAATTATCGACATTAAATAATGTCAGTATTTTAATAATAATATAGTCAATTATTGTCATCATTATATTATTTGGAAATTGAGATAAATATTGATTAGCTTCAATTGCGCCATTTTGATTCCAATCCTTTGCAATTTCAAAACAAGTTCCCATATCCCATCCAGGATCAACCCTAAAATATATTCCGCTTACTATAGCTAGTATCGTAAAAATACCAAAGAGAATGTACTCAATATATCTGTATCTTGATATTGTGTCTAATATTTTTTTATATAATTTGCATATAATAAAAAAATATATAGTAATTCCAATCATCAATATTATAGGGTTAAAATCATAGGATATTTTGTTATATGCAAAGATTCCATTCATAATTATCCAACATAAAATAACCGCCTCACAAATTAGCACATACCTAATTAGTTTACTTGTTATATCTTTCATTTTATAATTCCTCTGCAAATCCTTTTTGTAGTTTCTTGAATATAAAATATCCAACTATAACTAATACAAGTGAAATTCCTAAAACAATCGCTAAGCTATGAAAATCTGGTCTTGTTTGATTGTAGAAAATATCTCTATATGCATTTATTATGTGTGCCATTGGGTTATAGTTAATTATAAAAGAAAATGCTTCTGGAATAGTATCTCCCGCGTATACTATAGGTGTAGCATAAAATAACAACATTAAAGCAATTTGCACAAAATGCTCTAAATCTCTAAAGTACACCGTTATTGCTGAAAGTATAAGTGAAAATCCTAGTTGTAACAAATATTGTATAACCAATACTATTGGGTAGAAAATGATATATTTCGTTATTCCCAACCCATATACTAAGCAAAAAACAATAATAATTATTGTTGATATTAAAAAGTTAACCATATTACTTGTTACTATTGAAATAGGTAATATCTCTCGCGGGAAATACACTTTTTTAACAATATTAGCATTACCTATTACAGCCCATGTAGACTGAGATATCGTTGCAGTAAAAAATGTCCATGGAATTAAACCAACACAAACAAATATCACATAGTATGGTTGTGTTGTTTTCAATATTAATGGGAAAATAAACGCATATACAGCTAGTTGTAAAAGAGGATTTAAAAATGTCCAAATAACACCTAGTAAAGATTGCTTATATCTTCCCCTGATTTCTTTTTTTACATTATTTTTTAATAACTCTCTATAATCGTATATTTTTTTAAAAATAGTCATTATCTCTTCCTCTTTCTATTATTTTGTTTCATCAACATACTCTTTGATAACTTCAGCTACATCTCCATCTCTTTTTATCTGACCTTGATGTAACCAAACTGCCCTCGTACAAAATCTCTTAACAGAGCTCAACCCATGTGTAACAAATACAATAGTTTTTCCTTCTTGCTTAAGCTCTTCAATCTTCTTAAAACATTTTTCTTGAAAATGCTCATCGCCTACAGATAGTATTTCATCTACCAATAGTATTTCTGCATCAACATTTATTGCAACAGAAAAAGCAAGTCTCATATACATACCTGAAGAATATGTTCTTACAGGATTATCAATAAAATCTTGAAGTTCAGAAAATTCAATTATTGTATTTAATCTTTCATCAATTTGTTTTCTTGTTAATCCAAATATTGACGCATTAAAATAGATATTCTCTCTACCAGAAAAATCTGGATGGAATCCTGCACCAAGTTCAAGTAATGATGTTAGCTTTCCTTTTGTAGTTATTTTTCCTGAATTTGGATAAATAATTTGTGTCATCAATTTTAAAAGTGTAGATTTTCCACTTCCATTCACACCAATAAGTCCAACAACTTCGCCTTTTTTTATTTTTAGTGTTACACCTTTTAAAATTTCTCGTTTCTCTTTTCGGCTATTTTTCCAAAATAATAACCTTTCCTTTACTGTATTTGTTTTGTCATAATATATATTAAATGATTTATATACATTATCAACATCTATAACATATTCGTTTTGCAATTTTTTCCCTTCTTTCTTACTCTTGCTCAAGTTTATTAGCAAGTTCTTTTGCGCTAATCATGGCATCTTCCATTGAACAATATGTCCACGCACCATATCTACCAATGCTGTATATATTCATCTCGTTGATTTTTTTCATATATTTGTTTATTTCCTCAGTTGTTTCTTTTTCAATATGAACATATGCTGGATCCATTATTATAGTTTCGTGGTCAACTAATTTATTATCTTTTGTTATACCATTCTTCTCTAGATTTTCAAGAGTTTCTTTTAATTCTTTATTAACATCAATTTCATCATCCTTAGAGAATCCAATTTCAATATACATACTTAACTTCTCATCATTAAGAATATTGTTATAAAATCCGATTCTATAGTAGTTATACTCTTTTTCTGGTAAATATATCCAATGTTCATCAAAATCCGATTTTTTTTCAAATCCCAAATTGAATACAAGAACTTTGTTATATGATAATTTTTCTAGTAAATTTTTATCTTCTTGCCTTCCACTCAATTGTAAAAACTGATTTAGTGGTGATGTATTGATTAAATACTCATAACTAATTACGTCACCATTCTCTATATACGCTTCTTTATTATCAATATCAATTTTTGTAACGCGTGCATTTAACTTAACCTTATTTACATCTAAAGATTCATACAACTTGTCCATAAATGCCCCCGCACCTTTTCTTGGATATAAAAATTGATTGTTGTAAGAATTGTTTTCATTTGCTTTCATATTGTTGATTATTTGTTTTAAATCTGCATATGGGAAAAATCTTCCCATCGCATCTTTATCCAACTTATTTAAATTACATGCATATAATTTTTCATTATATGGTTTTAGAAATTTTTCAACTATTGACTTTCCAAATTTTCCATATAGCATGTCAAGAAAGTTGTCGTAATCTTCTTTTTCTTCCTTATTAAACAAATCATATAAACAATCTATAAATTCATCTTTTGGCAATTGATGTATATTTGTTTGAAATGGATAATTTATCAAACTATTTTTGTAATATATTTTTGTATTCTTATCTTGCTTTACCAATTTTTCATCTTTCATTTTCTCTTCAAATAAAGATTTCATCTCATCTGTTTTAAAATGAAAGAAATGTCCAGCATAATCCCATACATAGTTATCTTTTATTGTAGTTTTACAATATCCTCCTGGTCTGCTATCTTTCTCTACAACAATATAATCATTTGATTTGAGAAAATTTGCAAATGTTAAACCGGAAACACCTGCTCCAAGAATTAAATATTTTGTGTTGATTTTCTCCATAATTTTATTCCTTTCTATCCAAATATTCTTCTCTTTATTCCATCAAATATTTGAAATGCCCTTATTGCTCTTCCATTTGTGATTCTATATATCTTCATCCTAAACTTGTGATTTAAATCAATATTATAAAATTCATCATATTTTTTCAATTTAGAATCAAAGCTTCTGAATGCCTCTCCGTTTGTAAAGTATACATTAGTAATAATATACTGATTTACTATAAGCGGAATTATAATTTTTTCTTTAATATATCTCCTCTTTTGTTCAGTTATATTTGGATTATTATAGTATTCATTTATAATCTTCATGGTAACATGTTCATGATTTTTATAGTTTCTTGTATAAGATTCTCTAGAAATCGACTGTCCAGACCTTCCGATATAATATACATATAGGTCTAATGGATAATACACAATAGTTTTTGCATTTATAATTGAATACACATTTAATTCCATATCAACGTAAAAACACTTTTCTGATATTTTAAAATTCGCATCTTTTAGCATTTGTGTTTTATAAGTTGATGTTGAAAGAAGTGGACCCCAATTTGAAAATCCATATCCATCATAACATAAATCATCCATTTTGTATTGTAATCCAGGATACATAAACTCATAATATCTATTTACTTTCTTTGTATTTGTCATTGCTAAATCTTCAATGTAATTATTAAGTACTATATCAGAATCTTCATGTTCAAGAATGTTTATAAGCTTCTTTAATTCTTCAGTTTCAAAATAATCATCGCCATCCATAAGCTTAAAGTATTTTCCTCTTGCAAGTTCAATTCCCTTATTTATTGTTGATCCATGTCCGCCATTTTCTTTGTCAATAAGTTTAACAATGCTTCTACCGTCAACAGTCGTTATTTTTTCTAATTCTTTAGCAATACTTGCAGTGTCATCTTTTGAACCGTCATTAACAATCAGTACCTCTAACTTATTCGATAAATCATGATTTATTAATGAATATACACCATTTTTTAAAAATTTTCCTACATTATATGAAGGTATTGCTATTGTTAATATTATTTTGTCTTCCTGTTTGTTATATTGTACTTTACCTACACCTGATTTATCGTCTTCCTTAAAAATATCGATTTCTTTCTGTATTGTTTTATCATATCCGTAAATACTATACAAGTATTCATGCATCTTCTTTGATAAATTTTCAAATAAATCTGGATTATAATAAAGCTCTTCAATCTTATCAGCATAATCTACATAATTTTCAGTACTACACAAAGTACCGAATTCTGGGTTAATCTCCTGGTATACTCCGGTGTTATCAGAGCTAATAACAACAAGTCCTGACATCGCAGCTTCGCATGCAGATACTGCCTGTGAATCATATCTTGTAGCAAACAATGCAATACCATTTTCTCTATGTGCTTGAGCAATTTGTTCATGTGTTAAAAATTTATTGTATATGTGAACGTTTTTAAATTTTTTAATTGGATTTAACAATACATCATGTTTACTACCTGTACCATATATGTTAAACTCCAATTCTTCAAAAAAAGGTCTTCTGCTTAATTCTATAATTGTTCTTACATCAATATCTATTGAGTACGTATTTATATCTTCAAACTTTCTTATAATAAATATTTTCTTTCTTAACTCAGAATTTTTCTTTTCATATTTAAATACATTTTCGTCAATATAACATGGCACAATTTCATAATTATTATATTTTATATTATTTAATTCCTCACTGTGCCTTCTTGTCCAATCTGTAACAAAGAACCATTTGACATTTGGCATATTATTATATTTTTCTATGATTTTGTCTCTTCTCCTAAATGAAACATTTTGTTCAAGAGAATTTTCCTTTGGCTGCTCAAAATACTTTGCAGTCATTTTATTAAAATCTCTGTACATTGTGTCTGCGCCATGAGAATATAAATACACCCTTGACTCCGTTATATTGATTGCATCTAATAAATTTGCAAACGACTCATTAAAGAAATGTACCAATATTTTTTCATACTTTTTGTTATGAATAATGCTTCTTGCTATTGAATAGCTGGTTTTACATACTTTTATTCCTTCGTATTCATACAGTGATGTTTCATCGCTATCATTTAAGCTAAACACATCAACATTCCATCCAAGTTTTTTATACTCTTTTACTCTTGTGTGAACAAATCCACACATATATCTATCGTTATTTGATGGATATCCTGGAGTTAATAATAGTATATTTTCATTGCAAAAGTCCTCAATCTTTTCTTCATAACCTTTGCATTCATCTATAGAAAACTTCGTAATCTCAACCTTTGTTTTTGGATTTATTCTAAGAGCTATACATGCGTACTTAGTAGGTCTACCAATATAGCAATTTGGATTGAATTTTGTTTCATATACAACCTGTCTTTTTCTATTAACAATCTTTGCTTCTATACCTGTTCCATTTATAACATTTCCATCAAAACAGATATGTAAATAGCTCTGAGTAAATTTGAAAATTTTAGGAACAATTATTGTTTCAATTGAATTTCCTTTATTATCAATTATTAATCCTTTTTCATCTTTTGTTATTATAACTTTTTTTCTATTCTTAACAATATAACTTTTCTTGTTTATTATATTCATTATTCAACCTTCCTGCTCGCATATAAGAAATAATCTTGCAACATTTTATACTTTTCCACCACTATTTTCAAGGCTATTTATAAAAAAGCCTTTTAAAATTACGTTATTTACAAGATAGACACATACACAAACTATTTTTCAATCAATTCTAATATTCTATTTATATTTTCTATGTTATTGTACGAAAATTTTTCTTTGTTTTCAAAATTGAACTTGTTCAAAAGGATATCTCTTAGACCTTCATAAATCTTTTTTTCATCATTTTTAAAAACTATTGCATTATTATATCCTTCAATTGCTTCTCTTGCTGCTGTATCAGTGATTACAATTCTTTTGTTTAATATCTTTGCTTCTTCAATAACCATTCCATATCCCTCATAATATGAAAGTAAACAAAAATAATCTGCACGTTTCATATATGGATATGGATTTTCTTTTTTTCCAATTATTTTAAAAGAATCTGTTACATGTAGTTCCTCCGTTAGTTTCAATAAGTTATTCCTTTCATTACCATCACCTATTACGCAGATGGTATGTCTGTACCCCTCATTTATAAGTTTTGCATGAACCCTAATAAATCTGTCTATTGCTTTTTGTTTTACAAGCCTGCAAACAGATACAAAGACTGGATGTTCGCTTTGTGCGATTTCTTTTGTTAATTCATCCATACTAGCTTTATTTTTAATCAATTCAGAATCAATGTAGTTGTATATAACTGTCATTTTACTGCTATCTATATCCGGGTATATTTTTTTGAACGAATCCATATTATCTCTGCTCACAAAAACAAGTGAATCATATTTCTTATATATACACTTATCAATCCATTTCTTCATTTTTGATTTAATTCCATTACCAAAAACAAGGCTTATATCATTATGTATCCATGCAATTTTCTTTGCATTTTTATTTTTATTTGAAAATAGTCTTGTTATTGGGCCCTCAAGGAATGAAATTTCTGTATCATAATCGCACTTTATATACTTCAAATACAACAATTTGCTAAAAAAAAGAATTCTAATTGGGCTCCACAATTTTCCCAATTTACTTAACTTTTCATATTCACAACCATATAATGATTTAAAATGTACTTTTTCATTTAACTCTTTTTTTAACGCTCCATCATCGTATATAGAAAAAATTGTGACATCATACTTGTCGACTAAACAATTTACAATATCAATCAATACACGCTCTGCTCCACCAAATCCTAAACTTGTTATTCCAAATAATACCTTCTTCTTTATAATTTTTCCCTCCTTTCACAATATAAAATGTAATTATTTTATTATTCCAAAAAAAATGCAATATAATTTATATGTATATTTATTAACAGTTCTCATATACATATTTTTTCCACCGTCTACAATTTTTAAGTATTTCATTTTTTTTCCACTCCGGAAATCTATCATTTAATTTTTGCCATGTTAAGTTTAATAAATCTTTCCTTGTTGATTTTTCACTTACTTTTACCATTCTAAACAATGAACTGCATAATAATAATCGAGTATATGTATACTCTAATTCGGACTTATATTGATCATATAATCCTGATACTTTATAGTATTCAATGACATTATCAAGTACAGTGAATATCTCTTTTGTCTTTTCATTTTGGCTATTTGAAATTGAGTTATCTCTCTGCACATAATGTACATATGCTTTTTTTACAAAGTCAACTTTATTGTATAGTGGAAGCATCTTATAAAAGAATTCAACATCTTCATATCTTAATCCTTTAGGGAATTCAATTTTTACATTATCTATTATACTTCGTCTTATTATTTTATTCCAGGCGACAACTCTTGCATATATAAACATCTCTCTTTTGTTATTATATATTTTTCCTGTATCAATTTTAGTCTTATTTGGATATTCCCATATAAAATCACACTCAACCATATCGCTATTTTCTTCTTTTGCTTTACTATACATTTTCTCGTACATATCAAGTTCAACATAATCATCAGAATCCAGAAAAGCTATATACTCACCAGTAGCATAGGGAATTCCATAATTTCTGGCATCTGAAAGACCACCATTTTCTTTATCAAACACTTTTATAATATTTGGATATTTTTTTTCATATATTCTCAGTATCTCTCCCGAGTTATCTGTAGAGCCATCATTTACAGCAATTATTTCTATATCTTGCAATGTTTGATTTACTAGTGAATCTAAACACCTAATTAGATATTTTTCAACATTATATACTGGTACTATAATACTTACTTTTGGCATATTTCATCTCCTCTAATCTATTTTGAATTTAATATTTTTATAATACATATGATTCCCAATAACCAAAACCTTTGTTATATCATTATTTTTTATAAATTCATTTATGTTAAAGCTCTCATTCAGTTGAGATTCATAATATCTCATATCTACAATATATGTGTTATAAAATTTACTTGCAATTAATTTGTTAATCGCATTTGAATATGAATTTGATAATACTAATATATTTTCGCATTCTTCGTTGTCGCTTACACAAAAATTAACTATTCCATAATCGCTTCCATAAAAATCTGCATAATAGTTTTCGAACTCTACATCCCTTATAATATTTCCCGATGCAAAATTCTCTTCATCTCCATAATCCGGAACTTCCTGAAAATTTATTTGGACACTCATCTCCGGATATGAATAATCATAAGCTTCAAATTCATCATATATTTCAGTATCTCCTATAGCTCTTGCTTTTGATCCCCAAAATTTTAGATTATCAAATTTAAGTAATCTAGGTTTTTCTTCAATATCTTCTTGGCCTAACAAATGCATAATGTCAACATATCCATCATATTGGCCATCTTTATCCCAATGATGATCCGTTTTGTAGAAACTTTTCTTATAATCATCATATGTATTAATTTTCGTTGAACTCATAAATTTAATATTTTTATCTAGCCTTTTCCTAAACAATTCATCATATTTCTCTCTTCCAATTACTATATCATCAGTCACTATATTATATACATAAAAATCCACACTACTATTTTGATTATAAACATGATTTATGGAATCGATAATCTCCCCATATGTATCTTTAAACTCATCAAATTCTGCTAACTTATATACCATGTAATCCGTGTTAGCTAATCTATATATACCTTTTCCCATTGGAATAAGGTTAATTAAATTGGACTTTTCTATAAGCTTCATGGATACATTAATTGTTTTATTTTTACATCTATTATACATTTTTTTTAGTGTATCTCCACCTATAAACTGATCCTCTAACCATTGATTAATACCTTCATTCAAAGCAGTTAATTCTATATCCGATTTTTTAAACAATGCTCTGTTCTCTGTTAGCGATATATCTTTATCCTTTCTGATTAATATAGAAATTGGAACTAACAATAATATTATTGATATACTCACCGCAAAAATCTTATCTCTCATATATAATTTTCTCTCCCACATTCTCTAAAATCTAAAATATATAAATGGATTATAACTAAGACTAAGTATAAATACTATTGTAATTCCAAAAATAATAACTAAACCAACATCGCTTATATATAGTCCTACATTTTTCATTTTAGAAATAATCTTGTCCTTAATCTTTTTTACAATAGGTGTACACCCTATAAGACCCAAAATAAAAAATGGAACAACATATACTATTTCACCATTGTTTCCTATAAATTCTACCCAATCAGATTTCTTAAACATTATCACTGCTTTAAATATATAAATTATTCCGTGAATATCTTCAACCCTAAATATAATCCATCCATATAAAATCAACACTATTGAATATACATGTGCAACAATACTTGGTAGCTTTTCTATAATTTTATGTATCCAAATTTTTTCTACCACTAATATAATCGCAAAATACAATCCCCATAGAATAAAATTCCAATTTGCTCCATGCCAAAATCCAGTAAGCATCCATACAACTAAAATATTTCTTAGCCATTTTATTTTACTACATCTATTTCCGCCTAAAGGTATGTATACATATTCTCTAAACCACGAAGATAGTGATATATGCCACCTTCTCCAAAAATCAGTAATGCTTTTAGCAGTATATGGATAATTGAAATTTTCCAAAAAATGAAAACCAAATATCTTTCCAAGTCCAATTGCCATATCGCTATATCCAGAAAAATCGAAATAAATTTGCAAAGCATACGCTATAGCACCAATCAAAATAAGACCACTACCTAATTCAAAAAAATTCATATTAAATATTGTATCAGCTAAAATAGCAACATTATTCGCTATAATTACCTTTTTCCCTAATCCGATTATAAACTTTCTTAAGCCTTCTGCAACATCACTCCAGCTCTGTTTTCTTGATTTTAAATCATCTTCAACCGTCTTATAGTTCACGATAGGTCCAGCAATTAATTGTGGAAATAAAACAATATACGTCGCTAAATTAATTATATTTTTTTGTGGTTTTACTCCTCCTTTATACACGTCAATTATATATGACATTATCTGAAAAGTATAAAAGCTTATACCTATTGGTAATGTCAGGTTTAATGGAGCTAAGCTTATATGAAACAGAGCATTTCCCGTACATATAAAAAAATTTACATATTTAAATAAACATAACAATCCTATATTAAAAACAATAGCTAGTATAAGTACGCACTTTCTTCTTTTCATAAATAATGCTAATACGTAATTTACAACTATTGACAAAATCATTATCCCAAAGTATTTCGTCTCCCCTAGGGTATAAAATATCATCGACATAACAAGCAAAACAATATTTTTTAATGTAATTTTGTCTTTTGGAATAATAAAATACAATATCAATGTTATTGGCAAAAAAACAAATAAAAATGAAAAACTGCTAAAAACCATTGTTGATCCTCCAATATTTATACTATCTTAATTTTAAATACAACTTAACATTAAATCTTAAAATAATTCTCTTTATTAACTGTTTTATATTTCTTACCTTTATGCTCTTAAAAACTTTCCTCTTTTTTAGCTCATCAATGTATAATTTCTGTTTTTTACCAGAAAGATTGTCCGCTTCTAAAATAATATTATTTGCGCAATACATCTTCACATTTTCTTTAGTTTTATCATTTAAGTTATACTTTTCTATTTCTTCCATTATGTAATCGTAATGCTCAATTATATCCATAGATTTTTGGTAAATACGCTCATCGTCGTTTCCTCTAGTTATACTTTTATCTGTTTGAACATAATAGTATCCACACACATCGGTTGAACATATTTTTTCTGCCTTTAATATAATTAAAATAGTTCTTGCAAAATCCTCGTGAACCTTCCCTTCAGGATAAGAAAAATTATTTTTAATTAAAAATTGCTTTTTATATAAATATAGCCATGGAACCTGTAGCATAACGTCATTTGCGAACATTGCATTGAAAGCTTCTTGTCCATTCAAAAGCCTAAATGTCTCTCCGTTAAAATATTCAAGTACGTTACCACTTTTATCTACTGATACAGCTTTGTACTTAATAAGATCATAATCCTGTTCAAAATACATTTGAAGATTTTCTATCAAATTTGTATCTACATAATCATCGGCATCAATAAAGCATATATACTCACCTTTTGCTTCGTTAATCCCTAAATTTCTTGCAGCAGAAACGCCTTTATTTTGAATATTTATTAGCCTTATTCTTTTGTCATTTTTTGAACATTCTTTTATTACATTTAATGAATTATCTGTAGATCCATCATTTATAACTATAATTTCTATTTTGTCGTATGTTTGTTCTATAACGGATTTTAAACATTTTTCTATCTGTTTTTCTGCATTATATACTGGAATTATTACACTTATAAGTTTCATTACTCACCTTCTAATCAATTAAATTATTTATCTTTTTTATAATATCATCGTTATATTCTTGTGCATTAAATTCATCTTTTATTTTATAACGATTTTTTATAAATCCTTTCATAGCTTCATATATAGAATGTTCATCTTTATCTGTAACGATTCCATATTTTCCATTTATAAGAGCCTCGCTATCTGCAACTCTAGTTGTAATTATTGGCAATCCTAATATCAAAGCTTCGATGTATACAATCGCAAATCCTTCGTGCTCTGAAGTTAAAACTAGGCAATCAGAAAGTTTGAAATACGGATATGGATTTTTTTTCTTCCCTAAAAATACAATCTGTCTATCTAGTTTCTTTTCATTTACCATATTCTTATACATTTCTGAATCTTTTCCATCACCAATAATTAATGCTCTAAATTCTATATTATCATTCTTTAACAATTCACAAGCATTAATTAATCTAGATATTTTTTTATCATACTCTGTATGACGACCTACAAATAGAAACGTAGTTATATCACTTTTTTTACAGTCTTCTATTCTTTCTTGAGATTTTTCTATTATTTGTTCATAATTTACAAGGTTATATATGGTTATTCTCTCATTTTTCATTGTGGTTCCCAAAGCTTCTTCAAAGTTGTTTCTCATACTATTTGAAACAAATACAATTTTTCTAAATTTATCTGCATTTATTTCGTTAAAAAATTTTGCATACTCATCCTTATTATTTTCAAATACCAACATGTACTCATTATGAACCCATAAAATACTATTATCTGATGCCGTTCTTGCTACAAAAGAGCTAGGCAAAGAATATGTAGCATATGAAATTGCACAATCAAATTTTTTCTTATATTTCATTATAAATTTAAACCTTAAAAATGCATTGCTAATCTTAGCAAGAATCTTTATTTTATTGTAGCTTGGTGAATATTCTATAATTTTAACTTTGCTATCTATTTCATCAAGAAAAATTCCTTGCTTTTTCTCCAATACCAATGTAATATTATATTTTTCAGATGATGCTAATTTATTTATTAAAGTTACTAATGCGGTTTCTATTCCACCAATATCTAAGGAATACGCCGCAAATAACAATTTCTTCATCAAGAATCTCCCTCATTAAACTAATTTTTCATCTATAAATCGATTCGCTATATCTGTAATTTCTTTGGCAGTTTTTATTGTATCTTCTCTTTCAAAGTTCGCCATTGTATACATTTTTCTTATGTAATCCTTTTCTCTTAACAATTTATAACTATCTTTAAAGTTAAAATCATACACGTAGGTCATATGAGCAATCCATCTGTCACCTATTGTTTGAATCTTTTGATAATCTAAATAATGCTCCTCTTTAAATTCTCTTACAATTTCATCTGAAAAAGTTTGGTCCTCTAATGTGTTTGTACCATACGTATTTATTGTTTTATCTGTTAGTAACACATGATAGATATCTAATTTGTCACTATCTCTAATTATTTTACAATGCAATAAATCGTGTTCAGACAATCCCTCCTCTATAGCTTTTCTGTTGTGATTTATTACAGCAAGTCTTATTGTATTGTAGTACATTTCATCAATATTAAATTTCTCAATTAAACCATCTTCAAATAGTATTTTTACTCCATACTCACCATGGTTTATACTATCTCTATCCACAAACGTATTGAATCTTCTTACCTGTTCGAATCTTCCAATATCATGAAAAATTCCAATTAATTCTGCAAGTTCAATATCTTCCTTTGGTAAACCTAAAGATGTTGCTATCTGTTTACTTATCTCTGCAACTCTTAAAATATGGTTATATTTTAAGGCTATTTTTCCATCGTCTAAATCGTAATTACTAACGTATTCTCTAAAAATATTCTTTGCGTTTTCTATATCTATCAT
Source organism: Clostridia bacterium (assembly GCA_017404545.1). Taxonomy (GTDB): domain Bacteria; phylum Bacillota; class Clostridia; order TANB77; family CAG-508; genus CAG-492. The sequence continues at coordinate 511,308 of JAFRCC010000018.1, forward strand.
TTTACAATCCTCTTACCCCTATGCTTTACATTTTCTTTTTACTTGTTACTACACCAGATACATTACTTTTTCCTATGGCATATTGTCCAACATATTTCTCATTACCATCTTCACTCAAATATAATTCGTAATTTATATACTTTGTTCCTGCAGCTGTGTCATATTCAATATCCTTAGCAACTGGCACTGAAGTACCTCTATCTGAATACTTAACAATATATTTTCCATCGCTATATTTCATTACATCACCATAGTCTGCGTTTTCTCTTAATACTACACCAAATAATGTATATACAATGTTATTAATTTCATCCACAGAAAATGTTGCCGTACCATTGCCTGCATGTGCTCTTCTATTCGTATCTATTACTACATAATCTTCATTTAACGCATTATACACAATTGCAAGGTACTGCTCTGTTGTTAATTCTGCTCCATTATCAAAAGGCTCCGTATCAATTAATATATTTAAAATTGCCTCATCTGATATATCCATCTTTTTTACACCGCTGTATAATACTTCTGAATCCTCATCTGGATTATTTAATTGTATCTCCTCTTCTTCATTTGTATTTTTTATTGTTTCAGTAGTAGATTTGTTTTGAACTGCTTCGTGGTCTGCATTTTTCTTATTTAACCCAAACCAGTCTAATTTAACACCAGCAAAAACCAGTGTTCCAACTACTATTATTACTAAAAAAAATATTATTTTATTTGAGCCACTATTGTATTCTCGTTTTTCTTCTCTTCTGCTCATACACTACCTCCTAAAAATTGTAATCTTCCTTGCAAGAGCTAAAAGTCATTTAATTCTTTTTCCTTATTTTAACATTCATTAGCTTTATAAACAATATTTTTTTGCACAATAGCGGGCAATGTTTGCGAAGCCTTTATATTATATGGATTCCAAAGGAATCTCCTATAATATAAAAAATGCCTTAAATTTTTATTTCAAGACATTTTCTGATTTTAATATTATCCGTTACTTTTGCTACCATACAAATTCTCATATATTCCATAATCTCTTATAATTTTTCTTACATAATTATTCGTTTCTTTGTACGGAATTTGCTCTATATTAGAACCATCTGGCTTTATTATTCCAGTTTGAATCCACTTATCTACAGTACCAATTCCTGCATTATATGCAGCAACTGCAATATAGTAATTTCCATATTTATTTAATAATTCCGATAAATATTTAGTTCCAATTTTTATATTTGTTTCTGCATCGAAAAGCATATCAGATTCAAAGTTTTCCTCTGCCATTATATTACTAGCTACTTCTTCTGCAGTTGTATCCATTAATTGCATTATACCTTTTGCATTGCTATTTGAAACAACATTTTTATTAAAATTACTTTCTGCCTTAATTACAGCAAAAATAAGAAGTGGATCCACACCATACTCTTCAGCATATTTAACTACAAATTCTGCATACGTTTTTGGATACATTTTTTTCATAATAAACTTCTGTATTCCTAACACCTTTGTTGCTCCCAAAATTACTGCAACTATTAAAAATACTAAAAAAATATTTTTAATTGTTTTTGGCATAAGCAAATCTTCCTCTCTTTTGTATATTAAACACATAATATTTTAAACTATATCAATGTTTTTTTTCAAGTAGATGCCTATAAATTTATAAAAATTCATACAATGGACACAAAGGAATAAATATATTTATAGGTGAATTCTTTATAAAAACCTAAATATGATATACAAGGAATGGAATTTTTATGAATAAAAAAATTAAAATTTTTCATATTACGAGTGCAATAATTGTAGCTCTGCTAGGTACATTACTTCATTTTACATATAATTTATCTGGAAATAATAACTTGGTTGCCCTATTCTCTTCTGTAAATGAAAGTACATGGGAACATTTAAAACTGCTCTTCTTTCCAATGCTTTTAACTTCAATAGCTGGATACCTTTTTCTTTTTAAATCATTAAATGGTTATTGGTGCGCAAGAGCAATTGGTATCTCTATATCCCTTATATTTACAGTAGTGTTCTTTTATACATACTCTGGAATCTTAGGGAAAAACATTGCCTTTATTGATATTATCTCATTTTTTTTTAGTATTATTCTTGGAGAAATTTCTTCATACACGTTAATGAGAAATAATATTCCTTGCATAGAAAAATATGCTATTCTATTTCTAATAATACTTACTGTTTCTTTCGTTATATTTACATTCAATCCACCAAATATTGGATTATTTATAGACCCTACAAAAATGGGTATATAAATCGTACTAATCAAATTTTAAACACAAAATTTCCACTTTACTTCTTCTTAATTTCGGTTAAAAAAGATAAATAGTAATTATTTATTGCTATTTATCTTTTTTACACATATATTATTTTTTTATTTGGTTATCTTTTTTATATTTTCTGGATTTTATTACTCCAGGAATATACATCAATAATATTAACACTTTATTTTCTATACCTTTAACTTTTAAACTTAGTCTCTTCCTTGTAAGATATGTAAATAAAATATAATGCTTTATTACATATAATCTTTTCGCAGATTCAATATTTTTTGTATCCATATACGCAAGAATCTCGTAAAAATATTTATAGTACCCGAATGGATAATTTATAAATTGTTTGCTAATATTTTTAGAATACCCACCATCTTGGTACTCGCATATCATAATTGTCTCATTAACACATTTTATTTTATGCTCTAAATCCATTTTATGGTACATTCTAGCCTCTGTTACAAATCTTTCATTATTCTCAAGTTCATACTTATAATTTTTTCTAATTTTTGTTAAAAATACTAGTGCTTTTTCTCCATCTTCTGCTTCTTTAAAATATAAATCATACATTGTACTTATATCATTTTTAAAGTTATTTCCCATATTTTTTCCATTTTGGTCTTGCTTCAAAAATGCTAAAGCATAAATATTATCTTGATTTTCAATTTTCTTATATTGTTCCATTATTTTATAAAAACAATTTTCAACAAAATAATCATCAGAATCACATTCAATCCATAAATCGCCAGTTACATGCTCTGTCAAGTTATTAATAGCAGCCATTTTTCCTTGATTATCTTGTTTAAAGTATTTTATTTGTAGTCTAGAATTACCGGAAATATTAGCGTTAACAGATTTATCTGCATAAATTAATTTATTACATATATTCTCAGTATCATCTGTAGATCCATCATCCATTATAAGCCACTCTACTTCATACCTACTGCTTATATTATTAACTATACTTTTATATAACTTATTTAAATATTTTGCTCTGTTATAGGTTGCAGTTAAAACTGAAATTTTCATTTAACAACCTCTCTTTCTCCATTTATTCATTAGTATTAATTATATCTTATACTTCTATATATAATTTTTAGAATCATCTTAGCTGGTGAATCACTCAACGGATAACATCTATGAAGTCTTGCTAAATCTAAATCTTTGCTTTTATTTATTTTATTGTCCGTTAAGTTTTGAATATATCCTTCTGCCTGCAAGGCTTCTATTTGCTCATCAGTGTATAATCCGTACGGATACGTAAATATTTTTGTTTTTTGCGAACCTAAATTCTGCTCTATAAGCTCATACGATTTATTAACATTCTCAACCGCTTCCTTAGTGCTTAAACTTGTAAACTCTGGGTGATTTGTACTATGAGATGCAATTGTTACAAGTCCACTATCTTGCATTTCTTTTGCTTGTTCCCACGTTATAACGCCATCCATTCCGATGTTATCTGTTATTACATACATAACAATTGGAATGTTATACTTTTTAGCAATCGGATAAGCATTTTCGTAAACACCTTCATAGCCATCATCAAATGTTACAACACACGAGTGTTTTTTTAACTTTTTTTGGTTATTTTTATACTTTTGCAAATCTTCATACGAAATAAAATCATAACCCATATTTTTTAGTCCTAATATTTGTTTTTCAAAAGTTTCCTCTGTAGTTTGCATATAATCAAATTTTATTTCCGACTCTTCATTTACTATGTCGTGATATACAAATACTGGAATTTGTATATTTTTTTCATAAATTCCATACTCTTTATTTATTGTTGCTCTATCATATATAATCATACTAATAATTATACCAACAAATAATACTACTACCGTTAATACAATTCTTTTTACTAAAGTTTTCTTACCCATCATTATGTCCTCTTTACTTTTTGATTTAATTATATATAGTTTACATTTATTTGCACTTTCTGTAAATTTTAATTTTAGGAATCGTCCACATTATTTATCTCTGTTTTTCATATTTATTGTAAACTTTAATTTTTTGCTCCGTCCCCATTATTTAACATCATACCAATTATCTGCAATCTCAGCCTCTACCAGCAACGGAATAGACATTTTTATTGCATTTTCCATACACGTTTTTAATATTTCTTCTACAGCTTTTGCATCTTCTTTTTTGCACTCTATCATAAGTTCATCATGTATTTGTAATACTATTTTTGCATCGTAATTCGACTCATTAAGCTTTTTATACATACTAACCATAGCAATTTTCATTATGTCTGCTGCTGTTCCTTGAATTGGCGTGTTCATTGCAACTCTGGCGCCAAATTGTCTAACCATAAAGTTATTCGAACTTAGCTCTGGTATCATTCTTCTTCTATGGAATAAGGTTTCAACATAGCCATCCTCTTTAGCTTGTTCAACAATATCCTTCATAAATTTATCTATTCCACTATATTTTTCTAGGTATTGCTCTATGTAGTTTTTAGCCTCTTTTCTAGTTGTTCCAAGTTGCTCTGCTAAACCAAAATCTGAAATTCCATAAACAATTCCGAAATTAACTGCCTTCGCAGAGCTTCTTTGCTCTTTTGTTACTTCATCAATTGGTATTCCAAGAACTTTTGAAGCAGCTTGTTTGTGTATATCCTCTCCATTTAAGAACGCATGCAACATATTTTCATCTTGAGAAATATGCGCTAAGACCCTAAGCTCTATTTGTGAATAATCTGCATCAATAAATACATATCCATCTTTAGCTTTAAATACTTTTCTTATTTGCTTTCCAAAATCTATTCTTGTTGGTATGTTTTGAAGATTTGGCTCTGTGCTACTTATTCTTCCAGTTGCAGTTATTGTTTGATGGAAAAATGAATGTATTCTTCCTGTTTTTTCGTTTATATATGGAAGCAAACCTTCTACATATGTAGAATTAAGTTTCATCAAACTTCTATAATCAAGTATCTTTTCTATAATAGGATGATATTTTTTTAGTTTCTCAAGAATGTCTACATCTGTTGAATATCCAGTTTTAGTTTTCTTTTTAACAGGTAACCCAAGCTTTTCAAATAATATAACACCAAGTTGCTTTGTAGAATTTATATTAAACTCTTCCCCAGCTAAATCATAAATTTCTGTAGTTAACGTATCTAAATGAGATTTTAACTTTGTGCCTATTTCTGTTAATTCGGATCTATCAGCTTGCATTCCGGCATACTGCATTTCTGCCAAAACTTCTAACAATGGCATCTCTATATTGTTAAATAAATCCGTAGAATTATACTCTTCAATTTTCGCCATCAATTTTTCATATAGATTTCCAATAATATATGCGTATATTGTTATTTCATATTTTTCATCATCCGACTCTTGCTGAGGTTGCCCTTGCTCTACAGCATCAAATAAATTTATTTGTCCTTTTACGGTTTTCTTATCTGTTTGCTCATCCTCCAAGAACTCATTTACATCAACTCCTAAATATTCCATTGATAAGTCATTTAGCGAATATTTATTTCCTGGATTTATAATGTATGCCGCTATTTCAGCATCGAAAGCTATATTATTTGGTTTTATTCCCAACTCTTTTAAGAAAACATAGTCCTCGTTTAGCTTAAATCCATATTTTCTTATTTCTTCATCTTCGAAAAGATCTTTAAAATTATTAACGAATTCCTCTTGCTTTATATTAAGATAGTATGACTTATTGCTTTCTTTGTTATATATGGCTATGGATTTAAATTTTTTCTTTATTATATTTGCACTTGTTTTGTCGTCGATTTTGTATATATAAAATACAAGCTCTTTACTTTTTTTGATTTCTTCAATAACTTCGCTTATTTTTTCATCTTCAATCATTTGAAATAATTCTGATTGATTTTTTACTTCGTCTTGTCCTGATAGCCCAAAGCGCTCAATATACCTTTTAAAGTTAAGATCTTTGAACATTTCATATACAGCAGGCTTATCCCACTCTTTTATTACTAAATCTGTAACCTCTATATCTTCTACTGGTACGTTACAATTAATTTCTCCAAGAGCTCTCGAAAGAATAGCTAAATCTTTATTTTCTATTATCTTTTCTCTCATTTTACCTTTTATTGAAGCTGCTTCATCTTTTTCTAACAACTCGTATAAATTATCTATTGTTTTATACTCTTGTATGATTTTGTATGCAGTTTTTTCACCAACACCTGGTACACCTGGTATGTTATCTGATGTATCACCCATTAACCCCTTAACTTCAATTAATTGCTTTGGTTCAACATTATAGGTTTCAATTACCTTAGCTCTATCAAAATCATCTACCTCTGTTTTACCAGCTTTAGTTCTTGGAATATGAATTGTAACCTTATCTGTTGCAAGTTGAAAAGTATCTCTATCTCCGGAAAGAATAACAACTTCTAGACCACTCTGCTCTCCAATCCTTGCAAAAGTTCCTAGAATATCATCACCTTCAAAACCCTGTTTTTCAATAATAACTATATTCATTTTCTTTAAAACTTCTTTTATTATTGGCATCTGTGCCGCAAGTTCATTTGGCATTCCCTTACGATTAGCCTTATACCCTTCGTACATCTCGTGCCTTGCAGTCGGACCTTTTAAATCAAATGTAACCGCCATATGATCTGGTTTAATATCATCTAACACTTTAAACATAATTGCTAAAAATCCGTATACAGCATTTGTATATGTTCCGTCCTTTGTTGTAAGCATCTTGCTACTCATAATTCCATAAAAAGCCCTATTCATAATACTGTTACCATCTATAAGTAATAATTTCCCCATCGTAATTTTCCTTTCGTACTTTTTTATGTAACTATATCACACCCCCATCTACATTTCAATTAAATTTTGGGGACGGAGGAAAAAATTTCAATAATAATATTTGGCACCATTCTCTTAGTTTGTTACAAACTTTTTACCTTCTTCTTTTTCCACCATATCCGTTAAATATATAATCGGACAATCCATACCATTAATAGTGTCTTTTTTTATTGCCCCTGTAATTTCTACCCATGCACCAGCTTCTGGATATCCAAAGTCAGAATATATGTCTAATCCCGCTAATCCATCGCTACCACAACATCCTGGAGTATTTCGTACAACAGCATAATGGTCTACGCCATCATCATCGCTATATACATATATGTAGCCTTCCATATTAACGCTCTTGTCAACATAGTCATCTGTATTAAGATATATATCGTTTGTTTCTTGTATAAAACTATTATCACTTATAACTATGTCTGCATCTGATTTCTTACTTTGAATAACATTTACACTTGACTTACGCATAATAACAATTAACATTGCCATTATTCCAATTGCTAAAATTCCCAAAACAACCTTTTTTTTCATATAAAAACTTCCTTTCTCATTTCATTCTGAAGCAAACAAAGAAATGAACGCTTACTTTTTTTATATTAACACCTACTATTTACGAACTATATATTCTATTATTGAAAACAATATAAATAGCACTAAATTTACTAGAACAATTGTTGCTCCTGTACTAATATTGTATACATATGACAAATATATTCCCATAAAGAACGAAACAACGCTAACTATTCCTGAGCTTATTATAACTTTTTTGAATGACTTGAATATTCTCATTGAAGTAAGTGCTGGGAATATAATGATACTACTAATTAACATTACTCCCATCATTCTCATTCCAATTACAATTATCAACGCAGTAAGTATTGCTATTATATTTGTATATCTTTTTGATTTTAATCCACTAGCTTTAGCAAAATCTTCGTCGAATGTTACAATAAATAGTTTTCGATAATAAATGATAAATAAAATTGCAACAACAACACATACACCTATGCTCAAATAAACATCCGATTTACTCATAGCAAGAATGCTGCCAAACATAAAGTTACACACATCTGTATTCATCCCTGTTGTTACTGAAGTAACAGCCACACCAATTGCAAGTGCTGAACTAGATATTATTGCAATAGCACTATCGCTTTTTATTCGGCTGTTGTTTCCAATTTTTAAAAGGATAATTGCTGATATTGTAACACATGGTATAGCAATATATAACGGCGATGCGTATCCAAAAGCTGTTGCTATTGTTAGAATTCCAAATCCCACATGAGACAAACCATCGCCTATCATACTGTATCTTTTTAATACCAAGCTAACTCCTAATAATGCCGCACACAAACTTACTATACTACCAACTACCACTGCTCTTTGAATAAAAGCATGTGACATCATTTCTGCTACAACTTGAAACATTATTGTTCACCTCCAGCTCTGTATTCAGAAGGTTTTCCTTCAAAAGTTATTTCTCCGTTTATCAGTTCAATTACATTATCTGCATATTTTAAGGCTCTATCAATGTCATGAGAAACCATTAAGATTGTTATATTTTCTTCTTTCTTTAATTTATCTAACAATTCATATATTTGTTTTGCAATACTTGGATCTAATCCATTGGTTGGTTCATCAAGTACAATTATTTTTTTAGTTGCACATAGTGCTCTAGCGATTAAAACTCTCTGCTGTTGTCCACCTGATAAATCTGCAAAACATTTTTTTCTTATGTCGTATATATTAAGCTTTTCCATTACCTGTTTAGCGAGCTCTTTATTCTCTTTTTTATAAAAAATACTTCTTATATTTGTTGAAATTGTTCCAGATAATACAACTTCTTCTATTGAAGCAGGAAAACTCGTTTGAATTTCGCTTTTCTGTGGCAGATAACCTATGTGAGTTTCTTTTATTACCTCTCCTGTTACAATTTTATTCAATCCCAATATACATTTTATTAATGTACTTTTTCCAGAACCATTTTCTCCAACAATACAATTAAAGGTTCCTTCTCTTATCGTGAAATTAATATTCTTTAATGTATCTTTTTTTGTTGGATAACTAAACGATAAATCTTTTACCTGAATTAAATCCATCTTTTTCCCTTTCTTTCTACAAATACTATTGTAAAGCTTTTCTTAAAACATCTAAATTTTTATTCATAAGACTAACCCATGTCTCTCCATTATTAAAATCATCTAAGCTAACATTATGAAGTGTTTGTATTTGCATTGCTTCACAACCGTTTCCAATCTCATCAGCTATTGTTTTTGCAACTCTGCCATCATTAAGCTCAATATACAAAATAACTGGTATTTTTTCTTTCTTAGCAACACTTTCTATATAAGCAATCGTTTTAGCTGATGGCTCTGTTTCTGTACTACAACCATTGAATGCTGCTGTTACTTCTAATCCATAATAATCAATAAAATATTGCATTGGCATCTTATCAGCAAATATTAATCTATATCTAACCTTATTATCAACAATAGCTCTTATTTTTTGATCTACTTCATTAATTTTATTAATATAAATTTCCGCATTTTTCTTATATTTTTCCGCATTACCGCCATCTATTTTTTCCATAGCCTCTTCTAATGTATTTACCATTTTTATAGCATTTTTTGGTGATGTCCAGATATGTTCATCAAAAGCCCCTTCTTCATGATGATGTTCGTGTTCTTCCTCTTCTTCATCTTCATCATTATGCTCATGTTCCTCATCTTCTTCGTGATGATGTTCTTCCTCTTCAGCTCCATCTACTTCTTTTTCTTCTATTGTATCAACAAAATCAGCAATACATATTACTTCTTGATTATCTCTTTCAAGAGAATCCAATACTTTCTCAGACCATTGTTCCATTTCTCCACCAACATATACAAATAAATCTGCCTCTTGTATCTTTACTAAATCTTGTGCTGTTGGGTCGTAGCTGTGAGCGTTTTTCCCTGGACCCATTAAAAATGTAAGCTCAATATTTTCATTATCTCCAATTATTGCCCTTAAGAAGTCGTAGCTTGCATAATTGCTTACAACAACCTTTAATTTTCCGCTAGCTCCATTTCTATTTTTTGACCCTCTAACCATAGCAAAAACTACAGCCACAACTATTAAAATGGCTACTATACTTAATATTATCTTTTTTATTTTCATAATTTCATTCTCCTAACTTTTTTATTGTACGACAAATAAAGTAGACTATTGCCTACTCTTAAAAGCATATGAGAATTCTATTCATTTAATTGTACTTTTTGAAATATTAAAGATTTCTTTGCCCAAACTCGAACTTGTTCATACATTCTAGCTAAGCAAAAATAGATTATAAAACTTGTAAACACAAACACGAACACTGTAACAGTCATATTTACTATGCTTTGAGCTCCTTGTATAATACAACAAACAGAGCAATGCTCTACTTCACAAGTATCTAGATGATGTAAATCGTGTGACACAACAAAAGAAAGTATCAAAGAAATAACAATTATCGCAATAACTATTGTTTTTAGTACTCTGTATACTTTTTTATCCATTTCGTGTCACCTCCATTTAAAAAATTATTTGTTTTCATAGAATTTATCAAATTGAAACCTGTTCCCATTTTACAACAATTGTTAATAATTGTCAATCGTACCTCAACGCTTGACCATTTTATGTTAACATGTTATAATCGTATGGTAGACACTTTTTGTATTACATTTTACCCCGTCTACAAAAAATATTTTTTTATTAACGGAGGTAATACTCATGAAAACTTATGCTCAGCCGAAAATCCACGACGACGACCACCTGCAGTACGTATTTAACAGCAATAGTAATGTACACTATTGCTTTCGGGGTGTGAGTCACCAACGCTGCCTCTTCGTAGCTACAGACATGGCAGCAACAAAGATGGACGTCAACCAGAAAGAAGGCTATGGAAAGTGGCCTGTAATCGACCTGGCAATTGTACCTCACCCTGAAAAACCCGGTCTCTTCATCATCGAAGACCGCTCTGAATGGACTAAAGGATAAGGGCTTTACCGGAACTTTCTTATTCATGGCAAAACAGTCACCCCTCACTATCATGGTGTGGGGTGACTGTTTTTTAATGGAGAGGGACGGTTCTCTTTTATTCAGCTTTCATTTTCTTTTTGGTTACAATATTTGAGCCCACAAAAAATACTATCGTAAATCCAATTATTACTGCAGCATTTATTACTAAGCTCTTTATCACATCACCACTAAATACTTCTGTACTTCCAATTAATTCATTGTTTTTTACAAACCAGTATGCTGGCAACACATGTGCGATTTTTAAAACCCCCTCTGGTAAATATTCCATGGGAACAAACACGCCGCATAAAAAGCTTGATCCAAGTCCTATAATATTAATCAGTGCTGTTATTGTATTCCTGCTTTTTACAAAATGACTAACAAAAAAGCCTAAAGTTACCGTACATATAACAAATATTAGGGAATTTATAGCAAAATATATTCCATACGTTGAAAATGCTACTTCTCCAATAAGAATTCTTGCACAGATAAAATAAATTGCCCATATAATAAAACAAAATCCACTATTCGCAATTAATAATTTTGCATTGACTTTTTTGTAATCAATACTTCCAACTATTGTTCTTCTATTTATTTTTTCGCTCTTAAATATAAATAAAATTGTACTTATTACATAAATAGATATTGCTATAAAACTATATGCTGAAAAATTAAAATATCTAGTTAATCTTGTAATTGTCTTCGTATCCATTTTCGAAATTATCTCAACATCAGCTTTTTTTGATAAAGTCTCATCGATTTTTTCAAATAATTCCTCATCACTATCTGTAGAGCCTCTGTATCTTTTAGCAACTTTTATGTATCTTTCTACAATCATATCGGCAAGCTCAGACTGATACTCTCCTGTCGATTTAATTTCTAGTTGTGGATTTTTTCCATCTAAAAAACTATCACTAAAACCTTCAGGTATATACACGATGTATTGAATCTCTCTATAAAATAGAGCATCCTTAATTTCTTGTTCATCGTTTTTTATATCTTTTATATTTGTATTTTCATGTAAATATTCTAAAAAAGATTTAGTAATGCCTTCCTCTTTATCGTTATTAATAACAGCAATGTTTGGCTTCTCCGCTGTAAAATCCATTGTGTTATCATTGCTAGACATATTTATTCCTGCAAAAAACAATAGAATAGCAGAATATAATATAATTGGAAATTTGCATTTATTTAATACTTTCAAAAATGTTTTATACACTATCATCAAAATTTCCTCCTATATGCTCTCATATTTTTGTTTTCTAAGCGAAACTATGGCTATAGCTAGCATTATCGCTGAAAATATACAAAGTCCACATATATTACCATAGAATCGATCTAATGTATCATAATAATACAAAGAATAGAACCCATCCGTAATCATGTTTGCTGGATTTAGCTTGTTTATAATAGGCACACTTTTATCTATTAGATATTTCATGCTAACCCCCATCATTCCTGCAAAAAAGCAACCAAGCATTGTAAATCCAATTAGAATACCTGTTTTAGCATTTTCACTCGTTTTTATAGCAGCTGTTACTGCCACACCCATTGTTAATCCTGCAAATGAACCCACAAGGGCTAAAACTACCATTTCAAATGTTTTGTTTCCAAAATCAATTTTTAATATGCCAATTGTAAATATAAATAATAAAGCTACTCCAACAAGTTGAATTAGATAGCCAGCAAGGGTTCCACTTATAACCATTTTTAATTTAGAAACTGGCGTCATAGATAATCTTTTTCCAACATTACTCATATTAGCTAGGCACCAGTTTATTGCTACCGCACCAAGTATACCTCCATATAAACATGTCATAGCTACTAAAGTAAAAAATTCTATAGTCATATAACTTAAATTTGCATCCGAATTATCTTTTATATTCGCACTATTATTTTGTAATAGTATAATAATTGATTTAAGTGTCTCCATAATGCCATTTTCTTCTCTGCTATTGAATATATTTTCAACTTTTTCTTGTATTATATCTGCAGTATCCTCTGCTTGTACAATTTCTTCTACTACAAATTTTAAAATTGTTTGATTTACACCGTTTTTATTAACTATTATTTGTTGGCTATCCTCAGAAAAAACAACATATCCATCAATTTTTTCTTCTTCCAATAATTCTTTTGCTTCATCTTGATTAACATACTTTGAGTCAAAAACCCTATCTTTATTATTTTCATCACTTAATAACTCAAATGTTTCTTTTAACATAGTATTGTTTTCATAATACTCATTCGTTACAACAGCCACATTTATTGCCTTAAACTTGTCTTGTTTTTCGATGTTAGAAAAAGCCATATTAAAGAATAGTGCCATAATAAGTGGAAATGCCAATGTCCAAAATATCAATCCTTTATTCCTTAGCAGAGCTTTAAGTGTATATTTAAAATTATGAAAAAACATTAATCTCTAAGCTCCTTTCCTGTAAGTTCCAAAAATACATCATTTAAGGTAGGTCTTTCTGAATAAATTTTCCTGTATTTTATTTGGTTATTCTTTAAAAAGTCTATAATATTTTCAAGATTGTTTTTTTCATTTTCATATGAAATTTTTAATATTCCATTCTCATATGAAATATTTTGAACTTCTGGCAATTGCTTTATTTGGTTTAAATTTTGGTTACTAATTTCCTTAGCTTCTACTGTTATTTTTTCCTTGATTTTTGCTAAATATTTAAGTTCATCAGTAGTACCTTTTGCTATAATTTTTCCTTTATCTAATACAATAACTCTATCACAAATCATTTCAACTTCTTCCATATAGTGAGTTGTATATATAATAGTAGCTCCATCTGATCTTAACTTTTTTATACCTTCCAAAATATTATTTCTGCTTTGAGGATCAACAGCAACAGTTGGCTCATCAAGAAATATAATTTCAGGCTTATGTGCAATTCCACACGCAATGTTCAATCTCCTTAAAAGACCTCCAGATAATTGCTTTGGATAGTATTTTTTAAATTCTTGTAAACCCACCAAATTAATTGCATCTTCAATATATTTTTTTCTCTTATTATTATTGCTCACGTACAGTCCACAGAAAAAATCAATATTATCATATACTGTAAGTTCCTCAAACACAGCAACATCTTGGAATACAACTCCAATTTTACGTTTTATATCATATGCATTTGGGCTCATTTCTCTTCCAAAAATTTTTATATTTCCTTTATTAAAGTTCAGCAGTGATAATATACAATTAATTGTTGTTGATTTTCCGCTTCCGTTAGGTCCCAAAAATCCTAATATTTCTCCTTTATATACATCAAAAGATAAATCATCTATAGCTTTTTTCTTTTTATATAATTTTGTTAAATTTTTAACCTCTATAATATTTTCCATAATAATCCTTTCTTCAATTTTAGGGACAGAGCAATTTTTTTAAGTTTACAATCTATTTTTTAATTAAATTTTTGCCTCCGTCCCTATTTTTACATTATCAAAACCAACAATTTGCCTAAATTCATTTAATATTTCATCGTTTACATATATTCCTCCAGACATAACATAGCTTCCTCCGTTGTTTATTCTTACAGCTACATTATTTCTATCGCCAGCAAAAAATTTTATTGCTCCTCTAAGTCTTTCCTTTTGAGTATCGTTCAAATCTGTTATATTAATTGTTAAATATTTTGAATTTTTGGCTCCGAAATTTAGAAATTTTATTAGCAACTATCTTTGTTTCTTCATCTTCTCTAATGCTAAGTCGTCCCTCAACTAATACTACATTATCTTCAATTAATAGTTCTTGTGAGCTAAGATAACTATTTTCGAAAACTATTATTTCACAAGATCCATATAAATCTTCAAGTGTTACAAATGCCATTATCTTATTTGTTTTTGTGTACTTCTTTTTGATACTACTTATAATTCCCGCAATTTTAACAACTTGACCATCTTCGTATTCTGGCTTTTTCCCTTCCAGCTCTGCTTCCATTACCTCTTTCATTTTGAATGTGTTAATATCTGTTTGCTGTTCAATTTCTGCTCTTAATGATTCAAGCGGATGCCCTGTTATATATAAACCAAGCATCTCTTTTTCCATAGATAATAGCTCTTTTTCTGAAAATTCCTTTAAAATTGTATAGTTGTATTTTATTTCCTCTAAACTTTCTTCATCCTCTGTGCTACCCATTGCCATATCAAACATACTTATTTGATCCTTGTAGCCTCTTTTATTTGATGAATTTACAGTATCTACAATATCTTCGAATGAAGCAAGTAGGGTTGCTCTTGTCTGATTAAATTCATCCATTGCTCCGGATTTTATCAAGCTTTCAATGCACTTTTTATTAACAGAATCATTTTGCATCCTTTCACAAAAGTCACCTAAATCTTTAAATGAACCATTCTCTTCTCTATTCTTTACTATTGCATCTAAGACCGAAAATCCAACATTTTTTATACTTCCAAGACCAAATCTAATTTTTCCATCCTCAACAGTAAACTTGGTGTAGCTCTTATTGATTTCAGGCTTTAATATTTGAATATTTAAGCGTTTACACTCATCTATATACATTGGAACTTTATCTAAATTTCCTAAATAACTATTTAATGTAGCTGCCATAAATTCAGCAGGATAATATGCCTTTAAATAAGCTGTTCTGTACGAAACAACCGCATAAGCAGCAGCATGTGATTTATTAAATGCGTATTTAGCGAACTCTGCCATTTCATCAAATATCTTATTAGCTGATACTTCATCAATTCCATTCCTAACACATCCTGGAATAATAACCTCTCCATCTTCATCAACTTGACCGTGAATAAAATACTCACGCTCTTTTGCCATTACATCAAGCTTTTTCTTACCCATAGCACGTCTTACTAGGTCGGCTCTACCAAGTGAATAACCTGCAAGCTCACGTACTATCTGCATTACTTGCTCTTGATAAACCATACATCCATATGTTACCTCTAATATCGGTTTTAAACTTGGATGTGTATACACCGCATGCTCTGGGTCTTTTTTATTTGCAATATATCTTGGAATCTGATCCATTGGTCCTGGACGATATAAAGAAACTCCGGCTATAATATCTTCTAGACAATCTGGTTTTAATTCCTTCATGAAGTTAGTAATTCCTTGGCTTTCGAACTGGAATATACCAACTGTTTCCCCATTTTGCCACAATTTATATACCTTTGGATCATTCATTGCTTTATCATATTCAACATCAATTCCTCTAGTTTGTTTAACTAAATCAACTGTATCTTGAATAACTGTTAAAGTTCTTAATCCCAAAAAGTCCATCTTAAGTAGACCAAGCTCTTCGAGTGTTGTCATAATAAACTGTGTTGAGATCTGATCATCTCTTACATATAAAGGAACATATGTATCAACAGGCTCTTTTGTAATAACAATACCGCACGCGTGAGTTGAAGCCTGTCTTGGAAGACCTTCTAGTCCCATTGCAATATCCAAAAGCTTCTTAATATTCTCATCACTTTCATAAAGTGTTCTTAATTCAACATTTTGTTCCATTGCCTTTTTAATTGTAATATGAACTTCATTTGGAATCATCTTAGCTAATCTATCAGTTTCAGCATATGAAACATCTAGGGCTCTACCAACATCTCTAATTACCATTCTCGCTGACATTGTTCCAAATGTAATAATCTGAGAAACATGGTCATGTCCATATTTTCTTCCTACATAATCAATAACTTCTTGTCTTCTTTCATAGCAAAAGTCAACGTCAAAATCGGGCATGCTTATACGCTCAGGATTTAAGAATCTCTCGAACAGTAATTGATACTTAATTGGATCAATGTCTGTTATTCCAATTGCATAAGCAACAATAGATCCTGCTCCTGAACCACGTCCTGGACCAACTGGTATTCCTTGAGATTTTGCCCAGTTAATGTAATCCCATACAATTAAGAAATAATCCACATATCCCATCTTTTTTATTACAGATAATTCATATTCTTTTCTATCTATAATATCTTTTGGAATATCATCTCCATATCTTTTTTTCATTCCAGTGTCTGTTAAATACTTAATGTAGTCATAGTGAGTTTCAAACTCTTCTGGTACATCATAATTTGGAAGAATTGTATTACCGAATTCAAATTCAACATTACACTTTTCAGCAATTTTAACAGTATTTTCAAGTACTTCTGGGAGCCCCTCAAAGAATTCTTCCATCTCCTCTGGAGACTTAACATAGAAATCATTAGTAGAAAAAGACATTCTATCTTCATCTGTCATTCTTTTTCCAGTTTGAACACAAAGAAGTACTTCATGATTATAGTAATCTTCCTTCTTTAAATAATGTGAGTCATTTGTTGCAACTAGTGGAATATCTAATTTTCTAGCTAATGAAACTAACTTTTGGTTTACCATTATCTGCTCAGATATAGAATTTGCTTGAACCTCTAAATAATAGTCTTCACCAAACAAATTCTTAAACCACATGGCTGTTTCTTCTGCTTTTTCCATGTCATTATTAAGTATAGCTTGTGGAACTTCTCCTGCTAAGCAAGCACTGCAACAAATCAAATCTTCATGATATTTTTCTAAAAGCTCTTTATCAACTCTTGGTTTATAGTAGTATCCATCTAAAAAGCTAAGTGAAACTAGCTTAGATAGATTTTTATATCCATTATTATTCTTTGCTAATAATATTAAGTGATTATATTTATTATCAATTCCCGCTTCTTTATCAAATCTAGTACGTGGAGCTACATAAACTTCACAGCCGATTATTGGTTTTACATCATTTGCTTTACATGCTTTGTAAAAATCAATTGCACCAAACATTACACCATGATCAGTAATAGCAATCGCATCCATGCCAAGCTCTTTAGCACGAACTGGTAATTCTTTTACTCTGCTTGCACCATCTAATAAACTGAATTCGCTATGAACATGTAAATGCACAAATTTTCCCATCGTTTTTCCTCCACATAAATTTTTTCACATTGTATCATCACAACCTATTTTTTTCAAGATAGAACAAAATAGCTGTAACAAAATATTTCTTACATTCTCCTTGAAAAAAACACATTACATATATATAATTCTTATAGAAATAGAAAGGTTTGATGTCATATGAAATTATTAAAAAGAATACTATTTATTTCGATAATTGTAATTTTCATTCTTGCATTAATATTTGGTCTTAGTGGATATAATTACTATAATAAAGCAGTAAGTGAAATAGCTCTTGAAGAAAAAGTAAAACAAGTTCAATCCGATGAAAGCTTTGTTAAGTATGATGACCTACCTAAAAATTTAATAGATGCAACTGTTGCTGTTGAAGACCATAGATTTTGGGAACATGGATCTATTGATTTAGTTTCAATTGGAAGAGCCATATTTTCTAATATAAAAGCTGGAGAAGCTAAGGAAGGCGGAAGCACAATTACGCAGCAAGTATCAAAGAATTTATATTTTATGAACGATAAATACAATAGAGATAGAAAAATAGCAGAGCTAATTATGAGCTCTAAACTAGAAAAAAATTACAGCAAACAACAAATATTTGAATTATATGTAAACACTATATACTATGGAAATGGCTATTATGGAATTAAAGCTGCGGCAAAAGGATATTTTAATAAAGATCCTAAAGACTTAACCTTGTCAGAATGTACACTGCTTGCAGGAGTACCGAATGCCCCTAGCAAATATGCTCCAACTGTAAATTTGGAGCTTTGCAAAGAAAGACAAGCCAAGGTAATTCGCTCAATGGTCAAATATGGCTATCTGTCACAGGATGACGCAGATAAAATAAGTCTTGGTGTTGGTTTTTAATAAAAATATCTACTTAGTTTAATATTAAGAAAAAACCACGGAGGAACACACCCCCGCGGTTTCTTTTAGATTATGATTACTTATCACTTTCGGATTCGAATTTGATAGACAGAACAACAGCCCATCTCTTTTCCGAAATGTTCTTAAGCTCATGTGTATTGCCCTTTTTGCAAATTTCGTACTGAAGTCTCTGATTCTTTAAATCCCAAAAAATATAGATTTCAGAATCATTCGTGTGCCGATGCTTTTTTACCCCTGCTTTAGGCGAAAGATACAGAATTGAAACAGAGCCTTGTCCTTCCTTTGAAAAAAGAACACAACTATAAATGCTTCTGCTCTTATTTGCCAGTTTAGATTTATCAAGCATTTCAAGTTTTCCAGCCCATGCTTTAACAGACCATGGCGTGTTGTAACCTTTAACAACCATATGATTCTTGCCTCCTTATGCTGTTACGTTATGTTTCTCGATATCTTTGAGTCCTGCATAATAAGTTCTGTAAGCTTCTTCCGGAGTGCAAATCTGGTGCTTCATACATCTGATAACATCCACCAACCAGGAATACTTTTTCCAGAAAAGTTCGTCAAAAATGAACTTCTCTTCAGTATAACCATCAGTCTTCAGACTCATAAACGCAACCAAAGTATACACCAAATAACACTGTACCGCATTGACATCATACTCCATAATTGTACAAAAGTCCTCAAAAGAACCTTCTCCGTCAATAAACAATTTGAAGTCTAAGTCAATTCCAAGTGCCTTTTCGCAGCCTTTGTTCAGCTTTGCACAGTTACTCTCGTTCTTCCAAAGGTTTTTTCTACCGATGAAAGCCCTCATGGAATCCTCGTCATCACTACTTCTGAGAACAGACATAACAAAATAGCTAATCATCCAAAATGTTTCCATCGAAATTTCAGGCTGACTCTTGGAAAATTCCTCGTACGTGCCGCTGAGAATACTGTCAAGGCTCTCTAAGTGCTTGCATGTCCGCATAAAAGCGTCGCTTTCCCAGTCTTTTTCCGGGGTTCTTGCTTTGAGCCATTCAAGCTCAGTTGCTTTGCAAATGTTGCCGTTCATATTCATACATGAACCTCCTCTAAAAGTTATATTAGTTATTAAAAACAACAGATAGATTCTATCACAATAATCTTGTTATGTCAAATAAATCTAAATATTTCTGTGATTAACTTGTGATAATGTCACCCCATAGGTGTACAAAATTATTTTATAGAAATGTCACCCCTATGATAAAATATTTACATTATGGAGAGTTATATAAGGGGTGACATTTCTATAAGTTATTTTTATGCTTTTGGGGTGACATTTCTATAAACTATTGACATAGCTGATAAAGAAGATTGTTTATGGAAATAATTTATGATAAAATCATACATGATAGGAGATTAATTATGGAATATTTAAAATATATAATGCCTCCGCTTATTGGAGCTGTCATAGGATATATAACAAACTGGATTGCAGTTAAGATGATGTTTAGACCACTAAAAGAGATTAGAATTGGTAAATTTAAGCTACCATTTACACCAGGAATTATTCCTAAGAATAAAGAAAGAATTGCTAAATCAATTGCAGTTGCAATTAATGAAAATTTGCTTACAAATTCCGATTTAATAGATAAATTAATGTCTGATGATATACAAGATTCAATAAAAGAAAAAGTTGCTAATTTTGCAATGTCAGACGAAAAATTAGAGGATAAATTATTAAATACTATTGATAAACAAAAATTTAATCAAGTTAGAGGAAATCTCACAAATAAGTTATCTAATTCTATTTATTTATCAATACTCGAAGCTAATGTTGGACAAATTGTTGGAGAGCAGGTAGAGCTTGCAGCTAGTGAAAAGTTAAAAGGATCTTTAATTGGTATCTTTGGTGGTAATTCAATTGTAAGCTCTGTTAAAGCTATGGCAGAAGCAAAAACAAACGAATATATAGAGCAAAATGGTCAAAGATTAATCACAAATATGATTGATAAAAAAACAGATGATTTGTTAGATACACCAGTTTATGTATTAACTGATAATTTGGAAATAGATTTACCAGATACTGTTCTTTCTGTCTACAAGAAGTTTGTTAAGGAAAAATTTGAAGAAATAATTAAGTCTATTAATATTACTCAAATTATAGAAGATAAAATTAATTCAATGGATGTCTTAGAAATTGAAAAGCTTATTTTATCTGTAATGAAAAAAGAGCTTAATAGCCTAGTATCACTTGGTGCACTTATTGGTTTTATACTTGGATTATTTAATATATTCTTCTAAAATATCAAAGGGGCATGTCCTTTCGGCAGCCCCTTCTTATTTATCTGATTATTTTTTACATATCATAAAAATATTTATTTAAATAATTTTTTTATTTTTGAAAATATTCTTTGGTACCATTTCTTTTTTTGAATCTCTACAGGTAAGTTGTTTTTTGTACTATCTTCTTTTAAATTTTCTTGTGCATATTTGGTATTTTTAAAGATATCCTCTTGCTTGAATTTTGCCATCTTCTCTTCTTCAATAAGTTGTAAATCTCTTTTTTCTCTTTCAAGTAATTTATTACGTTGTTTTTCAGTTGCCCAATAATCACGAAATAATATAACAATTATTGCCCTCGTATATTCAGATACACCTTGCTCTTCCAAATTAAGATTTGGATCATATTTAAAAGTATTATTCTTATTACGATTTTTCTAAAAAAATTCAAGTTTAGCTTTTGGTATTTTGTTGTAATCTTCAATCTCTACCCAATTCAATATCTCTACTAAGCTTTTATTGATTCTTCTTCTAAATTATACATATATTTTATCTTCTTTCGTATAAATTTCTAATAAAATATTAACATTACAATAATATTTTTTCAACAAAAACAAAAAAACTAGTTGTCTTACACTTTAAACAACTAGTTTTTGTAGATTATTCAGCTTTTGGAGTTTCTTCAGCTTTAGCTACTTCCTTAGCTGTTTCTTCAACTACTGGAGCCTCTTCTTTAACTTCTTCTACTGGAGCAACTGTTTCTTCAGCTACTGGAGCTTCTTCAACTTCAGCACCTTTGATAACTATTTCTTTGTTTTCAATTCTAGCACCGATAGCTTCTTTAGTCTTAGCAGCTTTTCCTAATCTTTCTCTTAAGTAGTATAGTTTAGCTCTTCTTGCTTTACCAACTCTAACTACTTCAATTTTTTCTACCATTGGTGAGTGAATTAAGAATGTTTTTTCAACTCCACATCCGTAAGCAACTCTTCTTACTGTGAATGTAGCATTTAATCCTCCACCTTGTTTTTTAATAATAATTCCTTCGAATACTTGGATTCTTTCTCTATTACCTTCCTTAATTCTTTGATGTACTTTTACAGTATCACCAACTTTAAGGTCGGGAATGGCATTTTTCATTTGCTCATGTTCAATTGATTTAATGATATCCATCGATATTCTCCTTTCATAATTTTTAATTCATATCATCTAAAACTTTTTTGTCTTCATTAGACAATTCTACATCTTCTAAAAGCTCTGGCCTCTTACTATATGTATTCTTCAAAGATTCAGCTCTCCTCCACCTACGTATATTTTCATGATGTCCAGATTTTAATACTTCTGGAACTTCACGATTGTTAAATACTTCCGGTCTTGTATATTGTGGATATTCCAGTAAACCTGTTGAAAATGATTCCTCGCTAATTGATTCTTCATTTAAAACTCCACCTACATATCTACTAACAGAGTCAATTAAAACCATCGCTGGTATTTCTCCTCCTGTTAGCACATAATCACCAATCGAAATTTCCTCTGGATTTATTTCATCTATAACCCTTTGATCTATCCCTTCATAGTGACCACATAGTATAATTAAGTGCTGTTCCCTGCTGAGGCTCTCTACTTTTTTTTGGCTTAGTGTTTTTCCCTGTGGTGTCATAAAAATAACTTTAGCGTTCGGTTCATATACTGATTTATATGCATCGTATACAACATCTGGTCTCATAACCATACCTGCTCCACCACCATATGGGGTATCGTCTACTTTTTTATGTTTATCTTTTGAAAAATCTCTAATGTTTATTAAGTTAATATTTATTAAATCTTTTTCAATCGCTCTCCCTAGAATGCTTTGATTTAAAGTTTCAAACATTTCTGGAAAAAGCGTTAAAACATCAAATTTCATCTTTCCTCCATTATACCAAACCTTTTAATAAATGAACTATTACTTTTTGATTTTCTATATCAATATTTAGTAAAACATCTTTAATTCCAGGTATAAGTATTTGCTTTCCAAGGTCATCTTTTACAACATATATATCATTGCTTCCAGTATTGTATATATCATCAACCTTGCCCAGGTAGACATTTTCATCCGTATATACATCTGAGCCTATAATGTCTGCTATAAAATATACTCCCTCTTCTAGGTCTCTTGCTTGACTTCTATGAATTTTTATATAGCAACCCTTATAACGTTCTGCAGTATTCATATCATCAATCCTTTTTAATTTTAGAAGTACCATATCTTTATGATATTTTACCTCTTCAATTTCCATTTCAATTGTTTCTTTGTTTTTTACAACCAAAATTTTACCTAATGTTTCAAATTGCTCTACATCATCTGTGAAAGGCTTTACTTTAACATGACCTTTAACACCATGAGTATTAACAATTTGTCCAATTTCAAAATACTCTTGCATGCTTACCTCTTTAATCTACAAATTCAATGTTTACCTTTTTACCTTCTTTAGCAGATACAGATTTCATAACAGTTCTTATTGATCTTGCTACCCTACCTTGTTTACCGATAACTTTTCCCATATCATCTTTTGAAACTTTAACCTTGTATGTTATAGATTTTTCTTCTTCTATTTCTTCAATTGATACAGAATTTTTATCGTCAACTAGGCTGGTAATTATCAATTCTAATATTTCTTTCATAATTTTCCCCTTTCAAGGATTTAAATTATTTTGCTTTTTCAATTAAAGCTTTAACTGTATCTGTTGGCTTTGCACCATTTTTAATCCATTCATTTGCTTTTTCTTTGTCTAAAACTATTGTTGCAGGATCTGTCATTGGATCGTATGAACCGATTTTTTCGATTATTTTACCATCTCTTGGAGATCTTGAATCAGCAACTACTATATGATAGAATGGAGCTTTTTTAGCACCTTGTCTTTGTAATCTGATTTTTACCATCTCTTTTTCACCTCCTTAAAATTTCAAATCGTTAAAAGCATCTTTATCAATGCCCTTTAGATTTTTCATTATATTTTTCATACCTTTTTCTGATTTCATTTCTTTCATCATTTTTTGAGTCATCTCAAATGATTTCATGAATTTATTAAGCTGTTCAACAGTAGTTCCACTACCTTTAGCAATTCTTAATCTTCTTTGACCATTTATAATTTTAGGATTTCTTCTTTCCTCTTTAGTCATTGAATAAATCATTGATTCGATTCTTATAAATTCTTTGTCATCAACTTTTATATCTTTCATCTTGCTTCCAAGTCCAGGAATCATCTTAAGTATTGATGAGAAAGATCCCATTTTTTTTATTTGTTTTAATTGCATTAAGTAATCGTCTAAATCGAACCTATTTTTTCTTAACTGAGCTTCTAATTTTTCTGCTTCCTCTTCTGATATAGCTTCTTCTGCTTTTTCAATAATTGAAAGAACATCACCCATTCCAAGAATTCTTTGTGCCATTCTATCTGGATGAAACTCTTCTATATCATTCATCTTTTCACCAGTTGCAATATACTTGATTGGTCTTCCTGTAACTTTCTTAACTGATAACGCAGCACCACCACGTGTATCACCATCAAGCTTCGTTAAAATAATACCATCTATTCCAACTGTATCCTTAAAGCTTTCTGCAACATTTACTGCTTCTTGTCCTGTCATACTATCTATAACAAGTAATATTTCATGAGGCTTTACTGCTGTTTTTAAATCTTTAAGCTCATTCATTAAAACTTCATCAATTTGTAAGCGTCCTGCAGTATCTATAATAATTACGTCGTTTAATTTCTTATATGCTTCTTCTATAGCATTTCTTGAAATTCTAACAACATCCTTTGAATTTTCTTCAGCATATACAGGTATGTTAAGCTGTGCTCCAACAACCTGTAATTGTTTAATAGCCGCTGGTCTATATACATCACAAGCTACTAGTAATGGTTTCTTACCTTGCTTTCTTAATATATTTGCAAGCTTTCCTGATGTTGTTGTTTTACCAGATCCTTGCAAACCAACCATCATAATAATTGTTGGTGGGTTTGGCGAGATATTTATTTTTGAATCAGTTCCACCTAGCAATTCAACAAGTTCATCTTTAACAATCTTAATTACTTGTTGACCTGGTGTAAGCGATTTTAACACATCTTGACCGAGTGCCTTTTCTTGTATTGTGCCAATAAATTCTTTTACAATTTTATAGTTAACATCAGCCTCAAGCAATGCAAGCTTAACCTCTCTTAACATTTCTTTTAAGTCTGATTCAGTTATTCTAGCTTTTCCCTTAAATTTATTAGCAATTCCTTGTAATTTTGAAGATAATCCCTCAAATGCCATTTGAGTTCCTCCTTTTGTATTTATTTTACGACTAACTATTCTTCAATTAGTGTTTTTAGTTTTTTTGATATTTTGCTTAGCTTGTCCTTTGTTAATTCTTTATTTTCTATTTTTTCTAAATCTTCTATAATTTCATTTATAACCTTTTCTTGATTTAATACCTTGTACATGAATAGAAGTTTTTCTTCATATTCATGTAATTTGGCTTTGCCTTTATTTATCACATCTTTAACTGCTTGCCTTGTTATTTTATTATTCTCAGCAATTTCTGATAAAGATAAATCGTTATTATAATAATCATCTAAAATTTGATGTTGTTTTTCTGTTAATAAATTTCCGTATATTCCACATAATATACTCATCTTTATTTTTTCTTCCATCTGATTGCACCCGCCTTCTTACTTAAGCATTTTCCTTACTTAAAATAAAATGTAATGCTTATATACTTTACATTATTTTTTGTGTTTTGTCAAGTACTTTTGCATTACTTTTTGTAAAAAAGATGGCTCTCTTTCACTCGAAAAAAGATAATTTTTTTACTTTTAGTAAATAATCTAATTTAAATTTCGCGTGAAATTGAACCATCCTTTTTTCATTCAATTATTATTTTATGAATATAATCGGCTACTCCATTTTCATCATTTGAAAGTGTAATATCATTTGCCATTTTTTTAACCTCTGAAATTGCATTCGCCATTGCAACACCACATCCTACCTGAGTAATTACCTCAATATCATTTGTCGAATCGCCAAAAAATAGTACATCATTCAAACTTAGACCTAATTTTTCTGCAAGCATTTTTAAGGCTATCGCTTTATTGCAATTGGATGGGTTAATTGCAACCCACCTTTTACTTGACTTGTCATCGGTATTTAGCATTACTATTGTTTGCAACTCAGGATATTTTTCATCTATTGATTTTTTAAATTCATAAACATCATCATTAGATTTTCCAAATATATTTATTCTAGCTACTTCTTCATTTATTTCATTCATTCCGTTTATTTGTACATGAAATGGTCTTATGGTTTTTAATTTTGTCTTATTTGAGTAATATTTGTTAAGTGCACAGTAATCAATTCCGTCTGATTTTTCTAAAAATGTCTTTGTAATATCTTTAACTATATCAGCTCTCAAATAATCCAAATACTCGCCATTTTCAGCATTAACATCGAAAATATAAGTTCCATTGTTAATTATCAAATAATCAAAAATTTCAATACTACAAACGCTTTTTATACTTGATAAATTTCTTGCCGTTATACCTACCATAATGCATCCATTTTCTCTGCATTCTACAATTGCTTTTCTATTTTCATCTGATAATTTTTTCTGACTCGACAGCAGTGTACCATCAAAGTCTGTTGCCACAATCTTGTATTTCAACCAATAATCCTCCCATATAAAACTATCTTTATTACAACCTTAAATTAATATCAAATCCTTGTTCATCATACTTTTTATATTTTACACCGCAATAGTCTAGCATTTTTTTTGCAACAACATTTCCATCAGTTCCATTATACTTATCCGATTTATATATAATTTCTTTAATACCACATTGAATTATAGCTTTGGCACACTCATTACATGGGAACAAATCTACGTAAATCCTTGCGCCTTCTAGTATAGATCCTTTATTGTTCAAAATAGCATTTAGTTCTGCATGACAAACGTACGCATATTTAGTATTTTTAAAATCTCCTTCTCTGTTCCAAGGCATATGTTCATCATCATATCCATTTGGAGCCCCATTGTAACCAACTGATAAAATTTTGTTATCTCTACTTACAATACATGCTCCAACTTGAGTATTTGGATCTTTACTTCTTTGTGAAGAAAGCATCGCAATTCCCATAAAATACGCATCCCAATTAATATAATTTTCCCTTTTTTTCTGCATTTTTCTCACTCCTCTGGTAGGATTATATCAAATAAAAAAGTATATGTAAATTTGTTTACTTATCTTATTTATCAGTCTTTAGCAATTGTAATAACGTCAATATGATTGCATCCTAAACTTCTTATTACCTTAGAGCATTCATTTACTGTACTTCCAGTTGTATAAACATCGTCGAATATTAGAATTTTTTTATTAGATAATATTACATTTTTTTTAACCGAAAACGCTCCTATTACATTACTGTGTCTCTTTTCTCTATTTAGAGAGCTTTGCTTGCATATGTTTTTATTTTTTACTAATATGTTATTACATTTTATATTACCTATTTTCTTACATATCGTTTTTGCTATTAAATAACACTGATTATAACCTCTTTCCATTTTTCTTTTATTATGTATTGGAACTGGAATAATGTAATCATATTTTTTTATGTATTCAACAGCTACACTATTATCTGTAATTATATCCGAAAAAGTTCTATGTAAATATGACTTATCATGAAATTTGTAGTTAATTATCATATTTCTAATTTCACCTTTGTATTCAAATAGCCAAAAATGTTCTTTAAAATATTTTTCCTCCACGAAATTACAAGTATTTTTGCTATACCTTTGTATATTTTTTTTACAACTTTTACAAATATATTCATCTCCTATTTTGCCACATATTCCACATACTGGTGGAAAAACAAAATCGAGGGCCATATCTATAAGTTTATACATCAAACACCTCCTTATGATACTGCCCCCTAATTTAATCTGCTATTTTTAATTTATATTCTAACCCCGTATTTCTTTTTTTACTATCAATATTATTTATCATAAAATTAATTACATTTGCATTACCAATAACTATAAGTAGTTTTTTAGCTCTTGTCATTCCAGTATATAGTAAATTTCTTGTTAGTAATAGAGGGGCTGCCTGTACAATAGGCATAATAACCACATCAAACTCGCTACCTTGAGCTTTGTGTACTGTAATTGCGTATGCATGCTCAATCTGATCAAGTTCGGTAAATTGATACCATGCAAACTTTTCGTCATCAAATAATATTTTTATTCGTTTTTCTGTATCGTCAATCTTCAAAATAGTACCAAATTCTCCATTAAATACTCCAGAGCCAGCTTCATAACCATTTACATCTCTTTCCCAAAAAATGTCATAATTATTTTTTATTTGCATCACCCTATCACCAATTCTATATGTAGCATCTATATTCTTGCGCTCTACATATCCATCTTTGTGTGGGTTCAAGTGCTCTTGTAATAATTTATTAAGCTCCTTGGTTCCCAATAACCCCTTTTTAGTTGGTGTAATCACCTGTATATTTTTGAAAAAATCAAAATTTCCATATGATTGTAACCTTCCACTACATAAAGAAATAATCTGATTAACAATTTTTTCTTGATTTGCCTCTTTTATGTAAAAGAAATCCTTATCCAGCTCCTCTTCAGATTCATCCTGCTTGATAAATGTATTGCCATTGTTAACCCTATGCGCATTTAAAATAATTTTACTTTTAGCGGCTTGTCTGAATATTTTATTTAGTACTATGGTTTTTATTTTTTCAGAATTAATAAGATCTGCTAATATATTTCCTGGTCCAACAGATGGAAGCTGATCCACATCGCCTACCAATACTAGTTTTGTTCCTTGATAAATAGCCTTCAATAAATAATTCATTAGAAATAAATCAACCATTGACATCTCATCTACAATAATTACATCTGCATCGATTGGAGCAATTTCATAATCGTTGAATTTACTTTTAGGATCATCTTGTATCTTTCCAATCTCAAGCAATCTATGTAATGTTTTTGCTTCTTCGCCGGTTGTTTCTGTCATTCTTTTTGCAGCCCTTCCAGTTGGAGCACACAAAATGGTCTTCCTCTTTTTCGATTTATATAATTCTAGTATTACCTTTATAATAGTTGTTTTTCCTGTTCCTGGACCTCCTGTTATTATACATACATTATTTTCATTAATTGCTTCTATTGCTTCCTTTTGCTTGTCAGATAAAATTATATCTGTTTTATCTTCGATAATTTTTAATTCGCTATCAAAATTATGTATTTTTTTTATATTACGTGCTTTATCTAAAGACAATAGTTTGTGCACAATATTGTCCTCCGCACTATAGTACGAATTTAGATATACCCAATTGTTATCCTCTCGCTCTTCAATTATAATCTCACCTTTTATTTTAAGCGAAATTATACAATCTTCTATTTCTTCGTTGCTTACTCCCAATAAAATACTTACATATTTATATAATTCATCTTCCAAAACCGTACAATGTCCATTGAGTGTTGCTTTTGAAAGAGCATATTTTATTGCACTTGTTATTCTTTTATCATTGTTGTATTCAAAACCAAGTTCCATTGCAATTTTGTCGATTAATTTAAAATCTACATTGTTTGCCAAATCTATTAATATGTATGGATTTGCTTCAATTTCTTCAATTGCATTTGTCCCAAGAGCCTTATACACATTTTGCGCATTTTGTACACCAATACCAAATTTTTCTAAAAAGCCAACTATCTGCCATAATTCCCAATTCTCGTTGAATTGCTCTGATATTTCTATAGCTTTATCTCTTGTAATTCCTCTTACCTCTGCCAATCTCGTAGGTTCAAATTTTAACACATGTAACGTTTCTTCTCCAAATTTATCTGTAATTCTTTTGGCCATAGCGGGACCAATGCCCTTTATCATACCATTACCTAAATAACGCTCTAAACTTGCAGCTGTTTCTGGTAACATTTTTTCAAACGTCTCTATTTTAAACTGCTCACCATAATCTGGATGCGTTACATATTTACCTTCAAGCTTTAAATTATCCCCAACAGAAATAAATGGCAGATATCCTACCACTGTTTCTTCTTCTTTATTTTCAGTTATAATTATCGCTATTGTATATCCATTAACATCATTTTGGAAAATAATATCTTTTAGTTCACCTTTTAATTCCATTAATGCTCCTCACTTATATACTATTAATGCTTTACACTTTTTTGTAGTTTATCACACGGGAGCTTATAATTCAATATTAATCTAAATCGTCTAACTTTTTTTTGAGCTCATCCCACTGAACAATTTTTATTTCATTATAATCCTCAGACAATTTTTCTAAAATTACTTTCGTATTATCTATAGAATTTAAATCTGTAACAATTATGTTTTTTAAGTATTCTTCTTTCCCATATAATAATCTAAAAACTACAGAGCGTAAGAACATTTCTATCTGCTGCTCCTGATTTTTAGCAGCTATTATTACATAAATTCCATTACTTTCAATTCTCTTATATATTCTACGATTCCACATAATTTTTATTAAATCAGTACATCCATATATCGCAAATATCCACAAAAGGCAATTCACTATAAAACTAAACATTATCGCCACCTCTTACAAATATTATATGAATTTAGCAGGATTTGTATACTTTTCGAGTTTGTCATTGCATATAACGAATTTAATCTTCCTTAGTAGCATAACTTATTTTAACAAAAAAAATAGTTAGTAAAATATTTCTATTTTCTAACCATTTTCTTCATATTAGACTAATTTCAATATTGCAACTTCAGCTGCATCTCCTCTACGTTGTCCAAGTTTAACGATACTTGTATATCCACCTTGTTTTCCAGCGTATTTAGGAGCTATTTCGTTGAATAACTTAGCTGTTATATCAACTGGATTTCCTTCAGCGTCTTTAACCTTGTTTAATGATTTAATCATTAATCTTCTAGCATTTAATCTTGAAGGCATATCTTTTTGTCTCTTTTCAGTAGTTTCTTCTTTAACTACTTTTAAGAATTCTTTGCCATTTTTGCTTTTTACTAATTCAGTAACTTTGTTACCATTACTATCTAATTTAGCTTTAACAACCTTGCTATCAACCATTTCAAAATTATCTTTTTCTCTTATGGCAAGAGCAATTAATTTTTCTGTCATAGATTGAACTTCTTTAGCTCTAGCAGCTGTTGTTTGTATTTGACCATGTAATAATAAATCTGTTACTTGAGTTTTAAGCATTGCTAATCTGATATCTGTTGTTTTTCCCAATTTTCTATTTGTAGCCACTTTTACATGTCCTCCTCTTCTCTAATTAATCATCTTCTCTAGCGAAATCTAAGCCTAAAGCATGTAATTTATTTGTTACTTCATCTAATGATTTTTTTCCTAGATTTCTAACTTTCATCATATCTGATTCAGTTTTATTTGCTAAGTCCTCAACTGTTGCAATATTTGCTCTCTTTAAGCAGTTGAATGATCTTACAGACAACTCTAAATCTTCTATTGACATTTCTAAAACTTTTTCTTTCTTAGATTCTTCTTTTTCTACCATAACTTTTGTGTTCTTTGTAGCTTCTGATAAATCTATGAATAATTCTAAATGTCCAGTCATTACTTTTGCAGCTAGACTTAATGCTTCATATGGCTTTAAGCTACCATCTGTCCAAACCTCGATCGTAAGCTTGTCATAATCAACCATTTGTCCAACTCTTGTATTTTCAACTGAGTAATTAACTTTCTTTACTGGTGTATAGATAGAATCAATTGGAAGTAATCCTAAAGGTTGATCATCCTTTTTATTCTTTTCAGCTGTATTATATCCTCTACCCATATCAGCTGTTAATTCCATAACAAGTGAACCACCTTCTGAAACAGTAGCAATATGTAACTCTGGGTTTAATACCTCAACAGTTCCATCTGTGATTATATCACCTGCTTTTACTTCTCCTTCTCCCTTAAAGTTAATTCTTAGAGTTTTTTCTTCATTTTTGTCTAGTTTTAATCTTACGCTTTTTAGGTTAACTATTATCTCTGGTACGTCCTCTACTACATTTGGTATTGTAGAAAATTCATGTTGAACACCTTCTATTTTTGCTCCAGTTATTGCACTTCCTGGTAATGAAGAAAGTAGAATTCTTCTTAGTGAATTTCCTATAGTTATTCCGTAACCACGCTCTAGTGGTTCACATACAAATTTAGCATAATTATTGTCATTGTCTATCTCTAAGCATTTAATATTTGGCTTTTCAAATTCTATCATTATTTCCCTCCTAATATAAAGTGAGATTATACACTTTAAAATCCAAAAATATTTAATATATATTTTTCTAATGAATATAGCAGCTTTTTTATTGCTATTATACTATTTTGAGTAAAGCTCTACTATTAAATGTTCTTCTACTGGGTAGTCAATTTCGTCTCTTGATACTACTGATAATACCTTACCAGATAAGTTATCTGCATTTTTTTCTAACCATGTTGGTACTAATCTTGAGGCTGTTTCTTCAACACTTGCCTTAACTGTTCCATTATCTTTTCTAATTTCTCTTACAGCTACTTCATCACCTGGTTTTACTATGTAAGATGGTATATCAACTTTTTTACCATTTACTTGAAAAGCACCATGTGTAACTTGTAATCTGGCTTCAGCTCTAGTTCTTGCATATCCTAGTCTAAATACAACGTTATCTAATCTACTTTCTAATATTTGTAGTAATACCTCACCAGTTTTACCTTTTTTGCTTGAAGCTATATCGAAATATTTTCTAAATTGTTTTTCTCCAACTCCATAGATGAATTTTAATTTTTGTTTTTCCTTTAACTGAATAGCATATTCAGAAACTTTTTTATGTTTATTTCCTGCCATTTTACGATTAGATTCTTTATCAATTCCAATAACTGTTGGGCTGATACCTAGATATCTACATCTTTTTAAAACAGGCTCTCTATATCTTGACATTATTTTTTCACCTTCCTTAATTCTATTAAATTACTATACACGACGTCTCTTTGGTGGTCTACAACCATTGTGTGGTATTGGTGTTACATCTTTAATACTGCTTATTTCTAAACCAGCTGCTTGTAATGATCTAATTGCAGCTTCACGACCAGAACCTGGTCCTTTTACAAATACTTCTACTGATTTCAATCCATGCTCCATAGCTGCTTTTGCTGCTGTTTCAGCTGCTTCGCTAGCTGCGAATGGAGTACTTTTTCTAGATCCTTTGAATCCTAATTCTCCAGCACTTGCCCAAGAAATTGCATTTCCTTGAACATCCGTAATTGTAACGATTGTATTATTAAAACTAGAATGAATATGAGCCATACCTTTATCGATATTTTTTCTATCTCTTCTTCTAGTAACTTTTTTTGTTACATTCTTTGTAGCCATTTAAGTTTTACCTCCTCAATTATTTAACTATTTTGCAGCCTTGCTCTTGCTGACTAATTTTCTAGGTCCTTTTCTAGTACGAGCATTAGTTTTTGTTCTTTGTCCTCTTACTGGAAGACCTTTTCTGTGTCTTAATCCTCTATAGCAACCGATTTCTGTAAGTCTCTTAATGTTTAGAGCTACTTCTCTACGAAGATCACCTTCAACAACATAACCTTCCATAGCATTTCTTATTGCTTGTTCTTGATCATCTGTTAAATCTTTTACTCTAACATCTGGGTTTACTCCAGCTTTTGCTAATATTTTTTGAGAACTTGATAAACCTATTCCATATATATATGTTAATCCAATTTCAATTCTTTTTTCTCTAGGTAAATCTACTCCTGATATACGAGCCATTATTTTTGCACCTCCAAAATTTTTCTTTAATAACTTTTATAAATGTTTATGCGTTTTAATAATATTAAAGGTGAAATGCACTAAGCACAAATTAATCGGATTTTAATTTCTACCTAGTCTTTAATATCTATATAAAACTCTATATATAAACATAAATCTAGAACTTTCAGCCGCTTTCCTAGATATATGTATATACCATATTTGCTTGATTATCCTTGTCTTTGTTTATGTTTAGGATTTTCACAAATAACTCTTATTACACCTTTTCTTTTGATTACTTTGCATTTTTCGCAAATTGGTTTTACTGATGGTCTAACCTTCATCTTTTACACCTCCCTGAAATTTTGTTATATTTAATTAATTGATGGGTCTTCAATTATAATTAACTATAATAAAAATATAATATAAAAACGAAACAAAAGTAGTGAGATACAAATTTCTGAAATCACTACAATACGAGGCCTGTACTATTCATACATCAAAGACTATTTAATGAGTGAAATTTGTAGATTACTGCTTTTTATTCGTTTTATTTTGCTCTCCAAGTAATTCTTCCTCTTGTAAGATCATAAGGTGATAATTCAACCTTTACTTTATCTCCTGGAAGAATCTTTATATAATTCATTCTTAATTTTCCAGAAATATGTGCTAGAATTTGATGTCCATTTTCAAGCTCTACTTTGAAGTTAGTATTTGGTAATGTTTCAACAACAATTCCCTCAACCTCTATAACATCTTCTTTTGCCATTTCTACCTCCATTTTTCTTTCTTATTGTATACGCTATTTTAATCGATAGCTTTTATAGTATATAACAAAATTATAGTAAAGTCAATATTTCAGGCTCTTTTTCTGTAATTAAAATTGTATTTTCGTAATGTGCAGCAGGTGTTCCATCTTCTGTTACAATTGTCCATCCATCATCAAGCTCTAAAATATCTGATTTTCCCATAATAACCATGGGTTCTATTGCTAGTGTCATGCCAGGTTCAATTCTTGGTCCTCTTCCAGCTTTACCATAATTTGGTATTCCTGGATCTTCATGCATTTCCCTTCCAATTCCATGTCCTTGAAATTCTCTTACAACAGAATATCCGTTTTTTTCTACATACTCACCAATTGCATGGCTAATATCTCCAATTCTGTTGCCCTTAACCGCATACTTTATTCCTTCGAAAAAAGCTTGCTTTGTAACTTCTAGAAGTCTTTCATCTTCTTTGTTGTTTGGTTTGCCAACAATATATGTTCTAGCGGCGTCACCATTAAATCCATCTTTATATGCAACTAAATCAATTTTTATAATGTCACCATCTTTTAAAATCACTCTTTTTGATGGAATTCCATGTATAACTTCGTCGTTAACCGATGCACAAATACTTCCTGGAAAATTTGGAACACCTTTTTGGTATGATGGATATCCCTTTTCAGCAGGAATTCCTCCATGACTTCTTATGAAATCTTCAGCAATTTTATCAAGTTCATATGTTGATATTCCTGGTTTAATATGTTTTGCAATTTCTTCATGAACCTCAGCTGTTAACTTACACGCAGCTCTCATTAGTTCAATTTCCTTCTTTGATTTAATCGTTATCATTTCACTACTTCCTCTTCTAACCTATTTTATCAATTATCTGCTCTTTATAAATTCAACCATATCCTTAGCAACTTCTGTGCCCATTCTATTTATGGATATGCTTATTTCTTCCGTCTTTAATACTCCCTGTTTCTTGTAGTAATCTACTAGAGGACTCGTTTTTTCTTCGTAAATTTCCAATCTTCTTCTAATTGCTTCTGGATTTGAATCATCTGCTCTCTGAACAAGCGATTCACCACATTCATCACATATACCTTCAACCTTTGGTGGATGAAGTTTCGTATTAAATGTTGCTTTGCAATTTGGACATACCCTTCTAGTTAGCATTCTATCTATAATCTCATCTTTAGGTGTAGTTAAATTAATAACCAAATCAACTTTCTTGCCTTCTTTAGCTAAAATTTCATCTAATTTTTGCGCTTGTTCAATAGTCCTTGGAAAACCATCTAATATTGCTCCACCTATAGCATCATCTTCTGACAGTCTATTTTTTACCATTGGAACAGTAATTTCATCTGGAACCAAATTTC
Source organism: Clostridia bacterium (assembly GCA_017404545.1). Lineage (GTDB taxonomy): Bacteria > Bacillota > Clostridia > TANB77 > CAG-508 > CAG-492. Next base: position 547,361 of record JAFRCC010000018.1, read on the forward strand.
CTTGTGAAATATATTTATCTGCTTCAACACCTAATTCTGTTTTATCTTTGATATTTTGTCTGAAAATATCCCCTGTAGAAATTTGTGGAAATCCTGTTTCCTTACTAATTAATCCAGCAACAGTTCCTTTGCCTGTTCCTTGAGCTCCTAACATAATAATGTACATTTTGCTTCCTCCCTCTACAAATACATTGATGAAATTAAAGTTCATTTATTCTTACTAATATAATAAGAGCAAAATAAAATAATTTCTTAAATAATTAATATTTTGTAATATTAATTATTTAAAAAATCATATATAAAGTTGGAAGCTAAATTTCCTTCATTAAAAATTCTACTTCCAACTTTTGTATATATTTTAATAATTGAATTGCTTTACTCTAAAAAACCTTTATAATGTTTCATTACAACTTGTGATTCCAATTGTTGTACAGTTTCTAGTGCAACACCAACAACAATTAATATTGATGTACCTCCAAATGCTAAGTTAGTACTTGATAAATGACTTACAAGCATTGGAATAATCGCAATTAATGCTAGGAAAAATCCACCAAATATTGTTAATTTTGTAATAACAGAAGATAGATATTCTATTGTTGACTTACCTGTTCTTATACCTGGTATGAAACCTCCATTTTTCTTAATATTGCTAGAAATTTCTGCTGGATTAAATGTGGCATATGTATAGAAAAATGTAAATCCAACTATTAATAATAGATAAATTATAGCATTTACAATTGTATACTTAATACTTACATCCGAAGAAGACGTAGCAATTGAAACATTGTACACAATACGCCAGAAGTTTTGTATTCCAGTTGTTTGTGTCGTTATATTTGGATTAATTAATTGTATAACCATTGCTGGGAAAGTCATAAATGATGAAGCAAATATAATTGGCATTACACCAGCCATAGCAAGCTTTAGCGGTATATGTGTATTTTGTCCCCCAACCATCTTTCTTCCAACAACTTTCTTAGAATATTGCACTGGTATTTTTCTTTCAGCTTGCTGCACAAATACTACAGCAGCAATAAGAATAATTACACCCAATACAATTGCTAATGCAATTAATAAATTCTTCGTATCGAATGTTGTCCCGAATACTTTAGAATATAGCGTCTGAGCACCACTTCCAAGTCCTGAAACTATACCAACAAAGATTAACATTGAAATTCCATTTCCAATTCCTTTAGATGTTATTTGTTCTCCCAACCACATAAGTATTGCTGTTCCTGTCATAAACGATAGGACAACTATAAATCCAGTAAGGAATCCCGAACTAACAAACGCACTTTTATACATTAAATAAATACCAACACCTTCTGCAAGAGAAAGAGCTAATGTTAATATTTTTGTGTATCTATTTATCTTTGCTCTTTCCATTTCGCCACCTTCTTTAGTAAGTTTTTCTAAAGATGGTATTACCATACCAAGTAATTGGATAACAATTGATGCGGTAATGTATGGAGTAATTGACATTGCAAATATTGACAATCTAGTGAAAGCACCACCTGTCAAAAGATTTATTAGGCCTTTGATACCTTCTGCATTGCCTGTATCTAATTGTGAAGGATCAATACCTGGCACTGAAATAAAACATCCAAGTCTAAAAACGACAATTAACACTAATGTATATAAAAGTCTTTTTCTAACATCTGGAGTCTTTAAAGCGTTTTTTATGGTGTTAAACAATTAAATCACCTCTGTCTTTCCACCTAAAGCTTCAATTTTTTCTTTTGCTGCTTTAGTAAATCTTTTAGCTTTTACAGCTAATTTTTTCTCTAAGTTTCCAGTAGCTATAATAACTATACCATCATTTGCTTTACTGATTATTCCGTCTGCAATTAAGCTTTCAGCTGTAACTTCAGCTGTTGTTGCTTGGTTAAGCATAGTTAATGTTACTTCTGTATAATTTAAAGCGTGAATATTTGTAAATCCTCTCTTTGGTAATCTTCTATATAATGGTGTTTGACCTCCTTCGAATCCTCTTCTAACACCACCACCTGATCTTGCTTTTTGACCTTTATGTCCTCTACCAGATGTTTTACCAAGTCCAGATCCCATTCCACGTCCTACTCTTGTTCTTGTTTGTTTTTCTTGAGCTGGCGCTAATTCATCTAATTTCATTATGTGGTTACACCTCCTTATTTTTGTTATAGTAAGTATATACTATTGTATTTTATAAATCAATAAATTTTTTTATAAAATATCTTCTGGTTTTAATCCTCTCTTTTTAGCAACTTGCTCTAAAGTTTGCATTTTCTTTAAACCTTCGATTGTAGCATATACAACGTTTCTTGGATTGTTAGTTCCTATAACTTTTGTTCTGATATCTCTGTATCCAGCAAGTTCAATTACAGGTCTAACGCTTCCTCCTGCTATGATTCCAGTACCTTCTGCAGCTGGTTTTAACATAACTTTGGCACTACCAAATTCACCAACAAATTCATGAGGTATTGTTGTTCCTACAACAGGAACTTCGATTAAGTTTTTCTTAGCTTCTTCTATAGCTTTTTTGATAGCATCTGGAACTTCGGCTGCTTTTCCGTTTCCAACACCTACGTGTCCAGCTCCATCTCCAACAACTACAACTGCACTAAATCTAAAAGTTCTACCACCTTTAACAACCTTAGCAACTCTGCTGATTGATACAACTTTTTCTTTTAATTCTGATGTATTATTTTCCATGAATCTTTATTTCCCTCCTTCTTATTAGAATTTTAATCCTGCTTCTCTTGCAGCTTCTGCAAATTCTTTAACGATTCCGTGATATTGATATCCACTTCTATCAAATACAACTTCCTCTACTTTTTTAGCTATTGCTTTCTTAGCTATTGCAGCTCCAACTTCTTTAGCAGCTTCTTTGTTTGAAGCTTTTGTCTTGATATCTTTATCAAGTGTTGAGCTACTTACTAAAGTAGTACCTGTAACATCGTCTATTAATTGAGCGAATAGATTCTTGTTACTTCTATATATACAAAGTCTTGGACGTTCAGCAGTTCCGCTAATTTTTGTACGAACTCTTATATGTCTTCTTCTTCTTTCCATTTTTCTATCTGTATTAGAAACCATTATTTTCTCCTTTCTAACTAATGTAACAGCATTAGTTCTTTTAAATTAAGTTTATATACAGTTTGGACTAAGTAAGAAATAAATCTAATTATTTTATTTCTTACCAGCTTTACCTTCCTTACGTCTAATATGTTCTTCAACATATTTGATACCTTTTCCTCTATAAACTTCAGGTGGTCTCTTAGTTCTTATAACAGCAGCTACTTGACCAACTTGCTCTTTGTCAACACCTCTAACGATTATTTGGTTTGGTGATGGAACTTCGAATTTAATTCCTTCTGGAGCTTCCATCTCAACTGGATGAGAATATCCTAAAGTTAGTAATAAATTCTTTCCTTTTAATTGAGCTCTATATCCAACACCATTTATTTCTAATTCTCTTGTATATTCATTAAGAACACCTTCAATCATGTTGCTGATTAATGTTCTTGTTAAACCATGTAAACTTCTGTTGTAAGCTTCATCATCTGGTCTTGTTACTTTAATAACATTACCATCAATACTTACATTCATGTTTTTATGAATATCTCTTTCTAATGTACCCTTTGGTCCTTTAACAGTAAGATGTTGTCCATCTAATTTAACTTCAACACCTGCTGGAACTGTAATAGGTTTATTTCCTATTCTAGACATGTGATATTTCCTCCTTCTTTACTATTTATATGAATTTTTAAATAATTGTTATTTGCAAGGCAATCAAACGAAAAAACCATAATCATACATCTGTACGATAAAGATTCTCGAATGTAGATTAAACGATGTCAAAATTGCAATTATTTAGGAATTATTACCAAACATAAGCTAGTACTTCTCCGCCTAAACCTTCGCTTCTAGCTTCTTTGTCTGTTTTGATTCCTTTTGATGTAGATATTAAAGCTATACCTAAACCATTTAGAACTTTAGGTAATTCATCCTTAGATGCATATACTCTAAGTCCTGGTTTGCTTATTCTCTTTAATCCGTCTATAACTCTGCTACCTTTTTCATCATATTTTAAAGTTATTCTTATAATTCCTTGATTATTTTCAACTTTTATTTCTTCAAAAGACTTGATATATCCTTCTTTTAATAGAATGTTAGCTATAGCTAATTTCATATTCGAAGCAGGAACATCAACTGTTTTATGTTTAGAACTGTTTGCATTTCTAATTCTTGTTAGCATATCTGCTATTGGATCAGTAATATTCAACTTTATCCCTCCTTTTAATGTTTTCTATATTTAAATTAAACATCCTTATGTAGTAAACTACATATTTATATTTTACCAACTTGCTTTCTTTACACCAGGAATCTCACCCTTGTGTGCTAATTCTCTAAAGCATACACGGCAAATTCCAAATTTTCTGATGTAAGAATGTGGTCTACCACAAAGTTTGCATCTGTTATATTCCCTAGTAGCAAATTTTTGTGTTTTTTGTTGCTTAACTTTTAAAGATTTTTTAGCCATATCTTAGCTTTTCCTCCTTTTTTAGATTTCTCAAAAATAATTTAAAGTAGTAAGATGTGCATTTGGGTAAACTGGATAAAACGAAAGTGTACTATTGTACATTAATGTTAGACCAATGAATCGAAAATGCTCAGATTGCTGATTTAAATTATTTTTTAAATGGCATTCCTAGTAGAGTTAATAACTCTTTTGCTTCTTCATCAGACTTAGCAGTAGTTACGAATATTATATCCATACCTCTTATTTTATCGATTTTATCATATTCAATTTCAGGGAATATTAATTGCTCTTTAACACCCATTGAATAGTTACCTCTTCCATCGAATGAATTTGCAGATACTCCTCTAAAATCTCTTACTCTAGGAAGTGCTACATTGAATAGTTTGTATGCAAAATCATACATTTTTCCACTTCTTAATGTAACTTTACATCCTACATCAACGTTAGCTCTTAATTTGAAAGCAGCTATAGCTTTCTTCGATTTAGTTACTATTGGTTTTTGACCAGTAATATCACTTAAATCTTTTATTGCATTTTCTAATGATTTAGGATTTTCCTTTGTATCTCCTAAACCGATATTGATTACTATTTTATCTAATTTTGGAACTTCCATTACTGACTTATAGTTAAATTTTTTCATCATTGCTGGAATTACTTCATTTTTGTATTGATCTTTTAAAATTTCCATAATTTAAAATTATCCTCCTTTCCGAATAAAATTATTTTATTTTTGCACCACATGATTTACATACACGAACTTTGTTTGAATCTTTATCTAATTCAAATCCAATTCTTACAGCTTTACCACATTTTGGACATACTACACTAACCTTGCTTGCGTGAATTGGGAATTCAGATTTAATAATTCCACCTTCTTCACCTTGTCTTCTAGGTTTTACGTGTCTTGTCTTTATATTTATACCTTTAACAAGTACTTTACCTGCTACTACTTCTAAAACTTCTCCAGTTTTTCCTTTATCATTTCCTGATAAAACTTTAACTGTATCACCTTTTTTTACTTTTAGCATTTTAGGAATTTCGCCTCCTCTTTTCTAATAATAATTATTGCATTAGTACACACTGTACTATAAATTCTTTAAGCTACTAACTATAAAACTTCTGGAGCTAATGATAAAATTTTCATATAATTTTTCTCTCTAAGCTCTCTAGCGATAGGTCCAAAGATACGTGTTCCTTTTGGATTTCCATCTTCTTTTATTATAACTGCAGCATTCTCATCGAATCTGATGTATGAACCATCAGCTCTTCTTGTAGGCTTTTTAGTTCTAACTACAACTGCTTTAACTACATCACCTTTTTTTACCATTCCGGCTGGAGCAGCTGATTTAACAGATGCTACGATGATGTCACCAACTCTTGCATACTTTCTATATGAACCACCTAAACATCTGATACACATTAATTCTTTTGCACCAGTGTTATCAGCAACTTTAAGTATAGTTTGTTGTTGTATCATTTTGAATTTTCCCTCCTTTAAATCAAATTCTATTGATTCATTTCATATATGAACATTTATTTTATAACAGCTTTTTCAACTATTTCTACAACTCTCCATCTTTTATCTTTTGATAGAGGTCTTGTTTCCATAACTTTAACTTTGTCGCCTTCTTGGCATTCGTTGTTTTCGTCATGAGCTTTTAATTTATATGTTCTTTTTTTAATTTTTCCATATATAGGATCTTTAACGTTTGTTTCAACACCAACAACAACTGTTTTGTCCATCTTGTTTGAAACAACAGTTCCGATCATAACTTTACGAAGATTTCTTTCTTCCATCGAAATTTCTCCTTCCTTCAAAAATACAATTCAGCAATTATTTTGCTTCGTTTAATTTTCTTTCATTTAAAACTGTTTTTATTCTAGCAATGTCTTTTCTAACTTCTCTTATTTTCATAGGATTGTCTAAACCATTAGCTTTTTTTGTAAATCTTAATTTAAATAGCTCTGATTTTAATTCTCCTAATTCTTTTTCTAGATCAGGTGAAGACATTTCTTTAATCTTATCTATCTTCATCTATGCATCAGCCTCCGTTTCTGTTTCTCTTTTAACAAATTTACATTTAACAGATAGTTTGTTAGCTGCTAATCTAAGAGCTTCTTTAGCTGTTTCTTCAGGAACTCCTGCCATTTCAAACATTACTCTTCCTGGTTTAACAACTGCAACCCAATAAGTAACGGCACCTTTACCTTTACCCATACGAGTACCTATACCTTTATTTGTTATTGGCTTGTCTGGAAATAATTTAATCCAAACTTGACCACCTCTTTTTGTGTAACGAGTCATAGCAACACGGGCAGCTTCAATTTGATTTGATGTAATTAAAGCTCCACCTACTGCTTGTAGTCCATATTCTCCATCTGTTACTTTATTTCCTCTGGTAGCTTTTCCTCTCATTCTACCTTTTTGCATTTTTCTATATTTTGTTCTTTTTGGCATTAATGGCATTATTTTTCTCCTCCTTCCACTACTTCTTTCTTAGTTGGAAGAACCTCTCCTTTATATATCCAAACCTTAACACCGATTTTTCCATATGTTGTATCTGCTTCAGCAAATCCATAGTCAATATCAGCTCTTAATGTTTGAAGTGGTATTGTACCATCTTTATAGAATTCAGTTCTAGCCATATCAGCTCCACCTAATCTTCCAGATACTGAAGTTTTAATACCTTGAGCACCTGATTTCATAGTTTTTTGCATACATTGTTTCATAGCTTTTCTGAATGAAATTCTTCTTTCAAGTTGTCCTGCGATATTTTCAGCAACTAATTGTGCGTCCATATCAGCATTCTTAACCTCAACAATATTTAAGTTAACATCTTTGTTAATCATTTTTTGTAATTCAGCTTTTAATTCTTCAGCTAAGTTTCCACCTTTACCTATAACTAAACCAGGCTTAGCTGTAAAAACATTAACTTTAACAAATTTAGCAGTTCTTTCAATCTCTATTTTTGCGATACCGCTAACATATAATTTTTTCTTTATAAATGTACGAATTTTGTTATCTTCTACTAAGTAGTCAGCAAAATTCTTTGAATCAGCGTACCATTTTGAACTCCAATCTTTGATAACACCAACTCTTAATCCATGTGGATCCATTTTCTGTCCCATTTTAATAACTCCTCCTTTCTTATGCTCTTTCTCTTAACTTGATTGTTATATGGCTTGTTCTTTTTCTAATTCTTACAGCTGAACCTTTTGCAGCAGGTCTTATTCTCTTCATTGTAGGACCTTGGTTTGCAAATATTTCAGATACATATAAGTTATTAGATTTCATACCATGGTTATTTTCAGCATTTGCTATAGCTGATTTTAATAATTTCTCTATTACTTCTGATGAAGCTTTAGGTGTGAATTTTACAATTGCTAAAGCTTCTTTAGCATCTTTTCCTCTTATTAAATCTGCTACTATTTTAACTTTTCTAGCTGAAATTCTAGCATTTTTAAGAGTTGCTATTGCTTCTGGAATCATTTCTTGCTTTTCTTCCACTATACTTACCTCCTTATAATTTTAAGGGCTCTCACTATTTCTTAGTTGCTTTATCTCCTGAGTGACCCTTGAATGTTCTTGTAGGAGCAAATTCTCCTAATTTATGTCCTATCATTTCCTCTGTTAAATAAACAGGAACATGTTTTCTTCCGTCATGAACAGCGATTGTGTGTCCAATCATTTGTGGATAAATTGTAGAAGATCTTGACCATGTCTTGATAACTTCTTTTTCTCCAGTCTCATTCATTTTCTCAATCTTCTTAAGAAGTTTTTGAGAAACGTAAGGCATTTTCTTGCTTGATCTTGACATATAAAATTACCCTCCTTATATTTTATATTTTACAATGTTTACAACCTCACTTTGTTCGGTTGCATAAGATATCTGTATTTCGTTCTACTCAAACATCTATCTTATTTTCTTCTCTTAACGATAAATTTATTTGACATCTTATTACGTTTTCTAGTCTTGTATCCAAGAGCTGGTTTACCCCAAGGTGTCATTGGTCCGCTATGACCTACTGGAGCTCTACCTTCACCACCACCATGTGGGTGATCGTTAGGGTTCATAACAGATCCTCTAACTTCAGGTCTCTTTCCTAAATGTCTTGTTTTTCCAGCTTTTCCTAATTTAACGTTTTCATGGTCTGAGTTTCCTATAGTTCCTATAGTTGCTCTACAAACTGCCATGATTAATCTCATTTCTCCTGATGGAAGTCTTACGTGAGCATATTTACCCTCTTTAGCCATTAATTGAGCTTCTTGTCCAGCTGCTCTAACTAATTTTCCACCTTGTCCAGGATTTAATTCGATATTGTGGATCATTGTACCTACTGGAATATTTTCAATCTTCATGCAGTTACCAGGTTTGATATCTGCTCTTTCTCCAGAAACTACTTTGTCACCATCTTTTAATCCGATTGGAGCTAAAATGTAAGCTTTTTCTCCATCTTCATATTGAATTAATGCTATGTTAGCACTTCTGTTTGGATCATATTCGATACCAATTACAGTTGCTGTCATATCATCTTTTCTTCTCTTGAAATCTACTAATCTATATTTTTGTCTGTTTCCTCCACCTTGATGACGAACTGTGATTCTACCATATGAGTTTCTTCCTGCATTCTTTTTCTTTGTAGCTAATAATGTTTTTTCAGGAGTCTTCTTTGTAATTTCTTCGTATGTAGAAACTGTCATGTTTCTTAATGATGGAGTTGTTGGGTTAAAATGTTTCATTCCCATTGTTATATCTCTCCTTTATAATTTATTTTCCGAGTTAATTCTCGATATTATACTTATAATTAAATTCCGTATGCATCAATTGAATTCTTAACTGATTTAGAAACTTTCTTAGCTTTTCCACCTTTAGTTAAGTATGACTTAGCTTGTGGATCTGTATCGATTGATACAATAGCTTTTTTCCAATCTGAAGTTTTTCCGATTGATCTTCCTACTCTTTTTTGTTTTCCGCTTACTGCGATTGTATTAACATCTAATACTCTTACATCAAAAAGTTTTTCTATAGCTCTTGCTATATCAACTTTTGTTGCTTTTTTGTTTACTTTGAAAGTATACTTTCCAGCTTGAAGCACATCATTGCTTTTTTCAGTAATAACTGGCTCTATAATTATATCTTCTGGTAACATTAAGCGTACACCTCCTCTAATTTCTTAACAGCATCAAGTGTAACAACTAATTTGTTATATTTTAATAAATCATAAACATTTATTGTATTAACTAATGTAGTTTTTACATCTTCTATATTTCTTGCTGATTTTTGTACGTTTTCATTCTTTTCTGGTAATAATATTAAAGCTTTTCCTTCAACTTTTAAGTTGTTTAAAGCTTTAGCCATTTCACTTGTTTTGATTTCTTTCATATCTAAAGTATCAACAACAACTAATTCATTTTCTAATACTTTTGAGCTTAGAACTGATCTAATGGCTAATCTCTTTTCTTTCTTATTAACTGTGTATGCATAATCACGAGGTTTTGGTCCTAAAGCGATACCACCTTTGATCCATTGTGGAGCTCTAATACTTCCTTGTCTTGCTCTACCAGTTCCTTTTTGTCTCCATGGTTTTCTTCCACCACCACGAACTTCAGCTCTTGTCTTTGTGCTTTGTGTTCCTTGTCTTTGATTAGCTAAGAAGTTAACTAATACACTATGAACAACAGCTTCATTTGGCTCAATTCCAAATATTTCTTCTTTTAAATCAACTGATTTAACTTTCTTTCCTTCAATATTGTATACATCTATACTTGGCATTCTCTATATCCTCCTTCCTATGCTTTTACGCTTGTTTTTAATTTTAATATTGCACCTTTAGGTCCAGGTACGCTACCTTTTACTAATACAACGTTTTTGTCGCTATCTACTTTGATTACATCTAGGTTTTGTATTGTAACTGTAACTTTTCCCATATGTCCTGGCAATTTTTTACCTTTGAATACTCTACCTGGAGTAGATGTTGGTCCCATTGAACCTGGTCTTCTATGATACATAGATCCATGTCCCATTGGTCCTCTGTGTTGACCATGACGTTTGATAACACCTTGGAATCCTTTTCCTTTTGAAGTTCCTTGAATGTCTAATCTATCTCCTTCAGCAAATTCTGTTACTGTCCATTCTGTTCCTACAGTAACTCCTTCAACTGATTCTACTCTAAATTCTCTTAAATGTTTCTTTGGATTAATGTTTGCTTTTGCAAAATGTCCTTTTTCTGGTTTGTTTAATTTTGATTCTTTAACATCTTCGAATCCTAATTGGATAGCATTGTATCCATCTGTTTCAACTGATTTAACTTGTGCAACTACACAAGGACCAGCTTCGATAACTGTTACTGGAACTACTCTACCTTTGTCATCAAAGATTTGAGTCATTCCAACTTTTTTTCCTATTAAAGTTTTCATATTTTTCCTCCTATTACTATTGGCTGATTTTTAAAATCTAAACGTCATACTGCTTCGTCATGCTTCGCTCAATTCTTTCCAACATACAAACGTATAGTTGTAAAGAATTTTTCTTGCAGTTCCTCGCATTATTCGTTTATATTTCCAAAATTGATTTAATCTAAACTTCGCATTACTTCGTCGTGCTTCGTTCAATCAATCAGCTTGGTCTTTAGAGACCTTCCTTATTAAATAATTTAAAATTATAGTTTGATTTCAATATCAACACCAGCTGGTAAATCTAATTTCATTAGATTATCTACAGTTTTTTGTGTTGGATAAAGAATATCAATAACTCTTTTGTGTGTTCTCATTTCAAATTGCTCTCTTGAGTCTTTGTGTTTGTGTGGAGAACGTAATATTGTAATGATTTCCTTTTCTGTTGGTAGTGGAATAGGACCTGAAACTTTTGCACCTGTCTTCTTAGCAGTATCTACTATCTTCTCAGCAGACTGTTCTAAGATTTTAGATTCATAAGCCTTTAATCTTATTCTGATTTTTTCACTTGCTACCGCATTTCCTGTTACTGTTGCCATGTAAATTTTCCCTCCTTAAAATTTTTAAATTATTGTCGGAAGTTATAAACGCACCCTGGTGTTTCATTGACACCTATATTTAAAGCCCAAGTTTCGCATGATTTTTTCTTGGGATAAGTGCTTATATTTAAATAACTTACCGCCTGGTCTAAGCCATGACATGCTCCATAGGAGTTCCCTCCAACCCTGCTATTTCAAAGGCTGTAGCCACATCCTACTTCAACGCTAATCTTACATGCTTTTCAATTATATAACGGTCCGGGCGCAATGTCAATAACTTTTTGAACTTTTTTCCTTTATTTTCTAGGGGCTTCTGCTTAGTTTGAAATAATTAACCTGGCAAATATAAACAAGCTAAAAGAATGAGAGCCTAAATTGTTAAACTTTTTATCTAACAATTTAGGCTCTCTTGAAAAAAAAACATAATTCTTTTGGAAACAGAACAAAACGGAACCGTCTACATTTTTCCTATTTTTGATTAGGCTTAACTTTACTCATAACCCAGTCAACAAAACCTTCTGGAGCTCTTGTTACAATTTCCTTTTCAGAGCCTTCTTTTGTATCGTCTACATAATATACGTATTCCTTTATATCAGATTTTATTTTTATAGAAATATGTTCACTAACTCGAATATTGTAGTCCGTGAATATTATCATACTATATCTTTCATTTTTTGCTGTCTCACATATTTGCTTTGCATATTCTTTTATCTTGCTTTTATCATCATTTTCTAATTTTACTTTTTCATCGCTCTCGATAATATTTCCGTTATTATCCACACTCGTAATTTCTGCAATAACTGGTATAAATTCTACCTCTTTATTATCTGTTTTCTTACTTACTACAACGCCAATAATAATTGCAATAATAAAAATAATTCCAATACTCCCACCTATAATAAATTCTTTTTTCATTTTCGCTCTACCTTCTTTCTCTTACGTATTATCACTTTCTTCTACAAATGAATTAACCATGTCTATTCTATTATTAATTTCTTCTATATTACATCCTTTTACTACTTTTTTGTCATTTATCTCATATTTTTCCTTCATATCGAGAATTCTTATAACACTTTGATTAATCCTTTGCTCTGAGATCTTACCTATTCTTACGAGCCTTTGAATATATCTTATGCTCTTGTCTTCGTCTGCTTTTTTAAATCTAAATAGAATAATATCATTTCCAGCCAAAAACGCTTTTTTTACTGATCTCTTAGTACCATATAAATATCTAACGGCTCTCATTTTTAAGTCATCTGTCATTATTAAACCCTTAAAATTATACTTAAGTCTAATTTCTTTTATAACTTTTTTTGAAAGAGATGCTGGCGTGAATAGATTCATTCTTTTAATAACCATGTGCCCCACCATCATCGCATCTGCCCCATGCTCTATCGCATCAACAAACGGCTTAATTTGTTTCTGGTCTATTTGTTTTATTCGCGGTAAAACATAATGAGAATCAAATTTTGCAAAACCTTGTCCTGGAAAATGTTTAATTACAGATATTATCTTGTGCTTTTGAAGTTGACACATCGTTTGGATGCCGTATTCAGAAACATCTTCTGGATTATCACCAAAGCATCTATTACCAATCGCTTCCGATGTATTTTTGCATAACACATCTAATACAGGAGATAATTTCATGTTATATCCGCTTTCTTCTAGTATAGTTCCCGTAATATCAGCTGCTTCTCTTATAACATTCAAATTTCTAGCTCTTGAAAGTTTCAATGCGTTCTTTATATTGTGGATTTCGGGTGGCATTCTATTTACTCTTCCACCTTCTTGATCTATTGCTATAAACAGAGGAACTTTATTTGAAGCATTAAGCTCCTTTAAATCATGTATTATTTTTAGCATGTCCATGTAAGTTTTAAAATTCTTTCTATATAATATAACTCCACCAACTTTATAGTTTAGAATTAATTTTTTTATCCTGTCATTTATCTCATTTCCATCTATTCCTATCATTATCATTTGTCCAATTTTTTCATTTAAAGTTAGCTCTTTCAACATGGCTGGTTCCTTTCGTGACAAAAAGTTTATTCATTCCTCTACATTTTATCATTTTCTATGCATTTTGCAACAGAATTTTTGGTTATTATTTATTTCTTTTGTATACATAACACACACATCATAGAGCAGAAAGGCCTAATAACATTGCATTTTAATTCTTGTATGTATTGACTTTTATGTTACCTTTTGATATAATACACCATGCATTCGGTGACACACGAATACAAATAAAGTGCCAAATGTACATAAGAGCTGATGCCACGCGATACTTGAAAGGAGAATTCAACAATGGCAGACGTTTTAAAGAGCGCTGTGCTCGCATCCCAATGGTGGTCAGAAAAAATTCTTGACACCACAAACATCGAAAATTTTAATGTAGGAGAAAGTGGAAATGTAGGTGCAATGATTTCCGTATTGGGTGCTCTTAATGCAACATTCTGTACTCCCACCCCGGAGGCAGCTGTAGCATTTAGAATTGCACTCCAACAAATCATTATGAGAGAACTTAACAATAACCCCGAAAATCCCGTTCTCTTGAGTTGTGATTACTTCCCAAATACACTTCTCCAAGAAGCAGCCGACAAAGCTGGTATTGACACATCCGCATTCCCTTTTAAACGCACAATGAGGGTTTTTGTGGACCATGTCTACGTCTCAGACGGCTGTGAAGATTTCGATTTGATGGAGCATAAGCACATCAAAACAAGCTGCGTAGATTAAAACTCTACGCAGCTTATTTTTACCTTTACTGCCAATTTTTTATTCTGTTCATTGCTTCAATAGTATCCTCTCTGTTTCCAAAAGCTGTAAGTCGAAAATAACCTTCTCCACCTGGACCAAACCCAACACCAGGGGTTCCAACTATTTGAACTTCATTTAGTAATTTATCAAAAAAATCCCACGATTTAACATTATCTGGTAGTTTCAGCCAAATATATGGTGCATTAACCGCCCCAAAAATTGTATAACCAGCTTCCTCTAAGCCTTTTTTTATAATTCGAGCATTTTCCTTATAGTAATCTATATTTTTATTTATTTGTTTTTGTCCTTCTTCAGAATATACTGCTTCGGCACCTTTTTGAGTTATATACGATACACCATTAAATTTAGTACATGTTCTTCTATTCCATAATTTATTTAAACTAATACTTTCACCATTTTTTGTATAACCATTTAACCTTTTTGGAATAACCACATATCCACATCTTACTCCTGTAAATCCTGCAGTTTTAGAAAAACTCCTAAATTCAATTGCAACGTCTTTTGCTCCCTCAATTTCATATATGCTATGAGGAATATTATCTTCTGTTATGAATGCCTCGTATGCACTATCGTACAGAATAATAGCCTTGCATTCCTTTGCATAATCTACCCATTTTTTTAATTGCGAACGATCTAGAACCGTTCCTGTTGGATTATTTGGAAAACATAAATAAATTATATCTGGTTTTTCTGTAGGTAACTCTGGTTCAAAATTATTTTCTGCTGTACATGGTATATATATTATATTTTCATACTTTCCTGTCAATTCATTGTATTTTCCAGCTCTTCCAGACATTGTATTTGTATCTATATACACAGGATAAACAGGATCTGTTATTGCAACCCTATTATCTTTAGAAAATATATCGACAATATTTCCTGTATCACACTTAGCCCCATCTGAAACGAATATTTCATCTATGTCTATATCTATTCCTCTTGATTTATAATCGTACTCCAATATTTTGCTCCTTAAAAAATCATACCCTTGCTCAGGACCATAACCCATAAAGGTTTCCTTTCTTGAGAGATCCTCTGCAGCTAATTTCATAGCCTCTACACAATTTTTAGCCAGTGGTAATGTAACATCTCCAATACCAAGCTTAATCACTTTTTTGTTTGGATTCTCCTCCTGAAATTTGGCAACTTTCTTAGCTATTGTTGAGAAGAGATAGCTATCCTGTAAGTCTAAAAAATTTTCATTTATATTAATCATGCTCAATCACCCCTTCAAAAACAATTTCTGCTGGACCCGTCATATAAACATGATTATCACTTTCAGACCATTCAATATTTAGGTTACCACCTAATAGCTCAACAGTAACTTTTCTATCTGTATAACCATTTAAATTGCATGCAACTACCGATGCACAAGCACCAGTTCCACATGCAAGAGTTTCTCCTGCTCCTCTTTCCCAAACACGCATTTTTATATTGCTTCTATCTAGTAATTCAATAAATTCTATGTTTGAGCGTTTTGGAAAATGTTTATCATATTCAAGAACTTTTCCATATTTTTCCAATTGAAAGTTTTTAACGTTATCCACGTAAGTTACTGCATGCGGATTTCCCATTGATACACAAGTGAATTTAAAACTTCTATCTTCGGCTCTTAGCTCTAAATTCTTTACAATCTTTTCATCTGATAGTACTGGTATTTTTTCTGGAATTAATATTGGCTCGCCCATATCAACTCTTACCGTTTTTACCTTTCCATCCTCTACATTTAGCTTTAAAACTTTTATTCCAGCTAAAGTTTCGATTGTAATTAAGTCGCGATTAATCATTCCTTTATCGTAAACGAATTTACCTACGCATCTTATTCCGTTTCCGCACATTTCTGCTTCACTTCCATCGTAGTTAAACATTTTCATTTTAAAATCTGCTACATCGCTATCACAGATTAGGATTAGTCCGTCAGATCCTACACCAAAGTGTCTGTTGCTGACAAATTGAGCTAGAGATGATCCATTTTCTATTATTTGCCCAGTTTTAGCTGTACAATCAATATAAACATAATCATTCCCTAGCCCATGCATTTTTGTAAATTTAATCATAATAATTCCACCTTTCACAGGTATTAATATAAGATACAATATAGTTATATTATTATCTTTTGGTATTATACCACTATTAAAATACATTGCAACAATTGGCGTTTAATTAACCAAATTTAACTTATAAAAAATTAGGCGATTTGATAATTATGTAAATTTATGGTATAATATATAGTAATATAAATCCAAGTGATTTTTGTATTTTAAAATTCCAGGAGATTTTGCCGTCCAAATCTACCTGTTTATATAGTAGGAATATCCGCCCCAAACTTTGAAAGGAGTTGATGCCTCAACGGCCAAGTAAAAATTTAAATTTGAGTATTCTCATTTTAAATTCGCCCGAAAAGATGTCCTTTGATTTGGATATCTTCTGTAAAATTCTATCATTATAGGAGGTCACACTTATGACTAATCAAATTTTTGAAAGCTTCCATGAAGCAATTAACAATTCAGAATTGGCAATTCCGGTAAAAAATAAATACGGTCGGACAAGCTATGCAAAATTCTCTGATTTAAAGAGCTCTTTAGCGGTTGCACTTAGCAATGGAAATTTTGATGGTGGTAACGTATATAATACTTATCGCCCATCTGATGATTACACAACTTTCAAAGACCTGGTTGAATCAGTTCTTAATGATAAACTTCCAGATACGACAATTATTGTTATTCTTCACAACAAGCCGTTTGTCGAGGTTGCTGGACATCGTCTTGAAACCAGAAATACCACGGCTGTTCGTTACCTTGCTTACTACATTGCACTCGTGTTTCCCAATATTAGCTCCGAATGGAATCATTTAGACCCAGACCATGGGTTTACTCTCTTCAGTAAATGATAGATGGACCTGCAGATTCTGCGGGTCCTCTTATTTTTTATTAAATTTCTATTCTTGACAATTCATATAATGTGTAATAGAATGTTTTTTATGGTTAATTGTTTAAAATATCTTTTACTGATTTGGTGCTATATATAGTGCCTATCGTGGTTATCACAAATCTGTAATAAGACACATTTAGGCTTTAATACCACGTCTAAAATTGTAAGTGCTTCTTACGTTTTAGATGCCGCCTATCCACCAACGCAATGCTTGTATGAACACATACAACTAGATCATTGCCGCATCTTACCAAGGAGGTGAGATAACAATGGTAAAAACACCGCAAGCAGGAATAAATGAAGTTTTGGGAACAATAAATAGACTCATTTTTAGCGCAAGCCCCACATACGCAGACAAAAAAAGTCGTACTAATGTATTCCTTGCACTAACTCCTTTAAGTGATTCTATGATATACGTGTCTGCGCTAATTAGCTCTGAAGATATTTTCGAGCTTTCTACAGAAAATGTTCATAGAACAGCCACAATAACGCTCCCAAAAGATTGTAGTTTCAATAGCCTGGTTCAGAAATTGCGTGCAGAAGTGAATCCAACATTTCAGCATACATTTGGTTCCAGTGTTCAAATGGAATTTACAATTTAAATGAAAAACAAAGCTGTTGACATTCCTATTGGATGTCAGCAGCTTCTGTTTTATTCCCATTCAATTGTTGCTGGTGGTTTTCCTGTTATATCATAAACAACTCTGTTTACATGTTTTACTTCATTTACTATTCTAGCTGATACAATTTCTAATATCTCGTATGGTATCTTTGTCCATTCGGCTGTCATAAAGTCTGATGTTGTTACGGCTCTTAGTGCGATTGTATAGTCATATGTCCTTTCATCCCCCATAACGCCAACAGATTTAATGTTTGTAAGTACTGCAAAATATTGATTTGTTTTTCTATCCCATCCAGCTTTAGCAACTTCTTCTCTAAAGATAGCGTCGGCATCCTTTAAGATTGTTAGCTTATCATCTGTTATATCTCCTATAACACGAATTGCTAAGCCCGGTCCTGGAAATGGTTGACGGTATACTAAGAATTCTGGAAGTCCTAGCTCTAATCCAACTTTTCTAACTTCATCTTTAAATAAATCTCTAAGTGGTTCAACTATTTCTTTGAAATCAACATAGTCTGGAAGTCCACCAACATTATGATGGCTCTTTATTTTAGCTCCAGCACCTACACCACTTTCGATAACATCTGGGTAAATTGTTCCTTGAACTAGGTAATCGACTGTTCCTATTTTTTTAGCTTCTTCTTCGAATACTCTGATGAATTCTTCACCAATTATCTTTCTTTTTTGCTCTGGGTCAGAAACACCAGCTAATTTTCCTAAAAATCTTTCTCTTGCATCAACTTTTATGAAGTTAACATCAAAGTTTTTAGTAAACACTTCTTCAACTTCTTCAGCTTCATTTTTTCTAAGAAGTCCATGATCAACAAAGATACATGTTAAATTTTTACCAATTGCTTTGTTAATTAAAGCTGCTGCTACTGATGAATCAACTCCACCAGAAAGAGCACATAAAGCTTTTTTATCTCCAATTTTTGCTCTAATTGCTTTTACTGTTTCTTCAGCAAAAGAGCTCATTTTCCATGTACCAGAGCATCCACAAACATTGTATACAAAGTTTCTAATGATTTCTGTACCATTATTTGTATGATTAACTTCTGGATGGAATTGAATTCCGTAAAAATTCTTTTCTGTATTTTGCATAGCAGCATTTGGACAATGATCTGTTGAACCAATATTCTCAAATCCTGCAGGTAATGTTTCAACAAAATCTGTATGACTCATTAAACAATCATTTGAATCTCCAAATCCGCTAAATAATTTAGAGCTATTATTAATCTTAACACTTGTAACACCATACTCTCTCTTATCTGCCCTTTGAACTTTTCCTCCAAGCATATGTGTCATAAGTTGCATTCCATAACAAATTCCAAGTACTGGAATACCTAAATTAAATATCTCCTCTGTTACTTTTGGAGCACCTTCTTCATAAACACTTGCAGGTCCTCCTGTAAATATAATTCCCTTTGGATTTTTTTCTTTAATTTTTTCTATTGGTGTACTAAATGGTACGATTTCTGAATATACATTACATTCACGTACACGTCTTGCGATTAATTGATTATATTGACCATAGAAGTCAATTATTAAAATTAATTCTTTATTATCCATTTTATATCCTTTCTAGTAACTTATTAGTTCCTGTTGCTTTTTTGCCCACTATCAATTACTATTCACCTAATACTGAAATAGCAATTATTGACCACTTGTTGATATATAGAACTTCACACTCCTCACTTGATGAATGGTATGTTCCACCACCAAAACTAAGACTAATTTCTCCTGGAATTGCACCTGTCATCTGGGCATTTGTTAATTTTACCATATCACCATCATAATTTGAAAAAGTTCCATATATAGTTAAGAAACCAGCTGCGACTGCAGCTCCAGCTCCTACAGAAACACCAGAATTAGTTCCAACTATCATTTTAACTTTTTTATTTCTTAACTCTTCGTACATATCTAATTCTCCTTTGTATTTTTTTGCTCCGTCCCCAAAATTAATCTTGAGTAGTTACCTCTTTAAGCATTACATCATGAGCACTACCTTCTTTAATGCTTATGTTTGATACCATTGTTAATCTTGCTTTTTCATGTAACTCTGGTATTGTTATTGATCCACAGTTACACATTGTTGATTTTATCTTAGCGATTGTTACAGCTAAGTTATCTTTTAATGGTCCTGCATATGGTATGTATGAATCAACACCTTCTTCGAAGCTTAACTTGTTCTTTCCTTTTTCTCCAAGGTCATATCTTTGCCAGTTTCTAGCACGGTTTGATCCTTCTCCCCAATACTCTTTAACGAAGTTTCCACCAATTTTAACTTTTCTTGTTGGGCTTTCGTCAAATCTAGCAAAGTATCTTCCCATCATTACAAAGTCAGCTCCCATAGCTAAAGATAAAGTAATATGGTAATCATGAACAATACCACCATCTGAACATACTGGAATATAGATTCCTGTTCTTTCAAAATATTCATCTCTTGCTTCCACTACATCCATAAGAGCACTTGCTTGTCCACGTCCAATTCCTTTTGTCTCACGAGTGATACAAATTGAACCTCCACCAACGCCAACTTTAATAAAGTCAGCACCAGCTTCTGCTAAGTAATAGAAACCTTCCTTATCTACAACATTCCCAGCACCAATTTTTACACTATCTCCATAATGAGCTCTTACCCAATCAATAGTATTTTTTTGCCATACTGAGTATCCATCTGATGAATCCATACAAATTACATCAACACCAGCCTCAACTAATGCTGGTATTCTTTGTTCGTAATCTCTTGTATTGATTCCGGCACCTACAATGTATCTCTTATTTTCGTCTAATAATGAATCTGGATTATTCTTTCTCTCTTCATAATCTTTTCTAAATACTAAATGCTCTAAATTATCATTTTCATCTAATATAGGTAAGCAACTAATTTTATGCTCCCAAATTAAATCATTTGCTTCTATTAAACTAATTCCTTTTCTAGCAGTAATTGCTTTATCTTTTGGAGTCATATACATATCAACAGGATCATTTTCGTTTACTCTTGATACTCTGTAGTCTTTATCTGTTACTAATCCTAAAAATTTACCATTACTTGTTCCATCTTCTGTAATCATTACAGTTGAATGACCGGTTTTTTCGATAAGCTCTATAACCTCTTTAATAGGAGTTCCGCTCTTTACATTTGAATCACTTTCTATGAAACCAGCTTTATGTTTTTTTACACGTCTAACCATTGCAGCTTCGTCTTCTATAGATTGAGAACCGTAAATAAAAGAACATCCACCTTCGCGCGCCAAAGCAATAGCCATATTTTCTCCAGAAACGGCTTGCATTATAGCTGACACAAATGGGATGTTCATTGAATATTTTGGTTCTTCACCTTTTTTAAATTTTACAAGTGGTGTTTTTAATGATACGTTACTTGGTATACATCTTTCATCTGTTAAGTTTGGTAATAATAAAAATTCATTAAATGTTCTTGATACGTCATTTAATATCTTTGCCATTATTAAATTCCTCCTTTTAAATTTTGATTTTTTTATTATATCATATTTTTAATAGCTATACAATCAAATTTTATTTATTTTTTACAAAACGTCGAAGCCCCCACTCCATAATGGAAGTGAGGGCAGATAACCAGCAATATTAGTACAAAGTACCATTTTTGCTAATTTTGTAACGACGATTCTCCGAGTATACTGCCACGAGTTTGCCACGGCAGAAACTAGAACAGGAAATAGGTTTCTCCGGATTCTTGAGGCCGATTGCACTCGCAAGAAGAGCATGGTCAAGAACCGGAGGGGGCGGAGTATGCGAAGCTTCATCATACTTATGATTCTGATTGAGGCATTCATCAGTGAGAGCATAGAATTTCCAGTGGGGTTCGCCTTCGACACGGGGTCTGAGCACACCTTGAAAATCTACATTCTTGGGCTTGCCATCTACAAGAACTTCTTCAATGCCGTTTTCACCAATCTGAATCGTAAATTCCACACCAGGATTGCGCTCTTTGATGAGCTCACTGATGAGAATCTCTTCAACAGAGGGACGACTTGTTTTCGTAGGGGCGTCTTTTCTTTTTGGCATAAATATACTCCTTTCTAGCAACCATCATAATTCTGGCCACTAGGCAGCCTCATTAATGAGGACTTGGCTTAATTACCGCACTTGTCGGTAAAACTTACGATTATAGTGTAACATTTTATGTATATTTTGTCAAGTTTTTTCTTATATTTCTCTGATTTTTGTGACTTGTAAGTGAAAATGTCCCAAAAAATAGCGAAAAATTATACGAGATATAGACCAAAAACACTTTTTATGTTATATTTTTTTTATAAATTCATCTAAAGGAGATGTGTGTTATGTATAGCAAATTTATGCGGGTAGTCGGATTAAGAACTTTTATTCGTTCTTTCTTGATTCTTCCTTTTTACTATTTGTATAGGAAGTTTGTGTTTATGCCACAGGTTCGAAAGGATGCACAAATGTGCGGCATGGAGCTTGATGCATATTGTATGCATCGTTTTTCTCCGAAAGAAGTAGAACAATAGCGAACATTATGATGAAGGTATGGTAGACAGTTGTCTGCCATACTCTTTTTTGTATTATAAAAAATTTGTTATTTATTATATCTCCGTTCACTTTTTTTGATTTGTATATAATAAAGCCATAATTGTCCTCCTAATAATCACATATTTTATTTTCCAATAAACATTTGCACATATATTTTACCATATTTATTACTATTAACAACTCCTATTCCTGTATATGTATAATTTCCATTTAAAATATTAGCCCTATGACCTGCAGAGTTCATCCATGCAGTTACAGCTCCACTATTACTTGAATTTCCTGCTATATTCTCACCTGCTGTTTTATACGATATTCCAAAATTTTTTAACATGTTAAATGGCGTCCCATACGTTGGTGATTCGTGAGCAAAATAATTGTTGCTTACCATATCTTGAGCTTTTATCTTTGCAACTCTTTGAACCTCATAATCTATTTGTAATGCCTTTAAGCCGTTATCTGCTCTTTGTTTATTTATTAAATCAAGTACCTCTTTTTCGTCTGCACTAATACTCGAATTTGTGGTACTTTGACTTCCTCCACTACTTTGATTCGAATTATTATTTGCATAAACTGGCTTAACATATTTTTTACTAACTGCTCCTATGTAATCTCCCTCAACTTGAACAATATACCAATCCCCCACTCCAGCAAATACCCTAATATACTCATTTCTATTTACCGAAGCAATTACTTTGTATTGTACTCCTGGTCCACTTCTAACATTTAATTTATCTGCTGTAACTAACCCTGTTGAGAAATCTAATTTATAATAATGTTGCATTCCAAGAGATGTAGATACACCAATCATTCCTAAAATAGTAAATAATACAACTACAGATTTTACTACCTTTTTATTTTTAATGTTAAATTTTGTTTTCATATAGCCCCCTTAATTGAGAATATTACTTATTGCATGTACAATATTACATATTGACGGAATTTTATTTATAGAATAAAAAATTTGATAGCACTTTACGTTTTATGTAACCCATGTTATAATGAGAGTAAACTATTTGCTTTGATTTCCTTTTTTCTTCACATATAAAGCAACTTAGTAAAAAAATATTTTTTAAGGAAAGGGTGGTTCTATTATGAAACACACGTATTCCGGATACTTCCGGGTACACACATTTGCAATTGTCAGTGTTACCATACTGACTGCATTTGCCAAATTGTGCACATTTTTCTCTGCACAGGTCTTAAGTGATGTGGTTGACCAGATTTCTGAGCTTAACTTCACATTCTATGCCGTTCTTGAAACTGCAATCTTTCTTTTTGAGCTTGAGGTCGAGTACGCATTCTGCAACTTTCTGGCATGCAACACAGCTGAAAAGATTAAGAAATCAATTACAAGAAGGCTGCATATGGACCTCGGTAGAAAAATTGCAAATGCTTCGCCGAAAACAGTTAAAATGACCAATAGCGTTGAACTTTCGGAAAAAATGCGTGAAGGAAATAATTTCGTAGAGGGAATTTATGGCATCTTTAATCAGGTTTTTGCCATTCTTCTTGGAATTGCTGCACTCGTTTATACTTTTAAGTGCTCTCGAATTATCGGACTGATGTTTGTATTTTTCTTTATTATCGTTCTTATTATTCAGTTTACCATTATTAGTGAAATGATAAAAAAACGTAAAGAAGCATCATCAGCCTCAGACAACAGTAAAAAACTTTTGGTAGAGATTCTTCAAGGTTTTCCGGATGTAAAATCGCTTAGTCTTCTTGGTGGCTTGAAAACACATTTTTCTAACGCATTGGACAATGAATATGAGCTCAATATCGAATCTGCAAATATTGTAGTGAGAAACGAGTTATGGACAAATTGTATTTTATCTGTATACAAGCTGGCATTTCTCCTTATTAGCGCCTGGCTCATGCTAACAAAAGATATTACAAAGGGTAATTTCATTGCATTGTTCATGTACAGAAACTATGTATACGGACTTATCAACTCAATCCTGCTCATTGTAAAGGATAAGTCTCAAGTAACCAATGCCAAAAAACGCATGAATGAGATTTTTGATTATGAAACCATTTTAGAAGATAAGTTTGGTTTAACCCAGCTTTATCCGATTATTGGTAACTTATCAATACGTAATCTCACCTCTTACTATGGTCAATCTAAAGTTCTTGACAACATCACACTGGACATTACAGCCGGTCAATTAGTTGCCATTGTTGGTAAGTCCGGTTGTGGCAAATCTACGTTGCTTAATATTCTTGGTAGGCAGGAAGATCTCTCATCAGGAACAATTCTTATTGATAACGTTGATATGTTAGAGCTTTCTGAATGGTCCTATCGTAAAGCCGTTGCCCTGATGCCCCAATTTCCTTTTATGTTTTCTATGACAATAAAGGAAAATCTGCTTCTTGCCAACCCTCGTGCAACCGACGAAGAGCTCAAGAATGCACTCAAGCAGTGTTATGCCCTTGACTTTGTAAACTCATGTGGTGGATTAGATGCAGTATTAGAACCAAGTCAGTTAAGTGGGGGTCAACAGCAGCGTTTAGCATTAGCACGTATGGCCATCCGTGGCGGAAAGATTTTACTTCTCGACGAAAGCACTTCAGCTCTTGACAACATTGCCCAGGACGAGATTGTAAAAGTGATGCATGACGCTACAAAGAATGGACATACAATTTTACTTGTATCTCACCGCATTGCTCCGCTGAAAAAGGCAGACAAAGTTATTTTTATGGCAGATGGAAAAATCGTTGCACAAGGCAAATTTGACGAATTGTACAATAAATACGACGATTTCAGAACACTCATTGATCTTGACTAAAACAAGAGACCAAACGCATTTACATGCGCTCGGTCTCTTAAATTTTGAAACTCCGATTTTTATCCTTTATGACATTTTAAGTTTTAACGTTCATCTTCAACGTACAAAGAAATAATACTAATTAATAGTAACATTATCCCTACAATTGGATAAATCAAAATTTTTGAATTCGTTGTTCCATATATATCTAAAAATCCTTTTATAAAACTCCCAAAAATAAATGTAGCTATACTCGCATTATATAAGTTATTTACTGCTACTGATGGCATTTTTATTTTACATATAAAACTTGGAATTACAACTCCCATCACTAATGGAATTAAAAAGGCTCCTAACATAAATACAGAATATACCTGATGACTAAATAATTCATATATCAAGCCAAATATTAAACATATAGTACTTATTATTAAGAAGTTCATTCGCTTGTTTTTTATATCTTTAATATCCAATATATACAATGTCGCTTACACTCCTTTCTGTAATTCTATTTCCATTCGTTGTTGGTTTATTAACTAGATTTCCATTAAAATACATAGCAGATGATCCTCCGCCATCTAAATTATATGCTGTTTCTACACCTAAATTTTTCATAAAACCAGCAAGTTCGTATAATGATAGACCTTTGCTTTCATTTGTTCTTCCGTCTGACACGACAAATACGTAGTGTAAATCATCTATTTTTCCTATAGCAGTTCTTGGATTATTTGCCATTGCTTTTGCCACTTCGGTATTTGTTGATACAATAATTTCGCCATTATCAACTAAACCTGGTCCAAACGATAAGATATTGTATGCGCCATTATCTAGCAAATCTGTAGCAGAAATTTGCTCTTCGTTTATTATTCCAAAGCTTCCGTCTTTATATATAACCAAATCCTGTCTGTTTTTTGTAGCCGTTTGTCTATATAAAACTCCATTTTTTAATACATATCCATTTTCTTGTACTCCGTAATAGTCTCCATTAATGGCTAAAATCGCATTTACCTCGGTTGCCATTTCCGTTGTTTTGGCAGTTATATTCTTTCCAAACGTACCTTTAGCAAATGCAGTTTTCAAATACGCAATATCAACTATTTGAATATCAGCAACATATATTGTTGTATCGTTTTGCCTATATTCTTTTAGGTTTATTTTTACATTATCATCCTCATATGAAGTATCCGTTTTGTAAGTCATGCCTGATGACTTTGTTTGAGTATCTAATAATTCATAATCTGCTGATATTGTTTCTCCTGTATAAACCTGTTTTAATACAAGCGTATCTAGCACCATGTATATAGAAAAAATTATTAATACTATAATATAAGTGGTTATAAATCCATATTTTTTCAATTTAACACTTCCTTTCCACGCCTCGTATTTCTTCTATTTATTTTGTGCTTAATATTTTTTATTTTTGATTCTTTAAATACAAATCTCTTCTGTATAAACCAGCTAAATATAAACAAACAAATCTCTACAACAATTTTTGATACGAAAGGATTCCAATTAAATATATTAACAAAAATGCTTAGTAGTGCAGTATTTACTGCTAATATAAATATTGCTAATAAACCATATTCTATAGCAGATTTATACAATTTCTTTTTGCTCTTAAATACTATTTTTTTGTTTATTGCATAATTAAATATAGAGCTTAATGCTCTGGCAGTTATATTAGAAAATCCTATGGCACCTGTAATTATATAAGCTATGCTATACAAAATGTAGTCAGCAATAAAGCTTGATATTGATGACAACAAAAATTTTAGCGGCTCTTTATATATCAAATACGAATCTTTAATAGCTCTAAAATGTGAACCTGAGTTATTGTCTATATAAATAGTTTTTATTTCAACTTCTTTTATTTCTATATCTGATGATGCACAATCCATTAGCATATTCATCTCATATTCATACCTACTTCCTTCTGTCTCTAATAATTTCTTTGCTATTTTATACGAAAAAGCCCTTAATCCTGTTTGAGTATCATAAACTTTTTTTCCAGTTACTAGCTTAAAGAAAAGCATTGAAAACCTATTACCCAATTTACTTCTAAATGGTGTATTTTTTTCTCTTAATCTTTTTCCTAAAACTAAACATTCATCGTTATTTTCCAGGCATTCTAGCAATTTAACAGCATCTTCAACTGTATGTTGACCATCTGAATCCATAGTTACAATTTCAAAATTTGTTTTATATTTTTCTATAATGTATTTTATACCAGTCTTTAATGCATATCCTTTTCCACAATTTTTCTCATACGAAATAACTTTGCAGCTTCTTTCAATCGCACTAAAAATATTTCTATACTTAATGCCACTTCCATCGTCTACAACTACAATGTCAAATTTTTCATATAAAACATTCTTTAGTTTATTTACAATTTCTATAAGGTTTTCATCTGGTTCATATGCAGGAATTAAAGCAATTTTATGCATATTAAGACCTCCTTTTTTATTTATTTTGTTTGTTTTGACCCCCCTTATTTCCATTTATTTGTCCTTTTGAGTTAGTATTTGAATTTACATTTTTTTGACCAGATTGGTCAGAGCTTCTCATATCGCCCTGACCTCCTTGGTTATTATTGCTCTGGCCATTTGAATTAGAGTTATCTCCACCATCCATTTGACCACCATTCATGCCACCTCTATTCATTCCGCCATTCATGCCTCCGTTCATACCACCTGTTGTTAAGTTAGATGTTACAATACT
This sequence comes from Clostridia bacterium, assembly GCA_017404545.1. Lineage (GTDB taxonomy): Bacteria > Bacillota > Clostridia > TANB77 > CAG-508 > CAG-492. The sequence goes on from JAFRCC010000018.1 coordinate 575,226, forward strand.
TGTTAATTCTTGGCTTCCCGAAGCTGTTCCATTTACATATAGTGTATATGTTTCACCTTGTTTTAAACTTGAATTTGAGAAAGTAACTGCGCCATATGTTTTTGTTGTTTTTACATCTGCTATTGTACTTCCGCTTGAATCTTTTAATACAATCTCATCACCTGATTTTCCAGATATACTAAAACATATGCTATATTGTTTTGATGAATTAGATGGATTTTGCCACATTCCTGTTGCTCCATATACTATTAAAGTTCCTCCGTTCATATTGAATGTACTATCATAATCTAGTGCACCATTTCCATTACTTGTTGTTCCCGATACAGTAACGTCTCCGCCATTTATTTCCATTGAGCCATTAGAATCTAATCCATCTCCATCGGCATTAACATAGATTGTGCCCCCATTTATTACTAACTTACGATTTCCATCATTTACATTTGAGAAATTATCTCTTCCATATCCCATTCCAGATGAATCGTTTCCACCACTTACGTTAACGCCATCGTCAGATGCTGTAATAGAGATATTACCTCCATTAAATTCAATATAGTTTGCCTCAACGCCTTCATAAGATTTTGTAATGTCTACTGTTCCTCCATTTATAATTACGTTTGTATCAGCATGAATTCCATCATCACCTGATGATAATAAAATTTTTCCATCATTTATAATTACATAATAATTTGAATGAATTGTATCGTCCGTACTTGTTATTGAAATTGTTCCACCATTTATTGTTATTTCTTTGCCAGATTTTAACCCTTTGCTACTTGAAGAATCTGTTTCAGATGTTGCTACCTGCGCATTATTTTGCCCTGGTCTTCCAAAATCTTCTTGATGAGTATTATCTACTTCACCTGTTGTTTTTATAGTAATCTCTCCATCAGTAATATTTATAACTTGCTCTGCTTGAATTCCGTCTGCCTCAGCATTTACATTTATTTTTCCACCTTTAATTAACACATATCCTAAAGATTCATCTGAATCGTTTGTTGACTTTATTCCGTCACCTTTAGCATTAACTGTAACATTTGCATTTTTTAGCTCTACGGAATCTTTTCCTCTAATTCCATCATCAGCTGAATTAATAATTATAGTACTATCTATTATTTTTAAAGTGTCTTTGCTTGCAATTCCATCTTTGTAGTTAGCTGTTACTTTTAAAGTTCCGCTCCCTGTAATTTTTAAATCCGCCTTAGAGAATATTGCACTATCTGGCTCTTCATCCTCGTTTAAATTTGTATATGTTGCTGCGTCTACAATTGTACTTGTTGTTCCATTTGGTAAACTTATTGTTACAAGCTTAGCTTTCATAACGCTTATTGCCGCAGTATTTAAACTTGTTATTGATGCATTATTTAGTACTAATACAACCTCATCATCCTTTGTTGCTTCAACAACTACGTTAGCATCTGATGCAGTACCAGAAAAATAGTAAACACCTGCTTTAGTTATATTTATTGTTTTATCAGATATAGAAACCCCGTTTCCTTCTGCACTTAAATTCGATAAATCAATCTTGGCATCGTAATTTGTATATGTTTCTGATTCATCCTCTGTAATTTTTAAATCTGTACTAGTACTTATTACACTTACCTCATCACTACTTGCATTTTCCTCTGTTTGTGCCGTACTATTATTTGTTCCAATTTGCCCAGTTACTTGTTGTGCTAGTAGTGCCACAATTAGTATTGATGCAATACCTCCTAAAAGTCCTAAAATTATTTTCTTTTTATTCATTATAATTCCACCTCACTTAGCTCTGGTCTTTCAAGAAGAACAGTCATATTTCCATTTCTAATTCTAATTTCATCTATAAATTGTTTTTCTCTTGAGTCTTTTTTCATACTAATAAGATATGTCAATTCATAAGTGCTTCCCATATTTGTTGTTTTGGCCTTTCTTAGTTCGTATTTTGTTGTATGTTTTTTCAATAAATCTTTGAAAACTTCATCATAATCGAGATTCTCTGGAATAACAATTTTTAATCTTCTTTGAGAATTGTCTACAGATTTATTTAATACAGATGTATATACAAACATTAATATTGCCACGACAATTGTTACAACTACACTTAACCATATATAGCCTAAACCTAAAGCAGATCCTATAGCCATTGCCCAAAATACACTAACAATTTCTTTTGAGTTACCTGGCATACTTCTAAATCTAACTAAACTAAATGCCCCAGCAACTGCAAGTGAAACCTCAACCTGACCACTTGCTAGCAATATAATAACCTCAACAAGTACTGGTAAAATTCCAAGTGTTAATAAAAAATTCTGAGTTGTTTTTGTTGTTGCTTTGTGTGTATAACTAATAACAATTCCTAAAATAATTGCAACTCCTAAACATAATAAACAATTTTGCACGCTTTCTGTAGCCTTTACTACTCTAAAAATATTTTCTAACATAATTCTATTCCTCCATTTTCTTTATTCTAAACATTTCTTTATATAAAAACTTTTGTTTATCCTAGATTACACAGCTCTCATAATCGTTTGCTTCTAGTATTAATTGTGTATATGCTTCGCCATATTTTGAAAAACCACATGGACTAATTTTAACTTCATTTAATATTTTTACTAACCACATTGGCATTGCACCTAAAGTTTTTATTTCCATTACGTACAAATCTTGGTCTAATATATTTGTTCCGTAATTTTCAGAATCCAACCTAATATCATATGGTCTTGCTATAATGTTGCTATCAAATGTAATTCTCATATCTCTATCATCTTTTTGATAGAAAGCTTCTCTGCTATACGATAAATACATTGCTGGCCTCAATTGATACTTTTCAAAGTAATAGTCAAGCTCTCTTTTTATTTGTGTATTTTCAATATTAGGTGATGAACCATTTTCAACGTATCTTTCTAAATCTGAAAGCTTCATTTCAATCCTTCTTTTTCCAACAACACCATCATATTTTCTTTTTATTTCTAAAAATACTTTGCTATCTTTATTTGGTTTATTGTAACTTCTTGCTCTTACCTTATCTTTAAAAAATGGCTTTGTTATTGAGTGACTTATTAAATCGTACATCTCCGAATCAAAATATATATTTCTAATTGTGCTCTTACCATGCTCATCCTCTACCATATATTCATCCGAATATTTTCTTAACTCTATATATTGTTTTTTACTAATAATATATTTCTTTTCAACTCTTCTAAAAATATCGCCCATAAAATCAATTCCTTTCCCAATTAAAGTAATTATTAGTTGTACAAGATTTATAATCTAACTTCATTATTAGTATTTTAGAAGATGAAACTTAAAGTTACCTTAAATTTTGTAAACAATTCTGTTTTTTATGATTTTATGTTTTCGAAGAACAATAGCGGACATTATGATATTTCCTATAATAGAACAATAGCGGACATTATGACAATTGCAAAAGACAAAATTTAATGCAAATGTCCGCGTAATTGTTCGTGCGCGAAAATTTCGCAGAAATTTTCTGTGCAATGTTAGCGAAGCCTTTATATTATAGGAATTCC
>JAFRCC010000019.1 GCA_017404545.1 Clostridia bacterium
AAAATAAAGAGGACTTATTTCTATTTTTGAAAACAAATATAGGAGTGAAATTATTTTGCTTTCACTATAATATTTGTTATTTATAATATATAATATGGAAAGTAGGAATTAAGAGTCATTTCCCACTTCATTTTCAACAATAGCTATTTCTTCATCAGTTAAATCATATAATTCATAAACTAATTCATTTAACTTAGATTCAAAAGTTATGATTTGAGTTTCTATTGATGACTTTAAATTAGGGACTTTATTTAATTTTAACTCTTCATGCAGGCCCAATAATTTCTCAACCAAATTTATAATTGGTTTTTGATCTTCAATGCCGATGTTTGGAAAACTAATTTTATTCAAATAGTCTTTTTTTATACCTAAATTTAAAAATTTAGTTGAAAATAAATAATTAATTAAATTTGAGTTTAATATGCCTAATAAGAAATATATTGAGCACTCTTCATTTTTTGGAATAATGTTCCATAAACTCTCTGCTGTATAAATACCAGTTTCATCAATTGTTGCAACAATACGCTTTTTTAATCTTTCATTCCTAGTTCTTTGAACTAATATCTTGTTTTTAACATCTAATTCATGTTTTTTACGAGGACGATGTAAGGAATATTTATTTAAATGTTCACGATTTTGTTTTAACCACATTTTAGTATTTGGGAAATTTTTCAATGATTTTTCATCATCAACGTATAAAATTACATTATTCCTATTTTCAATATCCCATTGATTAATATCTTTACCAAAACAAATTGGTTTTAGAAGTTCTTGATTAACATTATTATTTAATGCATCTTGGATTGAATCAAATATAAATGCAGGATTATAACCAGTTACAATTCCTTGAAATATTGTGAAATTATCTTTAACAGATATAAATTCATCATTAAATAATTTATTCATTATTTTGACAGTATTTTCATCATCAATACTTATTACATTATCAAATGATTGGAAATAGTTTCTAGGAACAGAAAAAGAAGACTTGTTATCAAAATCAATAGCATTAATTAATTTTATTTTCTTTTTAGATTTTTTATTCATAACAAGTATTGTAGTATCTACAGTTGCTTTGAATACGTTATATCCAGTGTAACAAACTTCATCAAGATATTTATTATCCAATATTAGGTTTCTTAATTTTTTATAAGAGATATTGCTAAATATTGTTGATGGGATAATAAAAGAGACATATTTTTTACTGAGTTCATTTAGTGAATTTTCAATAAATACACAATATAAATCAGCTCTTTTAACAAAAGTTTTATAGCTTTTTTGATAATATTTTTTGGATGTTTCATCCATAGTTTCGACACTAACATATGGCGGATTGCCTATAACAGCATCAAAACCACCATTATTCATAATATCTTTAAATCCAATACTCCAATTAAACGGGTTTATATCAGCTATTTCTTCACTAGATAAGTTCTCATTTAAAAGTATATCTGATTCTATAATACTATTTCCACATAAAATATTGTCTCCAAGATAGGGTAATGCTCGTTCTTGTATTAATTTCTGTTGAGCCTCTAACACATCTTTGTTTTCATCTTCAAGCACTTTTAAAAGTAAACTTAATTTTGTGACTTCAACAGCTTGTGAGTCAATATCCACACCATAAATATTGTTTAATAATATCCTTTTCTTTTCTTGAATGGTCAATCTAGGCATTCCATCTTTACCAGTGTAGATTACATTTTTTGGAGGTTGATCTAAGTTAGAATAATAATCTACATGCCAATCCAATAGCTTTTGATAAGCACCCAATAAGAAACTACCTGAACCACATGCCGGATCAACAATTCTTAACTCAGAAACTTGATTCGGTGTTTTTCCTTTTAATAATTCCCCAACAGATTTATCAACTATATATTTAACAATGTACTGTGGAGTATAATACACCCCTCCTGCTTTCTTTACTAAAGGTTTGTCTTCTACTTTAGCCTGATGTCCCTCGGTTAATCTGATTACTTTTCCAAGGAACTGTTCATAGATATTCCCAAGAATTTCAGTTGAAATCATACTGAATTCATATGGACAATCAGGATAATACAAACCATCAATAATCTTTTTTAGTTTGCCGTCATCAACATGTAAACCTGGAGTCAGTGTATCTGCACTTAAGCTAATGTCTTTTTCTTCGGTGAAATGAAACAGACCTGAGTTATATTTAGCATCTGCTTTCCTACACAATTCTATGAAAGCATCATAAACAGGATAGTTATCTTTTTCATTTCTTGCTAGTTCAGTTAATTTCTTTAGCTGACCGTATCTTTCAATTCCACGGTCTTCAGCTATTCTTAAAAATATTATACGATCGATTATTAGTTGAACTGCAAAGTTTAATTCATCCACTGTTAATTCTTTATTTCTAAGTGCAATGTTTTTTGCAAGTTCCAGTCTCCACTCTTCAATTGTCTTTAAGAACTCTGAATCTACAGTAGATGTTCCTTTTTTATCACCATGAATGTTTTTAACGTATTGGTCAAACTTACCAGTCAGGACAGCTTCTTTAGAGTAGATGTTATAAATCTCTTCCCAGTTGTCAACGTATTCTGAGTAGTGATAGTATTTGATTCTGTCGACACTTGTATTGTGAGTTTTTTTAGGTGCAGTTTTAGGTTCATATATTGCAAGCTCTTCAAAGTCTGTGAGTAATCCTAAAGGCAAATGTGCACTCCAAGTATATCTTTTGAGCTGAAATGCATAGCGCCTGTCATGTTCAATATCTACACTAGGCTTTTTGGCCTCTACAAAAAATATTCTTGCCCCACCAATTCTAAAACAGTAATCAGGAGCTTTAGGTTTTCCACCAACAATAACTGTATCCTCAAATTCAACATCCTTGAATTGCGGTGCAACACCTGCTTCATTAGTTACGTCCCAACCAAGAGCCTGAAAGAATTTGTTGATGAAATTAATTTTTGTATTCTCCTCATCAAAAGCTACAGTTTTATAAATATGTTCGTTTGTCTTAAACTCTTCAACAAG
>JAFRCC010000020.1 GCA_017404545.1 Clostridia bacterium
AATAAAACAAAATTAAAAAGACTACATAGTATTCTTCATTTATTACAAATATTGGACAGATTTGAAGAACTTGAACCTGTTATTCAAGAATATTTAAATAGAGAGGCGGATAAAAGAAGATTTGAAAATTGTGATAGGTAATTATATGGAGAAAAAACAAAGTGATGATAGTGAAGATAGGTAATAACGTAAAAAGAATTAAGGATTAGTTAAAGTTCGCTACATCTTATCAATTAAAAAAGTGATTATATAGATAAATGTATATGTAAAATGGAGGGAAAATGAGTATTAAAAAGATAGTAAAATTAGTGTGTGTATTAGTAACTATGGTAGTATTATTAGTAGGGTGCTCTAATGCTGAACAGGAAGATAACTGCACAAATAAAAATAATACAGTTAGATATAATATCTATGGAGGAAGTACAGACGACAAGCCAATTATATATTTATATCCAACTGAAAAAATGGATATTTCAGTAAAATTAGGGAAAGCAGAAAATTTAACTTGTACATATCCAAAGTATGAAAATGGTTGGGAAGTTACGGCAAACCCAGATGGAAGTATGATTGATAAAACTACTGGAAGAAATTTATATGCTTTATATTGGGAAGGGAAAAATACTACCGAATATGATACATCATATGGTTTTATAGTAAAGAGCGAAGATACAATAAAGTTCTTAGAAGAGAAACTTAAAATTTTAGGATTAAATGATAGAGAAGCGGAAGAATTTATAGTTTATTGGTTACCACAGATGCAAAGTAACAAATATAACTATGTAAGATTTGCAACTGAAGAGGAAATAAACGAAAACATGCCGCTAACATTTTCAACAGAGCCAGATACACTAATAAGAGTTTTGATGATTTGGAAGCCATTAGAAGAGCAGATAGAAATTCCAGAGCAACAGCTAAATTCAGTAGAAAGAAAAGGTTTTGTTGCTGTTGAATGGGGTGGAACAAAACTAGAAAATGCTGCTATGGTAGAATAAAATATATAAGGTTATAATTAATATACAGAGGTAGATTCAAAATTCTACTTCTATTTTTTTGTATCCGCAAAACATAGTTATCATAGCTTTTTCCAAACTCTACCAATAGTCGGTTGCAAAAATTAAAAAGTGATAGTAAATTTTTATTAAACATTGTGATAAAATTTTTGTGATGAATTCACAAAATAAAAAGTGAAAGGAATACGTATGGATAATCAAAAGTTTGGAAAATTTATTAAAGAGCAAAGACAAAATTTAGGTTTAACACAAAAAGATCTTGGGGAAAAATTAAATGTAACAGATAAGGCAGTTTCAAAATGGGAGAGGGGTTTAAGCTTTCCAGATATAACAATAATTAAGCCATTAGCAGAAATCTTTGGAATATCAACATCAGAGCTACTAAATAGCGAAATAGGTAAAAAGGAAGAAATAAATGTTGAACAAGCAGTAAAAGATGCGATAGAGCAGTACAAAAATTTAAAAGAAAAAAGAAGAAAAAAATTAAAAAAATTAAGGATAATATTTGGTATATTATCGGGATTAACTTTTATTTTTGCATGTATTATACAAACAGCATATATATTTGTGTTTAAACCGAGAAACTATGAATATGTAATGGATGTTATACTATATATAATAAATGAAATAATTATAGTATCTGGATTTTTATCTACTATATTATTATTAAAAAATGGGAGAATCAAAAATATTATAGCTTCAACGTTATTAGTATTAACTACAATAATAAATGTAATATTTATGAATAATAATGTCCAAAAACGAGAATGCATAGTAAGTTTTTCAAGGAATATGAGAAATGAATTAGTCTTAAAAATAGATAAAGATAGTGGAAAAATAAATTACTTCAGAGATTCAAAATTTATATTATGGGCCAAAAAACATAATTCCTTGGAGTATGGAGCTAGAGGAGAAGTTCATTACCAATGGATTGAAGATGATATATGTGCAATAATATACAAAGATAAAGATAAATTTTTAAGAGCATTTGTAGCAACGTATGGCATAAGAGCGGAAAATCAATACATGTCATATTACCATGTAACAGCGACGATTTTAGGTGATTGGCAAAGCGAAAACAACAATAAAATATTCGTACAAGATGGAAAGATTCGAATTAAAATTGATGGTATAAGTGAAATTTTTGATACTTCGGAATGTAAGCAGTTTGGGGATTCGGCTATAGTGCTATACAAAGGCAGTGTTCCAATGTATGTGATAGGACTAAATAAAAATTGTATAGTAGATAGAGTAAACGATATTGTAAAAGATGGCGGGACAATAACTTTACTTAGAATTTTAGATAAAGCATCGGTACCAGAAGAATTTGTATGTGTAACATATAAAAACAATAACAATTTAGAAAACTATAACAAAATACATGTAGATAAAAATGGATATAAAATAAAAGATAAAAAGTTATATATAAGTTACGATGGTGAAAATGCAATAGAAGTTCCAGGAATTTACGAAGATAGAAATTTTGCGGAAGAAGAATACCAGATAGCAGAATATAAAACATTTTTTTACTATAATTACAATGAAAAGAGATTTTTTGTATATTCAGATGATATGGGAAAAACTTGGAATCAAGAAGAAATTGAAGTAAAACCAAGCATAAAAAGTATAAAGTTCCCATCTTCAAAAGTGGGATATATGCTTGTTTTTGACGATGTTGCATCTGGTACTGCTTGGGGAAGACTTTTAAAAACTGAAGATGGAGGAAAAACATGGATACCAGTGTTTTACGGATTTGGAAATGAGCCTGAAAAGATTTTCGGAAGAGGGAGTCAAATCAATTTTGTAGATGAAAAGGTAGGTTTTATAACGCTATTAAAGGCTAATAAAAATGATTGTAATTTATATATTACAAAAGATGGTGCAAAAACATTTGAACAAGTTAAAATACCTATAGATACTTCTGCGCCAGAAAATGATGATAGTAAGTACGATTTTTACAATCTTCCGTATAAAGATACTGATAAAGTATGGCGCTTTAATGTTTCCCAAGGAGAAGATGCAGATGAAGGAGCTAAAACTAGGATATATGAATTTGATGAAAATTTCGATGTAAGACGATACAAATTTTAGTTCTTTAAGATTACTTCTTAAATATAATGAAATAAAGAATACTGATTTCATGTAGTTAGTGAGGTAATTATGGATTTTTTTGAAATAATTTGGGTTGGAATAGGACTTGCTATGGATGCTTTTGCGGTATCTGTTTGTAAGGGCCTTTCAATGAAAAAAATGAATTGGAAAAAGGCAAATATAATTAGCTTATATTTTGGAACATTTCAAGCAATAATGCCAATAATAGGTTTTTTCTTGGGAGCAACGTTTCGTGGTTTTGTAGAAAATATAGATCATTGGATTGCCTTTATTTTACTTGCAATTATTGGTTGTAATATGATAAAGGAATCTACTAATGATGATAATGAAAAAATAAATGATAGAATAGATATAAAAACAATGCTATTACTTGCAATAGCAACAAGTATTGATGCTTTAGCAGTTGGATTAACATTTGCCTTATTTGAAATTAACATATGGCTTGCAATTTTTATTATTGGAGTAATTACATTCACTTTATCTCTGATAGGGGTAAAAATAGGTAATAGATTTGGAGATAAGCTTCAAAATAAAGCAGAGCTTATAGGTGGAATTATTCTTATAATAATAGGATTAAGGGTATTATTAGAGCATATAGGGCTTATAGCTTTTAAATAAATAATAATTGAAATAACTGTAAGAAAAATGATGTAATTTTACTTAAGTAGCCTATTTTTAGATTCATATTTGGATTTAAGAATAGGTTGCTTGTTTTTTGGACAAATTTAATTGAGAAATAGCTATATTTGTGGTATAAATGATGTAATTATATGTAGCTATGAAAGTGATTGCAGATTAAATACAACATTTAGTGAGGAGATAAATTATGAGATTCAATAGTAAAAAAGAAACGGAAAATGTAATTAAGTTTGTAAGAGATTATTTTAAAAATAACAATTTGAAAGGTGCAGTTGTTGGTTTGAGTGGTGGAAAAGATAGTGCTGTTGTTACGGCTGTTCTTGTTCAGGCTATTGGAAAAGAAAATGTTATTGGAGTTACAATGCCATGCCACTCCAAAAATGAAGATAAAAGCGATGCAGAGCTTATTGCAGATTATTATGGAATTGAACTTGTTAATGTGGATTTAACCAAAACTTTTGATACATTTAAAGGAGAAATTAATGATCTTCACATTGAAAATGTGAACAATCATATAATTAACAGCGATATAAATGTAAGACCAAGATTTAGAATGGCTACATTATATTATTTGGCTGCAATGTATTCATCACTAAAGGGGAAAACTTATGTTGTTGCTGGAACATCAAATAAAAGTGAATTGTATGTTGGATATTTCACAAAAGGCGGAGATCAAGTTCACGATTTTGAAGTAATTTCAGATTTTACTGTTTCTGAGGTGATAAAAATAGGTGAATATTTAAATGTTCCAGAAAAAGTGTTATATAAAACACCTTCTGATGGATTGTCTGGTAAGTCAGATGAAGATAAAATGGGAATAACGTATGACGATATAGAAAAATATATTTATGCTAAGCCTTTGAGCAGAGATATAAAAGATAAAATTGCAAAAATGCACGCAGCAAATAAACACAAGTTCAGTATACCTGCATATAAAAGGCCTAGAGTTGGTGTGTTTGTTGGTTCATTCGACCCAATTCATAAGGGACATATCCATATTATGAAATATTTGTTGCAATACAATTTAGTAGATAAAATTATTGTTGTTCCAACAGGTGATTACTGGGATAAATCACCAGAAGCTTCTTTAGAAGATAGAATTGAAATGTGCAAGTTTGTAAAAAACAAGCAAATAGAAATTTCTACAACACTAAATAAGTATGAATACACATACCAGGTTTTAGAGGCACTTGAAAAGAAATATCCTATGGATTATTTATTCCTAATAATGGGAGCAGATAATATAGTTAATTTTAACAAATGGAAAAATATAGACCATTTGTTGGAATACAATATTATTGTTGTAAATAGAGACAATATTGATATTAACAAATACGTTGAAAGATTTAATAAAAAAGATAACTTCATTGTTATAGATAACTTTGATTACCTTCCAATTTCGTCAACATATATAAGAGCAAATATCGAATCAGATAATTCGAAGGAATTTTTGGATGAAAAAGTATTGGATTATATTAAGAGAAATAATCTATATAAAGCATAAAAAGAGGGGGGGGAATATTGTGTTTTTAGAAAGGTGTAAGTTCAAAGCCAGCTGGAGAAAGTACCAAGAAGATGTATTAAAAGAATTTAATAAACATTTAAGAGATAAGAAAATAAATATTGTAGCAGCTCCTGGCTCTGGAAAAACAACTTTGGGATTAGAAATGATTTGTAGATTAAATCAGCATGTTTTAATACTAACTCCAACAATTACAATTAAGAATCAATGGAAAGAGCGTTTTTTAGAAGCTTTTGTTCCAAATGGAATGCAAGTAGATTTTATAAGCGATGATATATATAATTTAAATAAATTTAATGTGGCAACATACCAAGCCTTGCATTATGCTTTAAATAAAAAGAAAATAAAAGAAGATGAAACAGGTATGGATGAAGAGGAATCAAATACTAGAATAAAAACGGAAGCAATTGATTATGATTTAGTTAAAGTACTAAAGGATAAAAAAATAAAAACTATTGTGCTTGATGAAGCGCATCACTTAAGAGCTGAATGGTGGAAAAGTTTATCGGAAGTAATAAGCAGTGTAGATGATGTGAGAGTTATATCGTTAACAGCTACGCCTCCATATGATGTAGATGAAAACGAGTGGAAAAGGTATGAGGAGGTTTGTGGAACAATAGATGCAGAAATTTCAGTTCCAGAGCTGGTGGCAACAGGAGATTTATGTCCTCACCAAGATTATGTAATATTTAATGGTGTAACAAAAGCAGAAGCAAATGAAATTAAGGAGATAAGAGAAAATATCGATTCTTTTTTTGAAAGCCTAAAACAGAATAAAGAATTTTCTGAAATGCTAAAATCGAATAGTATTCTTAAAGATTGGCAGAAGAATGAAGAGGTTATTTTATCTGATATAGAGTTTTATTCAAGTATGATAATATATTTGAATTCTGTAGGTGAAAATATAGACAAGGGATTGGTAAAATTAATATCTAATAATTTATTAATACCTCAATTTGATAAAAAGTGGGCGGAGATTTTACTAAAGAATGTACTATATACGCATAAGGAAGATTTTAAGGAATATGAGGCTTTGATAGGTGCTTTAAAAAAGAATTTAGAAATATTGGGTTGTGCTGAAAAGAAGAATGTATATTTAAATGATGTAAACGCAATAAAAAAAATAATGGCTAGTAGTATTGCTAAAATGGATAGTATAGATAAGATTGTTAGTAAAGAATATGAAGCTTTAAAAGAAAATTTAAGTATGGTAATACTGGCCGACTACGTAAGAAGCGATTATATAGATTATAGTATGGAAAACATAAACAAAATTGGAGTTGTACCAATATTTAGACGTTTACTTGCTAAAAAAGTTTGTGAAAATATGGCAATTCTTACTGGAAAGCTTAAAGTTATACCTAAAAAATTAATTCCATATATAGATGAACAGCTAAAATCTATGAATATTGGTAATGATGGTATATATAGTGATTTAGTAATTGATAATAATTATGTGGTAATAAAAGGTGGCAAGAAAGTTGAAACTGCTATTGTAAAGATTGTAACGGAATGTGTTAATCAGAAAAAAATTAATGTAATAATAGGAACTGTTGCCCTTTTAGGAGAAGGCTGGGATGCTCCAGCAGTTAATAGCCTAATTTTAGCAAGTTATGTTGGATCTTATATGTTATCAAATCAAATGAGGGGACGAGCTATTAGAAAGAGTAGAGCACAAAATAAAACAGCAAATATATGGCATTTAGCAAGTTTAGCCGATTTAGGAAATAATAATATAGATTTTACAGATTTGGACCTATTAGAGCGACGATTTAGTGGTTTTGTTGGAATTGCCTATTACGAAGATGTAATACAAAATGGAATGGAAAGACTTAGCATAATAGATAGGAAAGAATTAAAAAAGAATTATGAAAAAGTTAATGAAGAAATGTATAGCATTGCTTTAAATCGAGATTTAATGGCTTCTAGATGGAAGAAAATTATAGATTTATTTGGTGGAACCAATATAAAGATGGTTGATAAACTAAATGGAGATTTTAAAATTAATACCAAGGTATTTTTAACTATGGATGTTAAAAAATTTTTACTTTCGGTGTTAATAGCTAATATCATAATAACTATTTGTATGGCAATAGTTGGAATTTCAAATTCGATAGGAAGATATATTATAAATATATTTATAGCTGTATTTTATCTTATAAGAATAATTAGACATATGAATCCGTTAAATTACATAAAGCAAATAGGTAAAGTTATTTTAAATAGCATGGTGGTAAATAAGAAATTACAAACTAACAGAGCACTGGTTAGTAATGAATTTGAACAATTTGAATTAAATGGAAAGATTTTCTACAAAGTCTATTTAAAGGGAGCAACTGTATATGAAAATAATTTATTTGTTAGGAGCTTTGAAGAGGTGTATAGCAAGGTAGCAGATACAAGGTACATTATTTTAGTGGGAAAGAAAACTAATGTAAGTAAGGATACATATTTTAACGTACCAGATATTTTTGACAACGATAAAAATGAAGCAATTGTATTTTTAAATCAGTGGAATTCCAACTTGTGTAAAGGTACTTTAATATATACAAAAAGTAAAGAAGGAAGAAAAATGCTGATGAAAGCTAGAAGAAATAGTTATGCATATAGTGAAAGCTTTTTTGTTAGAAAAGAAGCTTCAAAGTGGATGTAATAAAAATATGAAGCAATAAAAATATTATTTAATTAAGGAGAGCAATTATAAAAAAGTTTTGAAATATTATATTTCGATAAATATTGCATGCTATAATAATGGAAAAAGCGTTAGGATAGTCCTAACGCCTTTCTGTTTTTTTAGATTGCTTTCGAAAAAATTACCAAATCCAAGCAATGTCTACAGCCTGAAGAATGGTTTTTGCAGAAATGGCAAGTGTTACACCAATACTGGAATCATTGATAATAAAATCACCATTTTTGTAATACACAGCATTGATAAAGTGTCTGCCGTCTCTACCATTGTACACAGCGTTGTCCACAAGAAAGGTAACAATGGCATGTTCACGCTTGCAAAGAGCATCGAAAATGTCCTGTACATCTGTTGCTCTGCGTGCACCGAGGTGGTCAAAAAGGTTGTGGTATGTTCCTTTTCCAGGTTCATAATATCCTTTGTTTGCCACTTCCTGAGCCACTTCTCTAATAGAAAGTTTCTCATATTCTGAACGTCTTGCGTATGTGAGTGCGTCATGGACGCAAAATACGGCACATCCAGATACTCCAAGTGTGGAGCTACCATAGGGAATATCCATTGCGTCGGATGCAATTACCATGTTAGAAGGGATAAAATCCACTTCAACTTTGGTCTGCATAGCTGATACTACATTCACCATTGAAGCATGAAATGATTCCGAAATGCAAGTGTTTACTGCCCTGTTCGCTTCGTAGCGTTCATGACTTTCTTGCCGCTGTGGTAAAATGAATTTTTTGCTCATAATAACAATCCTTTCTTCCGCGTATGCGGTGAGCACGGCCAATTGGCCTTCGGTTTTAATCAACTAGTACAAGCTTTTGCTCATACAACTCATTAATTATATCAAATTATGTTAATAATGTAAAGTATATTAATGAAAAAAAAAACCTCCAAATATATTGGAGGCTCTTTCCCGAAAAATGTTACTTAATGTCGGTTGTTACTGCCATCATAATATTGACGGCACATTCAAAGTTTTCAACGCTGTTTCCGTTTTCGTCAACAGTACCATATTTCTCTATCAAGCTTCGCTTATCAGAGAGGCTGGCAGTGCATTTTTTTCCAAGTCCTTTTTGCATTCCAAGATAGAATGACGTTACAGGGTCAGCATCATGAATGTCCGAATATGGAGGATCCAAATTATATTTTCTTATGTTATCTTCCGGTGGCGTAGCTGTAATATTGCGAATTGCTACATTGGTTAATAAAGCAAATACAGAAAATAAATTTTCATTCTCACTTAAATTAAACAAAACATGAATGTCGTCCACAATTTCCTGCGGTACACTTCCAGGTGTGTAGGTATAGCCAATTACTATTTTTTTGAGAGCAACACCAAAACCACATTCCCACGCAGTCCCAGAGTCACAGCACAGATGAGTAGCAGTTCCACGAAAATTTGTAAGATTTGCTAAAACTATATCGGCCTGTTCAATTAACCGGATATTGCCTTGTACAATTTGGCGTGCCTGTTCCTGTACTGATAAGCTAGTGTCAACCTCATTATCAAGTGGGAACAATCCTGTTGCGTTGTTAAGTGTACACATCATTTTGTGAATTTGACCGATTTTTTTTGCATTAGGGTAAAAAACGTCAGGTCCAGCAAGGTAAATTTTGGGCTTTTCAGGTAATGCTGAATTTGAAAACTTTTCTTTTGATGATCCAAACATCATAAGAATAACCTCCTTAAAGTTTCTTGGAGGTTTTGAGACCTCCAAGATAATGTATCTTATTGGTTTCAAAATAACAACAATAGCTGTATTGTACTACTTTTCTTGTTAACATTCAAGTTATTTTTGCTTTTTATTTGCTACTATTTATATTCTTTTTGAATAGTTGCAATAAGTGTGGCATTTTGCTCTACAGATTGTATCAACCAATCTATTAATTTTTCTGGTACGTCAGAATGCTCTATTAAAACTTTTTTTATGCAATCAATTTGCATTTGATTTTGAATATATTCTGGTGTTTTTTTTACTTTTGATATTTTTTTTAAATATATTGCATCTTCTTTTAATTTTGTGTGGTACATATGTATAACTCCTTTTGTAAATCAATTTTCTTTCATATTCTAGCAGTAAAGTTACACATAGTCAATATAATACTTTCAAATCAAAATAACACTTTCAGAAAAGAATAATATAACTGAATTAAAAGTTATAACATAGGGTGTAATCAAAGCTTTTTTATTAGTAATGCTAATTTTTGTAATGTATCACACCCTGCTTTCAACTGCTCCTCAGTAAATTCTGATAAAATATTTTTTGTATTATTTGGCAAATTATAATCTTTACCAAATAGAATAAAGTCAGACGATAAATTAGTAAAATCACATAAAATTTTTAGTTTTTCTACAGATAAATAGCTCTTTCCATGTTCAACCATCCCTAAATATTGTCCAGATATACCAAGTAATTTCGCCAAATCTTCTTTTGTCATTCCCATATTTTCACGAATATTTTTAATTCTCTTTCCAATTTCTTCTTTCATAAATTATATTGCTCCTTTTCAATTTTTTTATACTTCTGGTTAAAACTTAATCTATATGTAGTTTAATTAAATTCGGAAAATGGTGTATGATATGCAATAAGTACAAAATATGACATTAAATGATAAAAAGTGAAAAAATGTAAAATAGACTGAAACAATTAATCTTCGGTTGCTGCGTATGCCACAGAGCGAAGCGAGAAAGGAATGGAATCTCTTATGAAAGTAATTTTAGTTGAAGATGATAAAAATGAGTGTGAAATATTTGAAAGAATCATACAAAACAAAAATGAAATAAAGCTTGTTGCAACTACTAATTCGTCAACAGAAGCGATAAAACTTGTTCGTAAATATAAACCGGATGCAATTATTTTAGATTTAGAACTAACAAATGGAGAAGGCAGTGGACTTGAATTTATAGAAAATGCAAAGCAGATGACCTTGGAGCATTTCCCTAAGATTATTGTAACTACAAATATATATTCAGATTCTATTTACAATTTTCTTCATAAAAATAAGGTAGATTTTATATTTTACAAGAATCAAGCTAATTTTTCTCATGAAAATGTTTTGAACACTTTGTTATTATTGCAAGGCTATGAAAATAAAAATAACATAGTGACTTCTGGCGCGAACATGAGTAATGATGATGTTAATGATAAATTGGCGGATCTTATCAATAAAGAGCTGGATTTAATTGGTGTAAGTACTCATTTGAAAGGAAGAAAGTACCTTTTCGATGGAATTTGTTTCGTTATACAAGACAATGGTAATGGTAGTAATATTTCCGTTGTGCAGTATTTGGTGGGCAAGTATAAAAGAGCAAGTAGCACAATTAGCAGAGCTATGCAGAATGCAATTTTACATGCATGGAGAATCTCATCAATAGAAGATTTGAGTGTTTTGTACACTGCAAGAATAAACTACGAAACAGGTGTGCCAACACCCATGGAATTTATTTATTATTATTCTGATAAGATTAAGAAGTGTTTATAATAATTAAGTTTAAAAAAGCATATAAGTTAGATATAGTAAATGTTTTTAACATTTTGCAGTTTCTGACTTATATGTTTTTTTTTGTACCTGAAAAAAAGAATAAATGAATTTTAATAAAGTTTTATGTGTACATAAAATTTTATTATTATGTTTTCATTTTTTGTAACAAAAAGTGATTTTTTGCCAGAAAAATGCACCTCTAAATATCACTCGTAAAGCCTACTACGAATGATATTTTTCCTTTAGATAAGGGAAAATGGAGGTGAGTAGAATGAGCTTTGAAGAATGGATTAGATATATTTTAGGACTATAATAAATTAGAGCAATTAATACTATATTATAGTATTGATTGCTTTTTATCTTATATTATATAATAGATTTATTCAGTAAAAGGAGGAATCTATTATGCGATTATACGTGGATGTAGATATAATAAACTTATTTATGAAAAATATATTTTTAAATATATCTACTGTGATAATGCTCTTTAAATTTATGAATAAAAAAGCTACAAAGAAAGTAAGTATAGCTTTAATTATTTTTAATATTTTATTAGCTGTCGTACATTTTGTTATTAAATCAAATTTTGATATTGTTTTTTCTGTTATGATTACGTATATACTGCAGGTGATATTCCTAAAATGTATAACAAAATATAGATTGTCAAATATACTCATGGGTGTCATTATTTCCATGTCACTATCTTATATTATGTTTACATTTGCAGCAACTATAGAATTTATTCTACAAAAATTTCTCAGTATAGATAATAAATTTACAAATGCTTTGTTATCAGTTATCATTTATTTATCATTGATGTTCATGATTTTTAAATTGAGAAAATTAAGAAACGGGTTAGGTTTTCTACAAAATGGTAATGAATATATAGATATTGTATTATTTAATATAAGTTTGATTGTGTTTTTGGTGTATGGATTTGTAGGAAGTAATTATGGAAAAGTATTTAGGAATATATATTTTTACTTTACTATCCTTGGAATCTGTATGATTATAACAATACAAAAGATTTTAGTAATGTACTATAAGCAAAAATTAATTAACGATACAATAAATCAATACAAAGAAGAGCTTGCACAAAAGGATAATGAAATAAAGAAACTCACGGAAGAAGCTTTTAGAGTTAATAAGATTAACCATGAATTTTATAATAGGCAAAAATCACTGGAGCTTGCTGTTAAAAATATTACAGCTAAATCAAATGTTGAAGCGGGCGAAGACCTTGATATTATAAATAGAATTCATGAAATAACAGAGGAACACTCAAAGAAAATGAATGAGCTCAAAAATTTAGATGAATTGCCTAAAACTGATATAAAAGAAATTGATGATATGTTTACGTATATGCAAAGCGAATGTAAAAAAGATAATATAAATTTCAAACTAAAAGTTAACGGGAATATTCATTACTTAGTTAACAACTTAATAGAAAAAACAAAATTAGAAACATTAATTGGAGACCATATTCGTGATGCAATAATTGCAATTAATTTTAGTGGAAATACCAATAAAGAGCTTTTTGTGATTTTAGGAATAAAGAGCGATACATATGAGCTCTGTATATACGATACAGGTATCGAATTTGAAATAAATACTCTGTTAAAGCTGGGACTAGAGCCTGCAACAACACATAAAGAATCTGGTGGCACGGGTATAGGTTTTATGACAACATTTGAAACCTTGAAGGAGACGGGTGCAAGTTTAATTATAGAAGAACTTGAACCAGAAAATGATACTAACTATACGAAATCTGTAACAATAAGGTTTGATGGTAAATGTGAATATAATATTAAATCCTATAGAGCTGAGCAAATCAAGAAACAAGATATTACGAAGAGAGCAAATTTAAAATTAATTTAAAATTAATTTAAGTTAAACTTGACATAAAAAAGAAAAATAAGTATAATTAACAAGTTCGCAAACCGCATATAGTAAAAATTTAGATTGGAGGAGTATTCATGATTATCATGGAGAAAAGCGGCAACATTCTTATGGGTAACGAAAAGCGGATTGCATTCGCTGTAAACACCCAGGGAGTAAACGACGCAGGCTTTGCAGGTGTAGTTTCGAGTAGATTCTGGCCGGAACTTGCACACGTAGGCAAGACTGAGCTGGGAACGGTACTTATCAAAGAGGTAGATGGCATCGAGTTTTTTGCACTTTGCTGTCATTCCCTCGAAAAGGATGGATGGAAGAATCAGGAAGAGGTTATCAAGAAGTGTTTTGATGCCATTCCGGGTGACGAGCCTGTAGCATCCATCGCAATTGGTACTGGAATTATCGGCGTTCTCAGTGGGGCAGAATTTGAGTTTATCAAAGCCGGTATGCAGGCTTCAAAAGCGAGTATTATTCTCTACTTCTAAGACATCAATTTAACAGACATAAAAGTAGCTATGCTGAGGAAGAAAACAATGTTTTCTTCCTCAGCATATTTTTTTACTTATGTATAGGCTAGAACATTACGAAAAATAACTTAAATTATTGATATTTCAACAAACGTATAATATAATGGCTCTAAATATGAACGTACTTAATTAAGTAGTTTATCGGTTTATACAAGTGATTTAGGAGGTAAAAAATCATGAGTAATAAAATAAAAATCGCAATTTGCGGGTATGGAAATTTAGGAAGAGGAGTAGAAAAAGAAATTGTTAAATCAGAAGACATGGATTTAACAGCAATATTTACAAGAAGGGAGCCACAGTCGTTAAAAATAAACTCAAACACTCCAGTTGTAAATATGAAAGAAATGGAAAATTGGAAAGGAAAAGTTGATGTTGTTATTATGTGCGGTGGATCAGCAACAGATTTGCCAGAGCAAGTTCCAACTGTTGCTAGTATGTTTAATACAGTTGATAGTTTTGATACACATGCAAAAATACCAGAGTACTACAGTAAAGTAAACGAAGCTGCAAAATCTGCATGTACAACATCATTGATTTCTGGAGGATGGGATCCAGGTATGTTCTCGGTTATGAGAGTATACGCAAACAGCATTTTATCTAACGGAAACACATATACATTTTGGGGAAAAGGTGTAAGCCAAGGACATTCAGATGCAATAAGAAGAGTTCCAGGAGTAAAGGATGCTAAGCAATACACAATTCCTATTGAAGATGCAATGAATAGAGTAAGAAATGGAGAAAATCCAAATCTTAAAACAGGAGAAAAACACCTAAGAGAATGTTTTGTAGTTGCAGAAGATGGCGCAGATAAAGCAGAAATTGAAAGACAAATAAAAACAATGCCAAATTATTTTGATGAGTATGAAACAACAGTACATTTTATAACGGAGGAAGAGCTTAAATTAAATCATTCAAAAATGCCACATGGTGGTTTTGTAATTCATAGTGGAGAAACTGGAGATGGAAACAAACAAATTATTGAATATTCGTTAAAATTAGATTCAAACCCAGAGTTCACAGCTTCAGTTTTAATAGCTTTAGCAAGGGCAACATACAGAATGAACAAAGAAGGGCAATACGGTGCTAAGACAATATTAGATGTTCCACCAGCATATATGTCAAAAAAAAGCGGAGAAGAGCTAAGAAAAGAATTATTATAGAATGAAAATAAGATACTTCACATTGAAGTGAACCCAAATTGTTAGACAAAAAAAGTTTAACAAGGAGGGTTCATTTTTATGAGCAAATATTCGAGTCAATTTAAATTAGAAGTTGTGAATTATTATTTAGAAAATAATGTTGGGTATCAAAACGTAGCCGATCATTTTGGAGTGGCATTTGCACCAGTAGTCAGATGGGTTAGAAAATGTGAAGAAAATGGTTATGCCGGATTATTAAAAAATAAGAAGTCAAGTTATAGTGGAGATTTCAAGCAAAAAGTGGTAGAATTCATGCATGAGAACCATTTATCATGTCAAGAAACAGCAATTCGTTTTAATTTATCAGGAGATTACATAGTTAGTAAATGGGAACGTATATATTATGAGGAAGGGCCACAAGGTTTGTATGTAGAACGACGTGGAAGGTCAAAAAATATGAGTTCTAAACCAAAAAAGAAAAATTTAAATAAAGAAGTTGAAGAAGATTTAATCGCAGAAAACCAAAGGCTTCGTATGGAGAATGAGTACTTAAAAAAATTAAATGCCTTAGTTCAGGAAAGAATCAAGCGCGAGAACAAGAAAAAGTAATTGTTGTTGATGAATTAAGGCAGAAATATAGCTTGAAAGAATTATTAAAATTAGCAGAAATACCAAGAAGTACTTTTTATTATCATTTAAAGCGATTAAACAGAGATGATAAATATAAAGAAATAAAAGATGAAATATTATCAATATTTCATGAAAATAAAGGTCGTTATGGATATCGTAGAATCACATTAGAATTGAAGAATAGAGGTTTTAGAATCAATCACAAAACAGTATTTAGATTGATAAAAACAATGGGATTACAAAGTATTCAAAGACCAAAGAGAAGATATAATTCTTATCAAGGAACAATAGGAAAAATAGCAGATAACTTATTAAAACGTAATTTTAAAGCAAAAAGACCGAATCAAAAATTAGTAACAGACATAACAGAATTTAAAGTTAATAATGAGAAATTGTATTTATCTCCAATGATAGATTTATATAATGGTGAAGTTGCATAATCCATTCAGATCAGGGATGGCAATACCAAATGAGGCAATATCAGCATATGCTTGAAGATAAAGGGATTAGACAACATTGCATATATTGTAGCTTTTGTAGTTGCTGTTATTGCAATGTGGAATGGGGAAAGTATTCCTACATTGTGGATGGCTACAGGTTGTCAGAAGTTAACAAGGCTTTTGAAGTATTTGCTCTCAGAGGTTAGCAGAGCAAGCGAGGGTGTAAAACCTACGCTATTCCTGTCTACAAACAATGAGAGCGGGAAAAACGATTTACATAAATTGACTTCAAAAGAATTCCGGCGGTCAAAGATGAACGAGTACTAGAAATTGTTTTGCTTGCTGAAACCGCTGCACAGGAAGTTGCACGCAGAAATGGTTGGCGTCCAAGGAGGGCTGGAGGTATATATGCTGTAGATGGTATCTCTTACGATACAAAGGAGTATAGAAGTAAAACAATACTAATACAAAAAAGTACTTGATAAATTTAAATAAAAGGAGTAAAATTCAGTTGGTGTTGTGAATTAGAAATATAATAATAAGCAAATTATAGATTACTCACCAAAATTGAATCAAAACGAAGAATTGCAATTATAATATAAATTGAAGGAGTTATGTATAATGTATAAAACAGAAACTAAGTATACTTATGAAGAATTTAAGAAATATGAAAATGAAATGTATAAGAAAAAAGTGTTTAAAGGAATAGGTGATCTTGTAGTTATTTTAGTTTTAATGTCAATTTTTCTGTATTACTTATCAAAGAACTTAACCTATCCCATTGGAATGTTAGTGATAATTTGTACTTTATTTTTTTCTAAAAACAAAGCATGCAATAAAATGATTGATAAAATGTGGAATACAACTCCTGATATACATGACATGGACCTTAAATTTACATTCCTAGAAAATGAGCTAGAAATTATAACAGAAAAAAGTAATAGTAAACTTAAATATGAACATATATACAAAGTAGTAGAAACAGATACAAACTTTTATATTTTAAGAGGTATGAATATGGGTTATATAATTGTTAAAAATAACTGTAATGCTGAATTAGTTGATTTTATTAGAAATTTAAAAAAGAAGAATTAAAAATAAATTGTAGAGAGGTATTGCAATAAAAGTTAATGTAGTTTATGCTTATTATACATATCTCTACGTATACGCAGTCTTGGCAGAGTGGTTGAATGCGCTTGTTTCGAAAACAAGTAAGGGTAACACCTTCGGGGGTTCGAATCCTCTAGACTGCGCCATTTTTTTATCCAAAAACTAAAGGTGTAGTTATGCTATAGAAGTTTTTATGTGGAAAATGCATTGATTGAGGATTATAGATAAACTTAAAGCAGGAGGAATAATGGAAAATAGACAAATAGATTTATGGAAAAATTTAAACAATAAAAATACACTAGGAGAAGTTCAAAAATATATAAAAGAAGTAATAGAAATAAGAGGCTTTGATAAACAAAAATTAGAGCAAACAATGCTATTATTAACAGAAGAAATCGGAGAGCTAGCTAAAGCTATACGAAAAGAGCAAACAACAATGTCCATAGATAAGAATAAAATTGGTAATTACGATACAATAGAAAGTGAAGTAGCGGATGTTTTTATTGTATTAAGTACCATATGTAACAAGCTAAATATAGACTTATTTTCAGCATTAAAAGAGAAGGAAAAAGAAAATATAAATAGAAAATGGGGTAATTAGAGCAAAACAGAACCATGCATATTGTGATGATATGCATGGTTACTTAAAATATCGTTGACAAAAGCAAATTATAGGTGGTAAAATCGACATATAAATTTAGAGGGATACCTGTAAACATTCCGAACACAGTAGTCAAACTCTACTTTTTTGAGTATTTATATGATTTATCATTGTAAGTATTGCAAAAGTTAGGTTAAACTATTAATGGAGTATAGTCATAAGTCATATAAATACCAAGTATTAATAAAATACTTGGTATTTTAGTGCTCTTTAACTTTTGTAATAAGCTAATGGAGA
The DNA here is from genome assembly GCA_017404545.1 of Clostridia bacterium. Taxonomy (GTDB): domain Bacteria; phylum Bacillota; class Clostridia; order TANB77; family CAG-508; genus CAG-492. The sequence goes on from JAFRCC010000020.1 coordinate 18,093, forward strand.
TTGGTAATTTTTATAGAAGGAGGTAATTTTGTCTTAAAATCATGTAAAGGTATTTAGGGAGGTAAAAGTGATGAATAAAAATAGTAGAAAGATTGTAACATCGTACATAGATCCAGACATGGATGGTATTGGTTCAATGTATGCATATGTAGAATTTCTAAGAAAAAAAGGGGAAGTAGCAGAATATTATTTTGAAGGAACACCAAAGAAAGAGGTTGGAATCGTTCTAGAAAAGTTTAAAATTCAATTGAAATGCGCAAATAAAGTTAGTAAAGATGATGAAATTGTTATAGTTGATAATAATGAACTAAACTTTATACCAAAAGGGATTACACAGGAACAAATCATTCAAATAATTGACCACCATCCTAGAAGACCATGGTTAGATAATAATACAAAAGTAAATTGCCAAATAGAGCTAATTGGAGCTGCAGCTACTTTAATTGCAGAAAGATTTAAAAATGAAAATATAGAAATTTCAAAAGAGTCTGCAATATTATTATATTATGGAATAATTTCTAATACTATGAATTTGAAGATAAAATTAACTAGCTTAAGAGATATAGAAATAGCAACATGGTTAAAAGAAAAGGTGCCAGAGCTAACCGATGAAATTACAAAAGAAATTTTTATAAAAAAGTCTGAAATAGGTGATAATATAGAAAATGAAATGGAAATAGGCTTTAAAAATCCTATGGTTAAAATTAAATGGTCAATAGGACAACTAGAAATTGCGAATGCGGAAGAATTTTTATTAAAATACGAATCTGAAATTAGAGCTATTTTAGATAGAGTAAGTGCAAAAAATGACATTGAATACATAAGCGTAAATATAATGGATATATTAAATGGCTATAATATACTTATAGCGGGCAATAAAAAAACTGCAGATTTATTATCGGAAAATTTTGACTTTTTTAAATTTAAAAATTTAAAAGCAAAGACAACAAAATTTATAAGTAGAAAAGAGCTTGTAAGAGTAATTGCGGAAAGATATAAAAAATAGGGAGGTACTATTAAGAATAAGGTAAAAATATAGGTGAAGTAATATTTTATGCTTCGCCTATATTTTTTGTATTGTCATTTTAATGTCACTTTAAAATGTTATACTAAATTTGTTAAGTAAAAAAATAAATTTATGTCTTCTGCACAGAGCAATAGCAGAGGAGAGAAGGAATGAGGTTTTTATGGAGATATTAAAAGTTGAAAATTTGTGTAAAACATATGGAAAGGGTGAAAACAAAGTCACTGCGGTTGATAATATTTCTTTTTCAATCAATAAGGGAGAATTTGTAGCTATTGTAGGTGCTAGTGGAAGTGGTAAGTCAACTTTATTACATTTGCTAGGTGGAGTTGATAGACCAACATCAGGTAAAGTGTACATAGAAGGAAAAGATATATATTCTCTGAATAACGATAAATTAGCAATTTTTAGAAGAAGACAGGTAGGAATTATTTATCAGTTTTACAATTTAATACCAATATTAAATGTTAAGGAAAATATAACTTTACCAGTTGAATTGGACGGAGATACCGTAAACCCAACTAAACTAAAAGAATTAGTGAAGACTCTGGGTTTAGAAGAGAGGGAAAATCATTTACCAAATGAACTATCAGGAGGCCAACAACAAAGGGTTTCAATTGGTAGAGCTATGATTAATAACCCTGCAATAATTTTAGCAGATGAGCCAACAGGAAATCTTGATTCAAAAGCTGGGGACGAAATAGTAGCTCTTCTTAAGATGTCAAACAAGAAATATAATCAAACTATTATAGTAATTACCCATGACTTAGAAATTGCAAAGCAAGCAGATAGAGTAATAACTATAGAGGATGGAAAAGTTATAAGAGATGAAAGAAATTAAGGGGTGAAGTGCTATGAATATTATGAATAAACTAACAATTCAAAATCTCAAGAAAAATAAAAAAAGAACAATAGTAACCATAATAGGCGTAATTCTTTCAACAGCTCTTATATGTGCTGTAGCAGGAATGTGCATGAGCTTTAAAAAATCTATGGTTGATTTTACAATTGCGGAAAATGGAAATTATCATGTTTGTTACCAAAATGTGCCGCAGGATGAACTAAAGTATATAGAGAAAAATGTTAATGTAGAAAACTTTTTTTATTCAAAAAATATTGGAACAGCTAAGTTAGATAATTCTCAAAATGAGTATAAACCATATTTAAATGTAGTTGCAATGGACGATGTGGCAATGAAGAATAATGGGTTTAGGCTAGTAGATGGGAGAATGCCTGAAAATAATAATGAAATTATTGTGTCGAATACAATAGAAACAAATGGAAGAGTGTCATATAAAGTAGGAGAAATACTAAATTTGGAAGTTGGAACTAGAGTGGATTCTAATGGAAATGTACTCACACAAAATGAATCATATTCACCAGATAAAGATGGTTTAGAAGAGCAAATTATAAATTTAGAGCAGAAACAATATATAGTTGTAGGAATAATTGAAAGGGTAAATAGCGTTTTAGAGCCGTACTTAGCACCTGGTTATACAGTTATAACTAAGCTTATGGATAATGAGATAAATAAAGAGGATAGTAGCTATAATATATATGTAAGAGCTAAAAATCCTAAAAAATTTAATAAAGTCCATAAAAATATATGCGAAACGTTAAAAAGCGATACAGGAACAGAAACGCAATTTTTCTTAAATGTGCAGTTGTTACAATATGAGGGAGCTTGGTCGGAGAGAACAATGGGTGTTGTTTATGGATTGGCTGCCATTGTAATTGGTATTATTATTGTAAGCTCTGTGTTCGTAATTAGAAATAGCTTTAGTATTTCTGTAACAGAAAAAGTAAGAGAGCTTGGTATGTTGTCTAGCATTGGTGCTACAGCAAAACAAATTAGAAAGAGCGTTATATTTGAAGGTTTTATAATTGCGTTAATAGGTATCCCTATTGGAATTATATCTGGAATTATAGCTGTAATGGTGCTGGTAGAAGTAATTAATGTGCTTTTGATGGATGAATTTGCAACATTAGGTGAAAAATTTACCTATGCAATTCCTATAATTGTGCCAATTTTATCAGTTATACTTGGCTGGATTACTATTTTCTTTTCAAGCTTAATTCCAGCTATAAAAGCATCTAAAATATCTCCAATAGAAGCAATTAGAAGTAATAACGATATCAAAATAAAGAATAAGAAATTACGTACATCAAAACTAACAAAAAAATTTTTTGGAATTGGTGGGGTTATAGCAAGTAAGAGCCTAAAAAGAAGTAAAAAGAAATATAGAACTACTGTAATTTCATTAGTTGTAAGCATTGTAGTTTTTATTTCATTGTCAGCATTTATAAATTATGGCTTTAAAGCGTCTGAAGTAATGTTTACAGAAATGGATTATAATTTATCCATATATGCAGAAGGCAATGAGAATACTGATGAAATTATTAAAAGTTCGCTTATTAAAGATTACTCACAATACCAAGTTTCCATGTTGGATGTTAATCCAGATATATACGGCACAGACTTTTTAAAAGGAATAATGGGAATTAATAATTCGAATAACACTAGTCAAAAAGCTATGAATACATCGATTGTATTTGTAAATAGTGCATATTTTAACAAGTATTTAGAAGAAAACCATATAGATACAAAAAAAGCAAATGAAATTGCAATATTATCAGATAGTTACGTACATCACAGTGAAAAGGGTAAAAAGACAATTAACAATGTATACAATATAAATCCAGGTGATTCTATAACGGGGGTTGCATATGGTAAAAACGAAAATAATGAAAATATAAATATAAAAATAACTAATAGAGCAGAAAAGGATTTTAGAGGATATGAAGGAGCTAGACCATTAGGTGGAATAATATTTGTTTCTGAAGACTATTACCAAAAAGATAAATTTGAAGTAAATGATTCTGGCATATATATTGTTACTGACGAAGCAGATAAGTTGGAAGAGCAACTAATTGATTTAAAAGCTAGGGATGAAAAATTTAAATCTATATATGTAAATAATATAGATAAACAATCTAAACAGGTGCATAGGGTATTAATTTTGGTATCTATTTTCTTGTATGGATTTATAATTGTAATAAGTTTAATTGGTATAACAAATGTGTTTAATACAATAACAACAAATATGATTTTAAGAAGTAAGGAATTTGCAATGTTAAAATCGATTGGAATGACAAAGAAAGAATTTAACAAGATGATACGATTAGAAAGCATTATGTATGGCTTGAAGTCACTATTTATAGGTGTTCCAATAGGCACACTTGCATCATACGGAATTTATAAAATTTTGGCAAATGAAATCGACTTTGGTTTTAGTTTACCAATAAAAGCAATATTAATATGCGTTGTGTTCATATTTATAATTGTTTCAATTACAATGAAGTATTCAATGAAGCAAATAAATAAGCAAAATATTGTTGAAACAATAAGGAATGATAATATTTAAAATTTGGGGACGGAGCAAAAAATTTAAGTTAATATTTGGGATTTGAGCCTGAATATATTGTTAGAAATAGACCTTTATACGTAATAGAGGTCTATTTTCATATGTAATTAGTATTGGAAAAATTTCTTGTCTATACTATAATAATGGCAGGAAAAGCAGAAAGGCAGTGTAACATGAATAAAATTTTATTAGTAGAGGATAATGAATTAATTGTAAAAGGTTTAACATATACATTAGAGCAGTCAAATTTTGAAGTTTATTCTGCAGCTAGCGTGGATGTAGCACTAAATAAAGTATATAACAATGTTTTTGATTTAATTATTTTGGATATTTCACTTCCTGATGGAAGCGGTTTTGATATATGTAAGGAAGTAAAAGAAAACTATGATGTACCTATAATATTTTTAACAGCTAAAGATAGTGAAAATGATGTTGTTAAAGGTTTTAATATAGGTGCAGATGATTATGTAGTAAAACCTTTTAGAAATAGAGAGCTTATTTCTAGAATCAATAATGCCCTCAGAAAATATAACAAAGATGAAAAGGAATTAAAGATTGGAAATATTAAAATTGATTTAGAAGCTAATAGGGTATTTGCTAAAGACAAAGAGCTTATGCTTACTCCATTGGAACTAAAAATTTTGATATACTTATTTCAAAATAAAGGCAAAGTTATTTCAAGAGATAAAATATTAGAGCGTATATGGGATATAGCTGGAAATGTGGTTAATGACAATACTTTAACAGTATATATAAAGCGCATAAGACAAAAACTGGGAGATGAAGATGTTATAAAGACAGTAAAGGGAATTGGGTATAGAGCAGATGGCTAGAAAGATGAGTAATACAAGATTAAAAAAATTATTTTTTCCAATAATTATTATTTCAATAATATTTGTATTAATTGGTTTTAGTACATATAAATGGATTTTAAAGAAATTTAAAATAAGAATAAATTCCGAAACCGAAGCAATGGTTATGGCAATAAAAGATGAATATCCAAATGTAGATGAGAAAATTATAATTGAAAAAATACAAAATAGTAAGGATATTACAAATAGTAATATTTTAGAGAAATATGGGTATAGTAATTCTACAGTGGCTCTTGGCTCTGCGGAAGAATTTAGTAGAAAAGTTTGCATAGCATATGCACTGCTAGCCATTATGTTTGGAATAGTAATTGTAATTTATATTGCAGTTTATACCAAAAAAAGGAATAGAAAAATTGAAGAAATAATTAATTACATAAAAGATATTAATAATAAAGTTTATACTTTAAAAATTGAGGAAAACAGTGAAGACGAGCTGTCGAAATTATCAAATGAATTATATAAAATAACGATTTTACTAAAGGAAACAACGGAGAATACAAAAAAGGAAAATGAAGGTTTAACCAATGCCCTGGAAGATATTTCACATCAATTAAAAACGCCGCTAACTTCCATAGGAATTTTGCTTGATAATATAGAAGAAAATCCTGTTATGGATGATGAAATTAGAAATGATTTTATAAGGTCAATTAATAGCCAATTTAACTTGATATCGAATTTGGTGGTTTCAATACTTAATTTGGCAAAGATTGATAGTGGAACAGTTAAGATGGATGATAAAGAATTTTGTATTATGGACTTGTTGAGTGAAATTAAAGAGGATTTGGAGATATTACTTGAAGTAAAAAATATAAATATACAAATTAATGGTGATATTGATGCTACAATAATTGCTGACTATAAATGGCAAAAACAGGCTATAACTAATATTGTTAAAAATGCTATAGAGCATAGTAATGATAACTCAAACATTTATATTAAAATTGAAAATTCAAGTGTATTTTTGAAGCTAAAGATAATTGATGAGGGAGAGGGGATTTCAAAACAAGATATGAGTCACATTTTTGAAAGATTTTATAAATCTAAATCGTCAGCAAGCGGGAGTGTTGGAATTGGACTGGCTTTTTCTAAAGCTGTTATAGAAAAGAATAATGGATATGTAACTGTTAGCTCTGAAGAAGGAAAGGGCACAACATTTGTAATAAAGTACCTAAAATAAAAAATGGGGACGGAGGAGAAAATTTTCTCCTCCGTCCCCATTTTTACAAAACTATAACAGGTACCGCCATTTCTTCTTTACTTAATCCACAATGTGCAGATTTTTTTATTGGTTTTCCTTCTGCTAAAAATGTTTCTAATCTAATCATACTCCCACTAACAGATAGAGCAACATAGTTACCTACAAAATCATCAATTTTATGATGCTTTGTACCGGTTCCTAAGAATTTATATTTTTCAAGAAAATCTTCTTTTGTCATTAACCAAAATTCATTTTCAAAGTATTTATTAAATCTTTCTTCAAATGTTCCTTTCATATCTTCTTTTACCCAAAAGCTCAGAGCTCTAGATTCAAAAGAAGGAGGAATGATTAAGCATTCCAATAATTCAGGATAGTCTAATATTGTATAAGCCTTATCAATATTTTTATGTCCATGATCTGCAGAGACGATAATAAGAGAATCATCATCTAATTCGGAACGTAGATTTTGAATTTTATTTTCAGCATAAAAAACAAATTCTTTGGCTTCTACAGAATCAGTTCCATATTTATGAAGAATTCCATCAGGACAATCACAATATGCAAGTACAAAGTTTTCTCCAGGCATTGTAACAATATCATTAACAGATGAAATTAATTCATCGATATTATCAGCAGTAATACTTCTTTTGGCCCTTCTTTCTGCATATTCTGGTTCAACCTCAAAAGCTTTTACATTAGGAGAAGATTCCTCAATTTGCTCGAAAATACTTTTATAATGCATATCTGTTTTAAAAACTTCTTTTAAAGGGTTCTTCAATTGATCACCAAGATACGAATCTTTATGAGAAAACATATCTAGAGCTCTACCATATTCTTTAAAATATTGTGACCAAGCAATCCATCCAGTTTCGTAAGGTGGTTTGCCAGAATAATATGATGTTAAAGCAGCTGTTGTTGTTGAAGGATACACCGAAGTAACACAATCAATTTTGTGCTTGTTAAAGAACCCCTCTTTTGAAATATCGTTTAGTATGTATTCTCCCATACCATCAAGTATAAAAAAAATAATGTTTTTATATCTTTTCTTTGCTAAAATCTTGTCTAAGGCAGTATTTGACCTACACTTTGATTCAGCATTGTAATACTTTAAAATAGAAGATGTAATGCCTAGAATACAGTGGTCATAATCCGGCATTAAAATATTTTCATATTTCATAACAAATTTAAATCCTTTCTTTTCAATTTTTACAGATAATTATGATGTATATTAAGCACCTTCAAGTTAAATTTCATATGGTTTAAAATCAAAATCTAATCCAATGTATTTTGAAAGTTTAGAATCGAACATTTCATGGTATTTGTCTATGTTAGTCTTGGCAGAATCAGATATATCGTAAATTCTACGAGGTGTTTCACCCTGTAATGCCAATGGGTTAACAAATCTTTTTTTAGTTTTTACTGACGTGCAGTATGTATCTGTAAATGGCTGATTTGAAGTTTTTATTGTTGAAGAAACTTGGAATTTTTTAAATGCATCCGATATATATGAATCTTTGCAATTTAGTATTTTATCAATTATTTCTTTTTCAGATTTCTCATATAAATCGTCTATCGAAATGAACCCTTTAACATTCATAGATTTTACAATATCTGCAATAAATTGCATTACAGTTCTATCTTCATCACAAATCCAAGTAGGCCACAAATTAGAAACAACATTTATGTATTTTTCGCAGATAGCAGGGTCTTTAAATCCAAGCTCTACAATACCATTTTCGTTTTTTAATATGGTAACGTTATTATATATTTCCCTAATAGAATCCAGGTCCCAAACTCTATGTAGAACTAAACCACTTGAAAAGTTGTATTCAAATCTGTCAGCACTTAATTGCGGCGTATCATTGTCTGCAATTGGGTAAATATGATAGTCTGAAACTTCTTCAACATTTATGTTATCTCTATTTAATAAAGCCATTATTTCTTTTGAATTACGAATAATTTGCTCTGTACGCTCTTCGGTAGATTCCTGGTGCTCAGAGTCACCATTCATAAAGTCTATGCAATGCTTAAATGTTGGAGTAGCAATATCATGAAATAGTCCAGATAAAGTTTGCTTTTTATCCTTTGTAAAGTTCCAAACAATCAAAGCAACACCAATGCTGTGGTCTAGGTTTGAATACCAATATCTAACATTAAATATTTTTGTGTAATCTGTACCACAACTCATTGAAATCTTGTGAATTCTTTGCAGCTCTGGTGTATTTATATAGTCATTCATCCACTCAGGAAATTCAGGGGATAGAATACTAAAATATTCTTTAATTTCATCATTTAATGTGTCTAAATAATTATTCATTTTGTTACCTCCGTTTGTCATATAGAATATAATATTTTGAGAATTAAATCAAGGAAAAATATTCATAAATAGATTGACGTATGAAATATACCATGATAGAATGGGGAACATCTTAAAAAGGGAGGAGGTAGCCCTATGAAGACTTCGGAGCGCAATAAGGCTCGTGCAGCAGCTGAGGCACGGGACAAACAGCGCAAGCGGGAGCGTGAGCTCAAAAAAGGTGTCGTAACCGCAAAGAACTCGGCATCGGCGAAGAAGAATGGAAAGTAATTCTGAAATCGCTGAGTCAAATTCACTTATCCTCGTCTAGGCAATGCTATTAGCAGAGCTTAGGCGGGGTTTTTCTTTTTTTATAAAAGGTATTTCATAAAAATAAACAGTTTGATATAATGTGCTTGTTGGATGTAAATATTATTTAATTGGGAGGTATTTTTATGAAAAAGAAAGTTTTATTAATTATATTACCAATTATATTGGTAATTGCTATTGTAGCAGCAATTATTGTGGCTGTTATTGTGAACAAGAATAAGGAAGAAGAATCTACTGGAAGTAAATGGGGAGATACTTATTATGCATATTTAAAAGAGGCTGTTAATGAAGATGATTTAACAGAAGCAGAAGAAAAGTATGGCGTTATGCTTGGAATGAAAAATTCAAAAATACAATTCTGTGAAGTAGAGGAAGGACAAGATCCAACAATGATAATGACGTATGAAAAAGAAAATAGTTCATATGTAAATGTTTATCAAATTACAGATAAAAAGAAAGTTAATTATATAGCATACAAACAACCATCAGAAGTTGAATATTTATATAATATAGAAAAAGATGAATATTCTTGGTATATCCATGGTATGGGTACAGATTCAGATTCATACAGTTCGCTAAAAAATATTTCTGAAACATTAAAAAATAGCTCAACACAATCAGAAGATAGTAAGAATGTAAATATTGCAGAGCTAGAAGCTGATTATACCATAAAAAAAGATGAAGCAACAACTACACAAGAAACTGCAGATGGAGAATCTATATCTCTTGATAAATTTGACGAAATATTTGTTAAACCAGATATTAAACAAAATATCCAAATAGATTTTAATGCAGATATAAAAGAAAAAGATTTAAAAAATGAGATAAAATCTGCTGTAGAAAGTTATAAAAAAGATTCTAAGAGAATAACTGATGAAATCAAGGAATCTGTTGCTAATAAGGTTGAAGAAGTAAAAAACAAAAAAGAGCAAATAGCATCAGCCAAAATAGACTTAGAGAACAAAAAGAAAGCAGAAGAATATAGTAAAGGATTAAAAGTAGGAAATGCAACATTAAAATATGGAGTATATACTTATACTGGTGAAGGAGGTTATACACCGGGTCAAACTTTAAAAGGTGAAATTACTTTAAAACCAGAAGGAAAATTTCATATTAAATCAAACTTTGATGACATGAGTGCCCAAGCTGCTTCATATGATGAAGATGGAACTTATACAATAGAGCTTGATAGAGATGATGGCTATGGTGGAAAATCAAACTACATCAGATTCAAAGGTGATAAAGGTTATAGTATGGTATTTGATGTATACAAAGATAATTCTTTTAGTGACCAATGGCATTTCTATAATTTAACAACAGAAACTAAGGTTGAAGTTCCAAGTACAAATACATCAAATGGAGCAAGTTCATCAAGTGCAAACTCATCAGGCAATAGCCATTTAACTGCTTTTGAATATGATGAATCAGCGAATAATAAAGTTGCTGAAGGTGATTATTATAGAGATAAAGGTACAGGATATGAAGGTATATTGAAAATAAAAAATTCGACAGGGAATTCATTTGAATTTTCTATTGATGCAATTTATACCTCAGTAGCTGGTAGCCCAAATATTGGACAAATAGAAGGAACTGCTAAGGCTGTAAAAGGTGGAAGATTTGTTTTTTCTACAAAAGAAGGTAGTGAAACTGGGTATGGATATGAATATAATATATTCTTTAAAATTGGAGAAAATGGCGAAATAACAATTGAAGATGAATGTTATATGAATCAATCTGGTAAAACAGAAGTAAATCCTGTAGCTGGACATAATGTAACTTTTGAAGGAATTTTTACAAAATAACAATAGATTATTAAATATAGAAACAGGCACTTTGAAGTGTCTGTTTTATTATTGAATTAGATTTTTTTGTGTGATATTATCAATTTGAAATTTATAGAAAGTGAGAGATTATATGTACGAGATTTTAAATAGAATTAATGGTCCTGAGGACGTAAAAAAATTAAATAATGAGGAGCTTAAGATTTTAGCTGAGGATATTAGAGATGCTCTTTTCAATAGATTAACAAAATTTGGAGGTCATTTTGGACCAAACTTTGGAATGGTAGAAGCGGAAATTGCAATGCACTATGTATTTAATTCTCCAGTTGATAAGTTCGTTTTTGATGTATCTCATCAAAGTTATCCACATAAAATTATTACAGGAAGACGTTTAGGTTATACAGATGAGAATCATTTTCATGAAGATTCGGGATATACAAATCCAGAAGAAAGTGAACATGATTTCTTTAATGTAGGTCATACTTCAACATCTATTTCTTTAGCATCTGGATTAGCAAAAGCAAGAGATTTAAAGGGTGATAAGGAAAACATCATTGCAGTAATAGGTGATGGCTCATTATCTGGAGGTGAAGCATTAGAAGGATTAGACTTTGTTGGCTCTGAATTAAATTCAAACTTTATTATCATTGTAAATGATAATGATCAAGCAATTGCTGAAAATCATGGTGGAATATATAAGAATTTAGCTGAGCTTAGAGCAACAAAAGGACAAGCTTCAAATAATTTATTCAAAGCAATGGGACTTGATTATATATATGAACCAAATGGAAATGATATACAAAGTATGATTAGGGTGTTGCAAAGTGTTAAAGATACTAATCATCCAGTAGTTGTTCATATAAATACTGTAAAAGGAAAAGGATATAAACTTGCAGAAGAAAATAGAGAAAGCTGGCATTGGTCTGTTCCATTTGACAAAGAAACGGGCAAGCCAACTATTAGCTTTGAAAGTGGAGAAACATATACTGATCTTACTTCAAAATATATTATGGAGAAAGCAAAGAAAGATTCAAAATTTGTAGTAATAACACCAGCTATGCCTGGAACAGGTGGACTTAATCAGGAGCTAAGAGCAGAGCTTGGCAAGCAATATGTTGATGTTGGTATAGCAGAAGAGCATGCAATTGCAATGGCCTCTGGTATCGCTAAAAATGAAGGTAAACCATTAGTTGTAACAAATGCTACTTTTATGCAAAGAGCATATGATCAAATATCGCAAGATGTTTGTATAAACAATAATGCAATAACAATCGTTCTAAATTACTCATCTTTTGATGGTTTAACAGATGTTACTCATTTAGGAATATTTGGCCATATCTGCTTTCTCAAATATACCAAATCTAATTGTACTATCACCATCAAGTAAAGAGGAATATCTAAATATGCTTGATTGGTCGGTTGATCAAAACAAGCATCCAGTTTTGATATTAATGCCTGGTAACGAAGTAACAGATAGATCTGCTGATAAAGAATATGGAAATGTTAAATATAAAGTTGAACAATCTGGAGAAAAGGTAGCTATCCTTGCTTTAGGAGATTTTTATCAAAGAGGAGAAATATTAGCAAAAGAAATTGAATCAAAATTTGGATTTAAACCAACACTTGTTAATCCAAGATTTGCAAATGGATTGGATAATGAACTATTAATAAGTTTAGCAGATTCGCATAATATAATTGTTACATTAGAAGATGGAATTTTAGATGGTGGATTCGGTGAAAAAGTTGCCTCATTCCTTGGAATGAAAGACGTAAAAGTAAAGAATTATGGATTAAATAGAGAATTTTACGATAGATATGATCCAGAAGAGCTTTTAGATGAACTTGGAATAACAACTGAAAAGATTATTGAGGATATAAAAGGTTTGATATAAGAATACGGAGGTGAGCTAGTTGTCTATTAAAATTATATATTTTGTACATGGAACAACAACAGATAATGAACTTCATAAAGCAGCTGGCTGGAATGAAGTAGATCTTAGTGAAAAAGGTATTGAACAAAGCAGAGCATTACGAGGTAAAATTAATATTGATGAGATTGATTTTGTAATTTCCTCAGACCTAAAGAGAGCCATACATTCTGCAAATAATATTTTTGAAAACGATAAAGAAATTATTACAGATAGAAGACTTAGAGAATGCAACTATGGTGATTTAAATGGTGATGATAGCTATAAAGTAAATTACGATGAACATATTGAAGAAAATTTCCCAAATGGAGAGTCTTTAATGGATGTTGAAAAAAGAATGAGAAGTTTATGTAATGAACTTCTAGAAAAATATGATGGTAAAACGATTGCTTTTGTAGCACATAAAGCTACGCAGCTTGCACTTGATGTTATTACAAAAAATATGACATGGGAAGACGCAATTGCAAATGACTGGAGAAAGACAAAGGCATGGCAACCAGGCTGGATTTATAAATTAAAATAATTTAGGAGGTAATTTGTATGAAAAAGTATATGAATATTACGATTATTCTTTTTATGGTGGCTGCTTTATTAAGTGGTTGTGGTGAAAGTAAAGATAATAATAGTAACAAAGATAACAATAATATTAATCAAGTTGTAGAAGAATCAAAAAATGTAAATGTAGATGATATTTACATGAGTGTTTTAAAAGATGAAACTAAATATATTTCTGAAGAAAATAAAGAAATTTTGTTTAGTGAATACATGAGTAGATATGAAGGGATTGATTCAAAAGTAGAATATACTTTATTTGATTTTGATAGAGATAATGAAAATGAAATGATTATTAGAATTAGCTCTTTTGATGGATTTTATTTAATATTAAATTATGAAGATGGCACTGTTTATGGATTCGAAGATGTTTTCAGAGGAATGACAACAATTAAGGAAGATGGAACACATATAGCAACAGGTGGTGCTGAAGCATATGGAATTATTAGATCAACATTCGAAAAAAATAAAAAAATAGATGAAGTTGTTGCAGAAGATGATATGGGGACGTATAAGGTAAACGGAAAAGCTGTTTCAGAAGAGGAATTTAGAGAAACATGGGAAAAAGAATGTACATCCAAGAAGGACGTGGAATTTAATGTTTATGTGGAAAAGTACGAAGCCAAGAGCTCTAGTAAACCATCAACAACTACAGAAACTAAAGAGCAAAAATCAAGTTTTACTGAAGGAACCTATAAGATGACTAAACCATCTCTTGTTGGAACTGAGGCAGAAGGTTATGATACAACAATTACATTTAGTAATGGTAATGCAAATTATCTTGAATCATACTGGGAAGCCAAAAAATCTGGAACTTATACAGTAAGTGGAGATACTTTAACAATTAATTACACATTAGGAAACGAAGTTAATAGTATTGAAGGTGATTTAGGTACTAAAACAATAAATGAAACGGAGATATACAAGATTAATGGTACTAAATTAACAATAGAATCTACAACTGCTGATTCATATACTAAAGCTGGAGATATTGTTTTTGAACTTAAATAAAAATACAGGGAGGAGTCGTGTGACTCCTCCACGCGGCTTTGCAATGCAATGTTTACTGGAAATAGTCATTATCAATGACTCTTCTTAAAATCCACGGAGCCACGGATGACTCGTCAGAGGATGTAAGATAATATTCCAGCAGCTGTTTGCTAGGCTTGTTTGAGCCGAAGTATTCCTCGAGAAGAAGTCTCTTATATCTTCTCTTATGCTGCCAGCCCTCCATCATGGAGTACAGACAGTACAGAGGTTCCAGACAAATCACAGGGATTTTGTATGGAAGATACTCGAAACTGAGAACTTCAATAATCTCAGGACGGGTACGGATAGGAACGTATAAACTATTGCCAAAAGTGTCAACACGAAAACCCGCGATGACATCAATATCGCAATTGTTTATCTGCCAGTGACTGTAGTCGTCACTATTACAGAAACCGTTACCGCCGACTGCTACGAGGTTAGCACCGATTACATCTTTCATGATTCTCTTTGCCTCTTCAACATCTTCGTTTGCAACGAGTATATCGAAGTCGTGGAAATCATCCACGATGCCTCTCAAGAATAAACTGAAAGAGCAACCAACAGCCCAATTTATTTCAGCTTTTTCAAACTCCATTACAATTCTATAGAGGAGCTCTCTCCGGGGAGAGTACTCCGCATCATAGAATGCAAGGACATTGTCATTTGCCTGACTACGATAATCTTTTTTCATAAGTATTCCTCCGTTGTTCTTTTTTGGATTATCTAAGGTGCTTCTTGCACCATAAAAGCTTAGCTTAATCATACCATATTAAGACAAAAAAAGCAATTAATGTATATGTTTTTTGTAAACAAAAAAGAGCTATTCTGATTAATAGCTCTTAAAGTATATTATTTAAATAATGCTAAAATGTTTTCAATAACAATTTTTTTCATAACAGTATAATTGATTTCTTTATGTTTATGGTAAACAATTTCATGACATAAATTATCAATTATTCCAATCATAACATGTACTTTTTCTATAAGATTTTCCTTGGAAAAACCATTAGAAGATAGATAATTAGATATCATTTCTGTAATTTCCATTTCTCTTTTAAAGAAATAATAACTTACTTTTTCGTCAGAATGAGTCATAGCCATTATTTCTTGATGAGCTGATTCTGAAAGTTTATGATTTTCTATGTAATTGTTTATCAGGTTTTCTATTATAGCTGGAAAATCTTTTTTATTAAATTTTTCATTTGAAAAATCTGGAATAGGGTAAAAAATATTATCAGCGTATTTTTCAAGTCCACATATAAATATATCATGTTTATCTTCGAAATATTGATAGACGATACCTGTAGAAACACCAGCTGCTTTTGCTATTTCTGCTGTATTTGTATTATGATATCCATGTTTACAAATTAATTTAAAACCAGATTCAATTATTTTTTCTTTTTTTTCAATAGAGCGTTTTTGAATTGGCTCTCTAATATCTGAAGTTCCCATAAAACAACCTCCACAAATATTTAATGAGCCAATTATAACATTAAAAAAGATTATAGTCAACAAATGTGAATAAAATTTCATATTTGTATTGACATTATTAATTTATTGAAGTATAATTCATCAAGAAATATGAAAAAGATTTCATATTTGAAGATGTTCTAAAATATGAAATTAAATAAAAGGAGGATTTATGGAAAACATAGTTGAATTAAAAAATGTTAGTAAAACATATAAACTAGGTGATAATGAGTTTAAAGCTCTTGATAATATTGACCTAGAAATTAAGAAAGGTGAGATGGTAGTTGTTCTTGGTCCATCAGGAGCAGGAAAATCAACCTTATTAAATTTAATAGGTGGAATGGATATTCCAACAAGTGGATCTGTTGTAATAGATGGTGAAAACATTTCAAAATATAATGAAAATAAATTATCTGATTATAGAGCAGAGAATGTTGGGTTTATTTTTCAATTCTACAATATTTTACCAAGCTTAACTGTAAAAGAAAATGTTGATTTAGTAAAAGATATTGTAAAAAATCCAATCAGTACAGAAGAAGCTTTAAAAGCTGTTGGACTTTTTGAACATAGTAAGAAGTTCCCAAATCAATTATCAGGTGGGGAGCAACAAAGAGTTTCTATTGCAAGAGCTGTTGCTAAAAATCCTAAACTATTATTATGTGATGAACCAACTGGAGCATTAGATTCTAAGACTGGTGTGGAAGTTTTAAAATTATTAAGAAAACAATGTGATGGGAACAATGGGGCAAATACTGTTATCATTGTAACACACAATGCTCTTATTGCAGATATTGCAGATACTGTAATTAATGTTAAGAATGGTAAGATTGAAAGTGTAATTAAAAATGAAAATCCAAAGAAGATTGATGAGGTGAAGTGGTAATATGTTATTAAAAAAGATGCTTCGAGATATCTTAAAAAATAAATCTCAGTTTATTACCATATTTCTAATGGTATTCTTAGCAGTATTCGCATTTGCAGGAGTTCATGCTTACATGGATGGTATGACGGCAAGTGCAGATGTTTACTACAATAATCAAAATCTTCAAGATTTATGGATTACATCAGAAAATTTCACAGATGAGAAAATAGAAGATATCAAAAAAATTGACAATGTAAAGGATGTTGAAAGATATATTAGAATAAAAGCAAATGTGAATGGTTCAGACAAATATACAAATCCAATGACAAATAAAAAGTTAGATGATTTAGTTTTTGAGTGTAACTTTATTGAATCAAATAATATAAGTAAAATGTATGTTATTGATGGCGAGGGCTATTCAAAAGATAAATCTGGATTGTGGCTTGATTATTATTTAGCTAAAAATATTGGAATAAAAGTTGGAGATGAAATAGAGCTTTCTATGGAAGGTGTTGTTTTCCAGGAGAAGGTTATGGGGTTAGTTGAAACTCCAGATCATGTTTACTTTATGAAAGATGAAACAGCAATATTTCCAACGCACACAGATTTTGGTATAGCATATATGTCTATAAATGAATTTCCAAAGGAATATATCTATAACAAAATTTTGGATAAAATGGGGATAGATAGTGCCAATATAGATAATAAAGAAGAATTCCTAAAATCTAATATTCCAAATTTTAAAGTAGAAGAATATTATGCTTATCCATATGCAATTGTTGATGTGGATGATGTAAATAAATTAAATGAAACAAAAACAAAGATAAAAGACGATATTGATGGTATTATAACAGCAACCACAAGAGAAGAAGATATCTCTTGGGATGGATATCAAAGGGAAGCTGAAGAAGGAGAAACATATTCTGGTGTATTTTCTGGACTTTTTGTATTTATTGCGATTCTTTCAGTTGTTACAACAATGAATAGATTTGTAAGAAAAGAACGTATTCAAATCGGAACGCTTAAAGCTCTTGGTTTTAAGAAAGGAAAAATTACATCAATGTATGTTGGATATGGATTATTCATTTCAATTGTAGCAAGTATTCTTGGAATCATTTTAGGTAATTTAGTAATTGGAAATACTTTCTTAGAAATGGAAATGTCATATTATGAAATACCATATTATCATATTGTTACAAAGCCAATAGTTTATTACGTATCTGTTGGAATTATAGCTGCAGTTACTTTTGTAACATACTTATCTTGTAGAAAAGTATTAAAAGAGCCGGCAGCAGAAGCATTAAGAATTGAAAGACCAAAAATTAAAGTAAGAGAAAATAGCTTTACAACTAAGAAGTTCTTTAACAAATTATCTCTTTCATCTAAATGGAATGTTAGAGATATAGCTCGTTCAAAGGGTAGAACACTTATGGCTCTTGTTGGAATTGCTGGTTGTACAATGCTTGTCGTAACTGCATTTGGTATGCTTGATTCAATGAAAGCATATATGGATTGGGAATTTGGAACAATAAATCACTTTGAATATAAATTAAATTTAAGTGAAGATTACACAGAAAATCAATATGATGATATTATTAATAAGTATGGAAATAAGACATCACAAACAGTTGGTGTTGAATTTAAAAATAATGATGAAATAATTATGAAACCATTAACAATTAATGATGCAAGTGATATGTTACAGGTAACTGATCATAATAGAAAAGCATTTAAAATGAATGACGATGGGCTATATATTACTGAAAAAATGTCTGCCACATATAATTTAAAGGTAGGAGATGAAGTTGAGTGGCATATTATCAATTCTGATAAATGGCATAAATCAAAAATTGCTGGGTTAAATAGAGATCCACAGTCACAACAATTTAACTGCTCAAAGGGATATTTTGATACCTTGGAAGCGGAGTATAAAGCTGATAGCTTGTACACAAATGAAGATTTAAGTGGTGTAAAAGATATTCCAGGAGTAAATACAATACAAACAATTAATAATTTAAAAGATGGAATGAATAGTATGCTTGGAATGATGTATTCGCTAATTGCTTTATTAATAGTTGTTTCAATTATTTTAGCTTGTGTAATTATATTTAATTTAGGAAGTTTGTCATTTGGAGAAAAAGAATATCAATTTGCAACACTTAAGGTTTTAGGATTTAAAAACGCACAAATTAAAAAAATCTTTGTCAAACAAAATTTATGGATTTCTATATTTGCAATTATAGTTGCGTTACCAGCTGGAAACTTTATAACAGATTATATATTTAAGAATGCAATTGGAGATACTTATGACTTTTCTGCAATGATAAAACCGATAACATTTATTGCATCTGCAATAGGAACTTATGTAGTTGCATATGTAGTAAACCAATTCCTTGGTAGAAAGATAAAAAAACTTGATATGGTAACAAGTTTGAAAGGAAACGAATAATATACTAAAGAGTCGAAAAAAGGAAGTGATTTTATGGAAGTATTTTGGGGATTAGCAATACCTTTTATAGGAACAACATTTGGTGCTGCAATGGTATTTTTTATGAAGAATAAAATGAACAGTAAAGTTGAAAAAACGTTGCTTGGATTTGCATCAGGCGTTATGGTTGCTGCGTCAGTATGGTCATTATTGATACCATCAATTGAAATGGCAGAAGAGCAAAAAATAGTTGCTTGGGTTCCAGCAGTAATAGGTTTGCTACTGGGAATATTATTTTTGCTTGTATTAGATAGTATAATTCCACATTTACACTTAAAAAGTAGTGAGCCAGAAGGAATAAAAAGTAAACTAAAAAAAACAACCATGATGGTACTCGCCGTAACATTACATAATATTCCAGAAGGAATGGCAGTAGGTGTGTTATTTGCAGGAGCATTAGCTCAAAATTCAGGAGTAACAATGGCTGGTGCATTTGCCCTAGCGATAGGTATAGCTATTCAAAATTTTCCAGAAGGAGCTATTATTTCGATGCCACTAAAAAGCGAAGGTATATCAAAACCAAAAGCTTTTTGGTATGGAACATTGTCAGGTATAGTTGAACCAATTGGGGCGGTGATAACCATTTTATTAACAAGTGCAATTGTTAGAGTTTTACCATACTTACTATCATTTGCAGCAGGAGCTATGATGTATGTTGTTGTTGAAGAGCTTATACCAGAATCTCAGAATGGTGAGCATTCAAATTTAGGAACAATAGGATTTGCAATAGGGTTTGCTATTATGATGGTTTTGGATGTAGCTCTTGGCTAATTTAAGAGCAAAGAATCGAAAGAATTTGAAAGAAAAAGGGACGTTTCTGTTTAGTTCAAAAAGGATAGGTTTTCATACTATCCTTTTTGGTTTTTATTTAAATATTTATGAGAAAATAAACAAAAAAGAGCCATCCTTTTTTGGAATTTGAAAATCCAATAAAAACGTATTAGCTCTAATTGACACTCAAAAATATTATTTATATAATATTTGATAGAAGTGTATAATTTAAAAGAAGGTAGATTAGATTATGAATGAGGAAAACGAAAGAAAATTCAAGGAAAAATTGAAAGAAAAAAACATTATAAATATATCAAATAACATGTATAATGATATGAAATCAAAAATTAAGGGACTACTATTATTTAATGATGAGGTTTTAGATACAATCGATGTGAGAATTTTAACAGATAAATATGATGATTTAGCTGTTTTATTGAATATGATAGTTGTTTATCCTGATATACAAGATAAAATTATTGCTCTAGGGCAAAATGAGTACAAAATATTTGTATCATTAGTAAAGGGAATGAATAATGCCGGTATAGATTGGGTAACAATGGCAGAAGATTTATTAGATAATTTAAATAGTCCAAACTATAGTAAATTATTTAAAGATCCAGAGATGATAGAAAATGCGGATAAATTATATAGAAAGTATGGACAAAATGATTTTGTAAAAGTGGAATTTGAGGATATTGATGAACTTGAGCAAATAGCAGGTATATTTACAAATGGAAATTTGTTCAATATCGAGTCTTATGAAGATTTAATGAATCTTGATAGAAATAAGGAATATTTCGATTTATTAATTGGGAACAAGGAAAATGGATATATATCGAATTTAACAAATGAAGATAAGATACGACATATAATACTTTTAAGGAAATATGGACATGGTCTTGATGTGGCTGAGTTAATAGCTAAGAGATATTTTGATGATTTTGAAAATATAATAAGATCTATTGATTATCAAGATGAAAAAGAAGTTCGAAAGTACGTTATTCAAACAAGAGGACTTACAGACTATAAAAAGATTGAAAGCGAAGTAAGAAGAATTCAAAAAGAGAACGCAGTTATAAAGTGTTATTTGAAGGCTGTAAAGGAAATACTTGAAGAGAATGATATTAATAAGCTTAGATCATATTATTTTTTTTCAAAAGTAACTAAAAGGAACCATATGTATAGAATTGATAGTTACCTTAGAAAATTTTTCTGTAGAGAAAAGAATAAAACTTTATATCAAAAGAAAGATGAAGATAAGGTAATAATAGATTCTAGAGAAGTTTACCTTATTCAGGATGATTTTAAAATTTCAATGACTTCGCTGGATTCTTATTCAAAAGCACTGGATTTAGATGTAAAAAAAGTAGAAAATCATGGGCTTTGTACAAGCTTACTTGCAAATAATAACTTGAATCATGCACCAATAAGAGGTGCATGCCTGGGGTTTCGTGACTATTACGAGCAAAGTTTATATGCATCATCACCATGGGACTTAGCGTCGGATAGATTTACGAAAAATCTAAATATAAGTAGAGCTAGTGTGAAAGCACGAGATGATAAATTCCATGGAAAGGTTGATATAAAATTTTTTACACCAGATGCTCAAATTAACATGATTAGAAGAAGATCAAGCGAAGATGTATTTGAAAGAAGAGAGCTTGACAATGATAAAATAGACTATGAAAATGAGAAGTTCAAAAAACAGCCAGCATATGTTGTATATTTTTCTGAAGAGCCTATTTCAAATTATCTTAATGGTGAAAGTAAGCAAATTCTTACTTCAGAGAATTTAAGAGAGCTTTTAGATGTTAATAAACTTAATAATTTGAAATATCGTACTGGTTTAGTGGAGAGCTATGCTAAAAATGACACTAAATGGAGGATGAGTAAAGAAGAAGCAGACAAACGTGAAGTAGATATTGTTATTGTGGATAGAACATATACAGTTTTGAAAGAAAGAGTAAAACTAGATGAACTTGAAAAACAAATTCTTGATTACGATATTAATAAGATTAATTCTTCTTTAGAGGAAAAAAATAAATTTTTCGGTTTAATAGAAAAACTTATAGTTGAATCAGAAAATTGTAGAGCCGGTTTAAGCATTATAGGTGATGAAGAAGATGGAGAATTAAATGGTAAGCTAATTCATGAAGAATTAAGAGAAAAATTATTTTCAAAGGAAATAATGGCAGATAGGTTACATAAGATTGAGGCAAAAGTAGCTAATTTAGATATAGATCAACAGCAAGATTTCTATAATATGTTTTTGGAAATAACAAGAAATGAAATTATGAAATACGAACATGATGTTGCATATTTTGAATATGATCCAGGTTATGACTTGAAAGATTATATGATTAAGTATATGGCAAAAATTTCTGGAAAAGAATCATTCAGCATACAAAATGTATTAAATGAAGTTGATTCAAGTACTGGAAAATCCGGGGGACAAATTGTATGCGAAGCTATTGCAGATACAAGAGAGCTGGACGAATATCCATCTTCTATGGCAGAAATACATGGTCAAAAACATATAAATAATGTGATTTTGTTTTCATATTTAATTGCTAAAGGAGAAAATACTTTGGACCACGAAGGTATAGATTTATTAATCCAATCTGCGAAATTTCATGATGTAGGAAGAGATGGAAATTGGAATGGATTAGGTGATGGAAACAGACATGATAAAGATGAAATACCACATGCAGATCCAGGGGCGTTAGGCGCAGAATTCTATATGTTAAAAGAAAAAAAATCAGATGGAAGTAATAAGTATTCTAAGGAACAAATTGCAATTGTTCAGACTGCAATTAGTTACCATGAAGTACATGAAAAAAGGCAGAATGTATTTGACGAAAGACGTTTTGATTATTTATGTAAAAAATATGGTGTAGCTGAAAAAGACAAGGAAAAAGCAAAGTATATATGTATTTATTTGAAAGATGCTGATGCTGTAGATAGAACAAGATTCATGGAAGATTATGAAAGTGACAGGGAAAAAATTTCAGACTACGAAAGATACAAGAGACGTTTTTGGGATGGTTTAAATATTTCGTATTTGAGAACCAATACTAGTTTATTATTAATTGAAGATGCAAGAGCAATACATAAAGAACTAATGAAGCGTGGTTGTGAGAAAGTATATGATAAAGATGGCAAATACTTGGGAGATGATCATATTCCAGATACCGAAATAATAAGTATGTTAGAGCCATATAAAGATGTTATGATTAGAAGAAAAGCTAAATATAAAGAGGCAAGTAGGATAGTTAATATTAGTAAAATACAATCTTTCTTGAAACAAAAGAAAAAAGAGATATACGATAAAGAACAAAAAGAATTAATGGAAATATGTGGCTCTTTAGGTAAAAGTGAATTACTACAACTCAGAAAGTCATGTAAAATCGTACTAGATAAATTCAAAGAAAAAGATGATAAGGAAAAGTAATAGCAATAAAAAAATATTACGGAAAGGATAATGAATATGAAAACAGAAAAAAATGAGTACATTGAAAGATTAAAAAGATATAACAAGAGAGTAAGTGAGGCGGAATTAGATAATCATAAAAATGAAGAAAAAATTGCTGATGAGATTATAAAAAATAGTGAGCTAGAGCACAGTAGAGATAAGTCTGAGGAGAGTTCTGAAGGTAGGTAATAAGAAATTGAAAGGATAATAGATAATGCTTAATAAGTAAGGGGAATCGAAAGAAAAACGGGGAGGATACTTGAATGATTGATTTTGAAAGTACTACTATAAAAAGAAGTTTTACAGAGCTTAACTACATAATTAATAACATGAGTGAATCTATACGAAATAAAATACCAGAAGATTTGATAAAAATGATAGCAAGACAGAAAGATGACGAATATATATTAAACATTGATATAACGAAAAAATATAGTGAACAAAACTATATGCCAGAGACTAAAGCTTTTATTTCTGTACTATTGAGCGACTATATTTGTGATGATAGTATTAAAGATAAATGGAAAGGATTAGATAAAAAATACGAAGATGTTACACCAAAAGAAATCAATGTATCGTGTAATACAAATAATAGCATCAATATATTTGAGAATAGAAATTCATTAAAAAATATAGAAACAATTAGGAGTAATGATAGTAATAAGCAACTAATAGAAGTTAAGGAAGGAAATTTTTTTAGAAAATTTATAAGAAAATTAAAATGTTTCTTTGGCAAATCATAAATTGAACAAAACTATCTATATTCTTTCAATTTCGGATTCAAAAAGTATTTTTATATCTTATAAAAAAGCCTTGACAGTTTACAATAATAAATATAAAATATGATTGTTAGTAGAAATATATTTAAGATTAGAAATAATAAATTATATATTTAAACTGTACATTGAAAATTTAATAGAAAGAGGTGTTAGATTGTGACAAATATAATAATCGATATCGCTATCTTTCTTATCTCTGCAATTATATTCTTTTTTGTTGGATACACAGCAAGAAAGAAAATTGCTGAATCTAAATTAAAAGGAGCAGAAGAAGAAGCTAAAAGAATTATAGATTCTGCTACTAAAGAAGCCGAAACAAAGAAAAAAGAGGAAATCTTTAAAGCAAAAGAAGAAATAATGAATTCAAGAAAAGAGTTAGATGATGAGATTAAGGAAAGAAGAAGCGAAGTACAATTGCAAGAAAGAAGAATATTGCAAAAAGAAGAAAATCTAGAAAACAAAATGGAACAACTAGAGCAAAAAGACAAGAATTTACAGAAAAAGAATGAAGAAGTTGAATTAAAAAAATCAGAAATCGAGGGAATTATTGCAAAACAAACGGAAGAGCTACAAAGAATCTCAAGATTATCTGTAGAAGAAGCTAAGCAATATTTGCTTTCTGAAGTTGAAAAATCAATTGTTACAGAAAAAGCTGAAATTATTAGAAGGCTAGACGAAGAAACAAAAGAAAAAGCACAAAAAAATGCACAAGAAGTTATTGGATATGCAATACAAAAATGTGCTGCAGATCATACATCAGAAACAACGGTATCAATAGTATCGTTACCAAATGATGATATGAAAGGAAGAATTATAGGTAGAGAGGGAAGAAACATCAAGACATTAGAAACTCTAACTGGAATTGATTTAATAATTGACGATACACCGGAAGCTGTTGTTATTTCAGGTTTTGATCCATTAAGACGTGAAGTAGCAAAAATTGCCTTAGAAAAATTGCTTGATGATGGTAGAATCCATCCTGCTAAAATTGAGGAAATGGTAGAAAAGGCAAAAGAAGAAGTATCAGCTATCATCAAAGAAGAAGGTGAAAGAGCTGTTATGGAAGCTGGGGTAATCGGACTCCATCCCGATATTGTTAAGTTATTAGGAAAGTTAAAGTATAGAACAAGTTATGGTCAAAACGTTCTTAACCACTCAATAGAGGTTTCAAATTTAGCTAGAATTATGGCTGATGAGTTAGGTTTAGATACTAAATTAGCCAGAAGAGCTGGATTATTACATGATATTGGAAAAGCACTAGATCACGACATGGAAGGTACACACGTTCAAATAGGTGTAGATATTCTTACAAAATATAAAGAAAATCCAATAGTAATTAACGCAGTTGAAGCACATCATGGAGATGTTGAACCACAAAGTATAGAAGCAGTATTAGTACAAGCTGCTGATGCAATTTCTGCATCAAGACCTGGTGCAAGAAGAGAAACTTTGGAAAATTACATTAAACGTTTACAAAACCTTGAAGGTATCGCAGACTCATTCGAGGGAGTTGAAAAATCATTTGCTATTCAAGCAGGTAGGGAAATAAGGGTTCTAGTTAAACCAGAAAAAGTATCTGATGATCAAATGGTTGTAATGTCTAGAGATATTGCTCAAAGAATAGAAAATGAGATGGAATATCCAGGACAAATAAAAGTAAATGTAATAAGAGAAAGCAGAGTTATAGACTATGCAAAATAAAAAAAGCCCGCGAAAAGCGGGTATTTTTTTTCGAAAAAAGCGAAAAAAGGGAAAAACTCAAAATTTTAAGTTTACATATAAGAAAGATTATTGTTTACTTTAAATTTTGAGTCCGTCCCTTTTTTTAACTTACTCTTTGAATAAATGATTGAAGTGAATCACCTTTAGACATTCTAATTCTACTAAGTTCATAAGGATTTTGACCAGGTCTAACTCTTGCATATTCTGTTGTAAAAGCTAGTTCAAATCCAGCCTTTTTTAATATTTCAACACATTTGTCATTATAATGGCCAAATGGGTAACAAAATACTGTTGCATTTCCAATAAATGATTTAGATGTATTTAAATCGTCTAAAGCATCTTTTTCTGATATAGATAAAAATTTCCCTTTTCCATTATCTCCTGATTGATGCATATCATTTGAGTGAGATTGGAATATAATTTTTCCTGATGATGAAAATTCTTTTAAGTAGTTTGCATTTTCTATCCAAGATGTTACAACAAATGACGTTACTTTCACATCATATTTTTCAATTACTGGAGCAGCAAGCCTAAAGAAAGACTCATCTCCATCATCAACGGTTATAACAATGCTGTGCTCTGGTAAGCACGATGTTCCGTCAACATAATTTTTTACTTCATCCCATGTTGGGAAGTAGTAGTTATTTTCTGATAAATATTTTAACTGATCCTCAAAATCATGAATTTCCATATAATTTGAATCTTTTCCAGACTCTCCAGCATCTTTATCATAAAAGAAGTGGTACATAAGAACAGGAAGTCCAGTAGCTTTTTTTGTTGAAACATCAGAAGAATTAGCTGAAACAACATTTATAGTTCTGCTAATATTTGCTGAATTTCCAGATGAATCGGTGACATTATACTTTACAATATACGTTCCTTTTGTATTTGTATCTACTTGGTTTTCAATACTTATTTTTGTTGTTAAGTCGCCATCGTAATTGTCTGTTGCAATACAGCCTAGCTCCTGATAAGTTGAACCCTGAGCTATATTGATTTCATTATCACCAGTAAGTGTTAATGTAGGTGATACAGTATCTTTTATATTAATAGTTCTTGTTATAGATTTTGTATTCTTCTTTTGTTTGGCTGTATATGTTATTTTATAGGATCCGATTTTTGTTGTATCAACTGCACCAGATACTTCTATTGTGTCTGAAATATCTTTTTTTCCGTATGTAGCAGTTGCATATTGCTCTGAATATGTGGAACCAAACTCTATATCTATGGTACTTGGACCATTTAATTTTATCTGTATATCCTTAGAGAATAATCTTGAAATTATAAAAAAGAATAAAATTAAAATGAGTACAAATAACAATACTTTTTTCTTATTTAATTTCCTCATGTTTTCGTCCATGAAAAACACCTCCTTTGTATAATGCGATTATAAGGTATGAATTTTAATAAGTCAATGTAATTTTGGGGCGTTATTTATATTTTTTTTAGAAATTTTGTCTCTTTTCGGAATGGCATTGACTAAAGAAAATGAGTGTGTGATAATAACTATTGTAAAGGAGGTAAACTAAAATGATTAATGTTGTTAAAGATTTTGAAATTGCCAAATATGTAACCCATGCAGGAAAATTTCATGCTGATGAAATTTTTGGAACAATATTATTGGAAAAGCTATATAAGAACATAGATATAATTAGACTTCCAGAGGTTGATATGCTTAACTTAGAAGGAAAACTTGTTTTTGATATAGGTGGTGGGAAATTTGATCATCATCAAAAAGGTGGAAATGGAGAGCGTGAAAATGGTATAAGGTATGCAGCTTTTGGTTTGCTTTGGAAAGAGTTTGGTATGGAATTTCTTAAAAGCATTAGTGCAGAAAATATTGAAGATTGTTACCACATGTTTGATAAAAATTTTGTGCAATTTATTGATGCTGGAGACAATGGACAAATTCCTTTTGAAAATATAGATATAAAATTAGAAACCGTGTCTGACATTATTGAAGGATTCAATCCAAATTGGGATGAGGATATTGATAGTGATGTAAGTTTCAAGGATGCAACAGATATTGCAAGAGTAATTTTTGATAACAAAATACATTCTGTAATTGCTAAATGTAGAGCTAAGAGATTTGTTGAAGAAGCAATTGAAAAGTCCGAAGATGGAATTCTTGTTTTAGATAGATTTATGCCATATCAGGAATTCGTGTTAGATTCAAAAAATCCTAAAGCACCAGGAATATTATACGCTGTATTTAAATCAAATAGAAATGGATACAATGTTAGAGGAATCCCGGTTAAGCTTGGAAGTTTTGAAAATAGAAAAAAACTTCCAGCAGAGTGGTGCGGCTTAAGAAACGAAGCTTTGCAGAAAATTACTGGCGTACAAACCGCTACATTTTGCCATAATGCAGGATTTATATGTGTAGCTGAAACAATGGATGATGCAATGATGTTGGCTAAACTGGCGGTAAGTCAATAGATAAAATTACTATGATAAGTAGAGCTAACTAAATAAAGATATTTATTGTTATTTTTTGCATAGTAATAATATACAATGGCAGAGAATGAATGATAAACGAAAGTTTAAACCACTAATGTCCGAAAGAAGGGGGAAATAATATGGAAAAGAAGGAGAAAAGAAGGGGAAAAGAAGGGGAAAAGAAGGAGAAAAAAAAGAAAATTGGAATTCATTTTTTGAAAATGATAGTCTTATTTGCAATAGTTTTTATAGTGCAACAATTATTAGGGTCAATTTTAAGTGCTAATATTACAAAATACAAATATGGTACAGAAGTAGTAGATGAAGCAATACTGGCATTTCTTACAGTGGCTCTGATAATGATTACTAAAAAGTCATACATTTTTAAGCAAGAAGGAGAAAAAATTAGTAAGAGTTTAAAATTTGGAGCACCAATTATAACAATTTCAATTATATTTCTTGTTGCAAGTACTATAGGAATAAGTAGCAAGATAAATGCAAGTATATTAAAAGGTTTATTAAATTGTTTGATGCTATGTATTTTAGTTGGAATTTTTGAAGAATTTTTATGTAGAGGATGGTTGCTAAATTCATTTTTAGAAAAGTTTGGAAATAATAAAAAGAATATTATATTGTCTATAATATTATCATCTTTAATTTTTGGATTTATACATTTTATTAATGCTGCAGGGGGTCAATCAATGCTCCTTACTATAATGCAAGTATTAAATGCAACGTTGATTGGGATGTTGTTTTCTTTTATATACTATAAAACTAAGAATATTTGGTCTGTAGTTTTTATACATGCATTTTGGGATTTTTCAGTCTTTGTAGGAGAGTCAGTTTACCTAGGAGATATAGTATATGGTGATGTAACCAATGCAGTTTTAATATGGAGCATTGTTTCTATAATTATAGCATGCTTAGCATTAGGAATAATGTGTATTTGGTATGCAAAGCAAATGAATTGGGTTGAGGATGCTGATAAAAAGCCAATGTCAAAGCAAGTATACGTGTTACTACCACTGATTAGTATTGCGATATATTTATTTGCAAATTTTTATGTTCCAGAAGGTTATTCTGAATATGCAAAGTACATTGAATATGAAAGCAAAAGTTTAGGTGAAGATTATGATACCCATTATTACAACCATAATGAGTATGAATTATTAATAGATGAAAATGAAAGAGTCAATATAGAGAACGCCGATGAAGTAAAAAATCAATATAAATTTAAGTTATATGTTAAGAACGAAAAACTAGTACTTCAAAACGTAAATACAAATCAAGAGGTAGTATTGTTAGAAAACAAACCAAATGAATACATAATGCTGGAAAATAAAGACTCGTATTGGATTATGATAAGGCCAACTACAATGATGAGGAATGCAAATAAAGTATTCTATGGAAAATTTGATAAAGCAGATATTTCAAATGAATCTGAATACCTAAACAAAGTAAAAGATGGTGTTGTTGAATATGATATTCCATCATATGAAACGATGGGATCTATTGAGGTAGACGGATATTCATACGCCTTTGTAAGAATGCCAACAAATCAAAGAGTGTATTTTGATAAAGAAAACAATATATATTTAGATGAATAGTATAAGCTCAAGATAAACTTTACATAACCTAAAATATATGATATACTATTTATCACGAAGTTTAAAAAATTTAAAAAGCAATATATAAATTGGCTTAAGACAATTTTTACTTTGTCTTAAGTCAATTTTTTAGAGCTTTGTATGTTAAAGTAATTTTAGCTTTTCATAAATGCCAAAAAATAGGCTAGAAAGATTCGAGAATAGAAGGAGAAAATATGAAATTTAGTGATTTAGATTTATCAGAAAAAATATTAAGAGGTCTTGAAGATATAGGATATATAGAAACTACAGAAATACAAGAAAAAGCAATTCCTGCAATAAAAAATGGAGAAGATATCATTGGATTATCTCAAACGGGTACAGGTAAAACCGCAGCATTTGGAATTCCTGCTATAGAGAATGTGGATATAAAAAATAAGAAAACACAAGTTCTAATATTAGCCCCAACAAGAGAGCTTGCAACACAAATTACAGATGAGCTTAGAAAATACACTAAATATATGGAAAGCGTAAAAATATTAACTGTATATGGGGGGCAATCTATCGAAAAGCAGATTATACCACTAAGAAAAGGCGTTCAAATTGTAGTAGGAACTCCTGGTAGAATTATGGATCATATGAGAAAGAAAACCTTAAAACTAGCGAATGTTAAGATGGTTATATTGGATGAAGCAGACGAAATGCTTAATATGGGATTTAGGGAGGATATTGAAGCTATACTCGAAAAAGTGCCAGAAGATAGGCAAACTCTACTATTCTCAGCAACGATGAATGATAAAATAATGGAAATTACAAAGAAATTCCTAAATAATCCTAAGAAGATAAAAATTAAAGCAAAGGAACTTACAGTAGAAAATATAAACCAAATAGCTTATCAAACTAAAAATAATATGAAAGACGAACTTACTACAAGAATTATCGACATGTACAGACCAGAAAAATTGATTGTATTTTGTAATACAAAAAGAAAAGTAGATTGTTTGTATGATTATTTAAAGGCACATAAATGTAATGTAGAAGTATTGCATGGAGACATAAAGCAAGACCAAAGAGACAGAACTATAAAAAAATTCAAAAATGGAGATGTTAAGATTTTAATTGCTACAG
Source organism: Clostridia bacterium (assembly GCA_017404545.1). Taxonomy (GTDB): domain Bacteria; phylum Bacillota; class Clostridia; order TANB77; family CAG-508; genus CAG-492. The sequence goes on from JAFRCC010000020.1 coordinate 49,248, forward strand.
ATGTTGCTGCAAGAGGTATAGATGTTGCTAACTTAGACCTTGTAATTAATTACGATATTCCACAAGAAAATGAGTACTATGTACATAGAATTGGTAGAACAGGAAGAAATAACAACATTGGAAAATCGATAACATATGTTGTAGGTAAGGAAAAAAATAAATTAGAAGAGATAGAAGCTTTTGCTAAAACAAAAATAAAATTTGAGAAAATTCCAACTATAACCGAGATAAATAAGGCGAAAGATGCAGAGCTTATAAATAGAATAGACAGCTTAATAGCTTCTAAAGCATATGTAAAATCAGAAGCATTTGAAAATCTTCTTAATAAAGAAGGTACAGACTTAAAAGAGCTTGCAAGATCAATGTTTTCTATTATAAATGGAAGAACAGAAAACAATGAATATCAAACTAACGAAAATGGATATATAAAGCTATTTTTTAGCTTAGGAAAAAAAGATAAAATAATGGCCAAAGATGTTATAGGAAGTATATCTGCAAATACAGCCGTGTCTGGGAGCGATATAGGGAAAATAAATATATTAGATAATTTTTCTTTTGTTGAGGTTCCGCAAAATTATGTAGAAGAAATTATTTCTTGTATGAATGGAAATACAATAAAGGGAAAGAAAGTAAGCATAGAGGTTGCTAATTCGTAATTTGACAATACTTAGCAAATTTTGTATAATTATTTTAGAGTTTGTAACAAAGGAGGATTTTATATGGAAAATGAAAATAGAGTAGGTTTGGGTATAACATCCCTTGTACTTGGAATTATATCACTTGTAACAATGTGTTTTATTGTGATATCAGTTTTCTTTGGCGTCCTTGCAATAGTTTTTGGAATATTAAGCATTATATTTGAGAAGAAAAACAATATAAGATATACAGGATTAATACTAGGAATTGTTAGTATTCTAGTAACAATTATATTGTACATTGTATTAGGCGTTATGGATGCAGATATATTTATGATTCCAAAATGGTACAAATTTTAAATTGTAAATTAAAGAAATAAAGAATACTTAAAATACTAGGGAATCTTAGTATTTTAAGTATTTTTGTTTGAAATGAACCAATGGTCATATTAATTAAATTACTTGATAATAAATATTGTTTTATGTTAAAATCCAGAAAGGAGAAAAGATGGCACTACCAATTATACTCAGCGAGAATTTGAATAATTTGCTAGAAGGAAATATACCTTTTAGAGAAATTGATTTGAACGCTAAAGAGATAAGCAAGAAATATAGATCTAACAATAATGATGGGAACAGATTAGTTACAAGTAACAGTGAAGCAATTTCATATGCATTGTCTAGAATGCCTGCAACATATGAATCTGTGTATAGTTGCTTAAATCAAATATATGAAACAAATAATTTTGAAATTGGCACTGTATTAGATATTGGTGCGGGGACTGGTGCTGCTACATGGGCTTTGTATAATTTTCTTGGAGATAAGAGCTTTTCTTGTTTTGAAAGAGAAGAGGAAATGGCTAAAATAGGAAAATTTCTGATGACAGAATCGAATTTATCAAAGATATCTACTTGGAAAAAGTTTGATATAATAGAAGATAGTATTGAAGAAAAATTTGATTTTGTTGTTGTTTCATACATGATAAATGAATTACCGAAGAATCATATAAAAAATGCAATAGAAAAGCTATGGAATGCAACCCAAAAAGTATTGTTAATATTAGAGCCAGGAACACCTAATGGATTTGATAATATAAAGCAAATTCGAAATTGGCTTACAAGCAATGGTGCAAACATAATTGCGCCATGTACTCATCAAAAACAATGCCCTTTATCAAATAACGATTGGTGCCAGTTTTCATGCAGAGTTCAAAGAAGTAAAGTGCATAAAATACTAAAAGGTGGTAGCTCTCCATTTGAAGATGAAAAGTATTCATATATTGCTTTTTCCAAAGTAGAATGCAATAGAGTGAAAAATAGAATATTAAGACATCCAATAATAAATAAAGGGTATTCAGAATATAAAGTGTGCTGCGAAGATGGAATAAAGAGTATAAAAATATCAAAAAAAGATGGTAAACTATATAAGGAAGCAAAGAAAAAATCTGCTGGAGATAGTTTAAATATATAATTGTACTAAGAAAGGAAAATATTATGGGGTTAGATATTAAAATACCAAAATTCAAATTTCCAAAGTTTAAATTTAAGGAAATGGAAAATGTAGAAAATATCAATATTGAAAAGGAAAAAGAAAAAACAGAAAAGCAAAAGAGGGATAAAAAACAATATCCTGGTACAAATTTTAAGACTATAAAAGAAACATTTTATAATAGCATGGAGAAATATCCAGATAATGTGTTGATTATGGAAAAGCCAGATCACAAATCTCCATATAAAGAAATCAAGTATAAAGAATTTGGAGATGATGTAGTAAATTTTGGAACAGGACTAACAAAGTATTTAAATTTAGAAGGAGAAAGAATCATAATTATTAGCGAAACAACGTACGGATGGTATCTTTCTTATATGACAATTCTTTGTGGAGCTGGAATTGCGGTTCCACTAGATAAAGAGCTTCCTGTAAATGAGATAGAGAATTTAATAAAAAGGTCAAGGGCTAGTGCTGTAATTTATTCAGGAAAAAAGAAAGAGCAAATTGATAAAGTAAAAGATAGTGTTCCTATGGTTAAGTATTTTATACAAATGGGATCCGATGATAAAGTTAAGGGAAGAGATGTTGGACTTAATCATGTTCTTGAGGAAGGAAAGAAATTAGTGAATGCAGGAGATCATTCTTTCAAAGATATAGAAATTGATCCAGAAGAATTTAAACTATTATTTTTTACATCAGGGACAACATCTCAATCTAAAGGTGTAATGATATGTAATAGAAATTTAGCAGCTAACATAAATGCATGCACAGCGTATGTAGATTTAAGAGAGTCTGACAGATTATTTTCGGTACTGCCACTACATCATTCATATGAGTCTACCATAGGGTTCTTATATCCATTTGCAATGGGAGCTTCAGTAGTTGTCTGTGAAGGCTTAAAATACATATTGCCAAATATGAAAGAATCTCAACCAACAGCTATTTTATGTGTACCAATTCTCATAGAAAACATACACAAAAATGTAAATAAATCTATAGAAAAAAGCGGAAAATCTGCAATGGTTAATTCTATGATACATGTAACTAATGCAATAAAAACAGTTGGAATAGACTTAAAGAGAAAAGTGTTTAAAGAAATATTCGATAATTTCGGAGGAAAATTAAGAATTATAGTATCTGCTGCAGCACCAGTTGATCCAAAGGTAGGTAAGTGGGTTCAAGATATTGGTATTACATTTTTACAAGGTTATGGATTAACAGAAACTGCACCGATATCTGCGTTAACACCGGATTATGATCCAAGAGTTGGTTCAGCAGGAAAAGCTGTAAATTGTGCCGAAATCAAAATAAAAAATCCTAATGAAAAAGGTGAGGGGGAAGTTCTTATAAAGAGCGAAACTTTGATGCTTGGATATTATGAGGATGAAGAAGCAACTAAAGAAGTTATTTCTGAGGATGGTTGGTTCAATTCAGGAGATGTTGGATACTTAGATAAAGATGGATTTTTATATATAACGGGTAGAAGTAAAAACGTTATAGTAACTCAAAATGGCAAAAACATATATCCAGAAGAGATTGAAGGTTTATTAAAGAAACATCCAGAAATAAAAGAATGTATGGTATATGGAAAGAATCAAGAAGAATCGAAGGAGCTTACAATTACTGCCAGAGTACTTCCAAGTATGCCTGACATTCAGGAGAAGCTTGGAAAAGACAAAAATATTACAGATGAAGAGATATATGAAATTATTTGGAACATTATAAAAGAAGTAAATAAAAGTCTTACATCATACAAAGCAATTAAAAAACTAGAAATAAAAAAGGACGATTTTGAAATGACTACAACAATGAAAATAAAAAGATTCAAAGAAATCCAAAAAGAGGTATAGTTTGTCTTAGGAGAATTTTATGAAATTGGAAAATGAAGAGCATAACAATGCATTTTTTTGCGCAATAAATGGAATAAAGAGTGCAATAAAAACAGAGCGTAATTTAAAATTTGATATTTTTGTTGCAATAGTAATAATTGCTTGCGGATTTTTATTTAGAATATGTTTATTCGAATGGTTAATTTGTATATTGTCAATTGGAGTAATGTTATTTGCGGAGCTAATGAATACTGCTATAGAGGCTGTAGTTGATTTATATACAAGAGAAAAAAATAGGCAAGCCGGAATAGCAAAAGATATTTCAGCAGGGGCGGTGTTAGTATTGTCTGTTAATGTTGCAGTTGTTGGTATTATAATATTTGTTCCGAAAGTTTATAATATTATTATAAAATAAAAAAGGTTCAAAAACTGAACCTTTTTTTTGTGTAAGTACTAAATAATTTAATACTTTTTAGCTCGTTTTAGTCGGAAAGTATTATAGTATATGATTTTACTAAAAATTTAAATTTTTGATATTGTCTATACATAAATTTAAGTGTATAATATGATTGTTTATGATGCGTAATAGAATTTGAAAGGAATAATTTTATGGAATTAAATAAAGGTAAAGAAGTATTTGAGTGGCTTGTATGTATACTTATAGCCCTTATAATTGTAGCAATAATTAAGTCCTTCGTAGGATTTCCAACTGTAGTAAGTGGAGAATCAATGGACTCCACCTTAAAAAATGGACAACGTTTATGGATTAGCAGAATAGGAATTGAAATAAATAAATACCCAGAGCGAGGAGATATAATAACATTCGAAGCTCCAGAGCAAAATCATTTGTATCAATCAAAAGTAGAGGCAGATTTAAATAATCCTGTAGCAAAATATAATGAAAATACGAAGAATATTTTTCAAAAAGCAATTTCAGCAATTTCATTGTTTGGAAAAACAGACTTCATAAAAAGAGTAATAGGGTTGCCGGGAGACCATATAGAAATAAAGGATAATTCTGTATACAGGAATGGAGAAAAATTAAATGAACCATATCTAGATGCAGGAACACAAACAACGGCAGAGGGAGGAATGTTTACAGATATTATTGTACCAGATGGATATGTGTATGTTCTTGGAGATAACAGAGAAAATTCAAGCGATAGCAGAAGATTTGGTTGTATACCTATAGAAAAAATAGAAGGCAAGGCAGTATGGAGATTCTGGCCGCTTAACAAATGGAAAGTAATAAAAAATTAGAAAACTAAGGAGGATTGTAACTTGAATACTAACAAGGTAGAAGAAAAGTATCCAAATGAATTAAAGAATGTAAAATTAGAGTATGCATATGTTGGATTATTATTAGAAAATCCAAAATCAATTCAAAAATATTACCTATCATTTGAAGATAGTCAATTTTCAGATGATATGGCTCTTAACATATATAAAAGTATTTTGTTCACAGAGGGTGGAAGATATGCTCCAGAAAATATAAAAAGAGCGTTTACGTACCCAAAAACCTCCGAAGAAATATATCAAATAAAGCAAAAACTAAAAAGAGAAGCTGAAGAAAAAAAATATAATATAGAAAGTATTTTTGTAAAAATAAAAAAGTTATTTTTGTTAAAAAAATACTATGTAAACGCACCAACAAAAAAAATACAAGAAGATATATTAGAAATAAAAAGCTTCAGTAGATACAAAGAAATGACAGTAGAAGAGCTAGAAAGTATTGTATCTGAGGTTGGAATAAAAAGAGGTATAAGCGAGGGAAGACTCAATAAGGGTGTAACAGATTTCTTGTTAGCAGGTGAAAGCACTTTAACAAGTGGTATAAGCTTACCATTCAGAATTCTAACAGAAGTTTTTAAAGGTATAAGACTTGGTGAAACAATGTCATTTTCAATGCCATCAAACTGTGGTAAGAGTAGGTTCACTATTAATTTGGCAGCGCACATAGCTTTCGTTGAAAAAAAGAAGGTTTTAATTATTTCAAACGAAATGTCAGAAGAAAAAATGAAGCTTTGTTTAATTACAACCATTATAAATAATCCAAGACTACAAAAAGAAATTGGTTGTAAAATTAGGGTTTCAGAAGGTGAATTACTTGAATTTAAATATCGACCAGACGACCCTAAAGCAGTAAAAACTGATGAAAAAGGATATATACTTAAAGAGAAAGGTGAACCACACGAACATTTCCTAAAGAAATTAAAAAAATATTCTACAGAGTTTAATAATGTAATAAAAGCAACTGATTGGTTGCAAAATCAAAAAAATAATCCAATTTGCTTTATGCACATAGCAGAACACACAAATGACGATTTATATAAAATAATTCTGAACTATTACTATAAAGAAGGCGTAGAGTACGTATTTTATGATACATTAAAAAACGATATTCAACACATTGGTGATGGGGACGAAATAAAAAAGACTGCTACAATTCTATCTACAATGGCACAACAGTATAAAATGTTTATAGGATCAACGCTACAATTACTTGAAAGTAGTACGACACCACTTAATTTAACTATAAACGATATGGCCGCAAGTAGAACTGTTAAAGAGGTCTTAGACACATTATGTCTGTTTAAACAAATTACAAGAGAAACATTTGATGATTACGAATATTCGGAAATTGAAGAATCGAAAAAATATAAAGACCTTGAAATATATGATAATCCTGACGTTAGATATTATGCCTGCGTTGTTGACAAAAACAGAGCGGGAGCCAAGCCAAAATTGCTATTTAAATTAAATTTGGCATATAACGAATGGTTTGAATTAGGGTACTTAAGAATGAAACAAAAGTTGAAATGAGGTTGTAGAATTTATGCAAAAAATATCATTACAAAAAAGAAGCTTTTTTAATAGTATTGGTTTAGATACAAATAATTTGCCTCCAGAGTTACAGATTAAATCAAATAGTATTCAAACAAAAATTCCAAAAGAAGATTTAAAATTCTTGAATCAGAAGGATTGGTCTATTCCACAAGAAAAATATTTTAGACTTAAGAATTTATTTGGTACAGATGATTTTAAGTTAGATAATAAAACATGGATAGAAATTTTTAATAATAACGAGAAAACAGATGAAATAATAAAATTATATTTTAAAAATCCAAATTACTACTATAAGGATTTAAAGCAATTAAATCAATCTGAGCTTAAACATAATGGAAGTATAGAGCTATATGAAGATAACGGAAAATTTTTCGTAAAAGATGGGTTGGCCAGAATTTCTTTGATGATGATAAAATATTTATTGGAGATGTCCAGAGCTCAATCTAAAGAGGAAAAAATAATGATAAATAAGCAATACATATTTTCCGCAATTGTTAGATCTACACCTAGTGACAGGGATATAATGTATATGATTAACATGATATCAGACTTATATGGCTCAAAGGTGAAATTAAAAAAATTAAATAATGATGGTGATTGTAACTACATCATGAAAATTGATGAGAAAAAAATGGAAATAAAGTCAAAAAAGGATTTTGAATCATTCATAAAAAATGTTTATTTACCAAAAGAATTCAAAAGCTATGATAAACTAAAGTTAAGACTTAGAAATGTTGCTAAAGTTGGATTCGAGTATAAGGAAAATGAAGAGAATGAAGATCTTGTTGATCAATTTTTATTGATGGGAAAATTATTCCCAAATTATGAGGTATTCATTAAATACTATAAGAAGATAATTCAATATGAGATTGAGGATGACTTTGTTTTAAAACTAGATATAAACAACATCATGTACGACGATGTACTAAAGAAGTTGATAAAAATTGTAAAACAGGAAGAGAATAATATGAAAAAAACTGAAATAAAAGAAAGCTTGAAGAAAAATTCTACAAATAAAACAACGACGAAAAGTGATGCAAAGAAGGAACCTACTAAAGTTGCAAAAGCAGATAAGAAAGTTGAAAAGGAAGTTAGCAAAACTGTAACTTACGTAAAAGCAGCTCAAGAAGTTCCTGAAGAAAAAGTTGTTGAGAAAGCTAAAGAAGAAGCAGTAAATGAAAAAATAAAGAAAGCAAAAGAAGTGGCAGCAAATAGTATTTCAAATATTGTAGACAATATAGAAATGACATATTATAAACTAAAAACTGAAGAAGCTAAATCAATAGATCTTGCGAATAGTACAGGGGTTGAAATGAATATAGATAAGATAAGTGATGTGTCTATAAATTCAAATATTAACTCTATAAAGGAAAGTTCCTTTTTGGTAAAAAAGAAAATTGAAATGAGTAATAAGCTTGATGAACTAAATTATAACAATGAGTTTTTGAAAGACTTAAAGCAAATTTCTGGAGATAAAAGCATCATAAATGAATATGGCGAAGAAATGAAAAGTATATACATGGCATGCTTTAATAAAAATGCAAGAAAGATGATAACGGATGCTAAACTAAAAAAACTTGACAAACAAAGAAAGGAAATTGAGAGCGAAAAATGTTCATTCTTTAGCAAGTTAATTGGAAAAGCAAAACTAAAACAAGCAAGATTAGACAACATAAATTTAAAAGAACAGCTTATCTTAACAGAATCTCAGTTTTCTAGTAATTCATATATAACGCTAGAAGATGGTTTATCTGAGATATACGCGTTCATTAGAACTGAAGAAGATGCAAGTTGTTTATCAGATGTGAAGATGTATCTAAGAAATGTTGAATCAAATAATCAAATAAAAGATATGATAGACCAGGATAAATTATCAAGAAAAACAAGAGAAAAAATTGATCAACAGCGTAATTTGCCACAATTGGCTCTTTCTAAGGAGAAAAAACGTTTATTTAGTAAAGCACAAATAAATATGGTTCAGGAAAAAAATAACGAGCTAAAGCGTGTAATACAAATAAATAGAGCAAATTCTCTAAAAATGCAAAATACAGGACTTATACCAATACTTGGAAATATTAAATCAACAAAAGCAGTTAGAAAGTTTATAAGCAATTTAAATCAAATAGATAGTTCATTAAAAACTCAAAAAGAATAAAAGAGCGAATTTCTGAAGTGAATTCAATTGTTATACCAAAAGCTTAACAATGGGGTTCACTTTTTTTATCTTTTTCAATTATCATAATGTCCGCTATTGTTCCTAGGTGGAGAATTACAGTTTTCATACATATTGTGAAAATTTGACAGCTAAAGATAAAAATGCTATAATTGCTGTGTTTTAGTAAAGGAGAGGATTTTGTTTTTATGAAAAAATATGATAAGGCATCAATTTCAATGAAAAAGTTGATTTTGATGAGTGTAGCTTTATTATTCACCATGGGAGTAGGAGTTCTTGCATTTGGAGCTAAGCTTAATAACGTAAAAATTATTTATGCGGATGGATACGAAGTAAATGTTATGACATCAAAAACTAAGATTTCAGAAATTCTAGATGAAAATCACATAATACTTTTGCCGGACGAGGTTGCATTATCTGAAAATGGTGAAGAAATATCAGACAACAAAACAATTAGAATTGTAAAAAATGGTAGTGATTCGTCAGATAGTAAAAATAGTGAAGATGAAGAACAAATAAAAGATGAGCTAAATAATTATGAAACTGTAACAGAAAAAATAGTTAAAGAAGAAGTTTCTATTGCATATGAAACTGAAACAAAAGATTACTCTACAGGTGATGGAGAAAAGGTTGAAAAGATAACTCAGAATGGCGTAGAAGGTGTAAAAGAAATTTTATATAAAATTAAAATTGTTGAGGGAAATGAAGAAGAAAAAATACAAATAGCAGAAAACATTGTAGAAGAGCCAGTAGATTGTATAAAAGAAATCAGAAATAAAGAAGTACCTGTTGTAACATCAAGAAATTCTTCTTCAATTGAGAGCGAAGAAGATGAATCTATTGAAGAAGATAGTGAATGGTCTGGGAAAAAATTATCGAAGAGCTCCGGAGTTGTAAGTGCGTCTCAAACTCCTTCTGGGTATAAAGAGACTTATTATAATTTAAATATGAGTGGCTGTCTTAAAGCCATGGGATTATCTAGCGATGGATATTCAGTAAGAAGTGATGGTGTAAAAACGTACAATGGTTATGTTATGGTTGCATCACCTAATCTAAGTAAATATCCTAAGGGAAGCTACATCCGCACAACTTTAGGAATGGGGTATGTTGTAGACTATTGTCCTAGTGGTAATTTAGATATAGCTGTAACATGGTAAAATAAAAGATTTATTAGTCGTGATATAATGTAGGGAGCAACATATATGGTTGCTCCCTTAAAATGATTCACAATAAAACTATTGTTCTAATTAAATCTCTAAACGAATAGAATTAAACAAAATTATTCGTTTGGAGGTTTTTCTATGAAAGGTATATCTATAGAAGAAAGAGCCGTTGAGCTAGCAAAATATATAATTGATTCAAAAGATACTGTAAGAGGAACAGCTGCTAAGTATGGTGTGAGCAAAAGTACAGTACATAAGGATGTATCAGAGAGATTAATTCAAATAAACCCTGGATTGGCTGGTGAAGTAAGAGAAATATTGGATGAGAACAAAGCGGAGAGACATATTAGAGGTGGAATGGCTACTAAATTAAAATATAGTAATATGCATAAGATATGATTTTTAGCTACTATTTAATAGTTATGATAATAATAAAACCACTTCTCTGACCTTATTAAATAAAAAGTGTTAAACTGTAACGATTTTTACACAAAGATGACGAATACATGTAGATAATAAAAAACATTTGTGATATAATATCGAATATTATTAGTAAAAGGAGAATTAAAATGAAGAAACCAGAGCTTTTAGCTCCAGTCGGCTCTTTCGAAAAGGCTAAAACAGCGTTTCTATATGGCGCAGATGCTGTATATGTTGGAACGTCATCTTTATCATTAAGAACCAGAGCGGAGATAGACGATGAGTCATTAGCAAAAACAATAGAATATGCGCATAGTATTGGTAAAAAAGTATATACAACAATTAATATTTATGCGTGGGATGAAAGTTACGAGGAAGTAAAGAAACAGGCAAGGATGTTGCAAAAGTTAAAAGTAGATGCAATAATTTTAGCTGATGGTGGAATATTGGATGTTGTAAAGAAAGAGGCACCTGATGTAGATATTCATATTAGTACTCAAGCAAATATTGTAAGCGGTCATACCGCAAATTTCTGGTATAGAAATGGAGCAAAACGTGTAATACTTGCAAGAGAGCTAAACAAAGAACAAATAAGAGAATTAATAAGAATAACCCCAGATGATTTGGAAACAGAAATTTTTGTTCATGGGGCAATTTGTTTTGGTTATTCAGGAAGATGCTTTTTAAGCGATTTTCTTGCAAGTAGAAGTGCAAATCTTGGAGACTGTGCGCAGAGCTGTAGATGGGCATATAATGTTTATGTTGAGGAACATAATAAACCAGGTAATTTAATGCCCGTCGAATACGACGATAAAGGAACATATATCTTTTCTTCAAAAGATTTGTGTTTAATAAAGGAAATTCCAGATATTGTTGAACTTGGAGTGGATAGTTTAAAAATAGAAGGAAGGCTAAAAACTGAATATTATTTAGCATCAGTAGTAAATGCATATAGAAATGCTATAGATGATTATATGAATAATCCGTCAAATTACGATTATACCAAATATTTAAATGAGCTTGAAAAAGTTAAGACAAGAGGACTAACAGCTTTTTATTTTAACGACAGAAACAATAAAGATTTTCAGGAATTTGAGGGAAAACAATACAATCCTAATTTCGAATATGGCGGAAAGATTATAGAGCTAGAAGGTGATAAGGTAGTCGTTGAAATAAAAAATAAGTTAAAGGTAGGAGATTTATTAGAAGTTATAATCCCTGGAAAACTTGAACCATATGAGTTTAAAATAGCAGAATTGTGGGATACAGAAACAGGAAATAAAATAGAGTTTGTTAATCCTGGAAAAGCTGGACAAAGCGTAAAAATGAGAATTCCAATTAATGTAGAAAATGGTTGGATTATACGAAGAAAGAAATAATTAAAATTGTTGACAAAGAAAAATCTATTAGATAAAATAATTGTGAAGTAGACTAAAGAGAAGGAGTTATATTATGAATTTAATCGATGAAAATATTGAAAGGGAATCTGAGGATAGACAAAAACGATTAATTAGAATGATTTTAGTTATAATAGCAGTTCTTATCACTGTTGTAGTTGTAATTTTAATATATTCAGGAATAAAAAAGAAAAATACTTTAACGGTAACCATTAACGATGAAAAGAAGAACTTCAATGCAGGATTATTCTTAATGGCGGACAAAAAGAATTTTAAAACTTCTGAGAATGGTGAAATATATATATCTGTAAGAGAATTATCAAATATGTTAGGCGATGATGTTGGATATTTAAACGATGAGTATGATGGCAAAGGTGAAGATGTAACAAAATGTCAAATAAAAGAAGATAATGAATATACATCATATATATCGGGGTCATCAACAATATATAAGGTTAGAGATAATAAAGCTGAAAATGATGAAATTCGAAAGAACATGCAGAATAATCGAAACAATAACGAAGATCAACCACTTCTTGTAAGCGATAATGAGTATGAATATTTTAAAATAGATCAGGGCGTTATATACGAAAATAACGAAATATATGCAAGTGAAAGTGCTATTGAACTTGGGTTTAATGTAAATATAATATATGACGAAAAAAATAAATCAGTAAAGATATATACTTTAGATGGATTGATGAAAAAAGCGGCAGATAGAGTTGGGGCATCTGTTGTAACTGATAATATAGATTACTATAATAAGAAATTGTTAAAATACGGATTTGTATTGGTAAAGAAAAGTAACAATGAATACGGAATACAAGATTACATTAATTACCAAGAAGGAAATTATGTTCTAAGCTGTAAATACTCAGATATAAAATTTATAGAAAGCTTAGAAAGTTTAATTGTTACAACCTCAGATACGCAAGAAAAAGGAATTTTAAGAATTGATTTAGATGAAAATAAGAGCGTAGAAACATTAGTTGAGCCAAAATATAGAGAAATAAATCAGATAACTGAAGACGGAAGCCTGTATGCAATTAAAGAGAATGGTAGATATGGATTACTAAAAGTTACAGAAGATGAAAATGGTGTTTCAACGGAAAATGTTCTAAAATGTGAATATCAAACAATAGGTATTGATAATTATTCAGATTACGAAGAAATGAATAATAGGTTTTTAATCAATGGTAAGTATATTCCAATAAAAAGAGATAATAAATGGGGATTAGCAACACGAGAAGGAAAGGTGGCAATACTTCCTCAATATGATGAGATTGGTTGCAACATATCAAAAGAAGGAAGACCAGCTATATGTGTTCCAAATTTAAAAAATGGTAGTGACGGAATTGTTTTTGGAATAACAGCAACAAATGCTGAAACATCAGAAAATAAAACTACCTATGTATTAATTAATGCAGATAAAAAGGATAAAATCGGATACGATTCTTCTGAAATTTATTCAACATATTTGAATAATGAGAAGGCATATACTATGAAGGTAACGGCAGCTGATGGAACAACATACAGACTTAATATATACGATGCATTTTCAGAGCCAGCTAAGCAGACTAAAAAAACAAACTTAATAACATCTGTTGATACCACTTCAGAAAAAGACAATACTGAAGGTGAATCAAATAATTAAAATAAAAAACATAGCAATAATTTGTTGCTATGTTTTTTACATAATAGCATAAATGTTATTTGTTACTATTCAACAACCTTTTCTCTGACTTTATTAAATAAAAGTGTTAAACTGTAATTGTTATTGTCGTAAAACATAAAAAAATCTTGAAATAAACACTTTATTAATATATTATATATATGTAACTGAAGATAGAAAGGAGTGTATTGCATGAGCAAAAATATCAAATTAAATTTGAACTATGCGGGAATACCGGATAACGAAATTAATGCATACGCAGACCAAGTAAAGAGAGCTCATAAAGAGCTTAACAAAGGATTAAATGACGATACAAAATATACAGGCTGGATTGAGTGGCCAATAAATTATGATAAAACAGAATTTCAAAAAATAAAGAAAATTGCGCAAAAAGTAAGAAGTGATTCTGAGGTACTTATTGTAATTGGTATAGGGGGTTCATATTTAGGTGCTAGGGCTGTAATAGAGGCATTAACAAATCAATTTGAAAGAAAAGAAACTGAAATAATATATGTGGGAAACAACTTAAATCCAAATTATATAAATGAAATAATCGAATATGTATCAGATAAGGATATATCATTGAATGTAATTTCAAAATCTGGAAAAACTACGGAGCCTGCTATAGCATTTAGAATTTTTAGAAATTTAATGGAAGACAAATATGGTGTTGATGAAGCAAGAAAAAGAATTTTTGTTACAACAACCAAAAGAAAAGGTGCTTTGTATAAAATAGCTCTTCAGGAAAAGTATGTAAAATTAAATATCCCAGAGAATATAGGTGGAAGATATTCTGTGTTAACAGCAGTTGGAATTTTACCTATTGCTGTTGCTGGATTGAATATAGATAAAATAATGAGTGGAGCTAAGATCGCTGCAGAGGAATATAATAATGATGACTTGAAAAATAATGATTGCTATAAATATGCTGTTATTAGAAATATATTGTATGGAAATGAAAAAAATATAGAAATTCTAGCTTCATATGAACCAAAACTATTTTATTTTGCTGAATGGTGGAAACAATTATTTGGGGAGAGCGAAGGAAAAGATTGTAAAGGGATTTTCCCAGCTTCTGTAACCTATACAACGGATTTGCATTCATTAGGGCAATATGTTCAAGATGGAAGAAGAAATTTATTTGAAACAGTTCTTAATGTACAAAAATCTGATACAGATATAGTAATAGATTACGATAATGAGAATTTGGATGAATTAAATTATATTGCTGGAAAAAATCTTTCATATGTTAATCAAAAAGCAATGGAGGCAACAATTACTGCACATGTAGATGGAGATGTGCCAAATATTGTTATTGATATAGATTCGCTAAATGAAAATGTTATAGGTCAATTAATATATTTTTTTGAGAAGGCATGTGCAATGTCTGGAATTCTTCTAGGAGTCGATCCATTTAATCAACCAGGTGTAGAAAAATATAAAAATAACATGTATGATTTATTAGGAAAAAATAGAATTGGAGAATTTATGTAAAAATAAAAATATGGACTTGAATGGTCCATATTTTTTTGTTATCATAGTTATATGATGATTTTTTTTAGTAGGAGTTTATATGAAATTAATTAGAAATATATTTTTAGTAATAATTTTTGCTGTAGCAGTAGCATTTTGTTTATATATTGCACCAAATTTCAAAAAAACAGGATTTGAAGATAGAACAAATTTAGTAATAAATTTTAAAAATGTAACTGGAACCATGAAGGGAGAGGTTATAAGAGAAGAAGGAAATGTGTATATATCATTAGATGATATAAATAATTATTATGACAGATACATATACCTAGATGAAAAATATAATTACATAATTGCATCAGGCAATGGTCATTTGGCTTGTTTCGATATTAAATCTGGAAAAGCTGAATTTGATAATAAAACAATAAATGCCAAAATAATAAAGCAAAACGGTTTGTACTATGTACCAATTAATTTATTAAAAGACATATATAACATTGATGTAGAGTATAAAGAAAAAACAGATATTGTTACGATAGAATCATTAAATTCAGAGCTAAAGCAGGCAACTGTAAATAAAAAAATTTCTGTGAAAAGTAAAGCTACGATGTTATCAAGAACTATTGAGAGAATTGATGAGAATTCAGTTGTGTATGTAAAAGATGCTGGTGAAAATCAAAGTAATAATGAAGCTTCCACAGATCATAAAAGCATAATGGGAAAAGTAAATAAATTCATTACAGACCAAGAGAAAAAAATTGCTGAGAATTGGATTCCTATAAAAACAGAAAATGGCACGATTGGTTATATTCCAAAAGATTCAATAGATGAAATAAAAATTACGAGATCGGCAATGATTAATGAGAAAAAAACAATTAGCCTGGTATGGGATTACTTCGAGAATACAATTGCTATACCAAAAAATAATGCAAATACTAATTATAAAGGTATAAATGTTGTATCACCAGCATTTTTGTTTGTTGAAGACGATGGAAATATTAGGGAAAATGTTGGGGATACAGGCTTGAACTACATCTCATGGGCAAAATCAAAGAAATATGAAATATGGCCAATGGTAAAGTGTGATAATTTACTAACAGATAATATGAGAAATCTACTTAGTGATTACAAAAAGAGAGAAAATCTTATCTCGCAAATTGTTCTTGCGTGTGAAAAATATAATTTTAATGGTGTAAATATAGATATGGAAAATATAAATCAAAAAGATAAAGATTATTTCTCGAGGTTTATTATCGAACTTAAGCCTAGACTAGAAAGTAGAGGAATGAAATTATCTGTTGATGTTACTGCTCCAGATGGAAGTCCAAATTGGTCCCTTTGCTATGATAGAAAAACAATAGGAGATGTAGCTGATTATATTATATTTATGGCATATGATCAAACATCAAAGAAAAGCTCTACGATAGGAAGTAATGCTTCATATGATTGGGTAGAATTGAATCTAAAGAAATTCATAAAAAATAACGAGGTAGACCCACATAAGATAATTCTGGCTATACCATTCTATTCAAGATTGTGGAAAATAAATTCAGATGGCACTTCGGCTGGTGGATTCGATATAAACATCAATAATCAAGATAAGTACTTAAGTAAGGCAGTGAAGAAAGAATGGTTAAATGATGCATTGCAAAATTACGTAGAGTATACTAATGCTGGATACACATATAAAATGTGGGTTGAAGATGAACAATCAATTAGTAAAAAGTTGGATTTAATAAATGAATATGACATAGCTGGTGCGGCATTTTGGGAAAAGGGTTGCGAAGTAGAATCTATATGGGATATTGTTGAACAAAAATTATTTTAATAAAATAAAAACGCTTGCATATAATTTATGTAGGTGTTTTTATGACTCGTATATACTATATTGATTATAGGGAGCAACCAAACAATTATAGGAGCAATGGGTTGCTAAATAGATTATTTTTTTGCTTTAAGTTTGTTAGTATAGATAGCAATAAAAAAGTAATATATATTAACAAAAAATATATTAATCAAAAAGCTTATAACAAGTTAAGAAGATATATAGAAAATTATAATTTTCAACAATTGAGTAAAAATGTGGTGTTAGCAAAAGATATTCAATTGAAATGTTCAGGTGAGATGTTATATGTGGCTCGAGAAAAAAAGATAATGAAAGCTATAATTTGCGAAATATTAAAATATATAGAAAAAGTAGTAGAAGCAGATTTTAGAAATGAAAGTGTAAGTATATTGTTATGTAGGGATAACAATGAAAATATTGTAACAGATATTGCAGAGCTATTTAAAGGCGTTAATATAGTTACAACAAGGATTGGAAACATAAGAAGAATGGAGAAAAAAATACAAAGAAAAAGTGACATTATCTTATCCATAACAAATAATCGAAGAAAAGCAATAAAGAGGGCAAAACTAATTATTAACATTGACTTCGACAACAATGTACTTAATGAATTTATAATTAACAGAAACAGCATTATAATAAACCTTAATAAAGATAAATTAGAATTGAAAAATAGTTTTCAAGGAACCATCATTAATATGGTAGAAGTTGACTTTATAAATAAATATAAAGAGTATATAGACGAAAGTCATTATAATGTGGTAGATTTATATGAAAGCTTTCTACATAATTTTAATTATAAAGAGGCAAAAGAATTTGCCATGAATTATAAGTGTAGTATAAAAAAATTGGTAGGAAATCGAGGTATAATAGGTACTGAAGAGCTTAAGAATAATTTTACAAATAGTACAATAAAACTTGACAAAATGGAAAAAAAGGATTAAGATAACTTGGATTTATGAGCTTAAATTTAACATAGGAAGGATTGAAAGCATATGGAAGATAACAAAGAAGTAATATTAACTCAAGAAGGGTTTGATAATTTAGAAAAACAATTAGAATATTTAAAAACAGAAAAAAGAGCAGAGATTTCAGAGCGTATAAAAGTTGCATTAGGTTTTGGAGACTTATCAGAAAATTCAGAGTATGATGAAGCAAAGAATGCTCAAGCAGAAAATGAAAATTTAATAAATGAATTAGAAAATAAGATTAGATATGCAAAAATTATAGATGAATCAGAAATTGATACAAAAACTGTACAAATTGGTAATACAGTAAAGCTATTAGATATAGAGTTCGATGAAGAAATAGCATATACAATTGTTGGCTCAACAGAGGTTGATTTAACTCAGAACAGAATTTCAAATGAATCACCTATAGGTAAGGCGTTATTAGGAGCAAAGAAAAATCAGGTTATAGATGTAGAAGCTCCAGCAGGAATCGTTCAATATAAAATATTATCAATAACGAAATAAAGAAACTATATTTGAAGTAAACCCAAATTGTTAGACAAAAAAGTTTAACAAGGAGGGTTTTTTACTATCTCTATAGCCCAAAATCCAAATAAGCCAAAAGGCTTGAAATTTCTGCAAAAATTTAGTATAATAGATGACATAATGATTATTTTGGGGGATTTATGAAAAGATTTCTAAAAAATGTACTTTTTTTAGCTTTTTTTGCTCTTATAGCAATATTTGTTATGAATAGCGTATATAAGCGAATTGGTTATGGCTATTTTAAAAAGGCAATTTCTAGATCTGGAGTTACATTCTTTACAAGAGATAACAAAATAAAATATTCAGACATGAATAGTTATAAAATCGAAAATAAAGATTATAACAACGCGACTTTTTATAAAAAAATTAAATTAAAAAAAAATACGCCTTATAAAATAACATGTATGATAAAAACTGAGGGCGTAGAAATATTAAATAAGAGATATGAAAATAGCGGAGCTAAGATTAGTATTTTAGATACAATAGAGCAATCGGAGGCTGTAACGGGAACAAAAGATTGGCAAAAGGTAACACTAATGTTTAATTCTAAGCAAAATGAAGAGCTTAACGTTGGTTTTATGTTGGGTGGTGACTCAAACTCTGGAAATGTAAGGGGAACAGCCTGGTTCTCAGACCTTAAAATAGAAGAAGGAAATTACGATGAAGAAAATAATTGGAATTTTGCTTGTTTTATTTTTAAAAATGTAGATGTCAATTTATTAGACACAAATTATAGTTATTCAATGTCTAATAAAGATATTAATCAAATTGAATCCTGCATGGATAGATTTAAAAATAGTTGCCAAGAAATGAGTAATAATAAGATGTCGGTAACATATAGAATTATAGAGATTAATGAACCAATTACAGAGTTATCATATGATGAAAATAAAGGTTATTACATTGATCCTAAAAATGTATCGAAGCAGGTGGATAAATACATAAATAGTGAAAACTTCGACCATATTTTTGTATGTACTAGATTAAATGACGATAAATCTAGTATACCAATTAAAAATTGGATCGGACTAGGCGGAATGGAATATAGAGAAAAAGGCTTCTCAAATATAAGAATGCCTACACTTAGTACAAGCACGCAATATATTTATAATGAAAAAAATAATCAGTTTCCAGAGGAAGTTTTTATACATGAGTTTTTACATACACTTGAACGCAATGCAGAAAAATTTGGATATTCAGTTCCTGCTTTGCATGATAATGAAAATTATGGATATAGCAAAACAGAGTTTAATGGCTTATATAACTGGTATAAGGACTACATGAATAAAAATATAGGTACCGAAAAAATGGGGTTAGATGAAGAAATATATATGTTAAAACCATTAGACGACGACAATTTTATAAATTCAAAAGATTTAAATGAATTTGAGGATGTAAAAAACATTTGGGAGAGATTAAAGCTCGTGTTGAAAACAATGCAGTGGAGCACAAATAGTTAGTAAACGATTGAAAGGAAATAAAATTTAAATGAAATTATCAGATTTTAATTATGAATTGCCAAAGGAGCTTATAGCACAAACTCCTTTGGAAAGAAGAGATGAAGCAAGATTACTAGTTTTACATAGAAATAATAAAACAATAGAGCATAAAATATTTAAAGATATAGTAGATTATCTACAACCAGGTGACTGCTTAGTTAGAAACAATACAAAAGTTATTCCAGCAAGATTATATGGAGTAAAAGAAATAACTGGTGCAAATGTAGAATTTCTACTTTTAAATAGAATAGAAGGCGATACGTGGGAAGTAATGGTTAGACCAGGGAAAAAACTAATGCCGGGAACTAGAGTAAATTTTGGAAATGGATTATTAAAAGCTGAAATTATAGAAAAAATGGATGGTGGAAATAGAAAAGTTAAATTCGAATATGATGGAATTTTCAACGAGATTCTTGATCAAATTGGTTTAATGCCACTTCCTCCATATATAAAAGAAAAACTAGAAAAAAAGGAAATGTACCAAACGGTATACGCAAAATATGATGGTTCGGCAGCAGCACCAACAGCAGGACTTCATTTTACAGATGAATTGTTGGATAAAATAAGAGCAAAAGGTGTTGAGATTGCTAATGTTACTTTGCATGTTGGAATTGGTACGTTTAGACCTGTTAAAGAAGAAAACATAGAAGACCATGATATGCATACAGAGCACTATTACATAAAAGCTGAGGACGCAAAAAAAATAAATAATACAAGAAAAAAAGGTGGAAGAATAATAGCTGTTGGAACGACTTCATGTAGAGTACTTGAGTCTGTAGCCGATGAAAGCGGAATGGTAAGAGAAATTGAGGATGATACAAACATATACATATATCCAGGATATAAGTTTAAATGTGTGGATGCATTAATAACAAATTTCCATTTACCTGAGTCAACACTTGTAATGTTAGTTTCTGCATTAGCAGGCAGAGAGTTTATTTTAGATAGCTATAAAAAAGCGGTAGAAGAAAAATACAGATTTTTTAGTTTCGGTGATGCAATGTTCATTGAATAATGAATGAGTTTATAAAGGAGATTAGATTGGTAATATATAAGGAGGAAAAAAATGGAACAAGCAATTAAATATGAATTACTACATGTTGATAAAAATTCAGGAGCAAGACGAGGTGTTATTCATACTCCTCACGGAGATATTCAAACTCCAGTATTTATGCCAGTTGGAACACAGGCTACAGTAAAGTCTATGACTCCTGATGAATTAAAAGATTGGATAGATGCAAAAATAATATTATCAAATACATATCATTTATACTTAAGACCTGGAAGTAAGTTAGTTAAAGAGGCTGGAGGACTTCACAAATTTATGAATTGGGATAGAGCAATCCTAACAGATTGTGGTGGTTTTCAGGTATTTAGTTTAAAAGATTTAAGAAAGATAAGCGAAGATGGCGTTGAATTTAGATCCCACTTAGATGGAAGTAAACATTTTTTCTCTCCAGAGAGCGTTATTGAAACACAGGAGGACTTGGGCGCAGACATTATAATGGCTTTTGATGAGTGCGTTGAATATCCAGCAACCTACGAATATACAAAGCAATCAATGGAAAGAACAACTAGATGGGCAAGTCGATGCAAGCAAGCTCATAAGACAACAGATAAACAAGGGTTATTTGGAATAATTCAAGGAGGGTTTTATAAAGACTTAAGGGATAAAAGCTTGGAAGACTTGGTAGCACTTGATTTACCTGGATATGCAATTGGAGGAATAAGTGTTGGGGAGCCGAAAGAAAAGTTTTTGGAAATTCTTCAATATACAGCGCCAAAGATGCCATCTAATAAACCAAGATATCTAATGGGAGTTGGAACGCCAGATTATCTAATAGAGGCGGCTTTAGCTGGAATTGATATGTGCGATTGCGTTTTACCAACAAGAATAGCTAGAAATGGAACAGCTTTAACATGGAACGGAAAGGTTGTTGTAAGAAATGCTACATATGAGAAAGACTGGGGTCCTTTAGATCCAGAGTGTGATTGTTATACATGTAAGAATTACACAAGAGCATACCTAAGACATTTAGTAAAAACAAAAGAAATTCTAGGCGACAGATTATTATCTATTCACAACTTATATTTCCTAGCAAAATTGATGGAAAGAGTTAGAACAGAAATTGAGAATGATAATCTAATTAATTTTAGAAATGAGTTTTATAGCAAATATGGCTATGATAAATAATTTTGTTTAAGAAGAAAAATTTTCTTAGGAAGGATGTAGAAATGACTTTAGTTGATGAAAGGGAATTACAAAACGAAAAAGAAAAAAATGCGAAGCTTTTTAAATTAATAATAAAAATAATAATTGTACTTGTAATAGTTGTTGCGGTATTACTTATCTGTAGAACAATTGCAAAGAAAAGAACTTTCAAGTGTTTTGTAGATGATAAACAAAATACTTCTGTAAAAGATAGTATTATGTACAAGGATAGCAAAGGAAAAGTGTACATCGAAAATGGGAAAGTATTTATTTCGATAAGAGAGCTTTCAAATACTTTAGGATACCAATTTTATAATAGCGAGTATAAGAAAAAAGGCGAAGATAAATCCAAATGCCAAGTTCAGGTAGATAATATATATACATCGTACATAGCTGGTTCAAATAAAATATATAGAGCTATTATAACAAATCCAACGGATGAAGAAGAAAGCAATTCAAATAATAGTAATAATCAAGATGGTTTCCAAGAAATTGAAGAAGCAAAAAACGTTGAATTTGAATATTTTACTGTAGAGGATAGTATAAAATACGAAAATGATGAACTATATGCTAGCATTGAAGCTATTCAAATTGGATTTGATATTACTATAAAATACGATGGAAGTAACAATTCTTTAACAATACAAACTTTAGATTATTTAGAAGGAAAAGCTAAAAATGCAAGAACAGACTATGCTCCTTCATCAGAATATAGCTACAAAAATAAAAGATTATTAAAATATGGTATGACAGTTGTGAAAGATACCCAAGGAAATTATGGTGTAGCAAGTTATACAAATACAGAAAAAGCGGGAACGTATGTTGCAAGTTGTAAATATTCACAATTAGATTTCAACGAAGGAACATCTACATTAGCTACAATAACAAATAACGACAATAAGGCTGGTTTGTTGTATTTAAATATTGAAAATCAAGAAGTTGTAAAGAATATTACATCAGAATATCAAGAGCTCAGAGAGATGACAGATGGGTTTAATTATTTCTTAGTTAAACAGAGCGGGAAATATGGAATTATAAATGAGAATGGAAATGTTATTATTCCAGTAATTTTTGATGAAATAGGAATAGAGGAAGAAGATTATTCTGATATAACATGTAAATATATTTTAGATGGTAAATATGTACCAGTTAAGTTGAATGGAAAATGGGGCTTATATAGTATAGAAGGAATAAAAATTATTGAACCGCAATATGAGGAAGTTGGCTGTAATCTTGCTCAAAATGGGGATAGTGTTGTAATTATACCGAATATAAAAGATGGTATAACGGGAATTGTATTTTTATATAATAGAGAAAAAGCATTTTACGGACTATATAATGCAGACACAGGCGAAAGAATAGCCATTTCGTTAACAGAGGTATTTAAGAAAGTAGAAAACGGAGAAGAAAATTATTACATCAACTATATTATAGATAGAATAACATCAAAGGTACATACAATAAATGTGAGAACAGAATTATAAAGTAAAATTAGAGCAGAGCTAAACAAAAAAATGGCTCTGTTTTTTTGTTTAAGACATTTTCTAAAATGATTTATTAAGACATTATCATAAATGAATCATAATTCTTATTCAAATTTAGGTATTGTATATTGACATTTAAATAATATGTTATATAATAAACACATCAAAAACATAAATGAGACAAAGTAAAATGTCACTTTTTATCAGAGAGGATTAGTGAATTGCGCTGAAAACTAATCTTAAAAATACATTTGAAAAACTACCTCATTGTTGCCAATTAAAAGTTGGACGTATGGCTTGCGTTAAAAGCATAAATTAAGTTAAAAATAGGATGGAACCGTGCCAAATAAGCACTCCTAAAGATTATGTATGTAGTCTTTGGGAGTTTTTTGATGTTTGGGGACGGTTCTGTTTCGTTCGAAAAATGGATATGTTTTTTACTAATTTCTGAATGTATACAAAGAGCCAAAAATAAGAATCGCACGAAATAGAACCATCCCTAATCGTTAAAACTCCAGGAGACTAAAAGGAGGATTTTTTATGATTAAAGTAGAATTGAAAGATGGCTCTATTTTAGAAGTAGAGCAAGGTAGTAGCGTATTAGACGTTGCAAAAAAGATTAGCGAGGGCCTTGCGAGAGTGGCAACAGCTGGACGTGTTAATGGAAATGTAGTTGACATTAGATATGAGTTAAAGGAAGACTGCAAACTAGAAATACTAACTTTTGATTCAGATTTAGATGGTAAAAAGGCATATTGGCATACTACATCACACATAATGGCTCAGGCTGTTAAAAGATTATGGCCAGACACAAAGCTTGCAATAGGTCCAGCAATAGATGAAGGATTCTATTATGATTTTGATGTGGCAGAATCATTCAATGATGCTGACAAGGAGAAAATTGAAGCTGAAATGAAAAAAATTATAAAAGAGGACTTACCAATTGAGAGATTTTCTTTGCCAAAAGATGAGGCACTAAAAATAATGGCAGACGAGCCATATAAAATAGAATTAATAAATGATTTAGCAGAGGGCGAAGAAATATCTTTCTATAAACAAGGGGAATTTACAGACCTTTGTGCAGGTCCACACCTTCAAAGCACAGGAAAAGTAAAAGCAATAAAATTACTTTCTAATTCTGGGGCATATTGGAGAGGTAGCGAGAAAAATAAAATGTTACAAAGAATTTATGCGGTTTCTTTCCCAAAAGCTAGCGGTTTAGAAGAATTTATAAAATTACAAGAAGAGGCCAAAGAGCGTGACCACAGAAAAATTGGTAAAGACTTAAAGCTTTTTATGACACATAAATTAGTTGGGGCTGGACTTCCAATGTATTTACCAAATGGTGCTACAATTAGAAGAACTCTTGAAAGATATATTCAAGATAAGGAGCTTGCATTAGGATATTGGCACGTATATACGCCATCACTTGCAAATGTTGATTTATATAAAACAAGTGGACACTGGGATCATTACAAGGATGATATGTTCCCAGTTATGAAAATGGATAATGAAGAATTAGTATTAAGACCAATGAACTGTCCACATCATATGCTTATATACAAGAGCGAACTTCGTTCATACAAAGATTTACCAATAAAGATTGGTGAGCTTGCTCATGACTTTAGATGGGAAAACAGTGGTGCTGTTTGTGGTTTAGAAAGAGTTCGTCAAATGTGTCAAAATGATGCGCATCTTTTTGTAAGACCTGATCAAATTAAAGAAGAATTTGGACAAGTTGTTAAATTAATTTTATCTGTATACAAAGACTTTGGATTTGAAAATTATAAGTTCAGATTATCTTTAAGAGATAAAAATGACAAAGTTAAATACATTGATAATGATGAAATGTGGGAGACAGCTGAATCTCAATTAAGAAGTATTCTACAAGAAATGAATGTCGATTTCTACGAAGCAGAAGGTGAAGCTGCATTCTATGGACCAAAGCTTGATGTTCAAATAAAATCTGCATTAGGACATGATGTAACAGTTTCAACATGTCAATTAGACTTTGCCTTACCAGAAAGATTTGATTTAACATATGTTGGTGAAGACGGAAAAGATCATAGACCAGTTGTTATCCACAGAGCTATTCTTGGAACATCTGATAGATTTATGGCATTCTTACTAGAAGAAACAAAAGGAAATCTACCAACATGGCTTGCTCCAACTCAGGTAAAAATATTACCAATAGCTGATAGCCACTTAGAATATGCTAAGAAAGTTCAAGATGAACTAAGAGCTTTAGGAATAAGAGTTAAGTTAGATGATAGAAATGAAAAGATTGGATATAAAATCCGTGAAGCACAACTTGAAAAAATACCATATATGCTTATTATTGGAAATAACGAAGTTGAGCAAAATGCAGTTGGTGTAAGATCACATAAAAAAGGTGATGAAGGTGCTATTAGCTTAGATGAATTTAAATCTAAGATTAAATATGAAATAGATAATTTTATATATGAAAAAGATTAGTTAATGAAAGGAGAGATAGCTTATAAGTGTATAACCAGTTTTATAGGCTATCTTTCTTTATAAAGGATGTGTAATAAATGAAAAAAGAAGAGCGCAAAAAAATAACCTCAAATGAATTATATCTCAACGAATGTATGTCAATACTATACACTAAGATTAGAGCTACCGGTATTGATGTATTTGATTCTGATGGTAATCCATCAGATAAGCTTGCTATTAATGTGGAGAGCTACAATCATGGTACAGTAACCTACCTCGTTTCACCAAATACAATCAGAGTTAACTTTGATGGCACAAATTTTGCACCATTATTCAAAATGGATGAGAAAAATGGTAGTTTTATGTATAGACTTAAACCACTAGGTATGGAATATTTATGTAAGAGCAGAGCTCTTGATGAAGCTGTTCACGAAAAAAAAGTGATGATAACTATTGGAAAGAATGCAGAATACTATAGATATCTTGTTTGTGGGACATTTTTTATTCTATTAGAGTATTGTTCAAAAGACGATGATGGCAGGACGGTTATTATCAATGATGTTGCATCGGAATATAGTGATAAAGAGCTTGTAAATTATTTTTATGAGGCACAAACTGCAGCAAGATATGATGAAATTGATTTATTTGGTGATGGTGATGATGAAAAATTAGATGCTGAAGAGCTTTTTTCACCAAGGTTAGATGATATAACCGCAGAGGTAAGTAAAAAAATATCAGAGAAAGATTTTGAAGAAATTGAAGCGTATTCTTCTGATGAGGAGTATGCTGATATCTGCGATATTGATTTTTCATTAGCAGATATTTTGAAAGATAAGATGACAGAAGAGCCATATGTTTGTAATTATCCAACAAATGTTGAAGATTTTGATTATCAAGAATATATTAGAACAATGAAGAGCGGAACAGGTGAGGAAGATGAAAAAATAGTTTATTCTATCGGTCCAAGTGATGACGAGCAAGAAGATGATTACGATGACATAGAAGATGATTATGACGATGACGAAGAATACAACGATGAGTTAGATGAAACTTCAACAGGTGATTTATATAGCGCAACAGATACAATTACAGATGGGGAAGGTTTTATAGAAGATATTATTTATAAAATTACACGTAATGGTGAAGAAATAACAGGGCAATCAAAATGTGATATTTTAGATACGGCTGTTGAAGGTATAATGGATGTAGATCAACAAGTAGGAACATTAAAAGATTATTATTGGGATATATATACTGAATTAAGAAAAATTAGAGCTATAATTCTAAAGAGAAAAGAAAGAGTCACTCCGGATAAAAAAGCACCAGGAAATCCTGATGCAATTGATGGCGGAGCCGGAGATGATATTGAAAATAGATAGGAGGTACTTATGATAAACAGAGCAATCATAATGGTTTTAGATGGCTTTGGAGTTGGAGAAGCTCCAGATGCTAATTTATATGGAGATGAAGGAAGCAATACTTTAGTAAATATATATAATGCTGTTCATCCAAATTTACCAAATATGAAAAGTTTAGGACTTTATAATATTGATGGTGTTGAAATAGCTGATAAAGCTGAAAAAACAATAGGTGCATATGGTAAAGCTAAGGAAACATGTGATGGAAAGAATAGCCCAGTAGGGCATTGGGAAATAAGTGGATATGTTAAACATCCAGGTTTTACAACATATCCAAATGCTTTTCCAAAAGAAATGATTGATGAATTTATAAAAGAGACTGGTTGTGGAGATATCCTTTGTAATGAAGTAGGATCTGGAACTGAAATCTTAAAACGTTTTGGTGAAGAGCATATGAGAACTGGTTATCCAATCATATATACATCTGCTGATAGTGTGTTTCAAATAGAAGCACATGAAGATGTAATTCCAGTTCCAAAACTTTATGAAATGTGCAAAATTGCAAGAAGAATTCTAGATAATCCAAAGTATAATGTTGGAACTGTAATTGCAAGACCATTTATTGGAGATAAAGCTGAAAACTTTAAGAGAACGTATAATAGAAAAGATTTTGAATGTCCAACTTTTGGTAGAACAATGCTTGATGTAATATCTGAAAGTGATAAAGAAGCGGAAGTTATTGCTATTGGAAAAATTGAAGATTTATTTTCTGGAAGAGGAATTACAAAAGCAATTCATACAAGCGGTAATGCAGAAGGTATTGACTTAACAATTGATTATATAAAAAAAGACTCAAAAGGTCTTATATTTACTAATTTAGTTGATACAGATATGCTTTATGGTCATAGAAATAATGTACAAGGATATAGTGATGCCCTTGAGTATTTTGATAAGAAGTTACCAGAGATAATGGCAGCTGTTAAAGATGATGATATGTTAATAATTACTGCAGATCATGGTAATGATCCAACAACTCCAAGTACTGATCATTCTAGAGAATATATTCCTATTCTTGTATATGGAAAACAAATAAAAGAAAATATTAATCTTGGAACAAGGGCAACATATGCTGATATATCCGCTACAATACTTGATTTATTTAACATGGAAAAGTTAACTGGAACAAGCTTCAAACAAGATATTTTGAAATAAACACTAAAAATACAACAAAAGAAAGGTTAAATTATTATGGATTATAGAATTTATTTCTTTTTATTTTTAATATACGCTATTATGGGGTGGTGTATGGAAGTTGTATGGGGTTATATCCAAACTAAAAAATGGGTCAACCGTGGATTTTTAATTGGTCCATATTGTCCAATTTATGGGTGTGGAGGTGTATTAATTACACTATGTTTAAGTGAATTTATAGATTATCCATTTGGAATTTTTTGTACATCAATTGTAATATGTGGAGTTTTGGAGTATCTTACAAGCTATATTATGGAAAAGATTTTCAAAGCTAGATGGTGGGACTATAAGAAGAGAAAATTCAATATAAATGGTAGAGTTTGTTTGGAAACTATTATTCCATTTGGTTTACTTAGCTGCATGATTTTGTATGGAACAAATCCATTTTTTATTAATTTGCTAGAAAGTATGTCAGATAAAGGCATGCAAATTACTTTTATAACTTGTTTGATAATTTTTATAACAGATTTTGTGATTTCATTTACAGTTATTTCAAGATTAAGAAAAACTGTTAAACAAGTTAATAAAAATGAAACTGCAGATAATACTGAAGAAATTACAAATAAAGTTAAGGAAAT
Organism: Clostridia bacterium; assembly: GCA_017404545.1. Classification (GTDB taxonomy): domain Bacteria; phylum Bacillota; class Clostridia; order TANB77; family CAG-508; genus CAG-492. Next base: position 78,527 of record JAFRCC010000020.1, read on the forward strand.
ATTACTTGGTAGTAAATCGATTCTTGACCGAAGACTTATTAGAGCTTTCCCTAAGATTAGTATAGAAGATGTTAAGAAGAGAATTATGGAAACAACAGTTCAGGTCAAGGAAAGTGTAGCCAAAGCCACTGAGATTGCTGCAGAGCATATCAAGGAAAGTGCTGCTCAAGTAAAAGAAAGCACAATGAAAGTTAAAGATGAAGTTGCAGATAGAATAAAAGAAAGTACAGAAAAATTTAAAAATAGAAATTAAAATATGAGGAATAAACTATTGGCTAAGGTTTATTCCTTTTATTTTGATACAAACTCTAGACATTTGACATAATACATGTTATAATAAATAACATAATTTGTTTTAAAAGGAGTTATTTTAAATGTTTAGTAAGTCGGGGTATAATGATAATTTAAAGGAACTTATTAAAGCTAAAAAGGCAGATAAGTCAATTGTTAAGATTATTAAAGACAACCTAGAAATTCAATCAAATGCAAAAAGCATTATTAAAAAGAATGAAAAAGAAATAAAAGAGCTAGCTAAAAATAACGAGAAAAATGAGACAATAAAAACGCAAACTTCATTAAAAAACTTAAAAGAGTATATTAGTATTAGAAAAGAAATTAAAGATATTAAGAAACAAATAAAGAAGATGTCTGGAGAAGTTAAAACAAATAATAAAAAAATAGAATCTGCTGAAATACAAAATTCAGAGCTTGAAAAAGAAATTGAGAATCAATATAAGATATATCAAGAAAATGAAGTATATGCAAAGGCTTTTGAAAAAATAGACAAGAATATTGTAAAACTACCAGAAGAATTCTATGCATCATATACAAAACATATGGAATTATATAATAATTCTATATATAGCGTAGAAAAGAATTCTACACTACCGGAGCCAAATGCAGAAGATTTTCTAGGAATATTAAATGCTTTAAAAGAGAGCGAAGAAAAACAAAAAAGAAAATCATCAACATCAAAGAAAACTACTACTAAAGCTCAAACAAAGAAGACAACAACTAAAAAAGTAGCAAAGAAAAATGAAGAAAATAAATAATTACATACCAAATAAAATTTTTGATAAAGAAGGAGTCATTTAACAAGGGTTAGATGATTTCTTTTTTTATTGAAGAAAATTATAGAATATGATAATATTATGTGCATAGACAAAAGAATCGGAGGCATAGATAAAATGAACATAAGAATAATAAAAAGAATTATATTTGCTATTTTAATTGTAATAAATTGTACTGTAATATTTTGTTTTTCAGCGCAGAACTCTGAAAAGTCAAGTAAACAAAGTAGTGTGGTTGTTGAAAGAGTTGTTACAACAATTACAAATGCTAATAAAAAAGCAAAGAAAGATCCAACATTAAGAGACAGAGTAACTTTCTATGTTAGAAAGACCGCCCATTTTTCTATATACACCTTACTTGGAATATGGCTTATGAATGAAGCTAATACGTATGATATAAGGAAAATAAAAAAATTAACTATTTGTTTATTATTTGGATTTCTATATGCTATTTCCGATGAATTTCATCAAAGTTTTGTTAGTGGCAGAAGTAGAGAAATTAGGGATGTGATGATTGATACATCTGGTGTGTTATTTGGTTGTATATTGGTTATATTAATAAGTATGATAATTAAAAAAGTAAAAATCAAGTTAAACAAAAACAAACTTAAAGAAGGAGAATCTGTATGAGAGCTTTAATAACTGGGGCATCTTCTGGAATTGGAAGAGATATAGCAAGGGAGCTTGCAAGTAAAAGCTATGATTTAGTAATAGTTGCTAGAAATATAGAGCGATTAAACGAATTAAAACATGATATTAATAGTAAAGCAGGTAACATTAAAATTGAAGTAATTCAAATGGATTTAAGTATTCATGAAAATTGTATAAAGTTACATGAGCAGTATAAAGGAAAGATTGATTTGCTGATTAATAATGCTGGATTTGGAACATGTGGGGAATTTGATAAAGTAGATTTGGAAAAAGAGCTCCAGCTTATTAATACAAATATAACTGCACTTCATATTCTTACTAAACTATTTTTACAAGATATGAAGGAAAGAAATGACGGACAAATCTTAAATGTTGCTTCAATAGCGGGTTTCTTACCCGGACCACTAATGTCAACATATTATGCTTCAAAAGCGTATGTAGTTAGACTTTCTCAAGGAATTCGTGAAGAGCTTAGAAGAGCAAAGTCAAATGTTAAGATTTCTATTCTTTGCCCAGGTCCGGTTGAGACTAATTTTAATAAAGTTGCCAATGTACATTTTTCTGCTAAGCCATTAAGTAGTGAATATGTTGCTAAATATACAGTAAAGAGATTACTAAAGAAAAAATTTTATATTGTACCAGGCACAGAAATAAAGATGCTACGTTATTTGTGCAAAATTACACCAGATACGATTGTTGCAAGGTTTGCATATAAAATGCAACATTCTAAAAGATAATAAATTTTAGTTACGGAGAATAGATTATGGATATAAAAAAATTAAAGGTAGAGCAAAGTAAATATAATATAAAAATTATTAAGGCAATATTTGATAAAATTGAGAATCAAATAAAAACAAGAGTAGGTCCAATTCATATGGCAGTGTCTGAGGACAATAAAGAATTTTCTGAAACACAAGAATATAGTAATTTAATTAATACTATTGAGAGAGCTAAAAAAGAAGATTGGATTATGAGTAACAATTCTAAAACTTTAATGTATGAAGGCTTAGGAAGTATGGCTGCTGTGACAGATGATAGATCAGATGTAAGCCTATACTTAATTTTAAAAGCACTTAAAACTCACAATAATCTCGTATTATTTGTTAATGATAAAGTTCATGAGGTAACAAAGAAATTAATAGAGATTGTTAATAAGATATGCAAGGAAGATTCCTATAGTACATATATTGATTATTATGAGTATAAAGATTTTAAAGAAATATATGATTACTCAGATTATTTTGAAACAGTTATATTTGTAAGCAATATAGATAAATATTTTGAATATACAGATAAAGTAAAAGATAAGAATATTATCTATAGCTCATATGGAACAATGAGTTTATATTTGGATGACAAGAATCTTAAAGATGAACTACTAAGTATGGATGAATATGTATTTAATAATAATATCGATCTTGACTTAATTAAAGAAGTATCTGTTGAAGAAGCGGTAGATAGAATAAATGAAAATATAGATAACTATGCTGCAGTTATTTTTACAAAAGATACAAAAAGAGCATATTACTTTATTGAAAATGTTAAAGCAAAGCAAGTGTTTGTAAATAGGAATCCAGATAAAGAATATGTGTTTGAAGTAGATGATAAAGATTTTGTTTACAAAAAAATTATATTTATTTAATAAAATAGTTGATTATATCAACATAATATGTTAATATAATCTTACGGGCTGAAACATGCCAACATCAAAAGTCCCTTAATCGGGCAATGGCTGCTGAACTGGCGGCCAAGAAAGGATCTAGCCATGAAAGAGCAGATCATCATCAAAAAGTTGGGCGGTCGTCGTGAGAACATCGCCCTCGTCCGTACCGAGTCTGATATCCCCGAGGTTCTGCGTAAGAGCATCGCTGTCGAGAACGGCAAGCTGATCCTCAACTGCTGCACCGAGGGCAAGGAGACCGTTGACTTTGGTCAGTTCATCGCTTGGGAGACCAGCGACAAGACCACCACCGGCTACAACTGCTGGTGCAAGTCCAATGGTTTCGATACCATCGATATCATCGGCGGCGAGTACTTCGAGCGCACCAAGCCGGTGAAGGCTCAGGTCATCGTCTTCGGTGAGCCGATCCCGGATTTCATGAAGGGGGCGGCAATCGATATCGGTCCTGCGGGTGAGGTGATCCTCCATGCTGAGTGGGGTGACCAGACGGCGCAGCCGGGCAGCAACTACATGTTCCTCGCATACGAGGATGGTACGTTCGCACTGCTCGACCTCGACTCGGAGTCTGCTAAGCAGTACTTCATCTGCGACGAGGATGGCAACATCACGGAGCAGAAGCTGGTTGACTGGATCAGCGAGTAAAATCCAGTTATGGCAATCCAAAATCCTATCAATGAGGTCTCATTAGCCAACTTGTTAGGTGGCCCCCTTCGATTCATTTCGGAGGGGGTCTTCATTTTTTATATGAATAAAATTGTAGATAAATAATTAAAAATATGATATAAGGTAAGAGCAATATTTTATGGAGGATAAATTATATGAGTACATTATTTATTGAATATCCAAAGTGCTCTACTTGTCAAAAAGCAAAAAAGTGGCTTGAGGATAATAAAGTATCTTTTGAGGATAGACATATTGTTGAAAATAATCCAAGTGAAAATGAATTAAAAGACTGGATTAAGAGGAGTAATTTAGATATAAAGAAATGGTTTAATACAACTGGAATGAAATATAGAGAGCTTAATCTTAAAGATAAATTAGAAACAATGTCGGATGACGAAAAGATAAAGATTTTAGCATCTGATGGAATGCTTGTTAAAAGACCAGTTATTGTAACAGAGAATTGGGCTTGCCCTGGATTTAAGGAAAAAGAATGGAATGAAAATTTAAAATAGGAGAGACAATGGATAAAATAAAGGTTTTATTTGTATGCTATGGTAATATATGCAGATCTCCAATGGCTGAATTCATATTTAAAGATATGGTAGAAAAGGAAGGTATTTCTGATAGATTTTATATTGAATCAGCTGCAACGAGTAGAGAGGAGATAGGAAATCCAGTATATTACGCAGCAAAGGAGAAGCTTAATGAAGCTGGAATAGACTGCTCAGGAAAAGTAGCAAGACAAATTGATAAAGAGGACTATGATAGATTTGATTATATAATTGGAATGGAACTATCTAATATCAGAGCTATGATGAAAGTATTTGGTGATGATAAAGATGGTAAAATTCACAGACTACGAGATTTTACATTTGATTCTGGAGATATAGAAGATCCTTGGTATACAAGAAATTTTGATAAGGTATATGAACAGATAAAAAATGGATGTATTGCTTTGATGGAATCTATTTTTAAATAGTTAATTTTTAATTGACAAATATTGTAAACTATGATAGAATATGAAATCGTAAGCCGCCTAGGTCGGGTTCATAAAGGCTAATTAAGTTTAGCTACCTAGTATTTTATGCTTAGCGAGTATACAAAAAAGAGGAGGTGTACTTAAATGTACGCAGTAATTGAAACATGTGGAAAGCAATACAAAGTTGCTGAAGGTGATGTAGTATTCTTCGAAAAATTAAATTCAGAAGCTGGTGACAAAGTTAAATTTGATAACGTTGTTTTAGTATCTGATGACAAGAAAATCGAAGTTGGTGCTCCATACGTAAAAGGTGTTTCTGTAGAAGGAACAGTAGTTGCTAATGGTAAAGCTAAAAAAGTTTTAGTATACAAATATAAAGCAAAGAAAAACTACAGAAGAACACAAGGACACAGACAACCATATACAAAGGTTGAAATTAATAGTATAAAAATGGCTTAATGCTGTAGAATAAAAATCATAATAAAGGAAGGTGAAAAATAATGGCACATCATAAAGGGCAAGGTAGTACCAAGAACGGTAGAGACAGTGAGTCAAAGCGTTTAGGACTAAAAAGAGCTGACGGACAAATCGTTCCAGCAGGAAATATCTTAGTTAGACAAAGAGGAACTAAAGTTCACCCAGGAACTAATGTTGGAATCGGTAGTGATGATACATTATATGCAAAAGTAACTGGAAGAGTAAAATTTGAAAGACTAGGAAAAGACAAGAAGAAAGTAAGTGTTTATCCAGTTGAGGAAAATGCATAAATTATATAAAGAAAAACGTTAGAATTGTCTAACGTTTCTTTTTATATAATATTTAATAAATAAGAGGGGAGAATAAAAATGACTGAAAGTATTTTTTATACGACGTTATTCGTATCATTTGCAATGGTAGGAGTTGTTTATTTAATACAATACATAATGGTTTCACTTGGATATATGAGTTGCATGAAGAAGGCAGGAGAAAAAGCATGGAAGGCATGGGTTCCATTTTATAACGATTTTACAATGTATAAGATTGTGGGATTAAAAAGCTTCTTAATAGTGTTTAAAATTTTATCAGCAATAATTACTATAATATATCTAGGCTTATATGTTGGTTTGTTTTTTACAATGTATAATGATTTAGATGATTATATTGATTCAAATTCTTATTATAACTATAGTACAAACAAATACACAGAATCAAATTCAACAAATAGGTATCAGTCGAACACAACCAAAAGAAGGACTGTTGAGGACATAATAGATACAAGTTATGCAGATGATGCTGCAATACTAAAAGATGATTCAAATATTGATTTAGACGAGTATATGGATAAAACAATAGGAATGATATTAGTTGCCTTATTGGAAATGCTTTTTGGTATTGGTGTTTTTGTTGTGAATATTTTCTTTGCAATAAAAATATCAAAGGCATATGGTTTAGGTGGCGGCTACATTGCTGGAATGATATTAGTACCACAAATATTTATACTAATAATCGGCTTTGGAAAGTCAGAGTATAAAGGTAGTTATAATCCTAATTTAGTGTAAAATGTATAATGCAAAAGATTGTCAATTATAGTAAACGAGAAAAAGATGAGAAAATAAAAAGAATTTCCTAATAATATAAAAGATGATAAAAATAAAAAAGCTTCCAAATTATGGAAGCTTTTTCTGTCTCAAAAATATTACAAAGATATTACAAAAAATTACATTTGAATTACACATCATACAAAATATTGAAAATTCTTGTGAGCTAGTATATATTGAAATTAATATAGATATTAGAGGTGTGAATACAAATAAAAAAGAGAATTCTATAAACAATATTATACAAGGAGGATAGTATGGACGATACAAATAATGAGATAATTAAAGGAAATGAGGAAAATTTGCATACTAGTGTAAACGAAAGCACAGAGCGTACACAACCAGAAGGAAAAGTTGAACTTGAAAAGGAACTAGCGGAAAAACAAAAAATGATAAATTCTATAATTGAAAGCAACTCAGACGATATAAAGTATAAGATTCTTGCAACAATTTTAACTGAAAAAGGGATTGCATACGATAGTAATATAACCTCGTATAATGCTTTAAAAAAGTATGCAAAAGAGAATTTATCAAAAGAAGATTATAAGAATGTAATTTCTGAAGAAGAAGAATCGCGAAAAGAAGTTGCAGATTTCGCAAAAGAGCTAGAAGCGGGAGGTCCTTATTCTGTTGATAGATTTGTTAGGGGTTTAAAAACAAACTTTTTAAGGCCAGCCGCACAAAATGCACTAATGTTAATTATTTCAAGAGCATTATTTGATGCAGCACTATTTTTACCTACACCGGTTAATGCTATTTTAGGTGTAGCATCACTTGGAACAACAATTTTAAGGGGTCCAGCAAAATTACTTGCCGAAAAGAAAAAGAAGCAAGCCGAAATGTATGATGCGATACTAGAAGATATAGAAACTAAAAGAGATGAAGACGGCTTAACAACGGAAAAAAGATTTTCTCAACATGAAATAGATACTATAAATGAATTTTTTAGAAAAAAAGAAATGAAAAAAGATATATTCCATTTAAATAAAATAGACGAATACAAGGATATAGAATTTGAATCATATAGAGAGATGAAGGCAAAAATAGCGTTACTAAAGAACAAGGATAAGTATGAGCTAATAAAAGAATTAAACAAGCTTAGTGAAACGGAAGATAGAATTGCTAAACAAATATCAAAACAAGATAAACTAAGAAAAGTGAAAACTGCAGGTAAGGTTGTTGGAAATATTGGTTTAGGTCTTGGTGTTGGAGTTTTAATGTCAAACATTGACAAAGAGATACAACCACTAATAAAATTACCTATTCCAAAACGAATTGTAAGAAAAATATTTCAAAATAGAACATATTATGAGTCGAATGAATTCATAAAGAGCTTTGCAGATGCGATTGGGTTTAAATCAGCAATTGGTTTTTCTGTTGTGAAAAATGCAATTTTAGGTTCAATAAAGGCCTTTTCTCAAAGCAGAGAATCTAAAAAAAGAGCTGAACAAGACGCAAATGCTGAGCTAACAATTAACCAAAAATTAGTATTTGAAATTGTAAAACACGATGCTTTACATAAACACCCAGAGAGTGTTGATGAAATAAATGAATTAGCTACTTTAGGAGAATTGAAGAATTATTTAAATAATTTACCAACTAATGAGAAGAAAGATAGCGTGAAGCTTCTAGATAACCTAATAGGAGAAATTGAGAAGAGGGATGCAAAAGATGTTATTAAAGATCTTGGTAATACTTTAGGAAATTCTGTATTACTAGCTGGAAACAGTATATTATTATATGAAATAATTTTGGCTCTTCATCATGGACTTCATCTTACACCAATTGCAAAGCCAAAGCCAGAGCAAGATCCTGAACCAGAGCCAGAGCCTGTACCTGTTACTGCTAAAGAACGTGAACCAAATTCTGTGCCAGCTCCGGAGTCAGATCCAGTTACAGTACATGTACCAGAGCATGAGCAAAATCCAAGCATGGTTCCGGAGAATATTCCAGAGCCAGTAACTTCTCCAGCATTAGATTCAATTCCAGCTCATAGCCATGCAAGAGCGGCAAACTCTCATGTAGGTGATGGAGCAACAAATGGTCGTATGGGCCTAGTGGATATGCCTTATAAGGCTGTTGGTGAAGGGGCAGAAAAAGTTTATGTTGAAGCTGACCTAGCCGGTGCGCAATCTAAATTAGAAGCGTATGCAAGAACTCAAAATGGAAAGCAAGTTATAGACACAGGAGAAGTAATGAAAAAAGTTGAAGAGGTTAAAAAAGAAGTGTCAGAGCAAGTTGGCCAAAAAGTAGAAATAAAAGATGTTCAAGTTGTTGAAAAGGGGGTAGATACGGAAGATCTTAAAGATGCTGCCTTGGTAACTGGGGCAACAGTTGGTGGAGCAATAGTTGCTTCATTGGTTGTAAAAGGAATACTTGTAGCTGTAACTATAGCTGCTCCAGAAGCTGCTCCAATAACTGGTCCAATGATTGTGGCACCAATATAATAATTTTTTATAATAAGGTATTGAAAATAAAATAAATTCATAGTATAATACAGAAAATATGAAAGGGAGTAGCTTATAAACTATTAACCAACAATCGCGATTTAAATCTGGTTAGTAACCTTTATGGTAAGCAAGACTTTTAAAGAAGAGGTGGTAACATGTAATTCTTTAAAGGTCTTTTTTGTTGCTATTTATTGCAAAATTTACAATTTTTTTTTCTACTCATTATCAAAAAGCAATTATTAAAAATATAAAAAATAGTTGTCTTTAATCTAATTTAAATATAAAATACAGATATAAATTTGAAAATGTAATTTTGTAATACAACAAACGACAAAAGAGACAAATGAAAATAATTTAGGAGGAGAATTTTATGGAAAAGAATTGGTATAATTTGTCTGTGGATGAAACGGCGAACAAATTAAGTACAAATTGTGAAAATGGTCTTTCAAGTAAAGATATTGAAAGTGCCAGAGCAAAATATGGAGCGAATGAACTTCAAGCTCAAAAGAAAAAAAGTCTATTAGTAAAATTTATAGAGCAATTTAAAGACTTTATGATTATTATTCTAATTATAGCAGCTGTTGTTTCAGGTGTAGTTGGTTATATGCAGGGAGAAGGTATAACAGATTCTATAATTATTTTTATTGTTATAATTGTAAATGCGATTGTTGGAGTTGCACAAGAAAGCAAGGCCGAAAAGTCTTTGGAAGCACTTCAAAAATTGAGCGACCATGTAGCTAAAGTTATAAGAAATGGAAATATGGAAGTTGTTCCATCAAAAGATTTAGTACCAGGTGATGTAGTTGTATTAGATACGGGAGATTTTGTTCCAGCCGACTTGAGAATTATTGAGGCTGTTAATTTAAAATCACAAGAAGCGTCACTAACAGGTGAATCTGTTCCAGTTGAGAAGATGTCAAATAAGATAGACCATGAAAAGATTGGTATTGGTGATAGAAGCAATATGTTATTTTCATCATCACTAATCACATATGGTCGTGGAAAAGGTATTGTAGTTGAAACTGGTATGAATACAGAAGTAGGTAAAATAGCGGGTATTATTAGCAATACTCAAGATAATGAAACGCCACTTCAAACTAAACTAAATAAGTTAGGAAAAACACTGGGATTAGCAGCATTACTAATATGCGCAGTAATATTTGTAATAGGCCTTTTATATCATAAGGATCCATTAGAAATGTTTATGACCGCTGTTAGTTTAGCTGTAGCTGCTATTCCAGAAGGGTTAGCTGCGGTATCAACTATTGTTCTTGCAATTGGTGTACAAAGAATGGTTAAACGTCATGCAATAGTAAAAAAATTACCTGCAGTTGAAACTTTAGGAAGTGCAAGTGTTATATGCTCAGATAAAACTGGTACCTTAACCCAAAATAAAATGACAGTTAAACAAATTTTCTATAATGGAAAACTTGTAAAAATGGAAGAAATTGATGAAAACATCGATAAGGATTTAGAAGAGCTTGTATACATTAGTATGATGTGTAATGATACGAAAGTTGGAGCAGATAAGAAGTTAACTGGTGATCCAACAGAAACAGCTCTTATTGATATGGGATTTAATTTAGATTTTAATCCAGTAGTTCTTGCACAATGGCCAAGAGTTAAAGAAGTTCCATTTGATTCTGATAGAAAATTAATGACTACAGTAAATCAAAGAGATGGTAAATATTACGTATTTACTAAAGGTGGTATTGATGAACTTCTAAAAGTTTGTAATTCATATAGAATGAACGGTGAAATTAAAACAGACCTAAGCGAGTACAGAAAAGATATAGATAAATATAATAGCGAAATGGCTGATAAAGCTTTAAGAGTTTTAGCTATGGCTTATAAAGTATTAGATCACGAACCAACGGATGAAGAAATGAAGAATATTGAAAATGATTTAATATATGTTGGTATGGTTGGTATGATAGATCCACCAAGAGAAGAAGTTAAACTTGCTGTTCAAAAGTGTAAAACAGCTGGTATTAGAACTGTAATGATTACAGGTGATCATAAAGCTACCGCAGTTGCTATAGCTAAAGATTTAGGAATATTAAATGAAGGTGAGGAAGCAATCACTGGAGCTCAATTAGAGGAAATGTCTGATGAAGAGCTAACGAAGAATGTTAGAAAATATTCTGTATATGCTAGGGTTTCACCAGAGCATAAAGTTAGAATTGTTAAAGCATGGCAAGCAAATGGTGAAATAGTTGCTATGACTGGTGATGGTGTTAATGATGCTCCAGCATTAAAGACTGCAGATATTGGTTGTGCAATGGGTATAGTTGGTACTGATGTATCAAAAGAAGCTGCAGATGTAATCTTAACGGATGATAACTTTGCTACAATTGTTTCCTCAGTAGAAGAAGGTAGAAGAATTTATGATAACATCTTAAAGGCAATTCAATTTTTATTATCAAGTAATGTTGGTGAAATTATAGTATTATTTATTGCAATTTTAATGGCACCACTATTAAGCAGTAAATTTGGTGTGGATATTAACCTTATTACGCCGTTACTTCCAATCCATATATTATGGATTAACTTAGTAACAGATTCACTTCCAGCACTTGCACTCGCTGTTGATCCAGCTGAAAAAGATGTTATGGATAGAAAGCCAAATAAAAAACAAAAAGGGATATTTACAAAAGGTATGAGCTGGAGAATCATATATCAAGGTGTAATGATTGGTGTTCTTACACTTGCCGCATTTATTATTGGAATGGCAACTCCAGATGATAAATTACCAACGCTTGTAAATATGGATGGTAAGGTTTATAGCATTGAAGAAGTTCAAGATGCGGATAAATTAATTGCAGAAAATAAAGCAAGTATAATTGAAAAACAACAGATTAAAGTTGAAATCGGTCAGGCAATGGCATTTATAGTATTAGCACTAAGTGAGCTTGTTCATGTATTCAATATTAGAAATAATAAAAAATCAATATTTAAAACAGGAATTGGTGGTAATAAATGGTTATTTGGTGCGATAGCTCTTGCAGCTGCCCTTGTATTTGTTGTTCTATTGGTTCCTGGACTAAGACATATATTTGGTATTCCAGTATTACCAAAAGAAAACATTATTGAAATCATATGTTTAGTCTTTGCTCCAATTGTAATTGTCGAATTATTTAAGTTATTTAGATTTAATACTGCAAAAGATGAGCAATAATTCAATTAAATAAAAAAAGATGTCCAGATAAGAACTTTCTAGGCATCTTTTTTCTTTTGCGAATTTTCTGTGAATTTTTTCGAAAAATGATGACAAAGAGATAAAAAAGGTTTAATATATATAAATATAACAGATAGAAATTACAAATGAAGAAGGGTGATTATTAACAATGATTCAGTATACAACGAACTTGCCAAATAAGGTAGATTATTATGATTTATTAAGAACAGTGTATGAAGACATAGATGTTTCGAGTTTGAGTGAAGAGCTTGATAGTACGATTGCTTGTGTTACTGTATATAACGGGGAGCGCCTTGTTGGGATGGGAAGAGTTAAGAGAGAAAATAATTATCTTTGTATAGATGACTTAATTGTTAAATTAGAGGACTGTAGAGAAGAAATTCAGAATAACATAATAGTAAATTTATTTGAACAACTAAATAGAATTAAGCATTATGATATAGCTGTGAGAGATTGTTTAAATATGACTATGTCAAACGAAGAAACGATTCTTACTAGGGCTGCTGAAAAAAAAGCAGAAGAATCTAGTATAGCAATTGATAATCAATTGCAGTTGAATGGTTTTGCAAGTGTTTAAATTAAAAAAAGTATTTGAAATGAAATTTTTTATGTGTTATAATAGATAAGCTGTTTAAAAGCAATACGTATAGTATTGCTTTATATTTTTCTAAAAAGGAGAGGTAAGAATGAATCAAGAAGAAAATATATTGGGGAGTGAGAAGATTGGTAAGCTAATAAGAAAGTTTTCTGTGCCATGTATCTTATCACTATTAGTTAACTCACTATATAATATAGTAGATCAAATATTTATTGGGCAGAAAGTTGGATATTTAGGAAATGGTGCAACAAATATAATATTTCCAATTGTAATAATATGTTTAGCTATTGCACTTATGTTTGGTGATGGAAGCTCCGCGTTTTTAAGCTTAAAATTAGGTCAAAAAAAACAAAATGAAGCAGGTAAAGGGGTAGGTAATGGAATAATACTTTCTTTATTGATATCAATAATAATATGTATTATAGGAAGCATGTTTTTGCCGCAAATAATTAATGTTTTTGGATGTACTCCAGATCTTGAATCATATGCATTAGCATATGGATACATAATTATAAAAGGTATTCCGTTTATGATTATAGGAACAACGCTAAATTCAATAATTAGAGCAGATGGAAGTCCAAAATATGCAATGTTTACTATGATTTTTGGAGCTATTCTTAACATAATTTTAGATTATGCTCTAATGTATCCATTAAATATGGGTGTACAAGGTGCAGCTATAGCAACAATAACAAGCCAAATAATAACTGCAATTCTTAATATTGCATATATAAAAAGATTCAAGTCAATAAAATTTAACAAAAGTATACTAAAACTAGATTTAAAAACATGCAAAGAAGTTGTATCACTTGGAATAAGTAGTTTTATTACAGAAATGAGCTTTGTAATATTAATGGCGTTTGAAAATAATTTGCTAAGTAAATATGGTGCAGAGTCTGAGTTCGGTGCGGAAATTCCAATTACAGTCCTTGGAATTGTAATGAAAATAAGTCAAATTTTGAATAGCATAATAATTGGTATTGCAGCTGGATCTCAGCCAATAGTAGGATACAATTACGGAGCTCAAAATTTTGAAAGGGTAAAGAAAACATTAAAATATGTTCTTGGAATAAGCGTTTTTATAAGTACAATAGCATTTGTATTATTCCAAGCAATACCAGAAAAACTAATATCAATATTTGGTAGTGAAGGAGAAGAATACGTAAAATTTGCTTGTATGTCGTTTAGAATATACTTAATGCTTTGTATATTTAATGGTGTTCAAATACCATCAGGAATATTTTTCCAAGCGATAGGAAAGAGCATAAAGAGTGTAATATTATCCTTATCAAGGCAAATTGCATTATTAATACCAGCAATGATTATATTAGGAAAATTATATGGAATACAAGGTGTTTTATACGCAGGTCCTGTTGCTGATGCTTTAGCATTTATTATTGCTACAACACTACTTATAACTGAAGTTAAAGCTTTGGAAAAGAAAAATATGGTAGACCCTATCCTATTGGTAGATGATACAAGTACAGACAACAAATTATCAAAACACACAATCATAACAATTTCAAGAGAATACGGATCTGGAGGACGTTATATAGGACGATTAATAGCAGATAAGCTTGGAATTAAATTTTACGATAAAGATTTAGTAACAGAATTATCTAAACAAACGGGTCTTTCTGAAGAATACATTGAAAATAATGAACAAAAAAGAAGCTCATTTGAAGCATTAAATAATGGCTATTATTTCAGTTTGTCAAATTCTGATGAATTATTCGTAAAAGAGTCTGAGTTAATTGAGGAATTAGCTGAAAGAGAGTCATGTGTAATAATCGGAAGATGTTCAGACTTTATATTAAAAGATAATGAAAATGTAATAAATATTTTTATATATAGTGATATGGAAAATAAAATTAATAGAGCAGTAAAAAGATATGGCATAAACGAAAAAGAAGCAGAAAAACAAATTAAAGATATTGATAAGAAGAGAAGTAATCATTATAAACATTATACAGGAAAGCAATGGGGAGAAACGCAAAATTACGATCTATGCATAAATAGTGATGCTCTCGGCGTGGAAAAATCCGCAGATTTAATTTGTGAAATGATAATGAATAGGTAAATTTATAGGCAGATACATGTAAACGAAGTTATATGTATTTGTCTATATTTTTATACATTAGAATAAGCTTCCAAAGTATGAATTATGAAATTTTATAATATCATATTTTTTATGTATATAAATATGTAGCCATTAATTGTAAAAATTTAGTGTAAAAATACAAAAAAATTATAAAAGCATCTTTTTCTTTAAGTTCAATAATGTTATAATACATACAAATGTTTTTAGGAGGAAAGCAAATATGTTTGAGAATATGAGGGTGTATGCATTTGTTGGTCCATCAGGTACCGGCAAGAGCTACAGAGCTCAATTAGTTGCTGGTGAAAATAATATAAAATATATTATAGATGATGGCTTGCTAATAGATGATAATGAGGTTGTTGCAGGAACCTCAGCCAAAAAAGCTCCTACAAAAATAGAAACCATAAAACATGCATTATTTAATAATGAAGAAGAAAAGCGTGTTATTATAGAGGCTTTCGAAAGATTAAATCCAGAAGGGGTGTTAATACTAGGAACTTCTGATGGAATGGTTAAAAAAATAGCAGCAAATTTGGGTTTACCCAAAATAAGTAAAACAATATATATAAACGAAGTAGCAACAGAAGAAGAAATGCAAAAAGCAAGAAGAATGAGGGTTACAGAAGGTAAACATGTAATACCAGTTCCAACATTCGAAATAAAAAAAGATTTTTCAGGTTTTTTATTAGATCCCTTACAAATATTTAAGTCTAAAGGAAGTGGAAATGATCCATATATAGCAGAAAAATCAATTATAAGACCAACATTCAGCTATATAGGGAACTTCACAATCTCAGATACAGTATTTAGACAAATAATAAAACTACTATTAAAAAAAGATAAAGACAAAAATATATTGAAATTGTCAAGAATTAGAATAGATAAATATGGTGAAGGAATGTATATATACATGGAAGCAGTTGTTTTATACGGATGTACCATTCCAGAAACAGTAAGAAAATTTCAAGTGAAAGTAAAAAAGGAAATAGAACGTTTAACATCAATGAATGTTCAAAAAATAGAAATTTATGTTAAATCATTAAAGTTTGATGATGATATAATAGTAATAAATTAGGAGGAGAATAAAGATGTCGTTTATAGTTGCAATAGATGGACCCGCTGGAAGCGGAAAAGGTAGCATTACAAAAATAATTGCCGAAAAGATGAATTTAAGTAGCATAGATACTGGAGCAATGTATAGGTGCGTAACTTTAGATATGATAAATAAAGGAATTGCTTTTGATGATATTGAGAGTGTAAGAGCTCTTCTAGAAAAAATAAATATAGTTTTAGATGAAGAAAATGGTAAAGTTCTTTTAAATGGAGAAGATGTAACAAGCAAAATAAGAAGTGTTGATGTATCGAAAAAAGTATCGGAAGTTTCTGCCATAAAGGAAGTTAGAATCAAACTTGTTGAAATGCAAAGAAAAATTGCTAAAGATAAAGATATTATTATGGAAGGTAGAGATATTACAACTGTAGTATTTCCAAATGCAGATGTAAAAATATATTTGGATGCAAGCGTCGAAGAAAGAGCAAAAAGAAGATATAAACAAAACCAAGAAAGCGGTATTGATTCTTCTTATGAGGAAATATTAGAAAACATAAAGACACGCGACTATAACGACATGCATAAGGATTTTGGGGCTCTAGTCAGAGCAGAAGATGCAGTATATTTGGATTCAAGTAATTTAAGTATAGAAGAGGTTACAGATAAGATTATGAAAATCATAAAAGATAAAAAAAAAAATTAGATCTTGATAAGAAAATATATAAGGAAACGCCAGATACCAAATTTAAGAGATTTCAGCTTGAACTTATAAAAAAAGTTATAATGATTTTCTTGTATATACCGATATATAGAATCAAAGTAATTGGAAAAAATAAAGTCCCTAAATACGGAGCGTATATTATATGTGCTAACCATATAAACATGCTAGATGCTTTAGCTGTAGTATGCACGAACAGAAGAAAAGTAAGATTTATATGCAAGAAAGAAATGTTCTCAAAGCGAATTCTAGGTTGGGTTCTAAAAACAGCAGATACAATTCCTCTAGATAGAGAAAAGAACGATATAGAATCAATGAAAAGAACAATTAAAGGTTTAAATAATGGGGATTTACTGGGTATTTTTCCTGAAGGAACAAGGAAAGGCATGGAAAAAAATGTAAAGGTTAAAAATGGAGCAGCTTTCTTTGCACTTAAATCAAGAGTAAAAGTAATTCCACTCGGAATACAAGGTTCCTTCAAACCATTTACAAAAGTAAAACTTGTTTATGGAGAGCCTTT
Source organism: Clostridia bacterium (assembly GCA_017404545.1). Taxonomy (GTDB): domain Bacteria; phylum Bacillota; class Clostridia; order TANB77; family CAG-508; genus CAG-492. The sequence continues at coordinate 95,785 of JAFRCC010000020.1, forward strand.
AGATTTTTCAGAATACTATGGAAAAGAAAAGGAGAAAGAAACTTTAGATAAGGTAACAGATATTATTATGGACAACATTGTTAAGTTGACAAATGCAGATAAATAATATATAATGAAGAAACATGTGAGGTAGGTAAAAATTATGGAAAAAATGAATGATAATGTTACATTTGAAGAATTATTAAATCAAACTTTAAAGGAAATTAAAGTGGGTCAAACAGTTACAGGTACTGTAGTTGAAATAACGCCAAAAGATGAGGTTTTTATAGATATTGGCTATAAGGCAGATGGAATAATTCCTGCCAATGAATATATATTGAATGTTGGTGAAACTACTAAATCCAAATTCAAAATAGGAGATAGAATTACAGCTGTTGTTGTAAGATTAAATGATGGATTAGGAAATGTACTATTATCATACAATAAAGCTAGAAAAGAAATAGATATTAAAGAGTTTGAAAGTAAAGTTAATAATAATGCTATTTTCAAATCAATCATAGCAGATGTTAGCGATAAAGGGTTAATAGTAAATTTTAATACAATAAGAATATTTATTCCGTTATCACTTGCAGGAATTTCAAGATCAGAAGATCCACATACGTACAAAGGAAAAGAAATTAGATATAAAATAGTAGAATATAATCCAGAAACTAATAGAATAATAGGATCTGTAAAAGCAATACTAGATGCAGAAAAGGAAGCAAAGGAAAAAGAGTTTTGGGGTACAATAGAAGTCGGAAAACAATATTCAGGAATAGTAACAAGTTTAAGTGAATATGGGGCCTTTGTCGATATACAAGGTATCGTGCAAGGATTACTTCATATCTCAGAGATGACATGGGAAAGAGATAAAAAGCCAAAAGATATATTAAAGGTTGGCCAAGAAATTAAAGTTAGCATAAAAGAGTTAGACAAAGAAAATAAAAGAATTAAACTTGTGTATGACAAAAAGGGTCCAGATCCATGGAGTAAGGTTAAAGAAAATTATAAACTATCGGATGTTGTTACAGTTAAAATTTCAAATTTTGCACCATTCGGAGCTTTTGCAAAAATAGATAAAGGAATTGAAGGTTTGATTCATATTTCTCAGATTTGTCAAAAGAGAATAACAAAACCAGAAGATGTATTAACAATAGGTCAAAAAGTTAATGCTAAAATTATAGGTATCGATGCACAAAACAAAAAAATAGAGCTATCTATAAGAGAGCTTGAAGGTACAAGCGATGAATTGAAAACAGAAGATGAAGCGGAAACAGGTATTGTTGCAGTAAAAGAAAAATCTCTTAATGTTCAAGGAGAAAAAGCTTTAGCTGAAACTGCATCAGAAAAAGCAATAGAGTTAGCAAATCAAGAAGCGAATAAAGGAAAAGTAGAAGAAAATCAAAATACAGAAGAAACAACTGAAGAGTAATAAAAAATGGCAGACAGCGGTAAACTGTCTGCTATCTAGCTGATTACGAATATTAAAAAATTAATATAAAAAGGAGTAAAAAATGAATAACCAAAATATTAGAAATATAGCTATTATAGCTCACGTTGATCACGGAAAAACAACATTAGTGGATGCTTTATTAAGACAAAGCCATATATTTAGAGAAAATGAGCAAGTTGCAGAAAGAGTAATGGATTCAAATGATTTGGAGAAGGAAAGAGGAATTACGATTCTTTCAAAGAATACATCAGTTATGTACAATGATGTTAAAATTAATATAGTCGATACACCAGGACATGCCGATTTCGGAGGAGAGGTTGAACGTGTTTTAAAAACTGTTGATGGTGTTTTACTATTAGTTGATGCTTTTGAAGGACCAATGCCTCAAACTCGTGAAGTTCTAAAGAAAGCACTAGCTTTAAATTTAAAACCAATAGTGGTAATTAACAAAATTGATAGACCTGGTGCAAATCCATTAAAGGTTGTCGATCAAGTATTAGAGCTATTTATAGAGCTTGATGCTAGTGACGAGCAATTAGATTTTCCTGTTATATACGCATCAGCTAAAAATGGTATAGCTAAAATGAATTTGGAGGATGATACAGATAATGTTCATTGCATTTTTGAAACAATCATTAATACTATATCTGCTCCAAATTGCGATATGGAAGGTTATGCACAAATGCTAGTTTCTAATATTGACTATGATGATTATTTAGGAAGAATAGCTGTAGGTAGAGTTGAAAGAGGAACAATAAAAAATGGCATGTCTATTTCCATCTGTAAAAAAGATGATAAAGTTGTTCAAGGGAAAATTGCTAAATTATTCACATATGTTGGTCTTAAGAGAGTTGAAGTAGACGAGGTTTCAGCTGGAGATATGGTTGCACTATCAGGAATTGCAGATATAAACATAGGAGAAACAATTTGTGATTTTGATCATCCAGAAAAAATAGATTTTGTTGATATAGATGAACCAACGGTTTCTATGACATTTAGCGTAAACGATGGACCTCTAGCAGGTAAAGAAGGTAAATTTATTACATCAAGACATATTAGAGATAGATTATTTAAAGAGCTTGAAAGAAATGTAAGTTTACGTGTTAAAGAAACAGATTCTGCAGATAGTTTCGAAGTTTGTGGACGTGGAGAGCTTCATTTATCCGTATTGATTGAAACAATGAGAAGGGAGGGCTTTGAATTACTAGTTTCAAGACCAAAAGTTATATTCAAAGAAATTGATGGAGTAAAATGTGAGCCAATTGAAAAATTAGTGTGTAACGTGCCAGATGACGCAATTGGAACAGTTATAGAGAAACTTGGAAGACGTAAAGGTGAAATGAAAAACATGGAACCTGCTGAAATGGGACACACAAAACTTGAGTTTGATATTCCAGCAAGAGGTCTCATTGGATATAGAACAGAGTTCTTAACAGATACAAAAGGTGTAGGAACAATGAATAGTGTTTTTGATAGATATGAACCATATAAGGGAGAAATATCAGCAAGAACAAGAGGTGTTTTAGTTGCATTTGAAGCAGGAACATCAATCACTTATGGATTATACAATGCACAAGAAAGAGGAGAGCTACTAATTGGTGCAGGTGTAGAAGTTTATGAAGGTATGATAGTTGGTATAAATTCAAGAAACGAAGATATAGCAATTAATGTATGTAAAGAAAAGCATTTAACAAATACAAGAGCTTCAGGTTCTGATGATGCACTACGTTTAGTACCACCTCTTCAAATGTCATTAGAGAAAGCTATTGAATTTATAGAAGATGATGAGCTTGTTGAGGTTACACCTTTAAATATAAGATTAAGAAAGAAAATATTAGACAGTAAAACTCGTGAAAGAGAAGCTAGAAGAAATATGGCAAAATAAAAGCTTTTACTATGAGGAGGTTTAATAAAATTAGTAATGAAACCGCATAGAACCAATAAAGAGAAAACGTATATATCATGGAGAGTAAAAAATAGCTGTGGTTATATTTATGATGTGATACAAACTAAAGAGCGAGAATATAAAAGAGAAGCTCAAAAAAAATATAGAAGCCAACAACTAAACGAGGTTATAGAAATATATCTAAAAATATACTTTGACAAACAAATAAATAGAGGACAGACGATTGAACAAATTGCCCATAGTTTAACAGACAGTGGTGTTAGAGAATCTATAATTGGAAAGGCTAAATTGGATATAGCAATTCGTGATAATAAAGCAAGAAAAGAAAATAAATCTTGTATTAATCCTAATAATGGAGATTTAGAAAAAACATTACAAAGATATTATAATATGATTGCATATAGAATGTGTGTTAGATACAAAGGCATTGCTGATAAACAAGATATAGATGATAAACAAAAATAGACGTAGGTATAACTACGTCTATTTTAGAAATAATTAAGCAGGAGATAGTATGAATAAAATAGAACTAAAAAAAATAAAAGTTAAAGCACTAGATGAGCATATTCCAATAATAATGGATGATACGTTAGAGGTTATAGAAAAAATTTTAAGTCAAAACAAACCTTCAAGAATTTTAGAAATAGGTACTGCTGTTGGGTATTCTGCAATATGTTTTACAGAATATCTTGCAGATGGTGGAATAATTGAAACAATTGAGCGTGATGTGGAGAGAATAGTTCAGGCAAAAGAAAATTTCAAAAAGGCTGAAGTTGAAGGGAAAATTATACTTCACGAAGGTGATGCTGTTGAAATATTACCAACTCTTAATGAAAAATTTGATATGGTATTTATAGATGCTGCTAAAGGTAAATATCCATTCTTTTTAAATGAATCCCTTAGACTCCTAAATGATGGAGGTATTATATTTGCAGACAATATTTTGTATAAAGGCTATGTAATGAGCGATTACAATAAGCATAAACAAAGAACGGCTGTAAGAAACTTAAGAGAATACATAAAGGAGACTACAGAGAATCCAAACTTAGAAACAGAGATTTTAGAAGTTGGAGATGGTTTGGCAATTAGTAAACTTAAATAAGAGAAAAATATTATATGCATTAATTTTGTGCATGTTTTTTATAAAAATTTCAAAAAAACGCTTTACATAATTAGAAGAGCGAGATATAATATTATTTGGTCAAAATTTAAAATCTCAAGAAGGGAGTGTGTAAAATGCGGAGAACAAAATTCTTCGTTGTTGATGGTGTGAAATACGCTGTCAAGGCACCGGAACCAAGACCAACAGAAAAGCAGCTCATGAAGAATGGCATCATCGTTACACTCGATTTTGATAACAATTTCGAGTGGCTCAAAAAGGTTACTGAAAAGTGGGCTGCAAGGCCTGAGCTTCAGCATCCAACTGTAGACAGAATCAACGCCCTGTACATCAAAATGGTAGTGGGTGATATTCTTGTTAAGGTGACGAGACTGGACCCAGCTTCAAAGCAAACGTATTGCTTGGATTGCTATAATATGGACGATAAGTCCTGTGATATGCAAATTCTTGCAAACATTGCAGGGGCACAGGCAAGGTATATTATTACATGGTCAAGGGGGGAAAATACAAAGGCTGACTACATGCAGGTTATGACAGCTGCACAGGTTTTGTCCGCAATTCTGCTAGGGGCACAGGTTTACATTAACATTACAAATTATCGTGTGTTTGATGTTTATACCATGACAGAAGGCCCAAGAAATACAGAAATCCTGCCCATTCACTGTTTCGGAAAAGATATCCTCCTCGATGAATAATCTAGGTTGGAGTTCAGAGAGAGCAATGCTGTAATAGCGTGGCTCTCTCTTGTTAATGTTTAAAATTTTGTTAAGGTAAGAGATTTACAAAAATGAGATAAAAGTGAACAAAAAACTCGACAATAAAGTAAAATGCAGTAGTATAGTACTTGCTTGTGTTGCTTACATGGCACATTATCAAAAGCCCTCAATAGTATTGACTTTAATTAAATAAAATAGTATAATACAAAAAGTTATTGCCTATTGCTAAGGCAAAGATAAGAGATTTAAATTTATATTGAATTAATATTCAAAGGTGTGGAATATTAATTATAGAAAAGAGAGTTCGGAAAATTAATTAGAATACTATAAATGCATAAAATGGAGGTTATGCATTTGTGATTTGGCGCTTAAAAATAATGAGCGATTCTTATAGTACAACAAAATGAGCGGTATTTGTACATTTAAAATTTAATGAAATATAGATTTAAATAAAAATTTAGAGAAGGAGTGAAATTTTTAATGACAAAAGAAACAAATATAGAAGAAAAAAATGAAAAAGTTTCTAGAAATATAAAAAAAGAAAGCAGGGGGAAAATCACAAATAAAAATGTGAGAGGAAATTCAAAAGATAAGAGAGAGCAGTCAAGTTTCAATGAAAAGACAAACAGAAAGGTTGTAAAAAGAAGAACGGAAAATAATAACAAAGAGAATAATGAACAAGAATTTAGATTCAAAAAATCTAAATTAAAAATAATACCACTTGGTGGTCTAGAGGAAATAGGAAAAAATATTACAGTATTTGAATATGAAGATGAGATGATACTAGTTGATTGTGGTCTTGAGTTTCCAGAGGAAAATATGCTAGGTGTGGATATGGTCATACCAGATGTAACATACCTTGAAAAAAATGCTGACAAACTAAAAGGTTTAGTTGTAACTCATGGTCACGAGGATCACATAGGATCAATACCATATGTTTTGAAAAAAGTTAACATGCCAATATATGCTACAAAATTAACAATAGGATTAATAGAAAATAAACTTGAAGAGCACAAGTTACTTCGTCAAACAAAACTAGTAACGGTAAATCAAGGAGAAACAATAAAATTTGGAAAAATACAAGTTGAATTTATACGTAGTTGTCATAGTATTCCAGATTCTGTAATGCTTGCAATAAAAACACCAGCAGGAACTGTACTCCATACGGGTGATTTTAAAATAGATCATAGCCCGATTGATGGTCAAGTAATGGACTTTGGAAGAATAGCCCAATTAGGGAATGAAGGAATATTAGCATTAATGTCTGATAGTACAAACTCAGAGCGTAAAGGATATACAATGTCCGAAAGTACGGTTGGAGATGTATTTGAGAAATTATTCCAAAATTGTACTAAGAGGATAGTTGTTGCAACATTTGCATCGAATGTACACAGAGTTCAACAAATATTAAGTTCAGCTGTAAAACATGGAAGAAAAGTTGCAGTATGTGGAAGAAGTATGATAAATATGATAGAAACAGCAACGAATCTAGGATATATCCAAGTTCCGGAAAATACCTTTATAGATATAGATTTAATAAAGAATTATAATGATGATCAGCTTGTTATAATAACAACAGGAAGTCAGGGCGAAGCTATGTCTGCGTTAAAAAGAATGGCATCAGGTGAACACAGAAAGGTTGTTATAACACCAAATGATTTAATTATAATATCTGCAACTCCAATACCAGGAAATGAAAAGTCTGTATCGAAAGTTATAGATGATTTAATGCAAATAGGTGCAGAGGTTGTTTATAGTGCATTAGAAGACGTTCATGTTTCTGGTCATGCATGTCAAGAAGAGCAAAAGTTAATAATGGCGTTAGCAAGACCAAAATATTTTATACCGGTTCATGGGGAATATAGACAATTAATAGCTCATAGTGAAACTGCACAGTCAATGGGGATACCAAAAGAAAATATATTCTTAATGAAAAATGGTAGAGTTCTTGAAATTAGTGAAAGTGATGCAAAACTTGCAGGAGCTGTACCTTCTGGAAAGATTCTTGTTGATGGATTAGGTGTTGGAGATGTTGGAAATATAGTATTGAGAGATAGACAGCATTTATCACAAGATGGACTTATTATTATAGTAATGACAATGGATGGAAGTTCCGGAGAAATAGTTTCAGGACCAGATGTAATATCTAGGGGATTTGTTTATGTTAGAGAATCAGAAAACTTGATGGAAGATGTGAAAAGAGAAATTCGTGAGGAAGTAAAGAAATTTGAAGAGAAAAATGTAACGGATTGGTCAACAATCAAAGCTACTTTGAAGGATAATTTACGTGAATATATTTTTCAAAAAACAAAACGTAATCCAATGATTTTGCCAATTATTATGGAAATCTAAATATTCAATGAAATATGAGTTAAATTTTAGGTGGCAAAATTAAATAAAAAAATCCAGTCAAAGACTGGAAAAACATAAAGACCAAAAGTATAATTTGTTTAACCAATACAATAAATATACTTTTGGTCTTTATGTTTGAGAATATTTTAACAAGAAGAATGAAGCGTAAAAGAATGAGTTGGTCAAAGGATGATTCAGAAAATATAGCAAAGGTAATAGTAGTAAGAGCAAGCGAAAGCACGAAGGATATGATTTGTAAGTATTCATTTAAACAACTACCAGAAGAATTCAGAAATTATGCAGAAAAATATATACAAGAAATAGAAAATAATATAAAATTATTGAAGAAAAAAAGAGAAAAAGTACAAGGAACTTATGAGAGAAAAATTTGCCACCTATTACTTAACAGATACCTCTTTTTTTTTGGAGTTTTTTAAACTATTGATTTTTGGAAAATTGAACGATATACTTATTTACATAAATACAGTAATTAAAAAGAATTAATATGATAGTATATATAAGATAAGGAGAAGAATTATGCTTATTCAAAATAAACCAGAAGAAGGGTTGCAACCTCATCAGCTTGCGGCATATAGGGCAGCAGGAAGAGGAATTAAAGAGAAAGGAAAAGCTTCAGTTATAATGCCAACAGGATGTGGTAAATCTTTTGTTGCATTACAAATGATGCTTGATTATAAGGATGATAATATTCTAATAACTGTACCAACAACAGTTATTAAGAATCAATATTATGAATATATTGCAAAATATATTGTTGGGGAAGAACCAACCCCACAAAGAACAGCAAGAATGATTGCTGAAGGATTTTTTCCACATTTAAAAATAAGCACATATGCGGCAATTGAAAGATCAAGCCCTGAAATAATTAAAAAATTAAAACCAAAACTTGCAATAACGGATGAGGCGCATAGATCAATTGCAGAGAAAACTGAGGAAAAAATGCAGATACTTTTTGATTCTAATCCGGAAACATGTTGGCTTGGAATTACTGCTACCCCAGAGCGAATGGATGGAAAAAATGTTGTTGATCATTTTTACGAAGGAACAATTGACTATGAATTAACACTTATGGAAGCTTTACATGATAAAATTGTTAAAGCTCCAAATTATATTCCATGTGCATATGCTCTTTCTGATAAACTAGAAGACGTAAAAAAAGCTATTGATGAATGCACAGATGTAAAGAAAAAAGCAAAGCTTGGAGAGATATATGAACAGCTACGTAACATTGTAGCAAATGCGGAGGGAGTTTCAGAGCTTATAGCAGACAACATTAAAGTTAAAGATGGAAAAGTTGTTGTTTTTTGTAAAAACAAAGAGCATATGGATGAGCTTATTTCAAAAGCACAAGAGTGGTTTGGAAAAATAGATGCAAATCCAGAAGTATATAGTGTATATTCAGGAGAAGGATATACACAAGTTGGTAATGCAGAAACTATTAAAGCGTTCAAAGATTCGACATCTGAGCATTTAAAAATTTTATTTACAGTTGATATGATTAACGAGGGATTTCATATTCCAGTAGATACTCTTATAATGGCTAGACCAACAAAGTCAAGACTTGTATATGAGCAACAATTAGGAAGAGGTTTATCATCAGATCCGAATGCAAAGCCAACAACTGTATTTGATTTGGTAAATAACTATTTAAATTTTGATATTGATAGAGAAATAAACGAAAGTATGTCGGGTCGAAGCTCAGGTAAGGGAGACTTTGATTCAGATAACGTAGAGAACACCAAGGAATATGTAGAAAGCGAAGATGAATATATTCCAATAGATAATTTTAAAGTTACAGGGGAAATGAGAAAGTTTGTTGATTTACTTGAGGAATTTAATGAATTGCTAGGCGAGGAGAGGTATGTTAAATTTGCTGAGGAAATACACGAGTGGACTATGGCTCATAGAAAATTTCCACAAAATGTTGTAACGTTGACAAAAGAGCATGAATTACGTGCAAAGTATTATAGATTAAAATATAGATACATTGATAAGTATTTAGCAATGGAAACAGATGAGGAAAGAAGAGCTTTTGAGGCCGAGAATCCACACATAGATTATGTAATAGGACTGATTGAGGAAGCAAGCAGATTTGATGTTCCAACACAGCTTAAAAATGCAAATAATATACTTAATTGGATGAAAGCTCATAAATATCCAGTAACTCCAAAGCCAAGGTCTGTTGATTATATTGAAGCATCACTGGGAAATGCATTGAACAATTTAAAACAATTTGTTACTAAGTACGAAAATTTAGAAACAGAAGAGCAAAAGCAAATGTATGAACAAAAACATCCAGAGGTTTTTGAAGTAATGACTAAGCTTGAAGAAATAAAAAAATTAAATACACCATCTCAAATTATTAATGCATCACAGCTTAGGGAGTGGGTAGAAAGCCAACGAGTACCAAGAAAACCAACGACATCTAAGCAAGAAGAATGCCAGATGGCAAGAAATTTCAATAGCCTAAAAACAAATTATGTAAATAAATATAAGATATTGCGTACAGATGCGGAGAGACAAGTATTTATAGAAAAGTATCCATTTATTATAGAATTAGTTAAGATTATTGATGATATCGATGCAATGTGCAAGAAAAAGTCTGTTGCATTGCAAAATGCAGAGGATATAAAATCATGGATGATTGAGCATAAAGCAGAAAAGCGTCCATCAACTGTGTCTGCAGATTCTAGAGAGGCACAACTTGGAGAGGCATATGGATCTATTGTAAAAAGAATAAAACAATATGAATCTATTAAAGATGAAAAAAAGAAAAGAGAATATGAAGAAACACATCCAGAAATCTTTGAAATTATCGAAATTATTAATTGGATAGATGCCCATAATACTAGTGACCGTTTGATTAATGCAAGAAGGATTAAGGATTGGATTGAAATGCCAGGTCATGGTAGATTCCCTAAAAGGCAAGTTAATAGAAAAGGAGAGAAAAATCCAGGATTTGAAGAATCAATTGAAATGCAAGAAGAGCACAATTTGGCACGTATGTTAAACGAATGTAGATCTAATGTAATTAAGCCATTTCTTGCATTAGCTCCAGAAGATAGAGAATCATATTTAAGCATTCATAAAGATGTTAGTGAGATTACAGCTATAATAAATGATTTAGATTTAAGGTTTGGTAGTCCAAAACAACGTGCAATTGCTGAACTTATCCATCAAGATAGAGATTTACATGAAAGATTAGAAGTAGCACTTGCTTTAGAAAAAGAGTACCAGGCAAGAGCTAAGACGGAAAATAAGCAAGAAAAATCTGAGCAAGGAGTTGATATAGATGGAGAATAATGAAAAGATTTCTTTTATAGATAAAGTAAGGAATTATTTTAGTTCGTTATTTAAGAGAAATAAACCAATCAATGAATTATTGCCAGAAAAAAATAGTAATGATCAAAAAGAATATAAGCAACGATTACAACATGAGGTTTATATCAATGAACTGGCTGAAAAACTATTGTATGGTGAAATTGGTCCAACAGATGTAGAAGATGAATATCTTGATGAGATAATGAATTATTTTAAGAATGATATACAGACAACAAAAAATAAAATTGAACAATGTAAGCAACGAATTCAAAAGATGCAAGCAGAAATGAATTAGTTTTGGCGGTATTTTTAGTAAACTATAATTATAAAGATGTATAATACGCATATAATATAGTATTAGGTTTTTATAATTTACCAGTCGAAAAAAGAATACAATATCTTGAGACAATTGGAGTATTTGATGTTGATGTTAATTTAGACCCGCCAACAAAGATTCTAATGCCAGATGATCCAGACTTAGATTATTTGAAGGAAAAACCAGAAAAATAAGAAAAATATAATGCTACAAATAAATGGGCAGAGGACTTTATTAGAGGTGCAATATCAGATGGAACACTTATTGCTGACTACTTTAAGTATGGAAGAACATTACCTTTAAGCCAAAATAATGATACCATGAGAATGTTTTTAGATAGTCTAAAGAAACTTTTAAGTGATGGAAATCTTGTTTTCAGCTTCATATAAAATTTATATGGGAAAGCCTATATATCCACAAAAAAATAAATCAGTTAGTGAAAATACTGTAGGAATGAGAGATAAAAATTTTGAATTTTGCAAATGTATGTATGAAAAATATTATGGAAAAAAACTTACATATGATAGACAACCAAGCATGTATTGTAATTTAAGAGGATATGTAAGAAGTACTCCAGGATTTGAAGAAATGATAAAAAAAGAGCAAATAAAGGTTCAAGAGGATGAAGAAATATAAAAATTAGTTTACAAACTAGAGTTAAGGAAGTACTAGTACAATATGTATAATTAAAAAGTGGTTTGGTTTTATTACCAAACCACTTTTTTGAATTTCTTGTCTGCTTTTGTCAAAGCATTGCATACGTTTACATAATATGATATAATAATTCATTATTATATTCTAATAATTGTAAAAAAAAATAAAAGGGGTTTGATTATGTCAGAAAAAATACAAGAAACAAAACAAAAGTTAAAAGATTTAGGATACTTTGCATCAGATAATTTATCAAAATTAATTTTGCTATTTGAAGCTTCAGGAAAAAGGGATAAAAAGAGCATTCCTACATTGCTATTACAAGGAAAATCTGGAGCTGGAAAAACATTTTTAGCAGAAACATTTGCAAAGATGATTGGTGCGAATGAAAAATTTGTACAGTGTTTTCCAAGGATGGGAACAGAAAATTTTCAGTATGATGTTAACATTGAAGGTGTAATGAAACAAGATGCAGACAGTTCAATTAAAGAAGGAATACTATTACAAGCAATACAACAATCAAAAAATAGCCCAGTAGTTCTTGTAATAGATGAATTGGATAAGGCAAGACCCGAAGTTGATTCTTTCTTATTAGATTTTCTTGAAAACGGAAGATTAACAACTGGAACAGATACATACGAAAAGGGCGAATATCCAATTTATACATTTATTACATCAAATGATAAAAGAGAAATTGATGAAGCTTTAATAAATAGAAGCAAGAAAATTGAAGTGCCAAGACCGGAAAAGAAACTATTTTTAGAAATACTTGGATTACCTGAAGAGCATTATTTGGGTTATATTTATGATAAATGCCCTAACTTTTCAATAAGACAAGCTAAACAATATTTGGAAGATTTAGAGATTTTAGAAACGGAAATAGACGAGGATGCCTTATCTCAATATATTAACCTAGATGAATTGAATGTAACGTCATTGGCAGACTTACAAAGAATGGGAGAAATTAATTCTGAAGAATTACATTTTGAATCTCCAAATTTAGAAGTGTGTCAGATAAATATTAGTCAAATGAAACCTGATAAAGCTACTGCATTTGTTAAACTTTTAAAAGAATCAGGTGAAGAGTTTGATTTTGAATCTGAGGAAATGAATAGTTATAATGGAAGATCAGAGCGTATATTAGTGAATGTGGTAAATACTCATCAATTGGAATTGCTAAAAGAATATGGATTAGCTGATATTGATTATAAAGGTTGGTTTGAGCATGATATATCAGATGAAGATATGGAATCAGGAAATATTATTTGGGCAGGAAATGTAAGCTTGGAAGATGGAACCAGGTTTGGGGTAAAAATTGATGGAAATAGAATGTACAGAATAGCTAAATTTTCAAATCGTACGTTTGTTTATTTAAACTCAATAAATGGTAACTCTTTAGAGCATTTTTTAGGTCAGATAGAAGATGACGTTGACCATGATTATAAAACTGATTCAGACTATGATGATGACGATGATTATGATTATAGGTAGGAGGGCTATTTATGGCTTTGCAATATGACATTAATAAAATATTTGCAGAACTAGAGCAACAAGTTAGTTCGAAAAAAAGAAAAAATAAAGATAAAAAAGAAGAAAATAAATCTATTGAGTCACCAGAAGATGCTCCAGAAACTCAGGAAGTGGCACCAGCTACATCAAAAACATCTGAAGAAACTCATGGAGGTGACGAAGCATCTAAAGAAATAAAAGATTCGCCAAATTCAGCAGATGATGGTGAAAATTCAAATGAAGAGAAAGCAGAGCAAAAAAGCGAAAATGTTTTTGAAAAAAATAAAGAATCTGAAAACAAAGAAGACAAAAATAAAAAGGATGAGGATTACTTTATAACTTCAGGTGGTAAAAATCCAGCTAAAAATAAACCAAATACTACACCTGAAAATTTGCAAAAAATTGTGGAGCATTTGTTTGAAGAAAAAAGAGCAAAACAAGAAAACTTTAAAAATAATTATAGACAAGAATATTTGAAGAAATATATACTAGAAATAGTAAAGATGGTTGCTACCAAGCATGCTGGAATTGATAAGCAAGATGGATCTGAAACGTTTGATAAAAGGCAAATGCTACTACACATGTTAAAGAAGCAAAATTATAAATTACTTGGTGATAAATATGAATTACGAGATGCTCGATATGTACAATTTTTTATTGATACATCTGGTGTTTATGGTTGTGGTTCAAATAAAATACTACATGAACTTATGCCAGAAGTTATTGGAATTCTAGAAAGGCAAGGGTATGAGTGCTACATTGCAGCTTGTGCGAATGGCTTTTACCAGAGAGATATGGTTGAAGACGATTACTACAAAACAAGAAAAACTTTGGAAGAATATAGAGCTGGAAAAGTAAGTAAGATAGCATGTCCAACAGTACAAACTGCAGCTAAGATGGCAAATGAGGCTGAATTTTCAATCATACTTGCAGATTTTGATGGGTTATCTTCTATTTGTGAGATGGCTAAGTTATGCCAAAAAGATAAAGTACCTTATTTTCTATGCACTGAAGATAGATATCCTTGGGAAGATCCAACTTTGCATAGTTGGGTTGATGAAAATTACTGTGAGTATAATCCAGAGCTTGTATATGATGTATCAATGAATGGAAATCCAAGCCTAGATGAATATGAAAAGAGTTTGGAACAAGATTATTATGATGATGAGTATGATCAAGATGATGGACAAGATTATGATGATTAACAGAGGTTAGAATTATGGTAGATAAAATTTTAATAACAAATAAATTACAAAATTATTTTAATAAAACTAATCTGGATAGCTTTTTAAAGGTATTTGTAATAAGTTATTTTTATGATAAACTAAATTATATGGAACCAATTGTGGGGAATGATAACTGTCTAAATATGTTTGATAAGTACGTATATAATATGGAAAAAAATATAAAATTTTTTAAAAAAGTAGAAAAATATCATTCTATTTATGCCAAATATGATTTTGATTCTAAAACTTTGAAATATTACATGACTAACGAATATAAAAATACTAAAGGTATTTCTGAATCATCTAATAATCAAAAACAGATTATAATTAAAGAGTTTAAAATTATGATGTATAAGGAATTTGATAAAGTTGTTAATATTCATATTATGAATCAAAAAGTTATTTCAAATGGCTTTTATTTTGAAGATAAAGAAGGTCGTTACCCAGATTATAACGGACATTTTTCTAATATAATGGATATTTTCTCTGAGGTAGAAGTTTGTAAAATTACAGGTGTAGATGATAAAATTAAGAATTATATTGATCAAAATAAAAAATATTTTGTTTATTCAAATCACATCAGTAAAACAAATTCGGAAGTAATGTGCTATGCGGAGCTATGGAGAAAATTTATAGATGAAAAATTGTATTATTTTGCAGTCAATAATCCTAAAAAATATGCGGAAAAGATGATAGAGGATTTTAATTCTGAATATGAGTTTGTACTAAATGGAACATATCAATTTATGTTAGAGAATAAAAATGTTTTTGCTCTCATTGAAAATTATTTATTGCATATTAAAGATAGAGCAGATATAGAGCATAATGCACAATATCATCAAGAGCTAAGTATAATTTTTTCAATGATGAATAATAAAAGGAATATTAATAATTTCAAAGATTATGTGCTACATGGGTCAGCGGGAAATAGGTTGATGTTTGAAAATATCTAGAGAGTAATTGGATTGCGGATGATATTTGTGTTTTAATTTATAAGGATAATGATAAATTAAGGAGCTTGATATGAGTTAAATTTTAGGTGGCAAAATTAAATAAAAAAATCCAGTCAAAGACTGGAAAAACATAAAGACCAAAAGTATAATTTGTTTAACCAATACAATAAATATACGGAGGTCTTTATGTTTGACAAACCTACACTTCAATGAAAAAGCATTATGCAGTAATATTGCATAATGCTTTTTTTTATAGTATAATAACGTATTAACAATATGAAAATAGAGAAGGAATAATATGAGTGCATTAAATGAATATATTGAAGAGCTAAGAATAAAAATTGAAGAAAAAAAGAGCTTAAAAGGAAGTATATCAGATGTAGAAATTATAAGATTCATATACATAGACTTAGGCAAGAAGATGAATTTTGACTTAGGCTATACTTTTGGAAATAGTAAGCAAAAAAAGGAAATATACGGAAGACCAATGAATGAAGAGCAAATAAATAAAGCATATGAGTCAAGAACAATTATATGTAAATCTCTTGCATACATTGTTCAGAAAATAATGGAAGAGTTCGGTTATAAGTGTACAATAATAACGGAGCCTGATGAGTACGGGAGAATAAGAAGCGGAGCGCATGTATATAATAGAGTTACTACACCAAGTGATAAAACTTTTACGTTAGATTTAGAAGAAGATTTAGAATTTATTCAAAGCGGATCAAAAACAAGATACTTTGGATTAACAGACCATAATACAAGAAACACAGTATTTTCTGAAACTGATTTAAGGCGAATAGATACAGATATTGTAGAATACATTCCAGAAGGAATGTATTTAGAAGATATGCTTTGGATGCTGGATCGAGCTTTGGATTCTAATTCGAAACCAAATGAGAGATTTAAAATGCTTTTAGATAATTTGAACAAATATAGAGACATAAGTCAAATGGGATACAGAGATAGAATTTTATACTATCAAGGGATGATAGATCATTTTTTTGGGAGACAAAATCCATATGGCAAGGAATCTTATTTACAAGAAAAAATAGAAATGTTTAATTGTTATAGAACTATAGGTGGAAAAAGGAAGTACGTATCGTGCATAATTACAGATTTTAGAGAGAGGCAAATATATCTGTTTAACGATGAAAAAAATTGCTATGAGTGTATAAATCAAGATCAATTAGTTGAAGAGATGAATAATGGATTAGAGGTTCCAAATGAAGGTGGAGCAAAAAAATTAAAAAGATATGGAAAGCAAAAGAGCAAGTCATCTTCAAATGAAGATAGAGCTTAATTTTGTACAACTTTGAGGTATAAATATATTGAAAAAAAAAGGCTTCTATGCTAAAATATACCGCATAGAAGTTTTTTTTATAGGAACAAAATTTTGTAAAAACGAGATGGATTCTAATGTAAAAACAGAGCAAAAAGCTCAAAAGAAGAAAGGGATGAATGATATGGATTATAAGGAACTAGCTAATATAATATTTCCAGATGTAAAAGATATTTCTTATTACGAGGAAAAATATCCAGAAAGAAATTTACCAGAGGGGGCTATTGTAACAAGATTTGCGCCAAGCCCAACTGGTTATGTACATATAGGTGGTTTATACCAATCATTAGCAGCTAAGATGGCTGCAAAAAAAACAGGAGGAGTTTTCTATTTAAGAATTGAAGATACAGATCAGAAAAGATTAGTTGAAAATGCTGTAACAGATATAGTTAACTCTTTAAAAGTATTTGAACTTGCTCCAGATGAAGGGATGGTTACTGAAACTGAATGGACTGGAGAATATGGTCCATATATTCAATCAAAGAGAGGAGACATATACAGAGCATATGCTAAATATATGATTGAACAAGGAAAAGCATATCCATGTTTCTGTACTCCAGAAGATGATGAGAAAAGAACCGCAGCACAACTTGCTGCTAAAATAAGACCAGGATACTATGGTGTATGGGCTAAATGTAGACAGCTTTCATTAGAAGAAATGGCTGAAAAGATTAAAGCAGGAGTGCCATATATTATAAGATTTAAATCACCAGGAAGAGAAGATAGAAAAATACAAGTATCAGATGGTATCAAAGGAAAATTAACTTTTCCAGAGAATGATCTTGATATTGTTATTATCAAATCAGATGGTCTTCCAACATATCACTTTGCACATATGGTTGATGATCATTTAATGAGAACAACTCATGTTATAAGAAGTGATGAGTGGTTATCATCAGTTCCATTACATGTACAATTATTTAAGGAAGCTGGATTTAAAGCTCCTAAATATTGTCATATAGCTCCAATCATGAAAAATGATGAAGGAAATAAACGTAAATTAAGTAAAAGAAAAGATCCAGAGGCTGCTGTTTCATATTATGATGAACTTGGTGTTCCACCAGATGCAGTTAAGGAATACTTATTAAATATTGCAAACTCTACTTTTGAAAACTGGAGAAGACAAAATAAAGATGCTAAAATGGAAGATTTTGATTTCCAATTAAATAAGATGAGTGTAAGTGGTGCTTTATTTGATATGGTTAAATTATTTGACGTAGCTAAAATCGTTATTTCTAGATACAATGCTGAAAAAGTTTATAATGATGGATTAGCATGGGCTGAGAAATATGATGAAGAGCTTGTAAAATTATTAGGAGACAAGGATTATGCTCTTAAAGTCTTAGGAATTGAAAGAGGAAATCAAAAACCAAGAAAAGATATTGCTAAATGGTCTGATCTAAAAGAGAATATTTCATATATGTATGCGACAGAATTTGATAAATTATCAGAGCTTGAATATGGAAGTGTATCAGATAAGGAGTTAATAAAGAAAATAGTAGACTTATATGCAAACAAATATTATGATCCAGCTGATGATAAGCAAACATGGTTTGATAAAATAAAGGATTTAGCTGAAGAGGTTGGATTTGCAAGAGAGGTTAAAGAATACAAAGCAGAGCCTGAAAAATGGCCTGGACATGTTGGTGATATCAGTACAGTAATAAGGGTAACTTTAACAGGAAGACAAAATACTCCAGATTTATACGAAATAATGCAAGTACTTGGTAGTGAGGAAGTTAAGAGAAGACTCCATTAAAAAAGTGGGGTTCGAGGGCCCTGGCCGAGAGCACGCATTGAAGTAATTTTTTAGAAAACAAAAAATTACAAAAAAGGAGATTTTATTATGGAAATAGAAAATGTAAAAGGTGGATATGATTTTCTACCGGAAGAGCAAAATATCAGAAATTATATAAACAATACCTTAAAGGAAGTGTTTGAACAATATGGATATTGTTCAATTGAAACTCCAATACTATGCTACTACGATATATTAGCTGGGAAGTATGATGAGAGCAACGACTTATTAAATGAGATATACAAACTAACAGATCAAGGAAAGAGAAGGCTAGGTTTAAGATATGACTTAACTGTTCCTTTTTCGAAATTAATAGCACTCAATAAAAACAGATTAACTATGCCTTTCAAGAGATATGAAATAGCAAAAGTATTTAGAGATGGCCCAATTAAAGCTGGACGTGATAGAGAATTTACACAATGTGACGTAGATGTTGTTGGAATTGAAGGCCAAATGATAGAAGCGGAGCTGGTAAGTTTATACGTAGAAGCATTTAAAAAACTAAAAATAGATGTTGAAATCAAATATAATAGTAGAAAGCTTATGAATGGTTTAATTCTGGAATGTGGTGTTCCAGATGAATTAACGTCAAAAACTATTACTATAATTGATAAGATAGAAAAACTATCTAAGGAAGATTTTGTTAAAGCACTTATAGAAGCTGGAGTAACAGCTGAGCAATCTGATAGATTACAAAATTACTTCTCAATGACATTAGAGCAAATTAATGAAATGTTTAAAGAAACTGGAAATACAGTTCTTGCTGAAGGGCTAAAGGAGCTAAATGATTTAAATGATTATTTAAGAGCTCTTGATTTACAAGGTTACTGTAAGTTTACATCTTCTTTAGCAAGAGGACAAGATTACTATACAGGAACCGTATTCGAAGTATATGAAAAGAATGGAATTTTAAATTGCAGCATTGGTGGCGGTGGTAGATATGATAAAATCATCACAGACTTTATTAATGATGGAAATGTTTATCCTGCTGTTGGTGTAAGTTTTGGTTTAACATCTTTATATGCAATACTAAAAGATAGAGAAGAGCTAAACCAAAAGTCCCAACTAGACATCTATATTATTCCTATGGATACTGAGAAAGATAGCTTAAAGCTTGCAATCGAATTAAGAAAACAAGGATTTAACGTCGATATTAGTATGAATGGTAGAAAGTTAAAGAAGTGTTTGGATTATGCAAATAAAACAAATATTCCTTATGTTGTAATTTTAGGTGAAGATGAAATAAAGAATAAATTATTTTATATAAAAGATATGAATCGAAAAGCACAATATGAGGTTTCTTTTGACAATTTAGAAATAGTAAAAGATATATTAAATAAGTAAAGTATTAAATATGAGGAAAGCATAGTGTGTAAAGCAATTAACTTTCTTCATATTTTTACTATATATAAGGAGGTTATATTATGATGTATGATGTCGGCGATGTTGTAAGAACAAAAAAGCAACATCCATGTGGAAGTAAATTATGGGAAATAATACGCGTTGGTGTCGATTTCAAACTAAAATGTCAAGGATGTGGACATGTTGTTATATTACCGCGAGAAAAAGCTATTAAAGCCATAACTAAAAAAATATAAAATTCGACAAAAAAGATATTGACTTTGATAAGTGGATGTGCTATTATAATCGAGTACCAAGCAGAGACATATTTTATGATGAAAATATAGGGTTAAATTACCAAGATGGTGCAGAGAAGATGGTAAAAAAAATTCTAAAAAAATTCAAAAAATGTGTTGACAAAGAGCTATCTGGATGGTATCATGAATAAGTACTCAGCAAGAGATGAAAACATATAAATATAAGCAATATTTAATATGTAAATTAGTAATTAAACATCATGAAACTACGCATACTAATTTATATTTTTTTGTGCAAAAATGGCTTAAAAAATAATTAAAAAATATTTTAAAAATATGTTGACATCAAGAACAAAAAGTAGTACAATACAAACTGTTCACAGCGAAGAGCTAAGAACAAAAAAGTACATTGAAAAGTAAACAATAAACCTTTGAGAAACCAATCGAAGCGGTAGTTGAATTGTACTACCTTAAAACAAAAACAATTTTTATTTTAGAGCTTAAAACTCTGTTTATTTAGATTTTAGTAATTCGAAAGAATTTTAAAATACAATAACAAGAGAGTTTGATCCTGGCTCAGGATAAACGCTGG
>JAFRCC010000021.1 GCA_017404545.1 Clostridia bacterium
AACAAATAAAATTGCGAGAGCATCTAACGCAAACTCAAAATCTAAAACACCATTAAGTACTGAAAGTGAAACAGTAAACGAGGGCGAAGAAGCTACAATTACATTTATAAATGACATAGTAAACCTAAGTGAGGAAGAATCTGCCGAAGATAGTGTAGAAGTAAGCCTTGGAGTTACAAAAGTAGTACTAAACAGCAATGACAAGGTGGTAGAAAATTGCAAAGATACATTTACATTTGAATTAAAAGCAAAAGACCAAAGCTATCCAATGCCAGGAGAAGTATCTGGCAACGGCCAAGAAAATGCAAACACAAAAATAGCAACTATAACAGGAAACGGAACAGCAAGCTTTGGAACAATAACATTTACCGAAACAGGAACATACACGTACACAATAACAGAGGTAGTAGGAGATTCAGAAGATTATACGTATGATAAAGCAACATATACTATAGTTTACGAGGTAACAAATGAATCTGGATTACTAGAGGTAACAAAGATTGTAAAGAAAAATGGTTTTAAAGGAGATACCATAACATTTACAAATAAAACAGATAAATACATTGAAGAAGAGCCTAAAGATCCAACAAATCCAGACGAACAAGAAGAGCAAAACAATTCAGATAATAAAGAGCAAACAGAAGGGAATAAGGACAATAATAGTAGTATTCCAGAAAAAATATTAACATTTATTACAACTGGAACTTTACCAAAAACAGGAGACTTTGTAGCTGTATATGTAATTTTAGCAGTAATTGCTATATTAGGAATTGTATTTGTGATAATTAAAAATAAAAAAGATAAGAAATAAAATTAAGATATGGGCACATTCAAAAAGCATTTGTTTTTTGAATGTGTCTCAATTTTTATTTAAAATAGTTAGAGAAAGGGCTATTGTCTGCATTATTATCATAAGTAACTAGAAATTGGGTTAAGTAACACATATGTATTGAAAACGAAATTTGAATTTGATAGAATACAAGTAAAATAAAAGCTAACAATAGGTAGATTGGAATAAGTTTTTACCTTAGAAGGGAATATGATAAGTATGAAGAAAAAAATTGCAATAGGCGATAGTGATTTTAAATCATTATTAACAAGAGATTGTTACTATGTTGATAAAACCCTATATATCAAAAGAATACTAGATAACAGCTCTAGCGTGGCTTTAGTAACACGTCCACGTAGATTTGGAAAAACCTTAAATATGAGCATGCTTAGGTATTTTTTTGATATAACAAAAGATAGCAAAGATTTATTTGCCGATAAAAAAATAATGCAAGAAAGCGAAGAGTATACTAGCAAATTGAATAGTTATCCAGTTATATATTTGACTATGAAAAGCGTAACGGATAGTAGCTATGAAAATATGATACTTGCAATGAAAACTGCAGTAATGTCAATGTATAAAGAGCATAGATATTTGCTAGATAGTGATAAGGTATTTGAAGAAGAAAAAGAAAGAATAAAAAATATATTGTGGGCACGAGAGAATATTGAAGATTTAAAAGTTAGTATGCTAGAGCTAAGTGAGTATTTATGCAGGTATTACGATAAAAAAGTTATTTTGCTAATAGATGAATATGATGTGCCAATTCAAAATGCGTACGTAAGCGGATATTATGACCAAGCAATTAAGTTTTTTAAAACATTTTTTGGAACAACATTTAAAGACAATCCATATATAGAAAAAACAGTATTAACAGGTGTTTCAAGGGTAGCAAAAGAAAGCTTGTTTAGTGGAGCAAATAATTTTGATGTATATACAGTACTAACAGATGAATTTACAGAAGATTTTGGAATAACAAAAGAAGAGATGAAAAAGGTAATAACTGACTTTGAAATTCAAGACGATGAAGAAGAATTGAAAAGATGGTACGATGGCTATAAAATAGGAAATACGGAGAATATTTATAATCCATGGAGTGTGCTAAATTATTTAGCAAAGGGAGAGCTCAAACCATATTGGGTGAATACAAGCTCTAACGATTTGATAAAATTAATATTAAAGAATTCTGTTGTGGTAAAAGAGAAGATTGAAGAGCTATTACAAGGTAGAGAAATAGAGGTAGCAATAAATGAAGAAACAATAATAAATGGAATAGAAAGAAACGAAAATAATATATGGGGGCTACTATTAGGTACAGGATATTTAAAAGTGACAGAGCTTGTAGATAGAAATATATATAAAGTAGCAATACCAAACTATGAAATAAAATATTTGTTTGAAGAAATAATAGATAATTGGTTTTATGATAAAGTGCCAATGAACGATTTGCGTAGCATTTTAAAAGATTTAACAACAAAAAATTTTGAGGAATTTGAGCTAAAATTTGAAAGACTTGTTAGGGAAATGTTTAGCTTTATGGATGTTGGCGAGAACACAGCAGAAAACTTTTACCATGCATTTGTACTTGGAATGCTAGTAGGATTGAAAGATACATACTACGTAAATTCAAACCGAGAATCTGGAATGGGCAGATACGATATAATGCTAGAGCCAAAAGATAAAACAGCAAATAGTTTTATAATGGAGTTTAAAATTTGTAGACAACCTGGCGAAGAAGGAATAAAAAAAGCAATAGAAGAAGCAATGAAGCAAATAGAAAACAAGAAATATGAAGTTTCTCTAAAGGAAAGAGGCTTTAACAATATAACAAAAATGGTATTTGCGTTTAGTGGAAAAAATGTAAAAATGAAGGTTTATTAAAAATAATTAAATTCGTAGAAAAAGGTAGACGGGTTCATAGCTGTAAAAATTCTAAAACCATAGTGGTGCAAACATACGGAAATATGTGGATTGAACTATAAAAAATTCAAAATAAATTTTTTAAACTAAACAAGATGTAAAATGTAACATAAATTTAATATAACGAAAGAATAACAGAAAGAGAAGTATCCCTAAGAGCTAGGGATATTTTTTTGCTTTTCTGTTAATTTGAGAAAACTACTGCTCTATATATAATAGTAACAATATAATTTATACAAAGGAGTAGGTTTTATGAAGAGAAAAGGACTAATTTTATTCGACATTTTAATGGCTATAGTTGTGCTATTTGGAATAATATTTGGCACACAAATAAGTACTAATAAATTTGGTTTGAACGAATCAAGTATGCTAGCTGAAAATGTAAATAAAAAATTTGATTTTGTTGCAACTCCAGATTACCAGAGAAAGCAAGCTGGACAAACTGCAAAAATTAAGTTGAAAATAGAAAATATTGATATGGGAGAAG
>JAFRCC010000022.1 GCA_017404545.1 Clostridia bacterium
AAAAAAATAAAAATAAAACAAAAAAATAAATCTTGAGCCTGCCTCCGCGGCGAGCGGATCAACTCAAGATTATACATAGGTGAAATTTTTGCGACTAAAATAAGCTATGCTTTTTAGTGAAATTTTCTTAAATTATTGACAGCGATGCAGTGTTCCTTTTCTTACTTTAGGTATCTTCCCCTCTATATTCCATGTATTGTCGTACTTAACGCTCTTCTATATTTTTTTATCATCTATCATTGGAATTAAATTTTCCAAACTTTTAAATTTAGGAGCAAGAATCTATCAAGCTAATTGTTTTTAATACAAAAAAGGCCAGAGCAATAATCGCGCTGACCTTTCTGGGGTACAAGGATATAAAATGTTATGATAAATCTTCTTCCGCCTTAATAATTATTTCCATATAGTTTTTTCCGAAAATTCTTTTATACGCTGAAAAATCTTCCTGGTTGCGGAACGCTGCCTGTAATTCTTTTTTGTGTAACCACAGTTTCTGGTTGTTCTTGAAGTACACATAGTTATCCGTAGGAACTTCAACGTTTCCAAGTATATCAACAGTAATGGATTCAACCACCATTTCCATAATCGGACGTCCTGTGCCAACTTCGTCAATTAACGTGTACTCATCTACCAAATCATGCAACCACTCATGAACGATTGTGGCAAGCAGGTCCTCTCTGTCTTCTGTATCGGGGTCCAAAAATAAATATCCATCTGCCTGGAATCCCCGAACTTCGCCTGCCAGAATTTTTACCCACACCACATCGGGCCGGTGAAATGTTTTATCATCATTCCACCACTTTCTAACCAGTGATTCTGCCTCGTTAATAAGCGATGTATACTCACCATCATACGAAATTGTTTCATACACTAACCACCCATCTACCTCGCATGGAATACCTTCATTCAACAAATATCCCGAAGATGTTGTCTCGTATTCAATTTGGTCTGTACTCGGTGCAGTGTTTATATCTGTGTTTCTACTTGCACATGCCGTGAATTGCAGCAATGATAAAATAACAAGTATAATCATTGGGATTAACCGTTTCATTACCGCTCAACACTCCTTTCTAAAATTATTTTTGAAAAGTTATTATACGCCCCAGATCGTACAATAAAAAAATCCTTCGCTCTATTATAACCTATTTTCTTGGTTTGGTCAAATGCGTTATATATTAGTCGTTGCGCTTGTTAAAATTAAAGAAAACCAAATAAATTAGATTTCCAGTTTTGCAATATTCCCTCTTAGCTGCTCTAGCTCTTGTTTTATTTTATTCTTAATTTTGTTTGTTTCATCTCTAATGCTCTTTACTTCTGAATCATATAATTTGATTAGCTCTTCTACATCTTCTTTAGATATAGCTTCCACTTCTATTTCACAATCATCTAGTCTTCGCTTTAAAGTATATAGTCTTTGTTTATTTGGATCAATTCTTATTTCATTTAGAAAAGTTTCTGAATTATTACTACTCATCGTCTTGCTCCTTTCCCTTTGCTCTTAATTGATCTAATACTTCTTGCTCTAATCTCATTGCTTTTACCTTTTTAGCTTTAGACATATCACGTGTATTTTTTACATATTTAAGTACCTGAGCTGGTGTAAGGTTTGCTCTATATTTATAGTATTCATCAGATGTTAAACCAAATCCTTGAGCTCTAAATTCTGAAATTAATACTTGATACTCTTTTGGAAGTTGCTCAATTGGCGTTCCAGCATATGCATCTACTACTTCCATAAAATTACTTCTGTCCCATGCCCTTCTTAATAGTTGCTCTCTTCTTTCTTCTGGTGTTAAATCATCTCTTTTAATATCTACTCCGTTACGTTTAATTGATTCTCTTGGAAATTTTCCATTTTTCTTTACAAATTCAATAAATATTTTTGCAAGCTCTATGGTTTTTCTTTTTTCATCGAGTAAATTTAATTCTTCTTGCTCTAATTTATTGGCAACTTTTTGCTCTATATGTGCTATTTTCTCTTCATCTTTTGGATTTTCCTTTTTTCTTACCTCGGAAACTCCCGCTTTGCAACTTCTAGCTAGTTCATATATTTCATCTAATTCTTTTAACATTCTCTCATAAACCTTAGCTGTTTTTTTATCTAATTTTCCTACTTTATATCTGTCATATATTTTCTTTTCGTCAGAATAATCAAATCTACCTCTAATAGATGCTTCGTATAACTCGTCTTTCGTATACCATTTATGACTAATTTTTTCACCATTTCTCGTAATACATGCTCTTGGTATAAATCCATTTTCCCTTATGTATTTAATATACATTCTCGTATTAAACGATTCCGGATAACCAAGATTACGCTCTCTTAGTAATAACATAATATTTTTATATTTTTGTGGTATATTTTTACGTTTTGAGAATCTGTCCATTACTTGTTTTTCAAAACATCTAGACCATCTGGCTGCCAAGTCTGCTTCTTTTAGCTCTTCTTCTGTAAGCTCTCTACCAAATGTTCTTCGTCCTTGTTTTGTATCAATTGGCTCTCTCTTATTTCTATCAATAAAATCAAATACTTCTTCCATTACATGTTCGCCATCAACCTTAAGCCACATTTGTCTAAGCTGAGATATTAGTGGTCTATCTTCTTCTGGAATTTCTTCTAATAAAACTCCTTTATATTTTTCATATTTCAAATGCGCCGCACAACCACGCCATCTTTGTTTAATAGCATGCTCTTTAATTTGTTCATCTCCAACTGGATTAACGTAGTGGATTGGCTCTCTTGCATTTTCCCATACAAAATCCATGTATTCTTCTAAAGCAGATAGTTTTCTTTCCGTACCCACACCCATAGCTCTTAATCTTTTAATTGTTTCTTGGTGCTCTTCAGGAATTTCTTCAATTGGTGTCCCTGCATATTTTTTAGAAAGCATACTTGCATCACTGATTATCCAAAGCTCATATAGTCTTCTCTCAACAACCTCTTGCTCTGTTAATAAGTCTCTCTTCACTGGTAGCCATCTTGGTATACGCCCATGCTTTTGATAAAATGATTCAAAGCGCTCTACAACATCAATTTTCCCTGCTGGGTGACCAATACCAAATTCTCTTAATGTGTCAATCATAGCTCTATATTCTTCTGGAACTTTAGATATGGGAACCCCCACATACTTCATCAGTATTTTATGCTCCTCACAGTTTCTCCATCTATTAGATAAGGTAGCTTCTTCCATTAGCTCTTTATACATATTTTCATCAATTAAACCTTTTTTAAAGAGCTCAATAATGTCTTTTTTAAATACTCTAACATTTTTTATTTTTATTTTTGTTCTGGGCCATCTTCCTGTTTTATTTCTAAATGCAATACATTCATCATATACTTTCATACTAATCATAAACATATCTCCTTATATAAAATATAATATTTACATAATATCATATTTGGGAAATTTTTTCAATTAAAAAGAGCTCTGTTAAATATATTAAACAAAGCTCCTTAAAATTAGCCATCTTAAACATTTAGAGTCCATGAAAAATCTTCGCAATTATTATTAAAATCTAGAATCTAAAACAAAAAAGGATCAATTTTTATTTATCGTCCATTATAGGGCAATTCAACTTATTATATACATTTTGTATTAATTCATATCTGTAATTAATTATTCTTTTATAAAAATCTCTTCTGACAGTAGACATACATTCTATACCATCTATGAAATCATTAATCTTTTCTATATTAATTCTTTCAAAGATTCTTTTTAAAGCTTCGTTGCATTCTTCATTTTTACAACTTTTGATATATGAAATATAGTTTATTTTTTTCCCATCCTCTTTTATACACGAATAACAATTTATTGCTAAATTTTTAATTTCTGTATCGCTCATTTTAGCTAGCTCATCATCTTCGTACATTGGATTAAGGCATGATCCACAATCATATATTGGAGAAAACTCTGCACAACTACTCCTTGCATTTATTATAAGACCCCAATTTCCGTTATGTCTATCGCTATTTCCTATTAATGCATCTACAATAAACATATCCCAGAAGCTTGCTCTTATATCATCATTTGAAGTCATATCCACTTGTGTCATTTTTTTAATTTCTTCAATAACATCCATAATATCTGATAGCTCTGTTTCTATCTTTTTATCTGGATTTGCACTTAATACTAGGTTTTCAAATTCATATAACTTACGATTTGCATTTGTAAAATCTTCACACGCACATACTATTTTTTCTTTTCCATTGTATGTGTACGTTCCAAGAATAGTATTTTGAGTTTCAAATCCAGATATACTAAATATATGGCTTCCCACATATTCTGAAAATGCATTATTTATATATGAAATATTCTTATTCTTTTCCCTTACTGGATCTGGAAACTTAACTAAATATCTTCTATTGTCATATATTAAAGTTTTCTTTTTTTCTGATCCTTTATATGTATTTAATTCTTCAATTGATTTTGTAAAATCTATCATAATACATCCCTTCTAATTGCTCACTAAATATTTCTTCTTGGATTATACTATAATTCTATTTTTTTGTAAATCAATAAAACCTTGTAGTAATTTTGGCGAAACCTTTATATTATAGGAATTCCGGAGAAATTTTCTATAATATAAAAAAATCAGAAGTATAATACTTCTGATTTTTTGCCTTCCTGCAGAAATTGCATTATCTGTGGAAAAATCTTTCAAATCCATGGGGCGGGTATACTTCGCAGACCCGATAATGCTTGCTTCTGTATTCAGCAATTGCCTCATCGGTTTTGCGAGAAATCATGTATGGATAAAAAACTACAACACGCTCTGTACCATACTTGATTCCCACTTTCAAAGCCCCTTCTTCAAATACTAAAAAGTCAACAGGGTTGTTCATATCACCCCATACGCTCTTCTCGTACCTGCTTTTCAGGGATTTGTTTTCCGGCAGATTCAGAATCCGAACGGCAACTTCAATGTGACCTTTTTCGGAATCTTCTTTAAAGTAGCACTTCCCATTTGAGAGAATGAAACCTAACTCAAGGCGCTCTTCTAACATGGATATTCCTCCTTTAAATTTGATGATAATATTTTATATCAAATCTTGTGTTTTGTCAACACGTTATGTTTCTTTTTTTATAGTAAAACTTTAATCTATCCATTTAACGTCCACGAAATCTTCTCACATTTACTATTAAAGTCTTCTTCATCTATCGTTAGAATCATTCTACCAAGTGTTTCATCTACTAGCTCTATTTTATTTTCTGAAGTATCTAATGTATGCTCAATAGATGAACTTATATTCTCACTAATAATACTTTCATACTTAGAAAAATCTTCCTTGTTACATGTTTGAATCAATGATATAACATACATCTTATTGAAAAAACCTTCTCCAAAAATAAGTGCAATAGATAATTTAGAAATCTTACTATCACTTTCAAAAGTATAAGTCTTAGTACTTTGGTTTATAGCTCTTGAAAGGCCATTTTCTAGTGCCCTAATTTTTCTATTTATTCTCCTTTATTATTTTGTTTATATTATTCAGCTATCACATTAACGTTATTTACAACCTGTTCATTCTCGCTTGTGCTTGTTGGTAAAGCTACTATTATTGTATATATAACAATATATGCTACAATTATAAGCAAGCTAATCTTAGCAAGATTCTTATTTCTTTTTGTTGATTCTGGTGAACTAAGTATCATTATAGATATTATCGCGGAAATAATTTGTGTAATACAACACATTGGCAAAACGCTTAATATTACAGCAAAAACTGCCATCATATTATTTACATTTTCTCTTGATTTTTGTCTATATTCTTGTTCAATTGCAATTCTATTTTGCTCTTGATTATTAGAGTCATTATCACCATCTATTCTAAAAGCAGTTTGACAATATTGACATGTAACTATTTTAGAAATATTTTCAATTGATACATCTGCCCCACAATTAGGACATTTTAGTTGAACTAGTTTCATATATAACCTCCATTTATTATTTCATATACATTCATAATATCAAACAATAAATAAAAAAACAATAGATAAAAAAAGCCGGACTAATCTGAATCTTCTATGATTAGCATTAATTATTTTTATTATATAAACTATTCTTTTTTTATCATTTGTGCTTTATTTTTATCTTTAGAAATTCTGCACCTCTCCCATAATTTTCTTTCTTGCATGAGCCCATTTCTAATTGTTATTCAATTATATCGTACAATATTGGCAAAGCTTTTGTATTAAAAAAGGAACCTAGTGAATTTTTGAAAACTCTCATAATATCATATCCTGTCATATCGCCATAATTTAACAATCCTAATAACAAAAAATAAAATCTCGCACCATAAGTACGAGATTTTATTTTTTTTCTATATAAACATTATCATAAATAACGGATAGTGTTCAATTCCAAAATCATCTACATATATATTTGTATCTTTCTCTAATTTAATATATCTTGAAACAGTTTTATAATTATCTACTATAGAGTTTAAAGATTTTGATTGCTTATTATTACCTGATTTTACTTCAAGAGCTGTAACTACTCCATCTATATTTAATATAAAATCAATTTCCAATTTGCTTTTCTTTTCATAATACATAATATTATCATATCTTGTTTGTATTTCTTCTGCACATATATTTTCAAGTATAGCACCTTCATTTATATATAAGTCATCATTTAATAAATCTTTTTGAATACCACTTTCATACATTGATACTAATAGCCCTATATCTCTCATATATATTTTAAAACAATCTAGTCTTAAATTTGATTTTAATGGTGCAGCTGGCTCTGTTAAATTGTAACAGCAATTAATTATTCCTGCATTCTTTAACCATTCAATACTACTGCTATATTTTCGCTCTCCTACATTTTTTTCGTTTTCTAAAATATTTACATAAGAAAACTTTTTATTCTTTTTAGCTAATTGAGCAGGGATACTATCAAATGTATTTAATACTTTTTGTCTAACAGGGTTTTCGGCATATTTAACAACATCTAATTTATAATCTTCGATTATAGCTTTTTGCAAAGTCATAACTTTTCCTAGACTTTTTTCTTTTACATATTCATCTACAATTCTAGGCATTCCACCTACAATTAAAAACATTCTGAAATGATTGTTTAACTGTTTTAATACATATTCGTCAATAGGCTTTTTTCCTTCAAACTTTTTTCTTACATCTGCAATAAGCTCTTCTTTAATTCCAATAGCCCATAAAAATTCTTCAAAATCTAATGGATACATATCTACAATTCTTTCATACCCTACTGGATATGATGTTATTTCTTTATAATATAACCCGAGTAACGAACCTGAAGCTATAACATCTATTCTTTTATCCATTGCAAAACTTTTTAGTGCTACTCTTGCATTTGGACAACTTTGTATTTCATCTAAAAATAAAACTGTTTTACCAGGTTTTATTTCAATTTCAGGGAATGTAACTTCTAATTTCATAATTAGGGTATTTGCATCTAAATCACCATTAAATATATCTTTTAGTGTTGGTGATAAATCAAAATTTATATAAATATAACTTTCATAATTCTCTTTGCAGAATTGCTCTACGATAAATGTTTTTCCAACTTGCCTTGCACCACGAATTAATAAGCATTGCTTGTTTTCTTCTTTTTTCCATTCTTCAAGTATTTTTGTTATTTTTCTTTTTAACATAAAACCACCTCTTATATATATATATATTATACATTTATTTTTAGTTTTATGCAAGTTTTTCCCATGACTTTCATGTTCTGTTTGCAAGTTTTTTTTATGACTTTTATGTTTTATTGCAAGTTATTCCTACGACTTTTGTTGGTGCAATGCAATTTATTCCTATAACTTTTCCATAAATCACATATTATTTTATGAATTCAAACTATAAATTTATAAGCAGAGAGAGGGAATTCACATGAATTCCCTCTCCATTCAGTTACTGCTGGCACGGCTCTGTTGAATAATACTTTATTCGGCTCAAATCAGCAAATTGTAAATCTAAAGTACTATTCTCTAACAGTTTCTTCATTTCATTTTGGACATCACTGCGCTTTCCTGATTCGGTTGCATAGTTAAGCATCATAATTTCTATGGTATTCATATCTTCCGACCAATGCTTCACCGTTTCTTCAATACCGTAATAGTCAAAACATTCATCAAAGTGAAATGTGACATACTGGTAATCATCCAGCGTGGTTTGCAAAATCTCAAAAGGCGTTAAGTCAACATCCTCGACTTTTCGTGTCTTATAATACTTTGCAACCTTGGCATTGAAATCATTTTTCAGTTCCTCATAGTTTCCAGAAGTGTATGCATTCCAGAGCTTTTCTTCGCCATATACTGCGACAATTTCTGCTACAATATGGGTTTCAAACTCGTAGATGCTAAAACCTTCCGGGTGCAGGTATAATTTCGTCGAAAAATAATTTGCTAGACCTTCGTTTAATGATACTCCAAATGCATAGCTTTCACTGTTGTTGCTTAAACTGTATTCCATTCCCTGAAAATCACTATCAACGTCATTATCAGAAAGGTAATGAATGAGTTCATGACAAAAATAGGATTTACAAGTTTGGTCAAAACCTTCTGGAATAGCAATTGTATTTGTGTCTGAAAAGTATATCGCAGTTATAATCAGTGAAG
Source organism: Clostridia bacterium (assembly GCA_017404545.1). Classification (GTDB taxonomy): domain Bacteria; phylum Bacillota; class Clostridia; order TANB77; family CAG-508; genus CAG-492. Next base: position 8,600 of record JAFRCC010000022.1, read on the forward strand.
CTGAATCGCCCTTAAAAAAGCTATTTGGCATAACAACAATCTTCGGCATTTCTTTTTCTGTCTGGTATGTTTTTTTTACATTGTCCCATACTTGTTTGCAGATTTCCATCTGCTGAGCCGTAGGTTCTTTTCCCTCGCTAAGATCAACACTCTCGTCTTCCTCCGGTATCGGAGTTAGAATTGTCATCGGGCGATAATCACTAGCTTGGGAATTCTTTGCGGAACAAGACGTAAAAAATGGTAAAAACACCATACAAACACACATCATAACCGCAAACACTGAATTTTTCTTTTTCATCTAAATGACCTCCTCAAATTTGATTGAAAATGGATTAGTATATGAAGAGCCAATTAGCAATGCTAATTAGCATTAAAAAAAATTAATATGCCAGCTGTAACCTATATTGTACCATATTTTATGTTGATTAGCAAATTTTGAAGAATACTGATTAGCCGTATTCGTAAAACATTTGCATATTATACTTAAGTTATTTGGTAGGCGTGGCCCTCTCCTACATCTCTAAGGTATAAATACCCTATCAGTACCATCGGCGTACGGTCGGCACAATATTTTACCACCACATATATCCTTTTATATTGTACTTAGATTATATTATTTCTATTACCTTATAAGCATTAATCTATCTAATATTCTTTTATCAAATATATTAAGAACATTTTCAAATGCAGCTCTACTAAAAGCACTACCATTATCTCTAAAATAATATTGACTAGCATCCTCTTTGGCCTCATCAACTAAGACTTTATATGACCAGTATCTTATAATCCAATATCTTAAAGCTATTAAGTTATTTCTTGTTGTTTTGTTCTGTTCCGTATTTACATTATTTACAATAACTCTTCGATAACATGAATAAAAGTCATAATATCCAACCAACCTTATCTTGTCATTTCCATACTTTTTCCAAAGTGCCTCATAAACTTGTTCAGGATTATATACATTGCTACAAGCATCCATGTAATAGCCATCTCTTAATACTTTATCTACTATTTCAATATCGTTTTTTATCTCAGCATATTTATCATCTTTTGTTTTTTCTTTTAATAGTTCGTATATACGCTGTATCAATTCAATTTCTCCTTTCTAGTTATTTTTAATTATAAACTTATATCTTTAGCATACTCATATGAAATAATTTCATTTTCTTCTGTATTCTTGTAGGCTTTTTCTTGATGCATTTTATCAACAATTAATTTCGTACTCATTCCAATAACCATATCTAAGACTTTATCTATTACATTTTTTTCATTTTTTGCTAGTGGTTCAACATCATATTTATCATTTGTAAATATATGACAACCTTCTGTAATAGTTCCATCATCAGCTTCAAATTCTTCTACTTTGCTACTAATAGATTTTAATCTAGTTATTTGGTTGTAACCGATTGGTAATGCTCCCATTGGTTTATGCTCATATACAAGACCAGTTAGTGATTCATTATACTTTTTAAAGTATAGAAAGTCACAATACCATAATATCTTCATCAGTTTAACCTTATATAAATTATCTACTTTATTTGCAATATAATTTACTATGCCCTCAAGTTTCCTAATGCTGATTTTTTTATAACCACATTTAACGTTATCTTTATCATAGCTCATATACTTAGCTAGTAGCTCTTGTTCATTTAGGTAATACAAACTAAACTCAGCAACCATATCTTTTATCTTATTCTCTATCTCTTTACATCTATCATTAGATACCTTTTTTGATAACTTATCTTTATTTTCGTTATAGCAATCTAATAAGAACAAGCTGTTACTATCTATTGTTTTTAAGATCTTATCATGGCTATAATCTTGTATCTGTTTTGTTTCATATCTTGTTATAGTTATTTCTCCCCATCCAAGTATTAGGGAAAGCTCAGCTTGATTTAAGTTATATTTTTTTCTAATAGCTTTTATTTGATTTGATGTTAATAAATTATTCTTTTTTCTGTATTCATCTCTTGCTCTTAATAAATTAGAATCTAATAGCTCTCCAGAGACAAATTCATTGTCTTCGTTTGCATTAGTACATAAATAATACTCTTCTTGATATGTTACTTCTTCATCTTTAATAATAGCAACTTGCTTTCTTGTTTTTAATTGAACCTCATGATTTTGTCCGCATATTGGACAATCTAAAATAACACTACTTTTCATAATACCACCTCTCATACCTATTTATATGGAAAGAACATAACCTTATATTTAGCATGGTGAAAAGAAAAACAAAAAATCTTACGATTCTTAACACTTCTAATCTTCACTTTAATATAAATATCTTTCCCCTGAATCCTTTTATTAAAAACATATAAATATGGTAAATTTGCATCCTTTCTATCTATTCCAGTTTCTACATAATCTACTACTTTTAATTTTTTTATTTCGTTTAAAACATCATTTCTATCGTAATTTAAACTTAACATTGTATTCATAGTTGAGTACTTATCATTTGGTTCATTTTTAATAAGCAAATCAAAATCATATAAAGTATTAAAATTTGGTGAATTTGTAATTGTATTAATTGTATCTAAAAATTGCTCTACATCATCTTTTGTGGATTGAAACTTATCCTTCATTTGCATCACCATTTACAATATACTATCAATTGATAGTTTTGTCAATATATTTTATAAATTACTTTTTCTCACCGCTAAAGCTCTTTGGAGCCCCCGGTGTAAATGGATGATTCTGTAAAGAATAAAAAGAGAGCCGGACGCATCCAACTCTCTTAGGCATAGTCCACAGACACACGCCTTAAATTTATAAAAATTTTAGACTATGCATATATACTAAATTATGCAACAAACTCTAAAGTATCTGTATTTACTTTTGCTCCGCTTCTCTTAAGCAATTCAAATTCATCGTATTGTTCCATTTCCCATGTGTCTAGAATTTCTTTTATATCATTTCTTCTTTTGTCCGGTAATCGTGCAGAAAAGGAAGCAAATAATGTATCACATTCGTATTTTTTATCGATATCTGGAAAAGCAATTAACTCACTAAATCCTGATTTTTTTGCTCTTTCTACATTTTCTTTAATATATTCATAATAAAATTTTTCATTTTCTTTATATAATTTACCAATTTTAAACTGTTTATTATCGAATGGAGATGTCCACATTAAATATACAACATCAATATTCATTTTATTCTCCTCCTTCAAATTCACTTACTATTATATCCCTTCGTGCAATAATATACTTTAGTATTAATTTCTTCATATTAGTGCTGATTATGCTCTCCTCATAATTAGCTAATACTTTACATATATTCTCTTCATTTATTCTTTCTTTTATTTTATTTACTATATTAATTGCTATGTCATATCGCTCTTCTTTTATGTGTTTCAGCAATTCAAAATGTCTTATCGGTCTCTCATTTTTCCAGCCAATGCAAGACTTTGATATGTTATACAACCATATAATATCTTTCTTAAGAAAACTCAACGATTCCTCTAACATCTGTATTGAATATTTTCTACCAGTATTGCTATCAGTAAGCGTATCCTTATTATACCCAGAAAAAACTGATTGTATATTTGTAACAAACTCGTTTTATGTTCCTTTCATATAAAAAACTATACCTATTATAGTTTATTTAAAGAGGACCTAATAAATTAGATCCCCCTTTATATTATTTTTTCACCAATTCATTTATATTCCGCAAATAGGGATGCGATTAACATTTTTTCATTCATAAATTTATGTTTCGCATATGAAGCTGCGAATAACATGTTTCGTAAGATTGCTCTTACTACTAATAATAGTGTATACAAATTTTAGTGATAAATCAATAGTTTTAGAAGATTATCGTATGACATAATTCAACAATAATTATCTATTTTTCCTTATATTCGTTATATAACCTACCTCTATAGCTAATTTTCCCAACCTTAGCCAATCTACCAACAATAAAGCTCATTGGTATTTTAAATCTCTTTGATACGGATAATAAACTATCTGTCTTAATATCACTTAAAACTATATCCCACACTCCATCATTCACCATAGTTTTTATTGCAAAATCATCAGCTCTTTGCTCTATTTTATCATCCCCATCAATAATTGTTTTGCTCTTTGCTTTATTGTAATCGCTCTTACAATGACCAAGTTCATGAAATAACTCAAAATAAAATGAATCTTTTGCCGAATAGTTTTTAGTTATATATATAGCCGGAGTATTTAGTTTAACTCTAAAGCAACCTCTTACTTTTGTTCCTGGTAAAGTTTTCTCGCATACAAAGATAATACCATACTTATTTAATATCTCTTGTATTTTATTTATATCTAACCCCTCTTTATATGCATATTCTTTTAGCTCATATATTAAATCATCAAATTTAGAGCTTTCATATTCTCCTACATGTTGGCTTTCTGAAATCTTATCACAATGAGCAATCCATAAAGCAAGCTTATTACTATCTTCACCGCTCTTTTTAAATAAAACATTTTCCATTAGACTATTGTTCGTTTCGAAATCTTTAACTTTCAAAAAGTCTAAAATATCTATGCTATTTTGTATAGTATTCGTTTCATCTTTAAAATCCACCCATTTTAATTTCTTTAGTTCGTTTAAATGGTATTCTTCTTTTAACATCCTCTTAATCTCATCTTCAGACCCATATTGTTTAAGTAATTTATTTTGTATGATATTAGCATTTTCAATTGAAACAATTAACTTCGATGAAATGCCAGTTAATCTTTCAATAGTAGCAGCCATCTCCAATGTAATACTTGTTTTACCATTAATTATTTCATTCATATGTTTTTGCGTAACACCAAGTCTACCCGCAAACTCACTTTGAGAAATATTATAATATTCAAGATAATCTTTTAAATACTCTCCAAAATGTACCATTCTTCTCCCTCCTATCCATCACCATAGTGTTTATCATCTATAGATATAAATTCAAGTTCATAAACCTCTTCTAATTCATATGGGTATTCATTTACTGGTTTCATCACTAATCTTAATTTTTGATTCAACCTTGCTGTATAATACTCTTTTAGAGCCCCGCTTCTTCTTTTCAATATTATAAATAATATGTAAGCTATCTTGCATAACTTCTTTCATACTTTCAGAAGATATAAGAAACTGCTCTATTTTCTCTAGTAGAATCATTTCTTTATTCATATGTTTATTTTTTTATTTAGCTCTGTAATCTTTGGTATATGCTTTTGTTTTTATTATCTTGATCTTTATCACCTCAGCCCTTTAATATATTATAACATTTTAGGTTATAATATACAATAATAATTACAATATAGGGGCAATAATATTTATTGCCCCTATAACATTCATAATTATAAAATATCTCAACCATTATTTCAATCAGAATCGTATGATATAATTCGACAAAACCTTATTTCTTAGCGTAAAATATGCATTACTCCATAATTGAAGCAATGCATATTTAGCTTTAGTTATTTGGTAGGCGTGGCTTTCTCCTACATCTCTCAGGTATAAATACCCTATCAGTACCATCGGCGCGTGGCCCGCCCAAATTTACCACCTCAAATAACTATTGCTATTATATTTATTATGAGCATATTTTGTGATTTCTATCTAACCAACATAGAAAAAATATACTATTACTTCTAAAACCAAATATTCTAGCTTTATCGGTAATTCTCATTTCACAATATGTAATATCCTCGCTAAGAAGATTCTTGCTAACAGGAAGTTTATTTGCATTTGATACATCTTCATATCTAAGACTTGAATTACGTTTTACTTGGCTCCATGTTAGTTTATTTATTAAATCAATTTTATTTGAAAGCTCTTTAAGCTCTTCTCTTTGCCATTCACTCAAGTCTTCATATGACTTGTCATAATACTTTAGTGCAATATATGCATTCTTTTCATCAGAATTTTCTCCATCTGTCGCAAGACCAAGTACATCTTTTTTCTTAGTTAGTGTGTTCGTTGGTATGCTCTTTGGTATCCTTCCTTTATTTGACAATTATACACCTTCTCTTTGTTTTGAATAAAATTCTTTCATACTTTCTTTAGTGATAACATTTGTACATTTCTCTTCTTTAGGTATGTTTCCTCTTGCAATTCGCCATGGATCTTCACTATGAGTTAAGTTTTCTAAATATTTTGCTTCAAAAATTCCATAATTATCCATGACCTGCTCTAAGATTTCTTCGTGTTCACTATCAATATCAACACATTCATCGTGATTAGGTGCTTTTATTTCTTCAAAAGAAGAACCAGAATATTTATTATATACCTCTGGAACTACTGGACCATGCATCCAAGCTTGAATCTCTTCTTCAAACAATGGCTCTCCCGTAATAACCAAAGTCCATGCTTGTGCGTAGTATAGTAACTTTTGAAGTTTTAAATGTGTCATAGAATCACCAGATTCTCTATCAACAGCAGTTAAAAACCAATTTGCAATATCTGTTGCTTTATACATTATTACCACCTCCTCATATAGCATTATATACTAACTAAACCATCAAATCAATAATAAAATCGAACAATCGTACGACAGAATTCGATATTTCTTGTATATACGCTATCGCATAAAATGTATTATGAACAACTTATTTTTTATCATTAACAACAACTTTTATTTATAAAAATTATTTAAGATTTTTAACTTGTTTTATTACTATCTAAAATAACATATTTCTAAAACTATCAACTCCGTATTTAACGTGTGGATTGTGTTTCATTACTATCTAAAATAACATATTTCTAAAACTACAATTTTTAAATTCAGCAATGCTAATTGGTTTCATTACTATCTAAAATAACATATTTCTAAAACGTTACATATTCTTTATTTTCGTTAAACTCAGTTTCATTACTATCTAAAATAACATATTTCTAAAACATTATACAGTATATCAAACACGACACTTTGGTTTCATTACTATCTAAAATAACATATTTCTAAAACAATGTAAGCTTTTACGTTTTCTGCACTTGTGTTTCATTACTATCTAAAATAACATATTTCTAAAACCATCTTCCCAATGTTTAGCAACTCGCTTTCGTTTCATTACTATCTAAAATAACATATTTCTAAAACTAATTTCCAATTTTAAATTTTTCTCAAAATGTTTCATTACTATCTAAAATAACATATTTCTAAAACATTACCGTTGGTATGATGACAACTCAATCAGTTTCATTACTATCTAAAATAACATATTTCTAAAACCCTTTATAACTATAATTACTATCAAACATAGTTTCATTACTATCTAAAATAACATATTTCTAAAACTTATGTAGTTAACTTTTGATTGTGAAATAAGTTTCATTACTATCTAAAATAACATATTTCTAAAACCAAGTGAAAGGCAATACAAATTGCGGAGATGTTTCATTACTATCTAAAATAACATATTTCTAAAACCTAATATAGTAAAGCCGTAAGCCTTGCAAGGTTTCATTACTATCTAAAATAACATATTTCTAAAACCTCAAATTACGGCCAGAAATTTTTTCGGTTATTGACTCCGTATGTATCTCAGACAGTATTCATACATAATAATCATCAAAGTTTTTATCAATAAGTAATACTTTTTCATACTTTGATTTCTTATACTTATTCGATTCTAATATTAATATCCTAATTCCATTGTACAATGAATACTTATAAATTTCAATAATTTGATAATTATCTAAATAGCTTCTTATATTAGGAATAACTAAAATACTCGCGACCTTTAAATTTGCTATAATGTCTATTACCGCTTCTATTCGTTTAACAATATCTGTAAAGTTAGATTTCTCTATTCTAATACAAAATAATTTTAATATATCATTTAGCCTAACATCATCCTTTATACCTATCTCTAGTGGAAATTCGTTAACCTCACTAATTAGAATCTCCCTTATCTCCTGAATATTTTTATCTATATTTGAAACATTCTCCAAACTAAAGTCTTTCAAAATCTTTTCCTGTATTTTAGTAAGTATTTTTTTGTTATTTATATCAATATTATATAAATCAGTCATCATATATGCTGTGTTTTCGAAATCCAACTCGTCCCCGTTGTCAGATAACAACACTACATCCGTTTCATCTACTTCTCCATTTATAGCTGTATTTAGTTGATTTGTGATACTTTGAAATAGTGCTTTATTCTCTATTTGTATTACATTAATATATTGATTAGAAAATACTACTTCATTTTCAAATCCTTTTATCAATAATTTCATATGATTACTAGCCTTTCTGTTGAATCAAGAGCTTGCATATTCTTTTCGCCGATTAAAAATTCTATGCTATTGAACTGCTTCTCCGTTATTGTTAAAATCTGTATTACTCCTTTTTTTGGTTTATATTTATTAACACGTTTCTTTATAGTATTTACATCTGTGTTATTTAATACTAACTTTACATATACAGATTTCTGCATCATTATAAAACCATCATTAATAAGATTTTTCCTAAACTTGCTATATGCCCTTCTGTCTGAAGCTCTCTCAACAGGCAAATCAAAAAATAATAAAATTCTCATAAATCTAAAACTCATAATTAAAAATTATTTTTTCACTTTCATCTCTATTTTCTAAAAAGTTAAATACACTCGTTATAAATATAGGAATTGAATTACCTACGTACTGTTCTTTTCCGTTAATTGTAATAGTTTTATTTAATATATCGATTAGTTTATACTTGTATTTTTTATCAAATCCATTTTTTAAATTATTAAATACGCATTCATCTACAAGCGGTCTATATTGTTCCATTAAATCACATGATAAGTTGAACTGATTAAATTCATTTTTATGCTGAATTCCTAGTGGAGTTATATATCCTTTATTTACAATCTCTCTGTTAAATGCTGATAGCAAAATTGCATATCCATAGTTTAATGCCGCATTTATATCGTTATCATCATCTCTTGAAAAATCTTTTCCAAATAACAAGTTAAAGTATACCTTAGCAGCATGTCCTTCTCTATTAGTTCTATCATGAACTTCAACTTCATCGATATATGTTAGAAGCTTGTCGTATCCCTCTATATTTGCCCTTTTCAATACTTGAGCCTGATTGTAAATTTTATTTCTAACAATTCTACGCCAAGCTTCTCCTTTTCTATATTTTTTCCATTCACATTGGAGAGCAACCTTTTTACTAGTATTAAATGATCCATAATATGGAACAACTTCACCAGCTGGATTATGTTTTTCATCACATAGTACTAATTTTATTTTGTGGTTTATAAGCTCATTCATAAGATATGATGTAATCGATACCATACCATTTTCGATTATAATCGTATTTATCTCTGAAAGGTGTATCATTCTGATATCTTCACTTCTGATAATTAAATGGTCATTTTTATAACTCAATTTGCAATTCTTATTTACAACTACTATTCTCCATCCCATACTTTTATCCTTTTCTCATACATACCAGTGACTGATTTATCAACAAGAACCATACCTCTTAGTCTCTTATCTCCGAATTGTTGCTTGCTCATTCTTCCAAATCTATCACCCAAACCAATAGTTGTCATATTAGCATTACTGCAACTCATTAATAATATAATCTGTTTAATAACCGAAATTTTTTTGTCCTCATTTAGTGCCATAAACGTGTCTTTCTTTTCTAGTAAGTTACTATATCGTGTACTAAAGCATAAATATTCTTTCTGAAGCTTCTTTAATAATTCATCAAATGTAAATTCATAAACATCATCATATTTTTCTACTATCTTATCCATTTGACCCACATTCATATAATGAATAATAAAATTTAATTCGTTATCTAATATTAATTGCTTAGCACACTTAATTTCGCTATCACTTCTAAGCATCATCAATGTTCCTGTCTCATCAATATATTCTTGATTCTTCATTATTTTTCTACGAATTAATTTTACAAACTCCTCATTCCTTGGTTCAGTTATCGATGTTATATATTCTTCTAACGTTATTTTCTTATTTTTTATGTCTGTAGCAACTTTTATTGGTACTCCAACAAGTCTACATAGTATATTATCTTTCTTATCTTTGTATTGATATATACAGCAATAAGCCTTTTGTTCTCCTGTATACCCACCATATACATCTGCACTCAAGTTGTTTTTTAGACTTATTGATGGTTTGTCTTTTGGACTTATTAATGTTTGTCCATAGAATTCACCTGTTTGTTCTTCTAACATTCTACTTATAAAATAATCCTTATAATTCATACATTTTTTAACAGAAGGAATATCCACATACTTTCCAACCATACCCATAATAATACTATGTTTTTCACTTGAAAATTCTTTACTTCTCACGTAGTTATTTATATATTTACCATACTCAAATTCATCTGTTTTTCTCCAGTGTTTATCCATAATATTGCCTATTGTACTTATTATGTACGCATCCTGTGCATGATGACAATCATTTACATCTCTATTTTTAAATATCTCATATTTATTTCTGAAGTGACCAGTTAACTCAGCTCTTAGTGCAAGTATCTTTGAATTATTATACTGGTTACTAAATAAATTAGTTACATGCTTTATTATTTGTCTTGTTTCAACTAATTGTCTCTCAACGAATTTTACTTTATCATCTGTTGTCTCAAACATCTTGTTTTTCGTCAATCTATAAAACTTTGTTTGTGTTATTAAATTGGCTGATAGTAAATATTCCCACCAACTTCTCATTTTCTTTTGAATAGAATCCTCTAATAACAAGCTGTCTGATTTTCTTTGATTTTCTATTGAATAAACAAGAGCTTTATTATCAAGACTATCGTCCTTTATATAAGATTGTGGAATAATGTGATCAATCTGATACTCGCTTAATCTATCTATATCTAATGGTTTACCACTATACAAACATTTTCCCATTTGAGTGAAATATAAATATAATCTATCTGAAAATTCTTTATCAGACTGATGAGCTTTTAGCTCATTGTATAATGCTTTATTATTTTTATTTAGATCTTCAACCCCCTCATATTTTTCTAATAGATTTTTTGCTCTTTTGCTCTTTAATTTAGGATTGCTTTCATCACCCCTTGCAAACTCAATGTAAATATTCTTTGGCTCACATCCCATAACTTTTTTTATTTCATCAACAACTAATATTGTTTGCCAAATTGCTCTTTTATTTGCAGGTGATGTTTGCAACTCATCTACATCTGCATATTTTAGTTTTTTCTGCTCTTTTGGCATATATGATTCAATCTTTTTATCAAAGCCATATTTCTTATTGTTAATAATTTGCATAAAATTTTCAGATGTATTTTCTAACTTTTCAAGTATTGTTTCTCCATTATCAATAGATGTAATTCCATTTATCAATTTAGCAGATAATCTAGACCATCCAGTATATTTAAGTTTAGATAATTGTTTTATTTGACCATTATCAAACACATTTAAATCCTGTAATTTTTTCTTTAAAATTGATTTATCTTCGAATATTGTTATCCAATAAATAATTTTTTCACATAACTCGATATTCTCTTCTGTAATTTCACCTATAATTTTTTTCATGTCTATATATGCAATCATGTTAGAATTAAAGTTTTTTCCATCTGACAATCCAGTTATAGTATTGATTTCAAAACCATTTTTATTGTATAACTTTTTGATATCGTCAACTGTAACTTTCTTTTTTATTAAGAATATCTCATTATATATCTTTGCTTTCATGTCTTTGGCAACTTTTCTTTCATTAATTCTTAAGTTGTTAATTTCGTTAAAAACACAATACTTTGAGTAGACAATTGACTGCTTTGGCATGACATCTTCACCAATTAAATATGTACATTTGTTTGTCATTCTTCTTATAAACTTTTCGGCTGTTTCATCTTTATCAACAACATCATCAAAGTTCCATGGACGAATCTTTTCATTGCTCCTTCTGACAATCCATGACCAATTACTCATTTCATCATTCTTAGCAAGTGGTCCAACATAATATGGTATTCTAAATGTTAATAAGCTCATAATCTTATCTTTGTTTTCAGCTATAGATTTATAATATTTAGCTTGATTGTCTAATATGATTTCTAGCTCTTTTTTATGTAATTGATTTGGTATAGCACCGTTTTCTATATTATTAAGTTTCTTCAAAAATTCATTATTCTCTATTTTTGTAAGTACTATAGTCTTTTCAAGAATATTATCATTTATTTCTGAAAAATCTTTCTTTATAGTTGCATATATATCTTCTATTGTACATTTTTTATTTGTAACACCATTACTCTTTCCATTATATGCGACATAATTATTCCCAGATACTTCTCTAAACATTTTGTTATATTTTTCTGGCAAGAATTCCTTGTATACTTTTTTTAATAGAACTAAGTCACTTTGGTATTCTTTGTATTTTTTTACAAATGCATTAGAAATATAATTTTCATTGTTTAACATATCTTGTAGAATATACCAGCTATATATATCTTTTAATGATTCATAAATAAAAGCCTGATCTTTTAGCTCTACTATTAAGTCTTCTTCTTTATCAATTTCATTTGAGAAACTAATCTTTTTGTCTTCGACTTCCTCAAAAATAGCTTTAATTTCGAATTTATATCCTAAGATAGCATTAACAATATGTGTTACTAATTTCTTATCTTCTTTGTCAAAATCAAACTGATCAATTATCATATCTTTTTTGTCAGCTTTTCTGATTGATTTATTTGATAATATTTTTATTATTTCATTATTGCTGCTCTTAATATGTACATCATATGAATTTTCTAAAAACTTCACTATATTATCTATACTTTCATTTATTATATCTAAATTGCTAGAGAAATCTCCCTCGTATAAAAAATTCCCTCTGTATTTGATTATATGGTGAATTGCTAAGTAGACTAGTCGAATATCCATCTTTTCCGTATTTTCTATCAGCTCTTTTCTTAGATGATATATCGTTGGAAACTTATCATAATAATTAATATCAGTATTATTTTCTTCGGAGAATAAGTTATGTTTTTTACCTAATATTCTTGCTGCAGTTAGTTTATCTTCTTCAGATAAAGATGATTCTTTTAACATTGGTAAAAAATTTGGATATGTTTTTTCTATGTCATCTTTTAATAGCTTTTGAAGTATATGTATACGCTCTTTTCGTCTATCTAATCGTCTTCTTGCACCTCTAAGAGCTCTTCTTCCAGACGCTGGTTTTGCTTCTTCGAAAAGTCTAGATCCCCACATATTCTTTCCATTTCTCTTCAGAATATTATTTTCTTCATCAGTAACACACCAACCAACCGATGCCACACCAATGTCTAGACCTATATTATAAATTTTATTACTTTTCACTTGACATATCCTCCTCATATTGTTATTATGAATGTGCTATTAAATTTACTATCTAAAATAGCATATTGAGTTAAAATAAGGTTTAACCTTAAATGCTGATTAATTTCAGTTTCACTTAGGTGAATTAAGAGCTGTAAAGCTCTTTTTTATTTTGCTTTAATTTAACATATAAGTAAATATTTTGCAATAATTAGTATTTACTTATAACATATCAAAAAAAGCCGAAACATGCAATCGATTTTTGTTTGCATATTTCGACATTATTCGACTTTTTTATATTTTATTGATTACCTAGTATAAGTTTTCATTTTCCTTTATTTCATCAAACATCTCTTTTCCAACCTTATTTATTAGTTCTATTTCACACAAACTTTTATACTCTGGTAACTTTTGATATAGTACATTTATATCAATATTATATATTGAAGTTAACTTAGATTTATCCATATTAGCACATTTCATTTCATATAAATTGCTCTGAACTGGAATATCTTTTCGAATATTGATAATCACATCTCTCATTTTTGATGATGGATTCGCTAACTCTTGATTGATATCCTTTATATGCTTAATAAATTTCATTATGTCGTAATCTTCTTTGTAATTCATTTTGTTCTCCCTTCTACAGTATTTTTATTTGAAAATCTATGTTCTATTTCCACTTATATCTCAATCTTTTATTTGCAAATAGCTTATAATCATTCTTATCCTTTTCAAGTCTACCAACTACAACAAAATCTCTTATATTTTGTAATTTAGCAAATTCCTCTATAGATTTTTCAGTAATATCGTTTTCACTTATATATTTTTGATATTGTTCTTCATCAATTAACGTTTCTCTTGCATAATCATCAGCCCTTTTTTCATCTTCCGAATCAGTAAATGCATAATCAATATACTGATTAGAAACATTATCATTTATTAAATGTCCAATCTCATGGAATAATGTAAACCAGAAAATATCTGCAAAAGATTGCCTTATTGTCATACATAAAATTATCTTATTATTCCTCTTTTTTATGAACCCTTGAACTGGTGCACCATTAAAATTCTTTACTACTTGAAAAGCAATTCCAACATTACTAAATATTTCTTGAAGCTCTTTTATCATATCATTTACTTCTAAAAACATTGCTTTTTTTATTTTAGGTATTGATTTTTTTAGTGCCTCCACATCATAATCTTGCTTAACCACAATACTATCAGCATATAACTCGCAAATTCTTTGCCAAGCATATAGAACATATATATCTACATCAATATTCTTTGATCCTCTAAAGGCTACTTGATTGATTGGTAGCTTAGCTATATATTCAAGTTTGTTAACCATAAGTATATTTCTAAGTTCCATTATCTGTGCCTCTTTATTATTGTCAGAGCTCATAATTCTTAGCTCCTGACAATATTTAATAATATCCTTTAATTTATGTAGTATACTAAACTCATTTTCAGTTATACCTTGGTGCTCTTGGAATTCTATAATTTCTCTATCATATATTCCTTGCAAGTTAATCCAAAAACTTGCAGGCATTCCAAATACATACTCCAAAGCTTTGGCAAATGCAGGTGATATACCTTTCTTACCATGTACTACTTCACTTACATGTTTTGGAGAAAAACCAGTTCTTATTGCCAGTTCCTCCTGAGACATATTCCTCTCTTCTAGAACCTCTTTAACGGTCTCTCCTGGATGTATAATGAAATCAAGGGATAATCCATTCGTTTTTTCCATCATGATATTCTAACACTCCTTTTATAATAATATTTTTACATACTTTCAAACTTTCCATATCTAAACTATCTGACTCTGGTTCAACTACTAATCTAAAATTAGCCGTCACAGATATTGAATAACATCTGCTTAAGTTTCCACTCAATGGATGTGGATTACCAAGTCCAATTCTTGTTAGATACTCATTAAAATTATCAGCCGCTTCTAGATGGTTCAATCTCTTCTTTATACTTTTTCCAATTTCTAAACCAACTTTCTTTTGTAAAATCTTTGTATCAGTAATTATTTTCTCAACTTTTGGGTTGTCAAATTTAAATTGCAAATTCTCACCTTCTTCGTTTGATTACCTGTTAGGTAATTTTATTATACTATCATTTAATGGGATATTCAAGTAGAAATCAAATAAATCTTGAATAAAAAATAAAAGGAGAGTATTTTCGTACCGCAGTACCATAATAACTCCCCCTTAGCGCGCGATTTTTATGTTGCCTAACCAACCCGAAAGACTATATCTTTCCATGAATTTTAAGATTTTTATGTTGCTTAATCAACCTGAAAAGCTATACTTTTCCTCGATTTTAGGTTATTGTTGCAGTCGCACCTGCCATGCAATAAAGTCGCATCTATTAATATTGTATATATTTTAATATAAAAAATACACCAAGTCAAGTCATAATGGCTTAATTTAGTGTACTTTCGTATGACATAATTCGACATGTAAAATTCTTGTTTTCCTCCATGTTAACCATATCTACATCACATCACATCACTTACTTTTCTTAGTAATGTCTTATATTTTTCCGTGTCAAAACCACTCTCATCAAAAAAACACTCAAATTGTTCAATGTTGTTTATTAGATGTATTAAAAAATTGGTGCATATACTATTTTCAAACAATGTAATCCATTCGTCAAATGATGCATATAAAAAACCTCTTGCATGTCCACCTAGTTTAATTTCATTTTTTCTCGTGTTCGATGGTGAACAGTATAATACAAGTTTATAAAGATCTTTCTCTTTAGGATCATGTATACTTCTCTTAATAATCTTCGGTGCTGAAAAAAAAGCAAATTTGGTCTCGGTACCGATTTTGACTAATAGTTTTAAACATTACATCTTTATATAAATTAGCTCTCTTCTCAATAAATAGATTTTTATATTCCTCTCTTTGAAAATTTGCCAATATAATAATGTATAATATAAAAATTACAACTGCAACATTACTAACGTCAATTTGATTTTCTTTTAAGTAGTTTTTCATACCATAATATTTTCTAAATATTTTTTTAATATGTCTCGGATTATCAAATTTTATTTCTTTAAGAAAATCCATAATTAAATCGCAACTACTGAATTCTAAATCTGTAATTTCTTCTATGTATTTTTTTATACTATCATTGTTATTTTGTTTTGGAACCTCAAAATTAATCGTAAATATTTTTTCTAAATATTCATCAGCTTTATTGTAATCATTTTGATATTTATTCTGTAGAGCAAGTGTTACCGCATCTCTATCAATTCCAATTATAAAGATAATATTAGGATTTGCAGACAATAATAGCTTTATAGATGATATCAGAGAAATAATATTTTCTGATTCGCAACGGTCAAGATCATCTAAGAATACCACTAATTTCTTACCACCAAATTTTATCTCCCTAAACTCATCTTCAAATTCTTGCATCTTCTCCCAAAGAGGTTTATTACTTTCTAAGTATTCATTATATTTCTCTTGCTGCTCCTGTGCTTCCTTTATTCCGTCTCCTGGTTTAAGCGTTATTACATCCTTGACATTGAACTCAACGCTCTTTGAGATACTCACTAAGATTCCCATCGCATTTCTTATGAATCTGTTTCCTTTTTCTTTTATTTTTTCCACGAAATTATCTTTCGCTATGTACTTAAACAATGAGACTGCTAAATTATCATCTTTCTCATACTTCCATGTATCAAACCATATAGTATTAAATTTAGTTTTATCTATATCTTGCTCTATATTCTTCATTAGGCAACTCTTGCCGCTTCCCCATTGTCCATATATTGCAATTATATTATTTTTTTCTAATAATTCCTTATTATTTTTTAATTCCAAGTATTTACATATTGATGCTGCCTTATCACAAGTTCCATACATATCCTCGTCTTTATTTATATATCTCATTTCCTCGATTAAATCTGCCATGTAATCCTCCATTCTATTTATTGCCACATGCATATTCTTCGCTAAATATTACAATGTCCTCACTACATCAACCCATCCAATAATGTAAAAAAAATTTTTATCTTTAAATCATCGTACTTATATCTATCAAAGAATTGATTATACATTTTTTTTATTTCTTCATCATTCATTCCAGCCAGGTTCAATGTCTTTCCTCCATTAAATATTTTTAGTATTATCTTCCTTATACAAGTTATATGGTAATTGCGATATAGTCACTAGCTATTTCTTTTTCCGACACCTTTCCACTCAAGCTGTTTTAATCCGCTTTACCATCTCTTGGCTTACAAGAGCATCCCTCCATAGATTCCTCTGGAAATATAAATTTATAATCCTCACTATAAAAAATTTTTCTAAATTTTGTACAAGCTTCATATGTATCCTTTAAAATCTTTATACCATCCATACTAACTTTCATGAATTCATTATCCATATTTTCGTATTGTTCCAGTTGCAATAGATTATGCATTAAATTGTTTCTATTCTTAATCCATGCTTTTGTTTTTTCAAACAATTCATCTGGGAATGCAATTTTGAAACATTCACATCCAGCTCGAGATAATCTTTGAATACAATTAACTTTCGTTTTCAGTGCTAATTCATTTTTGGATTTATGGCACTTTCCACTGCTATATTTGCATTGTTTTTTTATCTTTTCAACGGTTCTAAAATATCGATTTTCCATACATGAATAAATTAACCAACTTGCCTCAATATATCTTTTATCTTTAATTGCCCTGTTTATTTTTTCAAGAAAAAAATCATGCATATCAACTCGCTTCAATCTTTCATCAAAAACTTCCGTACTTTTCATATACAAATCCCCCTATTTTTTTTATTTTCTATTTCATTAAAAATAAAGAAAATCAAACTCCCTTTAATAAATAATTTATAGACCTATATTTTCCCTTCTGCTATTTTTCTGCACAATGCCACATCAATGTCAAACAATTCAGCATCTAATTGTACCTGATTAAAAATTACTTTCTCTTTTTGTATTAACTTGTCTTCAATATTATCCTTTAATTTGTCGTTAGCATATTTGCATAAAAAATATCTTACAATCCATTTACGCAACACCAATAAATAATCTCCTGTAGGATCATTGCTTTGTTTTTGACCTACTTTTGGACAAAACTTATTATATAATCGTTGATATGTATAAAATCCCGTAATATAAAAATCTGGCTTAGTTGTATATTTCTTATACAATTCCGCAAATACTTGACGCTTATTTATCTCATGTTCATCTTGATTTGCTTCTCCGGGCATTATATACTTATTTCTAACATTATCTATCTTGTTTATATCTTTAATGATATCAACATACTCGTTGTCAGATTTTATGCTATCATTTTTCATAATTATCTCAGTCGCCTTAATATACAAATCTCTACCGTCCATATGATTCCTCCTCGAATTTATATACTTATATTTTATACCGATTTATAAATAAATCTGTGGCATTTGCAACAGATTATATTTTGTTGTAAATAAAAAAGCTGAAGCATGCCATAATATCAATTACAACAAGCTTCAACTTTTTTATAATATTTTTTTGTTGCAAAAACAACAAATTTACTTAACTTAATTGTATTTGCACATTTAAACAATAATAGTTTGTTACCTCTAACCATATAATTACTTATGCAACAAACTCAAAAGTATCGGTATTTACCTTTGCTCCACTTCGTTTAAGTAACTCAAATTCGTCATATTGTTCCATTTTCCATGTATCTAAAATCTCTTTGATATCATTTCTCCTTTTATCTGGTAATCTAGCAGAAAAAGAGGCAAATAATGTTTCACATTCGTATTTCTTATCTAAATCTGGGAAAGCAATTAATTCACTAAACCCTGACATTTTTGCCATTTTTACGTTTTCTTTAATATACTCAAAATAAAACTTGTCATTTTCTTTATATAATTTACCAATTTTAAACTGCTTATTATCAAATGGAGATGTCCACATCAAATATACAATATCCATATTCATTTTATCCTCCCCTTTCAAATATACTTACTATTATGTCTTTTCTTGTAATAATATACCTTAATATTAATTCCTTCATATTGGAGCTAATTATACTTTCATCATATTTTTCCAATATTCTGCTTATACTCTCTTCGTTTATTCTCTCCTTTATTTTGTTCACTATATTAATAGACATATCATATCGTTCGTCTTTTAAATGCTCTAACAACTTAAAGTGTCTTATCGGTCTTTCATCATTCCATCCTACACACGACTTTGACTTTGTATCTAGTAACGCATTAAATCTCATGTTATCTCTTAATATTTCTTCGATATCTTCTTCGTTCACATACGCACATAGTGATGAACCATTGTCGTATATAGGGGAAATATCATAATTAATACTTAACTTTTTGTTTATAAATTCAGCATCATATATTAATCCCCAATTACTTGGGTGTCTATCACTATTTCCTATAAGAATATCAAATATTAATATATCGTATAACCATATAATATCTTTCCCAAGAAAACTCAATGATTCTTCCAACATTTGTATTGAATATTTTCTACCTGTATTGTTATCAATAAGCGAGTCTTTATTGTACCCATAAAAAACAGATTGTATATTCGTAACAAACTCATTCAATGTTTTATTCTTGCTGTTAATTATATTATAACTCATAGAGCCATATCTTCCGTTTGAATGTTCCAATATCAACATTGGCACATTTAATATCAAGTAATTTGGCTATGTCCGTTGATAACCTTTCAGCCCAGTATTCCCCGGTAATATTCCCATTTGCTCTAATCTTAGGATATTTAAATATTCCGGAATTTTTGCCATCTGGACTAATAAGCCACACTTTATCACTTGCACCAGAACCATACTTTAATTTATCATTATCAATAATCCAATTATCAAAATTCTTAATTTCTATCATATATTCCCTTCTTGTAATAACTATACTTATTATAGTTTATTTTTCTCAAAATTTCAATAACACAAAGAGGACCTAATATATTAGATCCCCCTCATATCATTTTTCCACCTATTCATTTATATTCCGCAAATAAGAATGCGGTTAACATTTTTTATAAGATACATACCTTACTACTATAAATAGTATACTTTTTTAGTTATAAAATCAATAGATTTTGAATATTATCGTATGACATAATTCGACATTTACACTTTATATCGCATACGATTGACAAATTATTTTAATATATCTTCCTTATCAAGTACTACCTGTTTTTTTTCTATATTCGTTATTTCATATGTTTCAATACTCAGTGAGCCATTGTGGACTTTTATGTCATTGCATACATCTATAAAATAGTCCCTCGAATATGTCAATTTCTCATTAAAAATGTTTAATATCTGTATACCGCTCTTGCTTAAGATAAAAATGGGAAAACGTATTTTTTGCTTTGCTTCCATTATAACTGAATAGTTAAATATTCTATCTTTTTCATCATTTTCAGAAACGAGATAATCATTTAAACCTATCAACCCGCAATCTTGCAATTCTAATAAATCATCTACTGTTATTCCATATTTTTTTAAAATCTTTATATTTCCATATATAAATGGTTCCAATTTATCATATTGGTACAGTATAAATGAAGATACCTTTTTAAATAGCATAGCTTCCCTTTGAGTCATATTTTTTAATGTATCAAGTGTCCTCATTGAGTACGTATTTGGTTTCTTTATTTCGCCAACTAATATTTTACTCCATAAATTTTGCATCTCATCATTACTAACTTCACCTACACACTCGAAATACCTATATAACCAGTCATTATCAACCGGTTCATCAGATATACATGATTCGTGTTCGATTTCGTTATATGCCTTTGTTACAACTGAATCTATATTTTGTTGTTTGTATATCTCATTATGTATGAATCTGCTCTTTGCCCTTTTTAAAAGTGCTTCAGTATCTTCTGTGTTCATTGTTATGTTCCCATTTTCATATTTGATAGGTATATTTATATTATTTTCAAGAGCTTCCCCAATCTGCTTGATTTCTTCCTTTTTTGCCTTTGCCATTCTCCTAATATGTCTTGGTTCATACAGTTTACCTACACCTGCACAAACACATTCAATAAGTTTTTGCAGCGGTTTTTCAGAACCAAATACATCATGAAAAATATTTACGTCGTTTTTTTCTTCCATTATATTACCTCCAATTATGTAACTATAACAATTTTATAATCGTATTTATAAATAATAAAGGTGCAATTGCACCTTTATCATAAATCATGGATTACAATTCTTACATGGCTCATCCCCTTGACTAATAATCTCTTCTCTCGAATCAGAGCTGTACGCCTTATTAGACTCACTCATCTTCTTAACAAATTTACACCAAGTATGATGAAACTTATGAGAATTATTAGTATTCAAAACATAATCTCCACTACTAGAAGATGTATCTGTAGATTTTGAATTGCTAGATGAAGAGCTCTTAACCTTTCTTTGCTCTAACTCTTCTTCATACGCAGAAGCATAACTACTATAGCTACTACTCGAATATGTAGGCTCATAACTATTGGTAGTATTATTAACTTCATTACTACTTGAATCAGAAGATAAAAAAGCCGAACAAGATCCTAATAATAAAACTCCAATAAATACATATCTTATATATTTTAAACTTTTGAGTATATCCTTTTATACACATATCAAAAAAAATAAAATTGTTGTTCTTTCGTCAAATGCATTTCCCTCCGATTTATTATTTATACGCTCTGCCATTTAATTATCCTCCACTTCAATTAACATCGAGTCATATTTGTTTATAAATTCTTCGTACCAGCTCATTTTCTTAACACTATCAGCAACATATGAGATTTTATTTTTACATATTACTATTAACCCATTGTCAAACATTAGATGATGATTTGCACATAAACATATTCCATTATTTGTATTATCTCGTCCATTATCCCTTACTGCAATAATATGTGCAGCTTGAAGTAACTTTTTTTCATAGCACCTACAAATTGCACATTTATATCCGAATCGCCTTAAAACTTTTTCTCGAAATTTGTAATCTCTGCTTGCTCTAGTTACTGTAATCCTTTTCCTTTTTGAATCATATTCTTCTCTTTTCAATAATTCTTTTGGAAATCCATCATCATCATTGCTAAAATCAATTAAAGAATACAAATCATTAATATAGAATTCAAGAGCGTCACTTTTTATAAATAGCACCTTGTGGTATATATTTTTTTCGTCTACTATGTAATCGCACTTAATAATTTCATCTGATTTTAACAAAGTATTCCATGTGTACTTATTAACAGAAAACGTCTTGACTTGTTTACCTTGTTCTTTTCTATAAATATTATTCCATATAATTGCATAATCATAGTTAGTATTTTCATTGATATAGACTATTATGTCTTCTTCAGGATATTTTTCTTTGTAGGGCGTATATTGTATTTTACTATCGATTTCCTTAAAATCCTTTTTATTAATATACTTCTTATTTCTCTCTCCTACTCTAATTTTATTTCCATATATTCTCTCTAATCTTGATTTTAATTCTTCATAATTTCTCATATGCATGTCTCCATCCACTATTACATTTTTATAAAATTAATGTTAAAAATTTTCCATTGCATATTTTTTGTAGCTTTCAATATAAGTGTTTTCTATCTTTTTTTCTTTATCAAATTTTGCTTTATCAACTTCTCTCTTTCTAATTTTTTTAATTTCATCATCATCATTACTATTATATATGTGTCTATATGCATGTTCTACAATTATTTTTTTAATAAAGATACTAAACTCTTCATTAAACTGTACTTTTTTTCCGGATCCAACCTGAGTGTATATAATTTTATTTGGAGAAATTGGAAAAATAATATTAACACCTTTTTGATTTATTCCACCATTGAAATTGTATTCATCTTTACTACAATATTGTAAACGTATTACTGGGTCATCGCTTGTCGGAATACTAATATTATCGGAAATATCTATAACCTGCCATTTATGTCTATGTAGCACGTTTAATATTTTTTTAACTTCATTGTCATTTAGCATGTATAAGTATAGTCCTTTACCCATTGTCGCTTCAACTTTTAATATTTTCTTTTCGTTGTCATAATCTTCAATATGTCCCTCTAATGGCATTTTAAATTTTTCTACATTCTTATCTAATCTTCTTTTTTCTTTATTAAGCTTTTTTATATTTATGTTTTCATCAGATAATTTATTAATTATCTGGTTGAGTTCATTCGGCATAACATGTGCTAAAACATTTTTAGAAGTTTTCAGTATTTCTAAAGCACGTGCCTCTGTTCTAATTATCTGTATTCCAATAAAGTCAATCAATTTATTCCAATCTTCGGCATTAAGCTTATCTCCACTAATCGCTTTAGTAAGTGGCTCTTTGGCTGGAGTTTCATATCTTTCATTGAAAATCTTTTCAAGATAATCTTCCTCATTAGCATTTTCAATATTTGTATAAAAATCTCTTCGAAATGCAATTCCTTTAGCTGTCCTATTTTTCCATTCAGAGCAATTTCTATTTGGAACAAGTAAATCATATACATGAATTTCATTATTATTGTCTTCCCAAGCTTTAAGATACATCTGTGGTACTAAATGATTATCTCTACTGATATTATTCATATAAATTTGCCCCCTTCTACTACACTTTAAATCCTAAGAATTATTTATCATGGATTACACTTTTGACATGGTGAATACCCCTGGCTAATAATCTCATCTCTTGACTCAGAGCTATATCTCTTATTCTTATCTTTCATCTTACTTACAGAACTGCATCCAGAATAATGAAACTTCTTTGTATTCGTATTTAATACATATCCTCCACTATAAAAGCTAGATGAACTACTAGACGTGCTCTTTGATGAAGAACTCGTACTACTAGAAGATGCGCTCTTGCTACTATAACTAGAATTAGAATCATCTCCATAAGCAGATGCATAACTACTACTTGAACTAGAAGAATCAGATTTATATGAAGAGCTCTTACTTGTATTACTATTGCTCTTCGTCTCAGTAGTATTAAAAACTACATTACTAGTCTCAGTTTTATTTTCCACTTTATTCTCTACTTTATTTTCAACCACATTTGTAGCTGTATTATTAACAACATTATTGGTATATGAATTAGTAGTATCTGTATTGTTATATGAATAATTACTATATGAAGACTCATATCTATTAGTTGTATTATTAACACTATTTCCTGTATCAGAAGATAAAAAAGCTGAACAAGATCCAAATAAAAGTAAACCCATAATAACAGAAACAACAATAGCAAAAGTATTTCTATTAGAATTACTACCATGTATATTATTCTTCTTTTGCCCCATATAAATCATTCCTTTCAACAGTACATATATTCATTAATATCTTTCAAAAATCTCTAAGTCTTCCACTGGAATAACCTTATCCATTGCTTCAATCTCATCCTCTACTATAATTGATTTTTCATCCAACTGAATACCACACCAGTCACAATTCCATAACTTAATATTATCATCATAAAGCAATTTGCATATTGATGATTCGTATGCATATTCCCTATTATACTTTAAAGTTATTCTTTGCATGAATACTGATAAATAATCCGTGTTAGGAATTTTCTTAAATTTTCTATTAATAGACTCCAAAATCTTATATAATGTTTCTTCGTTTTCATAATATAATAATTTGCTTAATATAGCCGCACAACTCTGATAAGCCTTTGTATTGTTATACATTATATCGACA
Organism: Clostridia bacterium; assembly: GCA_017404545.1. Taxonomy (GTDB): domain Bacteria; phylum Bacillota; class Clostridia; order TANB77; family CAG-508; genus CAG-492. The sequence goes on from JAFRCC010000022.1 coordinate 33,551, forward strand.
ACTATGCTTATCAGAACTTCATTACAATCTGGCTTATTTTTCAGAGGTTCAATAAGCTCTTTGTATAAATTATTTAATAATGTAATGGTTCTTCCTGCATTAGGATAATCTATTGAAAAAAATCTAATTTTTAATAGATTTTTTTGTATACTTATATTTTTATTAATTTCAAAATCAAGTGATGCAATCTTCTCTTTTTTGATAGCATTAGATATAATATCGTTTGATAATTGTGTCTTTTGTGCATTTAACTTCATATTTAGTTTAGATAGTTCCTCAGATATAACTTTAATAATTTCATTTATATCTTCTTTTTGATTTGCAAATACTCTATAATCATCCCTATATCTAAGTATCTTATAGTCATTAATTCCTCTTTGAGCTAATTTTTTGGATATCAGTAAATCACCATATCCTAATACACATTCCGCTATAAAATCCATTAATGTACTTCCTTGTGGAATGCCATTGGTTTGTCCATATGACATATTTTGTATTACAGAATCAATAAGATTTCCAATATGACTTATGTCTCTATTGCTCTTAGCAAATCCAAGTCCATGAACAGCCCATGCAATTGAATGAGTATATATTGCTCCATAACAATCTACAACATCTGTTATTCCTATGTATTCATAGTCCAACGCAAACATTATTGACTGCTGCTCAATTTCATTCCACCAATTATTTATTGTGGCCCCTTTATCTTTATTTTTAGATGTTGATTCAACTAGGTCACTACAACATATTATGTTTGGATTTTTCTTAAATTCTCCAAAACGAATCTTTATAGTGTTCCAGTTATTTTTCTTGGTTATTTCATTAACAAGATATACATACAAAATGGGATTTATAAGCTGAAACTTTCTCCATGCATATTTTCCATCCTTATTATGATAAAATTTATAATTTACATCATCCAACAAACCTGCTTTTTTTTAGAGTTGTTTTTGATAGTTGTTTCTTTTTAATTTCTGTATCCACAAAACTTAATAAATTTGAAAAATCGAAATATTTTGGTAAGTCTAGAGAACAATAACTAGAGCTTTTCAAAAAATATTGCTTAGCTTCCTTTTCTGTCATATCTAATATCTTCATTATACTACTCCAATCTCATTGTAAATTACTCATATCTTTTAAACTATCAATGATTTTTATTTGATTTATTAAAACTTAGCCATTTGATTTACAATTGATCCCATTAATGGAAGAAGTGCAATAATTACATCTATAGACTTATCTCCTAAATATTTAATTATACTTAATAGCTTTGACTTAACTCCGGACTTGTCTTTGTTTTTCATTAATCTTTCTATAGAACTTAGCTTTTCTTCAATAAATTCTTTTTCTTCTTGTTTTAAAATATCTTCTGGAAATTGTTTTATTTGCTCAATAGTGGTGTTAATTGACACTTCAATATTATTGTATATATTTGTAATAACTTGGTTTTGTATTGAATTTTTGTTACCATCATTATCTTCGTTACAGCATATATTAGCCTTGTAATTTTCAAGTTTAGCTTTTAATAATTTTAAATCCTTAATAAAATCTACTTTGTAGTTTTCATTATATATACCATACATATTGTAGTTACTTAAACCTTCTTTTATATTTGAAATTTCACTACTAAATACTGATATAATCTCATCCTGTATATTTTCAGCATCAACCACAATATTACCTTTTATTATTTCATCAGATTCCTTAATGTATTTATCTATCAATTCAATCTTCATATTTTTCTTTTTTCTCTCGCTCATTATGCTCATTATTCAATCCCTCCTTTTATTTCTTCTTTTCTCTAAATTTTACCTGGATACTTGCAGCATTTATCTAAATATTTATGTACAAACGAAATCATTGTCAAAACATCAAGGACTTCGCTTTCATTTTGTTTCCAATTTATTTTTGGAGTATGTGCAGCTCTGTTTCTAATTAGATGAAATAAAGAATTAAGTAGCTCTTTTAGTCCTATATATTCATTTCTTTCTGATTCTGTATTTAGTGCATTAAATACAATGTATGGACTTTTTGTTGAGAATGCTTTATCAAATAAACTAGTACCATCCTCTGTTAATCCGGTTATTTCTCTTACTCTTTCTGCAAGTCCCTTTGTTGCTTCAAATACAGTGTCATAGTAATCTTTTCTTAGATAATCGCTTTTGCAATACCTCATTACTTCTTCATGTATATTTCTAGTATATAATTTCTCTCTAAGTGAATTAACCCTTCTGTCAACTTCGTTCAATGTTTCAGCCTTACTCGTATCAACCAATTTTCCTGACAAATTTATTTCACATCCTATTAATAATAAAACTTTGTTAAGTTCTTCTAATATATAATTATATTTTTCACGTTGACTAATTTTTGTATAATTAACTGGACTCATAGAACTTTCTATAAATTTTACTACTTTTTCATCAGATAAACTCTTATTCATTTCATTTGCTAAGCAGTTATATAGCCAATCCCTTTTGTTGAGTCCTATTCTGTATCCAAATTGATTGCTATATGATCCATCACTTAATACTTCAATTCTATTTTCTACTAGATGTCGTTCCAGCTCACTCTTTGTTAAACCATTATTTGTATCTGCTATTACTCCCGATATATTTCGTAAATCACTTTCTGTAAATATTTTTCTCATATGATAATCACCCCTTCATTCTTGTGCTTTTGTTATTTCATTATGTCAAAAAATGTCGAAACATGCAATCATAATCGTATTGCATGTTTCGACATTATTCGACAAATTATTTAGTTACTTTTTAATAAACTTACCTTTTACTTTTTTTAGAATTCCCAAATAATACTTAAATTCATCCGTCCTTCTAAGGCAGATAAAATATATTAAATTTGGAATTATCAAACATATAATAGCATTTACAACTATACTAAAAAAGTTATTATTTATTGTAATAAAACTATTTAATGTAATCATTATTCCATATACAGCTCCAAATGATATAGCAAATAGTCCTAAGTATTTAAATAACTCCTTAAAATAACTAGTAACATTCTTTCCCAGTACTTTTCCATAGACAAACTTCGGATATGTATATACATATACGATAGTTGTACTAATAATTGTTCCAAGAAAAACTCCCGGTAATCCAATAGCCCTAACTAATATAAGTGAAACTACTAAATTTACAATTGACTCAATTATTGCAACAAATCTATCTTCATAAAATATACCTGCTGTTTCCTTAAAAGTATTATATGTATTCCTTAGTCCACTTATATATAAATTAATTGTTAAAAATAAAACCGTTATTTCAGTTAACAAATGCTCTTGTCCAAGCCATATGCTTACAAATGGTTTAGATATAAAATAGAATGAAATTGCTGCATAAGCAAATAACCATGAGTTCATCATAAGTATTGACTTAAACACACTATATGTTTTATCTTTATTTTTTTCTGCAAGCAAGCTACCAATTCCACCACACATTGATGAAAATATTTGTCCAAGTAATCCTTTAAGTGCGTTAATAATTAGCAAATAGTTTGAATATAAACCAACAACTGCTATTCCAAGACTTGGTGTAGTTGAAATAATAATATTATCTGTTCCCAGTACTACAAAAGTAGCAAGCTTATGGAAGAATAAGCCCTTAACTTTTGTAAATATACTTGTCTTTTCAATATTACTTAATGCAGTAACATTTTTACTAGTTATATATGGATATTTCTTATCTGCTATTTTAGAAATAATAACATTTTCAAGTATCTTTGAAATTATACGAATAGCAACATATCCTGTAAAATTTTTGTAGACTAAGAGATATATAATTTGACTTACATTCATTAATACGTTATATCCAATATCAACTATATTAATGTAATAGTTCTGTTGATTAGCAAGTAATATTGATCTTTTATATGTTAGCAAATATGATGCGACTGTATCTGCCAAATATAAAACGAATATAATATGTATGCTCTCATTTATATTAACATCACCTGTTAACAAATTTAAAAATGGAAGTAAGCATAACCCTATTAAAGCTACTATAATAGCAATTATTCTATAAATTTTTTTATAAAAATCCAGTAAAGACTTGATTTTTTCTTTATTATCTCGTGCTACTTCTTTATATAAATTAACAATAATAGCAGTACCAATACCTGTTTCAACAATAGAAAGCATTGACAGAATATTACTAAATAAACCATTAACACCAACACATTCGTTACCAAGAGTCTTAACCAATATAGCTCTTGAAATAAAGCCCAGTAACATTGTAACTATATAATTAATCATACCAGTAGCAGTGGACTTCATAGTATTTTTGATTCTCATAACTAAAATCACCTTACAAATTTATTCTTTAATATTTTTAATGAGCAATATGTGCGTGGGAAGCAGATAAATATACCTGATTTAACATTACATTTATATGTGCCCTCATTATGAAAGATATATTCTTTATAACATTCTCTTGCCCTACGAATCATATCCCCTAGCTCTTTTATATATATTTTTTTATCACCGTATACATATGTACTAACATATGAGCCTCTGAGTTCTTTTATAAGTTCAACTAAGCACATATTGTATAAACTCTTTTCTTTATCTTTAAAAAAACTTAGTCTATTTTCACCTGCTTCAATGTTATCTAAAGTTCTTTTAATATTAAAAGAACTTCCAGTAATGCTATCATTACGTCTTCTATATACATATAAATCTTCATTAACTACTGAGACTAAGTCACAACTGTACATTATTTTATACATTATGAATAAGTCTTCATGTAACTTTCCAACATCAAATCTTAAGTTATTCCATATATTACGGGAATATAGTTTGTTCCAAACAACAGTATTTACTACGCAACTATTAATGAAATTTTTACCGCTGCACACATTATTATAATTTAAATTTTCTTCACACCTAAGATCTTTATTCTGATATAAACTAACGTAATTGCATATTGCAACACTGGTATTTTTTTCTTTTATGGCTCTATATAGCTTTTCAATAAAGTCTGGCTTAACGTAGTCATCTGAATCAATAAAGCTTATATACTCACCTTTACAATAATTTAATCCAGTATTTCTTGCAGCTGATAAGCCTTGATTTTTTTGATGAATTACTTTTATCCTATTATCCAATTTTTTATATTTTTCACATATATAATCAGATTCATCCGTAGAGCCATCATTAACAACAATGATTTCAATATTTTTATATGTCTGATTAATTATGCTCTTCATACATTCTTCCAAATATTTTGAAACATTGTAAACTGGAAGAATAATTGATATTAGTTCCTGTTTCATTAGCATTCTCCTAAAGTATCCTTATTAATAATTACCACATATCATACTACAAAACTTGGCTATTTACAATATATTGAGAGTAATATTTATATTATTCTTTCTTCCCCTTTTTGAATAAAAAAATGTCGAAACGTGCAATCATAATCGTATTGCATATTTCGACATTTTTCGACTTTTCTTACTTTATTATTTTCTTAATTATTCCTTTTACTTTTCTCTTTACCTTTGTAACAATCGAAGTTTTAGGTACATACTTATTTACTAACTTTTCAAAATCTTGTCCCTCTCCAAGCTCAGAAAAGAATTTATCGCTATTTGGATTTACTTTTGATGTAGTATTAAAACTAGGATTTCCACTAATAGCTTTTTCAAATTCAACTTCTTCACATATCATTGAATCCTTTATTCTGTCCATTAGCTCTTGTCCTTTTTTAGAATTAACAACAACTAATGAAGTTCCTTTTTCATCATCAAATTCAGGTTTAACATTTTTTATTCCCCAAAAATCAGCTAATGTTATATCTGATAAACGATTATTCTTTTTAAACTTACAATCTGTACATGATTCTCTTAAACTCATATGTTTTAGAAAGGCTTTATATACATCATCGTTATGATTAATTAAATATAAGCTATTATTATCAAAATGCACTTAGCGTCATTCGATATTATGCTATTATAATATAAGTTTTTCACATATTACTCATCGATTTAATTCTTTAGCATAATTTAATAATTCGTGGATATCATCAACATACTTTTATCTGTATTTGTATTGCTCCCTAAAAATGGTATTAAAAAGATTAGACAACCTCTTTACAACTTATTCACCATAAAATCATCCCACATCTAAGAACATTTTAGACCTAAGCTTTGTCCTCCATCTACAACGTAATTTTGACCTGTTATAAAGTTAGCGTCATCGGAAGCTAAAAAGCATACCACAGAGGCTACTTCATTGTTCTTACCATTTCGCTGTATATATGCCCCATCATCCACCATGTTCTCTAAAACTTCATCAAAAATAATTTGGTTTACTCTTCCTGGGGAAACACAATTCACATTAATATTATACTCTCCCAATTCCTTTGCAAGAGCCTTTGTCAATCCTATAATTCCAGATTTAGCCGCCGCATAGTCAAACATTTCTATCATTTCCCTGAATTCCTGTAGTTGAGCCAATATTTATAATTTTTCCACACTTTTTTTCAATCATATATTTAGCTACAAACTTACAGCACATTATTGTTCCTTTTAAATTTGAGTCGAGCAGCATATTGATTATATCTATTTCTTGCTCTACTAACTTTCTTGATTTTTCTCTAGCGCTTCCTCCAGCATTATTTACGAGGATATCAATCCTACCATATTTATCAAAAATCTTATAAAACTCACCTTCTATATTCTCTGATTTTGTTACGTCAAGAATCAAAGGTTCAGCATTGCCATTGATTTCTTTAATCATATTTACAACTCTATTAATATTTGCTATATTTCTGCCACCAACAAATACCAAAGCGCCTTCCATTGCTAATCTAAATGATATTGCAGATTCAATTGCACCCGACCCCCCAGTAGCAATTGCAATCTTATTTTCAATTTTTTTGTGTCACCAATGTTTAATCTGTATATACATTCGGTATCTCTCAGATTTTTTAATTATATTAACTCTATATTAATCATATCTATTTTTCACTTTCTTTTATACTCTCTTAATGAACAATTATTATCTCCCCATAACTTTTTTTATAGTGGACTTTACACCTTTTTTAATCTTATCTGCACTATTCATATTAGCCTCAAAAAAGTCCTTCTGCAATTTGGCATCTACTTCTTTATGTGTAAACACCTCAAAGAAAACTGGTTTATCTGAATCAGATTTTATGAATTCTTCAACATTCTTATCAAACTCTTCTTTGCTATTTGCTGATAAATATTTAATACCTTGAGATTCAACCCAACCTTTTGCAGTTGTAAAATGTTCTGCAGCTACATTCTCATTTAATGTTGGATATTTTTGCAGACCTTGATTAAAATGGAACAATGAAGCTCCTTCATTGTTGACTAACATTATCCTTACATTCTTTCCTATATACCTATTCCATAATGCGTTCATATCATAAAAGAATGTTAAATCTCCAACAATAAGAAAACTTAATTTATCTGTTACGGCAGATTGTCCAATAAAAGTGGATACACAACCATCAATCCCATTAACGCCTCTATTGCAAAATACTTCAACAGATTTATCTAGGTCAAAATATTGTGCAATTCTAATTGTTGTACTATTTCCTAAATTTAATATAGTATTTGCAGGAATCCTTTCCATTAATTGCTTTGTCGCATATAAATTCGAATACTCCAATTCTGGCATATTAAAATTATCTGTTTTTCCTTTCCATAAATCAAAATATCCATTCGAATTGTCTACATTATATTTTGACATCACATCAATAAAATCATCTGTTGACATTTCAAAAATTGTTGTTAGATTTTTATAGCAATCTTGAACTCTACCATCAGAATTTACAATCCAGTGCTCAAAATTTTTACTATATCCTTTTAACGAACCTTTCCCATCCCACGCAACATTTCCAGCAATAGTAATCACAACATCCGGCAATAATTCTGAAAACTTACCAGATTCTTTAGCAATTATGTGTGCCCTAGATGTTTCGATACATCCAGCACAATGAATATTAGATAATTTATCTGTAGAAATTATACAATTATATCTTTTTGTAATTGTTTCTATTTTTTTTATTCTTTCTTCACTTATAAAATTATCTTGTCCATACATAATTAAAACTTTTTTACCTTTTAATTTATTAAATTTTTCTTCTAAAACTATTTCATCTGTTCTTATGTCATATCTATCTATTTTATTGATACTTGGCAACCTTTCAGTTGTAAAATCATTTCCAATAGCAAACATACCAATTTCAATAGGTACATTTATATGAACTGGTCCTGTACCATGATGATTTAATTCCAGAAAGGCCTCATTTAATAATCTCTTGCAATACCACTCATCTTTTTCATCTTTTACTATTGGAAGAGAAACCGAATATTTGATTACCGTTTTAAAAAGATTTATTTGATCTATCATCTGATCTTCTTGTTGCGCTAAATAATATGGATTTTTATCAGCTGTAATAACTATTAATGGTAATCTTCTTCTAGAAGCTTCTGTTACTCCTGTCAAATAATTCGTTGCCGCGGTTCCGGCAGTACATATGATTGCTACAGGCTCATTTGATTGTTGAATAATCCCACATGCAAAAAAAGCTGCACTTCTTTCATCAACAATATTGAATGTTTTGAAGAATCTATCTTCTTCTATCGATCTAACAATCGCATTATGACTGTTTCCTGGTGAAACAACAATATTTTTTATTTTATTTTCTTTTAACATTGCTACTAAATATTGAACACTTTTTAAATTTGAATACATCTTTATTTCTCTCCTTTTTTTTGTAATTGTTTAATCTTATTTAGTGGAGTATTTATTATTTTTTCCTTCAACTCTCTGAATTCTTTTAATTTAAATGTAGCTAATATACTTAGACCAAATACAACAAATGTAATAATAACTCCATTTAGTATAAAGCCAATAATTCCTTGAATACTTATACTCTTTGTTATCATGTAACAAACAATTGCGGATATTGCAGTTACAATTAAATAATATGAATATGTCCTATAATATCTTATACTAGAAGTTTTGAATTCGTTTTTATGGATAAGATAAGGATCATACCACGTTAATATCAATAATCTTGTTAGTCCCGTTGCTATCAAAACACCAAACATTCCAATATATTGAGCTAGAATTATTGAAAAAATCACATTAGAAATTGAAGAAAATAAAGGCATTAATCTTCCTTTTTTAAATAATCCTAATGTATTTCTAAATGTGTAATTAACATATCTCATACCATGAATAAATAAATTAAACCCTAAAGCTGCTGCAATATAAATTTCTAAAACATAATCATTTCCTAACCATATTGAAATAAACTTATTGCTTAATAGAGCAACAGCAATACCAAAATAACTATATATAAAGAATGATAATAGTAATATTTGATAAAAGACTGATTCTTTTTTAGCTCTATCTTTTATTGTATTTAAGTTACCTATGCTCGCAGTTAAACTGTCAAATGCCGTACTTAATAAGGAAGTAATAGCAGTTATAACAGTTGTATAGTTAGACAAAAGTCCAACTTGTTTTACACCAATAAATGATGAAATAATAATGTTATCTGTTCCATTTGATAGAACATACCCTAATTTGTATAACATTAATGATTTAACATCATTGAATATTCCCTTCTGCTCTTCTTTAGTCATCTTCGTATAATTGTTATCTTTTATGTATGGGTATTTTTTGTTAGCCTTGTGCGATATTATGATATTTGCTGTGACAGTAGATATTATCTGAATCACTAAATACCCTATATAATTATGTGTTAGCCATAAATATATCATCTGAGCAATATTCATAATTACAGTTGCAAATAAATCAACTATACTTGTCACGTACTCTTCTTGATGAGCTATTATAATTGATCTCTTGTATGTATAAAAATATGAAATTGATGTATTTAGTAAAAATAGCATATATATAAATGCAATATTTTCCCATATATTAGGAATATCTTTTATAATTAGATTTAGGAATGGAATAACAAGTATTCCTGTAACTAAAACGAATCCTCCAATAATCCAATAGGCTTTTTTGTAAAACCTCATTAATGTTTTTTGTCTTTCAATATCTCCATCTGCAACAGGTTTGTACAACTTGAAAATAATTGCATTTCCTATTCCAAGCTCTGCAAATGATAATATTGTTAATATATTTGTAAATAATCCATTAACACCCAGATACTCTGCACCTAATGTTTTTATAAATACTGTCCTACATATAAAACTAAGAAGTACATATATAACTTTGGAAAATGCAGCAACACTAACATTTATTGCCGAATTTTTAGTCCTTGATTTTTTCATTTTATTCCTCTCTTAATGCATTTTTTAAGAATGCGGCTGATTTATTTTGTTCTTTTAGTAATATTTCCTTAGCGTTACTATAATCACATTTCAATAAATCATCTGAAATCCTACCATTAAACTTTCTATTTTCTAATTCGAATTTTGATAACAATGTGTCTAATCTTGAATTCATTGATACAAGTTTATCTTTTCTTTTAAAAACAACAAATGGTGTATCATATATAATTGAAAATACACTTGAATGAAAAGAATCTGTACATACTAAAAAAGCGTTTTTTTCTAAATATAAGAACTCACTTGGTCCTGATACATAGTATGGATCACTCTCATCTAATAAATTTATAATCTTGCAATCATTCTCTTTAGCAATTCTTCTTATTTCATTATCCCATTCTTCCGGAAGTTTACCTAAAAAATAATTCAGAATATATCTCTCATTTTCTTTTATATTCTTTGGTTTATTGCTAACCTTATCCCATTCATCATCAGATAATAACATTGTTGGATCTATCAAAACTTCAACAGTTTTATTTATTCTTAATCCATCAATAATTTTTTTCCCAGCGTCTTCTCTAACAGATATCGCCTTGAATTTTTGTAATTCACTCTTCAATTTATTACTACTTTCCTCATCAATATTATTTACACCCAAACTAGCAGCATATGCAATTTTATTTTTACTATCTATGAAATTCAATAATTCGAAATTTGTCATTCTATGTATTGTTGGATTCCACACTTGATCGCTACCTACTATATAGTAATCATATTCATTATTTCTTACCTTATTGTTTCTCGAATAATATTTTGGAGTTGTTTTAATATTCTTGTTAAATTTTACAAAATTTATTAGTCTTTGATTTTTTGTAATTATATCAGTATGATCTTTAATAACTTGTTTAAAAAACTTATATGTATTTTTGATTCTTGATTCCCCATCTGCCGCATGATTTAAATCAATATTGTTCTTTATGGTCATTACAGATAAGCCCTTATTTTCTATAAAATATTGCAAAGCATAATTCTGCAATCGATTCCCGCAATTATTCAGATCATATATTGTTACAATTGCAACTTTTTTCATTTTGCTTCTCCTCCTATATTTCCTTTAATAGCATTTTTTGTCTTAACTTTCTTTAATAAAATATCTTTTTTTCATTATAGTGTTTTTTGTCATAATTCTGTACTATATTAAACTATACCTGTAGTAATATAATATTTACTCATAGAAAACTATTAGTAATTTTCCAGATTTATGTGAATTAGCCTTTCTTCAAGTACTTCAATTACATCTAACCTTTTTCATTATATACATTAGTGTTCTAATTGTATCTTCTTCCATAGCTGTTCTTATATCAGCATATGCATCTATTTTTTGAATCTATATATTACTTTATGCCATTATAAAATCACATTCATTAATTATATCTATTGGAAATCTTAAATTATCAAATATACTTCCACATTATATACTGGAACTATAATTGTAATTTTTTTTTATTTATTTCCTCCATAACATTCATCGACAAGTACATTAACAGTACTTCTTATATCGTATCCGTTCTTTTTCTACTTTTCTATATGCATTTTCTCTACAATTTAAATCCAGTTGATATTTTTTTATATCTTCAATCCAACTATCTATATTATCAATATTGTGATATGTAATATTTTCAGTAACCCTAGTCAATATTGGTACATTATCAGAAGTAACACATTTTAAGCCCGAGGCCTGTGCTTCTATAAGTACAATTCCTAATCCCTCAAATATCGAAGGTAACACAAATACATCCATTGCACTATATAAGTCATTGACATCACTTCTGCGACCTAAAAATGTCACATTACTATCTAATTGATTTTTATTGATGTAATCCCTCATTTCTTGTTCTTTATCACCTACGCCTATTACTAATAGCATATAATCTTTATCAAATTTAACCAGTTCGTGTAAAATCTTTAAAAGAAACATTGGATTCTTCTGGTATTGTAATCTTCCAACAAATCCGATAACCTTTGTATTATCTTTAATTTTTAATTCTTGTCTTTTTTTTCTGCGTATCTCAGCATCATACTTGAATTTTCCCAACACAATCCCATTTTTTATCACTGTAAACTTATTTTTATTAAACATATATTTACCAGCTTCATCTGAACATGCCAACAAATGTGTTGCTCTCTTATGTATCATATATCTTTCATAGTTATACTTAATTCTTTTAACAAGCTCTTTTGTCTTACTGTCAGACACATACATATCGGAAGAATTGTGAGAATGAAAAATTCTAACATTAACACCATATTTTTTTGCATACTTTAATGGTAATGAATAATTTGGGAAACAGCTATTCATATGAATTGCATAATATTTTTTACCATTTTCTTTAAAAAATCTCTTAATAGCAAAAAAATGCTTAAAAAAATTTTCTTTCATTGGGACTTCAACTTTATATATATGTCCACCTAATGATTGTATTTCATCTTCGCATGCAATTATTGCATCGTGAGTAGTTAAAAAATCAAACTGATATTCATTTCTGTCAATATTTCTATATACATTCATTATAAATGCTTCAATTCCGTTATAATCATGTTGCATTCCTGTTATTAAAATTCTTTTCATATTTCTTATTCATCCTCTACATATTTCTAATTAGCAAATAATATTTTATCTTTTCTTTTATACTATTCATCTTAACAATAGAATAATTACGTCTATACTTTATTAAATCATTTTTTATTATTTTTTTTTCTTCATCACTAAAAGATTTACCTGCAACATAACTCTTTACAATATTCAAGTAATGATTAATTGCAAACTTCTCATACTTTGTATTTTCATATTTTTTTATAAGATCTGAGCAATAGAAAATTTCATCTTTATATTTTTCGTTTGCTCTGGACAAACTATTTTCATTTATCACATATATATACCCATAAAAAGGTATCAACTTTATCTTTTTCGATATGCTAATATAGTCAATCAAGAATTTGTGATCTTCAGCAATACTCATCTTTTCATCAAACTTAACCCTTTTTGCTAACTCTGTTTTATACATCTTTCCCCATGGAGTTGATTGAAAGAATTTATCTGAAAGTAGCATCTCAACAGCTCTTTTGTAATTAACACATCGAGCCATAAATAATCTGTTAAACTTTTTTGACGAATTATTTTTTATTATTATTGCATTAGATATAACTAAGTCATTATCCCCCATATTGTTATATAATGTTGATATATAATCCTTCCTTATATAATCATCCGCATCGATAAACGTTATAAATATTCCTCTTGCTTGTTTAATTCCAATATTTCTTGCACTTGATACACCACCATTTTCTTTTCTTATAATTTTAATTCGCTCGTCTTTTTTTTTCATTTCATTACACTTTATGTATGTATCATCAGTTGAACCATCATCAACTAAAATTATCTCAATATTCTCATATGTTTGGCATATTATAGAATTTACGCACCTCTCAATTGTATTTTTACAATTATACATCGGAATAACAACACTTATACACTTATTCATTGCTTTCACCACCTGTAATTATATTTTCATAATAGTTATATACCTTCTTAAAACATTCATTTGAATTATACTTACTTGATATTTTTTCTAATACATCTTTATCCCTAATTTTAGAATTTTCAAGAGCAACTTTTGACCATTCCTCTGCATTGCTACCGTTTTTTAAATCAACAAATCTTACATTACCAGAAATATTACAATCCTTATCAATATTATTTGAAACCAAACACATTAAACCATTTACCTGAGCTTCCACAAGGCTTATGCTAAGACCTTCAAATAAAGATGGCATTATAAAGACATCCATCGCTGAATATATTTTATTAGCATCCATCCTTTTACCTAATAACAAGACTTTGTCTTTTATCTTATATTCATCAATCTTTCTTTTTATATCATTTTCTAAAGAACCTTCTCCAATCATAATTAATGCTGATTTTTCATTTTTCTTTTGATACTCGTAAAATATATCTATTAAAAATAATGGATTTTTCTGTGCTTCCAATTTAGCTACGCTTCCAACAATATATGTATCGTTATCAATACTTAATTCTTTCCTTATTGTTTCTCGATTTGTTTTACTAAATCTATATCTATCAATATCAATTCCATTATCAAATACCTCAAAATTATCATTCTTAAATAGAAATTGACCTGCCTCTATTCCGCATGCAACTTGGTAGTAATTAGCATTCCTTATTTTTTTCATTCCTATATAATTTAATAATTTTGTTTTTATCGAAACTCCATCAAATGGACCAGCATTGTGAGAGTGAAGTATAAGTTTAATGTTAGACTTCTTAGCTTGTACAATCGGCTCATACCAACTATATGACATTATACTATAATGTATACAATCAAATTTTTCATTTTCATATACTTCTCTTATTTCATTTTTATGTTTTCTTCTGTTGACCCTCCTATTTGTGAGCTTATATATCTTTATTCCCATACTAATCATTTCATCTTCAAATGCCATTTTATCTTTATTTGGATATAAAAAGCAAAATTCAAATTTATTTCTGTCAGCATTTTTAACAAGATTATATAAATACGTCTCGATTCCTCCAATGTTGTGTGACATACCAACCAATAATATTTTATACATTGTTTAATCTCTCCTTGTCCTTTTCAAAATTTATTCTAGTGATTTCAAGGATTATAAGAATTAAAGCAGATTCATGTCTAACAAAAGAACCAAAATCAGGCTCAAATATAATTGATACCATAAAGAAACTTATTACTGTTATAATCCAAAGACAATTTGACTCATTCATTTTTTTGCAACTTCCTATTATATTTATCGTAATAAATATTTGGTACATACAAAAAGCAATTTGTATAGGTCCTTTAACAAACAATTCCACTGGAAACATTAATCTAATTGTATTTATTAAGTAATTTCCCATAAATTTAAAATAGTTAGTATTTAGACCTAAAACATCGTTAATAATAGTATTAGCAGCTGTATCATTTGTTCTCCACATATTAACACCTGATCTTGCATGCAATATAGCATTGTAGTTTTCTGTGGAAATAATTTGAACAATAAAAACTTCTCCAAAGAAAACGCATAAAGATAAACAGATAATCTTTATAAATTGTTTTTTATTAAGACTTTTATTTTTTATAAACAATTCATATATTGCATATATTGATATAATAAGCATCGCCATTATGGCATAATAAACTCTAAAATTTACAGCTTCATACAACAATACAGCACATGAAAATATGATTTTTTTTATATTTCCTATTTTCTTACTTGATAAAATTAAATATATAGCAAAAAAATAAATAAATTGAATTATATCTTTGCTCAAACCTAAAACATATACATCCAATAACGTAAAACTTGCAATTATAAAAAGATACTGCCATGAATTATAATCTTTCTTCTTCGCTATAATACTAATTAGTATTGGCATGAATACAATAGCTACAAAAAATCCCCATTGTTGTATATTATCAAAACCTAAAATATTGATTCCGTTAAATATATTAGCAGTATATGTATACGCCGTATCTGTATATGCCGTTCCGTTCATTACGCCTAATATATGTAGTGCATCAAAAAAATATTTGGCAGGCAATATGTCATACATAAATATTTTCAAAAAAATAGTTTCAATAATAACGAATGCTAGAACATAAAATAAATTTTTACTCATTTTCATAATATCACATCTCCATCTTGTATATTTGCTTAATTTTCTCCTTATAATTTTCTATGTTATTTATTTCTTTCGATTTTCTAGCCACATTTTCACTCATTCGTGCAAGTTTATCTGGATTATCTAATAGCTCTATAATTTTTCTACTTAACATAGTATCGTCATCTGAATAAAATCCAGTTTCATTATTATCTATAATATCTAAAAGACCATCTGTTGGAGTACTAATAATTGGCTTTTCAAGTGCCATAGCTTCTAAAGCACACATTGGAGTACCTTCATATCTGGACGTCATTACCATCATTTTTGAAGAATTTAATACCTTGTATGGATTGTCTATATATCCGTATAAAACTATGTTATCTTTTAATTTATTGTTTAAAATATAATTTTTAACCTCTTCTTCAAGCTCTCCATTTCCAATAATAGCTACTCTTATATCTGATTTTTTTTCTTTAATCATTTTTATGATACTAAGTAATCTAATTGGATTTTTAGGATATGACAATCTGCCAAGGTATACAATATCATATTTTTCATATTCATTTTTATCTTCACTAATCCTACTATAAAGTCTTTCCACATCAATTGCATTATATATTATCTCGGATTTATTCATAATATTTTCTTTGTATTTATAGTTGTCCAAAGCACTTTTCGATACCCAAATAATCTTATCTAACTTTTTTGTTACTTTGTTAAACAAGACCGTTTTAGGCGTTATTTTTCTCATATTTTCATGGTTTCCATGTACATGTCCAACAACTTTTGCTCTTTTAGAAAAAAACGATGCAATAATGATTGCTCTAACATCATGTGCATGGATTATATCTGGGTTTAACTCATCTATGGCCCTCTTCACATTTGAATAATTAAATTTTTTTAATTCGTAATAGTTAATAACTCTGTCGTCTAAAAATTTTTTGTTTTCATTAATTTCTGAAACATATATCATTTTGCAATTTGCATCATCTTTGAATGCATTTATAATTTGGCAAGCAACATTTTCAGCCCCTGAAAATGCATGTGTACTCATTAGATGAATTACCTTCATTTTATTCCTCCTTTCGTTCAATGCTCTTTATAGTAGTCTCTCTTTTTTGATAAACGACTGATGAATCAGCAATATCCTCTTTAACAATTGTTCCTGCAGCAATAACCACGTTATTACCTATATGAACTCCTTTCAAAATAATACAGTTTGCTCCAATCCATACGTTATTTCCGATTTTTATATCATCCTTGATGAAATTATTAATATCATTTTTATAATCATGATCATGGTCAAATAACATTACATTTTGTCCAAATATAACGTTGTTTCCTATATCAATATTTTTTTTACAATTCACGGAGCAATTATCATTAAAAAAAACACTTTCACCAATATGTACAATTCCTTTGTCATACACTCTTATAGAAACATCGTTTCTAGTTCTAAAATTCTTACCGACAATTAATTTTGAATTTTTCTTTATAGCTATTTTAAAATTATGATTCATCTTTGGAATTCCTGTAAAACTAATTCTTGAAATGTAAAATACTTTATAAACTAGTACTTTCATAATTCCAAACATCAAACTTATATATTCAAAAATCATTTTATTTCCTTCTTTCTTCCTAGTACAAATTGGAAATACTTATTTACAACACCAGTCAGTATTGTAAGTACGATAATACTCGTAATCATTTTTAGCCCAATTATTGCATATTCTTTTTCAATTTTTCCCCTCGTTATCTCATCAAATATAGAAAATACTATTGTATGCCATACATAGAAAACCATACTATTTTTTCCAATAAATGAAAGTACTTTTGCTTTCTTAATTTTCTTAAATAAAATAAGCAACCAGCTAATCTGTGCAAATGCTGTTAAATAATATAATGTAAAAGAGCCAATTTTATCTAAGTCTAAATCAAAATGATATCCAAGAATCTTGAAGCTGATAAAGCATAATGAATTTCCCATAATTATATATAATAAAATAAAAAGTTTGTTTTCATTAACCTTTAACCTGTTATTCTTGTACAAGTATCCTGCATAAATGAAAGGTAAAATCAAAAAAACTAAATCCATACTATATGGTAAAACTACAACACTAAGAAAATTTACAGCAATTCTTAAATATAGGAAATTAATTATTGCAGATAAAAATAGTACTGGAACTATTTTCTTAGTTTTATCCTGTAATAACTTTATAACAAGATATAAAACTATCTCTGATATAAATAACGCTACTAAGAACCATGCTATATCCGTTCCCTGTCCACGCATTTGTAAAATTATTCCTAGAATAATATTCTTTACAGTCAGCTGTAATTTTCCCATAGCAACATTTATTATAATCTGAATGAACTCAAAAACTAACCCTGGAACTATCAATGTCCTTATTTTTCTTTTAATAAATGTTTTAAAATCATACTTTTCAATTGAAAAAGTTACCCCTGATAAAAAAAAGAATAGTGGCATATGGAATGAGTATATCCATATTTTAAGCCACTCAGGAGTCTGACTAATATGTCCCAACATAACTGTCAGTATTAAAAAGCCTTTCACTATATCTAACCATTGAATTCTTTGTTTCATATTCTTTCTCCATATTATTATTTATATAATTCTATATACTTCTTGCTCATATTCTCTATGTTGTATTCGTTTATAATATCATCATTTGCTTTGTTTGAAATTTCAGTTAGGTTGTATTTGTTGTTCATAATTCCTTCAATAACCTTTCTGTAATCATCTAAATCGTCGCAAACAAATCCATTTTGTTCATTATGTATTACATCTCTATTTCCAATAACATTACTTACTATACAAATCTTTTTTAAATACATTGCCTCTAATAGAGCTATTGGTAGGCCTTCCCATAGTGATGGTAGTATAAATATATCCGCTTCGTTTACTTTATTTAAAACAATATCTCTTGCTGCCCAACCTGTAAGCTCTATATTTTTACTTGTAAGCTTATCTTTTAGCTCTCCATCACCTATCCATACAAAATGCACATTTGGAAAGCTCTCTGCTATTTTATTAAATAGCTCCGGATTCTTTTGAAATCCTATTCTTCCTACTGTGCATATCTTTAAATCTTTCGTATTAACTTCTTGCTTTGGCTTAGATGTTAATAATTTGTCTATTTCTTTTACATTAACTCCATTATTTACATATATACTATTTTTAGTAATCTTAAGAGACTCTTTATATTCACCTTCTGAACAAGCAACTATCTTACATTTTCTTCTCCACATTGCTGCAGCTTTCTCAATTGATTTATATACAAATCTTTTTAGCTTTGAATCATCTTGTTTTAAAAATGAATATCCATGTGGTGTATAGAATAGCTTCCTGTTCTTACTGTTTATTACTAATCTACCAACTATTCCTGCTTTAGATGAATGCATATGTACTATATCTGGCTTTTCTTGTTTTATTATTTGTCTAACTTCTTTACAAGCTTTAATATCTTTAACACCAATACTTCTTGTAAAGTTTTTAACTTCTATAAATTTAATTCTTTTATCAAAATACTCTTCGAAGTTTTGTGGAGTTTGCTTTCTTTTAGCATACGCAATTACTACGTCAAATTCATCGCATGTACTATTTGCAAGCTCTACTAAAAATGTAAATACTCCTCCACCAAAAGCTTCTACTAAGTGTAATACTTTCTTTTTATTTTCAGGCATTGTCTAATCCCTTTCCTATATCTTAGGCCTATACTTTCTACCTTGCCCCTTTGTTTTGCAATACAGATAAAAATGTTTTGAAGAATATTTTTATATCAAACACTATGCTTTTGTGCTCTTTATAAAATCTATCTAATCTACATCTATTTACAAAACCTATATCACTTCTACCTTCTACTTGCCATAAACCTGTTAGCCCCGGCTTGCAAGCTATAACATCTGTATAGTACTCACCCATATCTTCTTTTTCTCTTGGTAAATATGGACGTGGACCTACTACAGTCATATCACCCTTAAGTATATTTACAAACTGGGCAAATTCATCAAGGCTTGTTTTTCTAATAAATTTACCAACTTTTGTTACTCTTGGATCATTTTGTAACTTTTTATGGGTAAGATATTCTTCTTTTATTTTTGGATCCTTCGCCATTAGATCTTCTAATACCTTTTCTGCATTTGGTACCATAGAGCGTATTTTGTATATATTTATTTCTTTTCCATTCTTTCCAATACGTTTTTGTTTAAATATAATGCTTTCTCTATCTCCTTGAAATAGATTAGCCACTTTAACAAATAGCATTATTGGTAGTAAACATAATGTTCCTATAAGTCCAACCATAATATCGAATGCTCTTTTTAAGAAACTATATGAGCCCCTTTTGGTATTGTACTTTGCAATTTGTATAAATCTAAATGCCCTTGAATAACTTTTTAGTGTTTTTAAGTTCTCCTTAGCTAGCGATTTAACATCTTGCTGATTTTCTATATAATCAGCTACTGCCTTGTCCATTATTTTGCCCCCCGTTTTACTTTCCTTGTCTTGTTCTTTTGTGTTTTCTTAGCTTCAACAACCCCTGAAAAAATTTATGTAAAATGCTTTTATCTTATGCAATTTCCGTTCATCACGTATACGGAAAATTTTATCATATGAGTATCGATATTTCAAGGATTTTTCAGATATTTTTGTCATTTTTTGTATACTAATATATTATTTTCTAGAATATGTATAATTCCGTAGAATTTCATATAATATAAAAAAGTAGAGCCCATAATTTGAGCTCCACTTTGAGAATTTTAGTTCTTATTCCTTGTTCCTAATGCACACCACATAACCAGCCGTTTTATTCTTTGGATTTCTTGATGTTTCTCTTACAACCCATCCATCTACTGGAGAATAGCCGCTGTATACTAATGAAATATTCGCTATAGGTAAAATTAAAACATCTTCATGGTATCCTAACATTTTTAAACAACTGATTATTGCAACCTTCCGATTGCTCATTATGCGAGCATCTTGGGCAGCACGATACAATACATCAATCTTTTTATGCCTTTCTGCAGAGAAAAATCTTAACATATAAATCCTCCATTCTTGTAGCGATTATAGATATTATCTGTTAATCTTGTACCATTTGTATACACCTTGTATATTATAACATATTTTTTTTACTAGTGAAAGTAAAAAAGCATTACCCTAACACATTGGTAATGCCTCCTCATTATTTCTGTACATTATTTTTTTACTAAAATTTTAGTTTTATTCTTTCTTTAAATTTATTTAATTCTTTCAATTTCCTCTTTTGTTAATTTTGTAATTTCCTCTATGGTTTCAATGCTAAAGCCTTTTTCCAGCATTCTCTTCGCAGTAGCCTTACGCCCTTCATATTCACCTCGCAGTTCAGCACTATACATATCACTATTGTAGTCTATTCTCCATATTTCACGCTGCTCTGCCAGCTTGCGCTCTTCTTCGTCTTGGCTTATTTCTTCTAGCACTTTTCGAGCCTTTTCTATTTCTTCATACATACTTGCCTCCTTTCCCAGCTCTAGATTCTTTATAAACCCAAGCCACTGCTCTAATTTTTCATTACCCTGTTGTTTAATATTAACTTCTAGTTTCTTTAACTCTATTATATGTAATTCAAATTTCGTTGTCAATATAATTGTTGAATACTCATCTTCTCGTATGTGCCATGAGGAATGGTACCTTTGTAGCCAAAAATTCTACAAAATACATAATCATTTGTAGGACTTAGTAATCGCTTTTCTTTTTGCATATAAAATTCTCCTTTGGGATATATTTGGCTGGCCAGCCATAGATTAAAATTTTTCATGAAATAAAAAAGAGAGCACTTATATTTCTATAAGTCTCCCTCGTCGGTTTATTATATTATTTTTTAACTCAAATTTCAAATATTTTCGTTCGTCTTTTTTTGACAAAATATTATCTTATAATTTGAGAATGCTCTTCTAAAAGTTTTACTCTAACTACTTTTTTTTTAGCTTCTGCATATATAATAAAAGCCACACCCGCTATACAAAGTATAACGCCAACTGTATATAACTTTTGAATTACCTGGTTTGCCATTGCAATTAGAGTATTTGAAAATGCTTTATTTAGTAACAAAATATTATTAATTGCTACATTTGTACCTGAATATGTTTTTAAGAAAACAAATAGTGCCCCTGTTGAAAGCATACTTATCCCAATTGCAGGACTGCTTGTTTCTTTTGTTATAAGAGCAAGAACTATTGAAATTATTGCACAAACTATCATTGCAATTGGTGTTACTTTTTTAATTATCCCCACAACGTGTGCAATTTGCTTTATTGTTTCTTCTGAGTACATAATGTTTCTCTTATATATATCTTCAATTGCATTTTCAAATTCGTCAATTCCCTTTTGGTTTTCTTCGCTTATTTCATAGTCATTTGCTTCAACGTATTCTTTAATATTCTTATCTAAATTTGCTCTAATCATATTAGATTGAACTACATATTCTTTTCCTTCATATATGTAATCTATTAAACCATCTACATCGTATTGTACATCATATACATTAACAACACCATCCATAATAGATTCGTCGAATCCAGATTGCATTACATAGTTTTGGCTTGATTCTACTATTATTTTCTGAAGCTCTGCGTAGTAATTTGATTCTGCTACTTTTTTCTTTACATTTAATGTGCTTAGTATTGTACAATTTAATGTTGTTAGAAGAATTGTTATAAATAAAAATATTACAAGAAAAATCGACAATATGTACGATATTATTCTTTTCTTTTTGCCCATTTTACTCACCTATACTTTCTTAGTTTACTCTTTTTGCATACACAACAAATCTATCTGTTTTATGACCTAAGCCGGTTACAGGGTAGCATGTGTATAGCATTAATATTTCTTCATCTTTTTGTACTGGTAATTCATCTACATTGTACATATTAACAATTTTTGTTTGAAAAACCTTATATTCGAAGTTACCATATGTTGTTTCAATTTCTATCAATGCATTTTTATCTATTTCTGGTAATCTATATAAAAATGTTTTAGTGTTGTGACCCATGCATATTATAGCTCCACCTTCGCCTGGGAAATATGCACCACTGGATTGACCAACACCATTTTTTAGTATTGATAGTTTATCACCATAATACAATGGTAAATTTATATCTAGTGATTCAATTTTTATATTTGCATATCTTGATCCATATTCAGGATATTCTGCTATTTCTTTACTATTTTCATTAAATTTTATTTCTGATACTACATTGCTATTTGTATTAATTGAAACCATATCTACAAGCTCTATTGCCGATTTTATTTGTTTACCAAATAATAAATTTACGCTGCCGATAAGGCCTATTACAATAATAGAAGCAACTATTAAGTCAATAATAATTGCTTCTACTTTTAGCCAATGTATCGATTTATGATTATGCATTTACGCTTAATGCATTCTTTCTTGCTACTATTAATGTAGCGCCGGCAACTAACACTACTCCTGCAACTGCTATGTATACGTAGTTTGTAGATCCTGTTTGAACTAAAGCTGGTTCTGTTGTTCCTTTACCATTCTTTACTTCAACTCCCCAATATAATGAATCTATAAATTTTCCGTTTGCATCGTATATATCTAATCTTTCTTCTGAAGCATCATATGAAACTGTTAAGTTTAAAACTGCTGCTGCATCTTTTGCAAATTGTAATAATCTTTGTTTTTTCTCCTTAGTGCTCACCTTGTTTGGAGATTTAGCACCATCTTCGTTCATATACTTTACGGCTTCATCTATATAACCTTTTATTTTTTCTGCTTGTTCATCTGTAATTTCTGTTTTCTTGAAGAAGCTTTCTAATTTTGCTTTGTCTTTGCTTCTAATTATTAATTCTGTTCCTGTAAAATCTTTTTGTGTTGTCATATACTCTTGTAGATCTGCTTTTGAAAAAGCATGTGATTTTGTTGCAAATATTGTTGCTGCAACTAGTAATGTAGCTACTATAGCTGTTAATTTTTTTAAAGTTTTCATTTCAATCATCCTTTCATCTATTTGTGTTTTCTTTTTTTGGCTAGGGTGATTTTACCACCTATTGTTTTGGAAATCAACCCCATTTTTAAATTTTCACTCACAAGTCACACATTATTTTTAAATTTTCACTGCGATTTTTGCTGCAATATATGTAAATTCATTTTTTTCTTCTGTTGCTCCTTAGATTTTTTTTCGTACATAACAACAATAAAAACTTGTAATTGGCAACGGTATACATCAAATATTAAAATGTATACCATTGCCAATAAAAAAAAAATATATACTAACAATTAGTTTTCTTTATAAAATTACAAATAAGTTTTTCTTATACATTAGTAACCAATACTTCTTATATATCCACCCAATAATTTAGCAGGAATAGATATTTATGTATACTTTTATTTAAAATTTTTTCGGCGTTTTTACGCTATTCTATTAAGATTTTTCATTTAGCAGCTTGCATTTTACGTAAACATATGATAGAATATTTTCTGTTATTTTCTGGAGGATTCCAAAGGTATTTTAAGCGTGGTCAGACGCCTAAAACCTACGAGGTTTATCGTATGGTTTTCAGAATTTAACGATATTTCGTATATAAACCAAAGATGAAAAGCCAATAAGGAGGGCATATTTCATGAGCAAAAAGAGCAAAAAGCGTAGCGAAGAGCGCTGCAAACAGTGCATGAACAACAAGAGCAAGAAGAGCTGCAAGCACACAAAGAACTGCGATTATGCAAAGGGCAACAAGCATTGCGTGGCAGGCAAACATCAGGATAAAGATTATTTCAATCCCAATGAACATACTCTTGATGAAATGGCTTCTATGCCAACAGACACAGTCGTTAACATGCTTCTTAACCACAACGATGGTTTCTTTGCGGATTTTGCGTATCAGTACAGCGCAGTGATGGAAGTTTACGAGCTTATTGAGCAGTACAATGCGGTACGTGCAACATGCATGTCTAACCTGGCAAGTAACTTCAAGGCAGTTGGAATTCACAATGATGGCGACTATATCAAGCTTGACGAGCAGGTTGTGAAAATTGTGTTGCAAAGCACAAAGAGCAGTAATTTTAAACATCTGCAGGGCATTACTAAGAAAGCTCTTCCGACTTTAAAAAAACTTAACCGTGCAATTGAACTGCTGCTGGTTGCTTTCGAGAACCATTCTGAAATGGATGACACTCAGAAGAACTTTATTAAGGGCATCATGCTTGATTCGAAAGCTGCACTTCTTGACACATTCGATTTTATTTTTTATCCAACTGAGGAGGTTTGAAGAAATGATTAAGAGATTTTCTGAAAATGTTACTGGCGGCGACAACAACTCGGATACTCCGAACAGAGCAATGTACTCTCCCATGGAGTGTGTTAAGGACATGGCACTTGAAAGCTTGTATGAACTTATCAAAGGCAAGATGTCTACATGCGACCCATCTAATCAGCTTATTTTTAAGCGGCTGCTTGGTTATGTTGAACTGATTCAGGAGGCAGCACATTCTTATTATGAGGTAATGGAAATTATTGTTGATATGGAGCTTAACCTGATTGAGCAATTTGGTTACTCATATAACAAAAGCTCTGATGGCACAATTGATTTCTACGAGAGCGATACATCAACAAAATCCTCAAATACGGCGGAATCTGAGAAAACTCCTCTGACTGAAAAAGCTTACCACACAATTATCAGCCACCTTCATACGGATATTCGTGAGAATGGTATTCCCAATGATGTAAAACCGGCGTACAATCGTATGAAAGCTGTTTTGAGTAAGTTGGTTAACGGAGAAACGCATTTTGGACTTGCGATGGCACAGGCTAGACCTTATCTGAGCAGTATCGAGGCAATGCTTTGCATTACTCAGTATTATTCCAATATGCAACTTCTGCTTTCACTCAAGAGCATGTTTGAGTCATATCGCTGAAAGTCGTATTGCTGATTGGCTTAGTTGCTGACCCAACTATTTCTGCAATTGAACGACATCATAAAACGGAGCATAACCTGCAATAGGTATGCTCCGTTTTTTTTTTACTTAGGTTAATGTCTACTTTATAACCTCGTCTAAAACTTTTGATAAATATTTGGCAGCCCCTTCACATTCTTCAAGTGTATTACCTGTAGCGCCAAATTCTATTATAGTTGCTGCCGATGATAAATGTTGGTTGTATCTAGCATTTCTCACAATTATTGGCTTAAACAAACCTGGGTACATTTCATTTCCCTTTTTTTGAACTTTTATGGCAAACTCTAAATTTTTCTTCCAATTATCATGCTCTAGTCCACTTCCATCTGTCCCAATAACAAACATAATCTGCGATACATACTCATCTCCTATTTTTACTTTTGGAGCATAGCTTTCATCGCTCATAGCATCCCTATGCAAATCTATTATAATTTGCGTTTTGGGGTTTTTCTGCAATATGGCTGACACTGTTTTTAAAGACCTGCCGTATGACCCATTATATGCTGGATAGTCATGATATGTTTTGTCGTGTATTACATTAAAGCCATAGCTTGTTAAATAAGTTTGCATAACATCCCCTACTTTAGCGACACTGTAATTTAAATCTGTTGTTCTATAATTTCCACTTTCTACATACGTACTGCTCTGCGTTTGGGTATAACTTTCGCAGGTATGTGTGTGAAATATTATTATGTTTTTATTTTCTATTTTTGAATTATTGGAAGACAAATTTAATGTATTTAAATCATATTTCGACTCGTTCTTTATTTTTACCCCATCTATTTCGTAATTATGAGTTTGCTTGTACGAAGAATTAACTACTTCTGTTTTTAAATTTTCTTCTACTTTTTCTATTTGAATTTCCTGTTGATTCTCATTATTTGTTTCTATTGTTTGCTCGGCATCAATCTTAGCATTATCATTATCTGCATTTGTACTGGCAGAAGTTGTTTCTTGATTATCATCATATTCCATATTTTCGTCATTAACGGGATTTTCTTCTTTAACTAATATTTCAGACAGCATAAGCTCTTTATCTAATAATTGCTTTGGATTAACTTTAGAAATATCAGTTATATTTGTATCTCCCATTGCTGGAATTTCTTCTGTTAAATACGAAATTGCCATTTTCATGCTGAGCTCTGTTTTACTTAAATATTTATTCGACGCTTTAACAATTCCAACTACGGAAATTAAAATTAAGATTATTATTGCAATTTTAGGTATTTTTCTTACTATATCTTTAGTTGAAACTACCGAAACCCTAATCATAAATTTCTCCTTTGTATAATAAAACTACTATTATTTATTATATTAGGATTTCGCCATTTTAGAACGATAAACAAATATAAACGGCTCTGTTTTGTTCGATTTTACACTATTCTTAATATATCGTGATATGTTACATATAGTGATAACATTATCATTAATCCGAAACCTACCATTTGAATTCCAACTTCGTACTTTTCGTCTAAAGGTTTTTTTCGTATTGCTTCTATTATTAGCAAAACAATTTTTCCTCCATCAAGTGGTGGAAACGGTAATAAATTTGTTACTCCTAGCGATAACGAAATTAGTGTAAGCATCGATATAAAAGATGCCCAACCATCAGTTTTTGCAACTGCTCTAGATATTCCAACTGGGCCCATAAAATCGCTAGTTTTTACTTTGCCAGTAAATAGTTGCTTAAGATTTTCCACAATTGAAAAAGCAAAATCTCCGGTGTTAATTAGCCCGTAATATAACTTCGTTCCAAATGATTCATCTGCTAATGTAAAGTTTACACCTAATTTGTATCTAACCTTCTTTATTGGAATTATATCCAGCGATACTTCTCCTCCAAGTCTTCTAACAACAAAATTAATCTTTTCATCATTATAATGCTGTTGTATAGTTTCTGATAACTTGCTGGCATTATTTTCAACATTTTCACCTGCAATAGAAATAATTGTATCGCCAACATTAACCCCTTGGTTTTCAACACTATCTTCGCCTCTTACGAAACCCTGTACCTTCGTGCTATCTTCTGCTTCTAAGTACATTCCTGTTGTGTAGTATTCTTCTGGTGTTGGGTTCAGTCTAGTTTCAATTATGTTTCCATTTCTTTCAAGAAGAATCATTAATTCTTCTCCATTACAGTTTTCCATTATTTTATCGATATCAGACTTAATTCGGACTTTTTTTCCATTTATCTTCTTTATTGTATCTCCACTTTGAATTCCAGATGTTTCAGCCGCATAGCCGGAAACTACGTTATCTATTTTTGTTGTGATGTTTTGACCAACTGACATTTGAAGTGGCAAAAATACACATATTGCAAAAATTATATTTACTAATCCTCCTGCGGCAACTATTGCAATTCTTTTTGGAATTGAAACTTTACTAAAAGATCTTTCCTCATCAGATCTTTCTGTTTCGCCTTCCATACTAACAAAGCCACCTAAAGGAATTAATCTTAACGCATATTTCGTTTCTTTACCCTTTTTTTTCCATATTGTTGGACCAAATCCAATGGCGAACTCGTTTACCTTTACTTTACACAATTTTGCAACCGTAAAATGGCCTAGTTCATGGATAAACACCAAAAATCCGAGTAAAGCTATTATTTTTATTGCACCAATAATAAAACTAATCAAAGTATATCCTCCTAAGTTATATTAACATTAATAAGAAAAATGCAAACGGAGCAGTGAACATGAAACTATCAAATCTATCTAAAATTCCTCCATGCCCTGGAATTAAATTTCCAAAATCTTTCACTCCAGTATAGCGTTTTATGCTTGAAGCTGAGAAGTCTCCAACTTGACTTACAATACTTAAAATAGCACCTATAACGCCAATTATTACGTAATTTATTGTATAATTGAAACCTTTATTTAGAATAAATGTGTATATAATTGTTAAAATTACGGCCCCTATAATACCTGCAATACATCCCTCTATTGATTTATTCGGGCTTATTTGACTAAATTTATGTTTGCCAAATCTTCTTCCAATTATATATGCAAATACATCTGTTCCCCATGCTGAAAACGCTACATACCATATATATATTTTGCCATTGTCCATTCCAAATATTTTTGATATAAATGCATAAAAAGCAACTATATATAGTATTCCGAAAAGTGTAACCGATACATCTTTTATTGTTATTTTCATGTTACTTATAATTATATGTAAAAATAATATGAATATGATTAATGGAATAATTAGTGCAATTGTATACATTAGCTGTCCATTAGGAATTACGTGCAATAATGGAAGTATTAAGCACGAAATATAACTAATCCAGGCAATAGGTTTGGCTTTTTTGGCTCTTTTAAAGCATTTTGTGTACTCGTATACACTTATAATCGCTAAAACTGCTATTATTGTATCCATTACATATACATTTGCAAATATAAATATCAAGGCTGCAATTGGAACACCAACTACTCCTGAAATAATTCTTTTCAAATTCATTATTTATTTTCCTCCGAATTTTCTATTTCTCTTTTGATATACTTTTATGGCCTCATCTACATCATCGTTATTAAAATCTGGCCAGTACTTTTGTACAAAATAAAACTCTGAATATACAAGTTGCCATGGTAAGAAATTGCTTGTTCTTATCTCACCACTTGTTCTTATTAGTAAATCTGGATCAGGTTGCCCTGCTGTATATAATTTTGAATTTACAACCTCTTCTGAAATATTTTCAATATTAAGTATTCCATCTTTTACATCCTGAGCTACTTCTTTTATTGCTTTTATTATTTCGGCTCTTCCACCATAGTTTAGTGCTATATTAAATGTTAGTCCGGTATTATTTTTTGTTCTTTCTATTGCATTTGCTATAGATTTTTGTATTCCTTTATCTAGGGCTGTTACGTCCCCTATTACCTTTATTTTCATATTTTCTGTATCTGCTTGTTTCGAAAATTTATCTAAATAGAATCTTAATAAATTCATTAAAGCCCCAACTTCTTCTTTAGCTCTTTTCCAATTTTCTGTTGAAAAAGCGTATACAGTTAAGTGCTTAATTCCTATATTATTACAATATCTTGCAATATTTTCTAATACCTCTGCTCCACGTTTGTGTCCATCAGATACGTTTAATCCTCTTTCTCTTGCCCATCTTCTATTGCCATCCATTATTATAGCTATATGCTGTGGTAAGTACGTGTTCTCGTCCATATAAAGTCCCCTTTATTACTTATTTCTATTCTTAATATATAATGCCAATTCAACTAGAAATTCGCTATTTTTGTTATATTTTTTGATGATATCTACTGCTTCATTTGTAATTTGTTCAAGCATCTCTTGCGCTTTTTGTAATCCATATTTAGTTACGTACGTGCATTTGCCTCTCTCTCTATCATTTCCAACTGGTTTACCAAGCTCTTCTGCATTTCCAATTTCCGACAAAATATCATCTTTTATTTGGAATGCTAGACCAATTTTTTCAGCATACATTTCAAGCTTAGATATATCTTCTTCTTGGGCACCTGCTAGAATTGCACCTATTTTAACAGGTGCTTTTATTAATGCTCCTGTTTTATTTTCGTGCATATATTCTAAGTAGTCACTTGAAATTTCTTTTCCCTCGAACTCTGTATCAATATATTCACCAGCAATCATTCTATCAATTCCATACGACAATTCATACAAAGCTTCTATTTTACGACTTTTTTCGACAAT
Source organism: Clostridia bacterium (assembly GCA_017404545.1). Classification (GTDB taxonomy): domain Bacteria; phylum Bacillota; class Clostridia; order TANB77; family CAG-508; genus CAG-492. Next base: position 64,202 of record JAFRCC010000022.1, read on the forward strand.
ATCCGATGTGTTTCCTATGTCATCTATAAGAATTTTGTATGCTCCGTTCAAAAGGGAATCCCCGGCCAGAATAGCTGTTGCCTCATTGTATTTTTTATGGTTTGTTAGCTTGCCTCTTCGATAATCATCGTCATCTATTCCCGGTAAATCGTCATGAATTAAAGAGAATGTATGCACCATTTCAATTGCAACTGCGTTCTTGTAACATTTTTCTATATCATCTTTGAATAAAGAATATGTTACAATCATTAATATAGGTCTAAGTCGTTTTCCTCCAGCAAGCAAACTATAGCCTTTTGATTCATTTAATATTCTTTCTGGGCACTCCTTTTTTTCTACATATTTCTGTAATTCTGAGTTAATTAATTCTATATATTTGCTTAGCTCTTCTTTAAAGTTCATTCGATTCCTCCCTTAAATTTGGGGACGGAGCAAAAAATTCAATAAATAATCAATATACAAAATTTTTGCTCTGCCCTCAAATACTGCTTCATTTAATGCTAATGGGTAACTAATTTTTTTTCTCCGTCCCCAAATTTACACACTCATTACTTCTTTTTCTTTATTTGCTAATAATTTGTCTATTTCTTCAATATTTTTGTCTGTAATTTTTTGTATCTCATCCTCTGCCACTTTTAATTCGTCCTCTGTTATTTCTGAATCTTTTTGTTTTTTCTTGAATTCTTCAATTCCATCTCTTCTTATTGATCTAATAGCAACTTTTGATTCTTCTGCTATTTTTTTAATATTCTTAACAATTTCTTTTCTTCTTTCTTCGTTAAGCTCTGGGAAATTAAGTCTTATAACTTTTCCATCATTATTTGGATTAATTCCAATATCTGCCTTTAAGATTTCTTTTTCTATTTCTTTTAGAACACTCAAATCCCATGGCTGAATTACTATTAATCTTGCTTCTGGAACAGAAATTCCTGCTACTTGAGATATTGGAGTTGGTACTCCATAATAGTCTATTTTAACTTTGTTTAATATAGCTGGATTTGCACGTCCAGCTCTTATTTCTGCTAAACTATTTTCAAAAACAGTTAATGTTTTTTCCATTTTTTCTTTTATATCATCATAATTCATAACACAACCTACTTTCCTAGATGGATGAGTTTGAAAATTTTAGTACATGCTGTTGCACATTAATTAATACTCATCCATTCACTATTCTATATTAATTTTATATTAAATTTATATTAAAAAATTATTTATGGGACTTAAATTTTTTGCTCCGTCCCCATTATTTTAGTCAGAAACTATAGTTCCAACATTCTCACCTTTAACCGCTTTTATCATATTTGTTGAATCGTTCATTGCAAATACAACTAGTGGAATGTTGTTTTCTCTACATAATGAAATTGCTGTTGCATCCATTACTTTTAAATCTTTATTTAATACATCCATATATGAAATTTTATCGTATTTTACTGCTGTTGGGTCAACTTTTGGATCTGCAGAGTATACACCATCTATTGTTTTAGCAACTAATATAACTTCGGCGTTTACTTCTGCTGCTCTTAATGCAGCCCCTGTATCTGTTGTGAAGTGTGTATTACCAGTTCCACAAGCGAAAATAACAACTCTACCTTTTTCTAAATGTTTTACAGCTTTTCTTCTTATGTACGGCTCTGCTATTTCTCTCATTTCAATTGCCGTTTGAACTCTTGTGAATATACCTTTAGACTCTAAGGCATCTTGCAATGCTAATGCATTTATTGTTGTTGCTAGCATTCCCATATGGTCTGATGTTGTTTTTTCCATGTTGTATCCATATTTACCTCTCCAGAAGTTTCCTCCTCCTACTACAACTGCTACTTGAACTCCAAGCTCTATCATCTGTTTAATTTGGTTTGTAATATCTTCTACTACTTCTGCTGAGATTCCTGCTTTGTTTTCACCTGCTAGTGCTTCTCCACTTAATTTTAATAATACTCTTTTATACTTAATTTCTGACATAAGTTTTACACTCCTTTTTTATTCATATGAGGCCATTTTATCATACATATTATAAAATTTGCACCCCTTTTTTCAAAAATAATGAAAAAAAAGATAAATTTTAGCCATTTGCCAAAACTTATCTTCTACTTTACTCATACTTTACTTACTTTGTTATTGTTAACCTATTTTAATTTTATATTTTGCTTCTTAAATACAAATACTGCTCCACTAATCAAAATAACGGCTCCTACAACAAATATAACCTCTGTATTTGATCCTGTTGCAGGCATTTTTGTGCTTGATGCGCTACTTGTTGAAGTTGATGTAGATGTATTTGTTGTTTTTTTAGCAGCTTCTTCCTCTGCCTTCTTTTTAGCTTCCTCTTCTGCTTTCTTTTTAGCATCTTCGTCTTCTGTTGTTGTATTATTACTAGTATTGTTTTCTGGTATATTAACAAAATCTAAATCTAAACCATCAATACCATTATTTGGTTCAACTGCAAATGATTTAGCAGATACAACTAATATAAACAAAACAGCTACAGCCAATATTTTTAATACACTTCTTATTAATTTTACATTTTCTTTCATCTTTCCGTTTCTCCTTTTTTAATCTTTCGTTTTATAATACAATTCTATATTTATTTTTTTTAATAGTCAACATTTTATAACAAATTTTTTTATGTATTTTTTAACAAATTTACCACATCGTCTACGCTCTTTTGCGGAGTAGACGCTCCAGCCATTATTCCTACTTTATTTACGCCATCAAAATTAGATAAATCTATCTCAGATTTATCTTCAATACAAATTACTTTTTGGCAATCTTTACAAGAAATTTCATAAAGTTTTTTTGTATTAGAGCTATTTTTTCCTCCAATAATAATCATAAAATCTACTTGTTTTGACATTTCTTCCGTTTCTTCTTGTCTAATCTTTGTTGCATTACAAATAGTATTTATTACATCAAGATGTATACCATTGTCAATTTCTGATTTTATAATATCAATGTATTTATTAAACTTCTCTATACTAAAAGTCGTTTGTACAACAACTAAAAGATTCTTTTTATCTGATAGTTTTAAATTATCTATGGCTCCTCCTATATCGTCTTCATGCTCTATAACACAAGAATAATCTCCACAAAAGCTTGCAGTACCAAGGGTTTCTGGGTGCACTTTATTTCCAATAAGAAAAGTAAAATAGTCTTTATTTGCGTATTCCGAAACAATTTTATGAATTTTTAATACCTTCGGACATGTTAAATCAACTAGCTCTATACCATCTTGCTTTGCTTTTTCATATATTGCTTTTTGAACACCATGTGCTCTTATAATTGTTTTACTTTTATCTGTATTTTGAGATAAATCTTCTATAAACTTTATACCATTTTCTTCTAGATTTTTTACTACCTTGCTATTGTGTACTATTTCTCCGAGACAACACACTTTACTACTTTTTTTAAGCTCTTCCGTTGCTTTGTCTACTGCATTTTTTACTCCGTAGCAAAACCCTGCTGTTTTTCCTACAACTATTTCCATATAGACTATTCTCCTTTAATATATTTTCTATAATATAATAAAGCAAGTAAATAATCATCATTCCGGATATATTTACTTGCTTCGTCTATAAAACTACTTTTACCATATTTTTATTATAGCTCTGTAGTTGTTCCTTCTATATTTGTATTTATTGTTTCATTAGTATTAACAACTTGCTCTTCTGCTCCCCAATTATTAGCTGTTGCTTCTACTGGAGCTGTAGCTGTTGTTGCAACAGTATTTGAAGCACCAAATGTAAATGTTTTTCTTGCAGACTTTGCTTCTTTTTCTTCAAATTTCTTATAGAATTCTTCTTTTGTTGCGTTTAAGCATTCTTGCATTGCTGTAAACATTTCTTCTAAATCTTGTTTTGTAAAATCATATGAATTGCTTCTTGACATTGGCTCTAATATTTGAATGTCGTGCATTACGTTATTTACCCTTTTTCCTGCGTATTCAATAAATTTTTGTCTCTTCTCTTCGTTTACTTCCATGATTTTCTCTCCTTTTTATGTATTCCTGCTCTAGCTATCCCTTCGCTATGCGAAAATATAATATCACATTTTGTAGAAAAAGGGCAATGATTTAAAGAAATATTTTATTTATATTTTATATTCGGCTTATAATCTAATAAATAACTAAAAATAGAAAATTGGAATCTATCTGCGGTATAGACCGCACTACTTAACTATTGTACCATTTCTTCCTAGTTATGTCAAATTGTTTCAATAGTTGTAAAAATTGGAATGCAATATTAAAATAGTATATTTTCTCCTTGTATATTTATTTTTTAATTTCTTCAATCCAATTCATAATTGTATCAAATACAAGTTTTGCATTTCCAACATTGCAATGTGCTGCTGCATTTTGTTTTTCTGTAAAAATTTTAACTGTTAATGATTTTACATTTGTTAGGCAATTAATTTCTTTTCCAATAGACCTATAGTTTATAAAATGATCTTGATTTGCTCCAATAATTAGCATATCTTGGTCAATTTTATCTCCTATATTTATAATTTGATAGTTATTCATTTTTACTAAGTATTCGTACGGTGTCTTAGCTTCATACGCATACATTCCATGGTTTAACCCCCATTTTATAAGTTCATCTTTCTTAGCCTTTTTTCTAAGAACAAAATTTATTATAGGAGAGCACTTTATTTTTAATAAAAACCTAACTGTGTTTTGTAAAAATTTTGGCTGTGTTCCTATTAAAACATCTAAAAAGTTTGGCAATATTGACCATGCAACAACCCTTTTTATTCTCTTATCAAATGCGGCAGCTCTTGGTGCTAACATTCCACCTAAAGACGCACCAACTATTGTTACATCATTCAAGTTAAAATAGTCCAATATTGATTTAACTGGCTTTTCCCATTTATATGTAAAATGTTTATTCTGTGATCTCATAACACCGCCTTGTCCAGGACCTTCAAATAAGTATACATCATATCCGCTTTCGGATAGATAAAGCATTGGAAAAAATAGCTCCTCAAAGTAAGAATCATTCCCACCATGCAATAATATTACGTCTTTGCAGTTACCTACTGCTTTTGCATACATAACAGGTAAATTTATTCCTTCATATGGAACATTTATTCTCTTAACAATCCCCTTGCTAAAATATTCACTGTAATAATCGTAAAACATATCGGTAGCTAATTTATAGTATTTCTTTTTATCTGGGTCACCATCATACATAAAAAACTCGCTCATTCGATAGTATGCTATTGCATTTTCAATTCTATGCTCTTTATATGCTTCATCTCCAATTTTAATTAGGTTACTTTTCCATGTTTCACTATCAACTATATTAGAGGCTATTTTTTGAACATCCTCTAATCTGCCACCATCCCACATAATTGCTCTGTTTAACTGATAATCAAAATTACTTTGTTTATTTAATTTATACGTTCCTTCTTTGAACTTAACCATATCTATATATCCTCCATTAAAATATTAATTTCAAATATATTATACTAAATAAGCCAAAATAAAACTTTAATATTTCTGCTATTTACATATTTTTTACATAGTGAACTTTTACTTTATTACGCAATTCAATCGCCCTTATACCAAATATTTCTTTGCTGGTCTTGGCTAAATGCGAAGGAGATGCAAATCCTGCATTCATAGCTGAATAAGTTATATCGTTTCCTGAAAAAATGTCGTAATATGCCCTAATAAGTCTATTTATCTTAACATAACTTGCAAAAGGAATTCCAGTTTGCTCTTTGAATAAATGCGAAAATCTACTTTCTGAAAGGTTTTGCAATGATGCAACATCTTTTATTTTTAAATTACCTCCCAAATTATTCCATATATAATTCATTGCTCTTATTATTCTTTCATCATCAATTTTATATTGATTAACTTTAAATTCCAATTTATTGGCAACAAATTCATTAAGAGCCATGAAGCTCTCATTAATATTCTTTGTTTGCTTTGCCATTAACATATATTTTTCAAAAATTTCTTTTGTAATGTGTTCAGATATAATTTTTACTGATTTTATTTGTTTAGCAATACCTGTTGTTTCTTCGTACAAAAAAACCAACAACGGCTTCTTGTAATCAACAATTTTGTGCATACAATTTGATGGTATACAAATTCCATATTCTTCATAACACTTGCCATCAACAATAATCTTAAATGGTTCATTGAAAGATAATATTATATGAGCAGCCATATGCTTATGCGGCTCTGGATTATTATATTTTGCATATATTATTGCTCTATTGTAATCTAAATAAATATCTGTACAATCATCGTTCATTACTAACCTCCTTTAATCCGTTATACAAAATATAGAGGATAAATTATCCTCTATGTTTCACTAATTTTCCAAAAAAAGACTTCAATTTTTCCCATAAACTATGTTTTTTTACTGGAATTGGTAGCTCTGAAATTTTACTACTAATTTGTTGATTTTTCTTGCTTAAACTATTATCTTTATTACTATTGGCATTCCCCTTACTAAAAATATCAACAGAATACTTCTCCATAATCATTTTAAGCTCTTCTTCATCTCTTTTTATAAATTCTTCTTTTTTACTATCATCACATAAATATTCTCTATAAATAAGCGCCAGTATAGTTTTTGTTTGCTTTTTTAATTTACTTGGATTTTCAAGTGGAAGCTCTGGCAAATTAACAATATAATTACTTGATTTGTTTCTTTCCATAAAATCCAAGAATTTTTTTGAGATTTTTGCCTTATTATTTGAATTTAGTGTATCAATTATATACAATACTTCAGCAAATGCTTGTCTATATTGTTCCTCCATTATATTTCTCCATTTCTCTAAAGCTTTCTCCATTATTTATTAACAAAAATTATCTATTCTGATTTACGTGTAAATCATTGTTTTTTGTTAAATTATTGTTTTTTCTTTCTTTGTCAATCATTAATTTAACATAGCTTTTGGCTTCAGTTATTTGAGTTCCAGGAACTTCATTTGCAATAGCTTCCATATATTCAAGCTCTTCTTTACCATTTGTCTGTGTTTTTTTTCTTTCAGCATCAAAATCTACGTTATATTTTCTTTCCATTTCATAACTTAATATCTGTAATTTTTTTTGAATTTCATCAGCATACTTATGCTTTGGATTATTATTTAAAAATTGACCAATTTCTACAATACTTTGAATAACCTGAGCTTTTCTTTCATCATCAACATCAGTTTTTTTAACTAAATTGGTGATTTTATTTATTCCCGGAATAATTTCTGTCTTAATTATATTATCCATAATTTTCATGAGCTGCGGATTTTGTATATTAAGTTTTGGAAGCATACACATATCTTTTATTATCTCTGCTGGAGTAATTATAGCATCGTTATTCAAAATATGTGTATATAACTTTGCTTTTTCAACGTTTGCACTGTCTTTCCATTTTTGATAGTATACAGTCTCATTTTCATCAGCTGAGTCATACTCGTTTTGTACAATTTCGTGATCTTGTAAATTGTTTAAAACACAGAACTCATTATAATCTGACAATATCTGTATGTTTCCCTTCCTAACAACAAATTCCTTTCCATTTTCGTCTATTTTCTTGAAAAATTCCATTTTTAAAGATGGAATACTTTCCAAAATTTCAGGAAAATTTTTTATTGTACGCTGGAATAATCTACTAGATTCTATAACATCATTATCGTTCATATTCTTTTCTCTATTTTTCAACATCATCAAATCAATTTTCAGCGATTTGGCTCTTTGGAAAACAAATTGCATTAACTTCGTATCTATGCTCTTTGCATTCAACATTTGCTCTGGAGAGCATAAACTTTCTTGTAAAGAATCTACAATGTCTTTTGTATTTATACCAATTTTTTGCATATATTCAGCAGTTTTAACATTAGCAGCGATTCTTGCATCTATTTCAAGCTCGCTATTAGAATAATTTTTTTCTTGAAACTGACTTCCAATTAATTTTCTCATAACATACATCTTGCACATATCATATATAAGAAAATTTGTGTTGTTTGGATTTCTCATTTCCTTATTTTGAAGAGCATGTTGATTTTCATGAAAAACTGTTTCAATTAACCCAAGTATATTATTATTTCTTATTAATTTATTAATTATAACAGATTTAGTACTGTAACAATGAGATCCTAAATGTAATACTCCACTATCTTTACTATCTTTAAAATTACGAACAGATATATTGTAATTTAGCCCATTTTCCTTATAAAAGTATGTACTTTTATCTTCTAATGCTCTAAAAATAAGGTTTTGATCTTCCTTTGATAAATCTTTAGCATTCACGTATTGCTTTATTAAACAATCAATATGCTTTTCTTCGAAAGAGCCATTATTTGCCCTGTATAAACTAATAAGCTCTTTAAAAGCTACAAACTCCTCATCACTCAGATGCTCTATATTTTCTATTTTTTGCTCTAAGTTAGGATATTGCAGTTTTAGCTCTTCAATCCTTTTATTGTTTTTTTGCTCAAATTTTATTTTGTAATTGTTATCATATAATTTTATTAATTCTTCCTTCTGTTGTTCATCAAGAAAATCATTTTTCATCAGGTTAAATAACCTGCTTGGAATATCAGTTAGTAAATCTTGTGGCCTAGTACATTGCTTTGTGTATTTATCTAATATAGCTTTAATAGTGTCAAAAGTTGGTTCATTAGTACTAATATCTGTATCTTTAGACTTTTTTTCTTTGTACTTGTCTGTAAAACATAAGATTGTATCATACAAACAATCCATATTATTCATTTCTTGAATAGAATACTCATTATCTTTTTTTAAAAGCTTTATCATACTATTAAATTTTTCATTATCGAGTATATATTTAAGTTGATTTCCTTCAGTAGTTTTTATTAAATCCCCCATATTATCTTTAATATACTGATGTGAAAAACTATGTATTATTTTTGATTTTTCCGCTTCACTTAGGCTCTTAGGCATCATCTGATACATTAAATCATCTATTCCATTTATCTGCCAAATTTTTTTATAATCAATGTACTCTAATTTTAACAAATTACCAAAAGTTTTGTTAATCCACGATTCTCTTCCTGTTTTATTTTCTGTCATTTCTTCATTTATTTTCTCAAAACTAGCAGTAATATCGTATATTGGTCTAAATGCATCATATATTTGCTCTTTTTCTATTTTAGGATTTTGCTTTTTTAAATCATCTATCAATTGTTTTATGTTTGGATATTCATTAAAAGATACATAATAATACTCATCATCCAAAACAAAGCTTCCTTTTCCGTATAACCTTTTGAACTCTTCTATTGTTTCTTTCGAAATTTCTATTTTTTCTTTAGAGTCATCCATATAATCTATTCCTTTTCTTTTTCTGTACTATTTAAGTCTTCCTGAAATTCTTTAAACATATCCATATTTGGGTTACAACCAAACATACTATGGTATTCATCTATATACAATTTCAAATATTTTTTATAGTATGAAATATTTTGTTCACATGGATTTTCTTTACATAATTGCATCGCATTTTGAAGTTTAGTTAAATATATAACAATAGTTGATATATCTTTATTGTTTCCCATAGTATCCTCCTTTTTATCGATTATACAAAGTTTTATTATATTTCTACAACAATTATATGATAATCACCTTAGATATTCAACGTTTTAACAATAAATATTATGGTATTAACAATCGTAAAAATATGTGGCTTCTAAATCTGCTTCATGCATTAATAAAGCAAACGGATATTTTTTATATGCAGCTCCAATTGTATTGTAAAGTTCCTTTGGCTCTGTATAACCCATATGCCAACGTATTGCGTATTTTTCTTCTGGGGTAAGTTTAATATATTCCGTAATCATCATAACAGATTTTTCACCATGTCCATATGGAATTTGGTCATCTATTGTATAATATGGGACCTTTTCCCATTCTCCTAAAGCATTTTTAGCATTTCTATAGTCTACTTTATAAAAATTTACCTTACAAATATCGTGTAATAATGGAACTAAAATTAATGTATCATCTGAAACTTTTAAATCTAGCACATTATGCTCCATTTTGTGTTTTAAAATCTCATAAACTTTCATACTGTGCTCCAGTAAACCTCCTTCATGAGATCCATGAAATCTAGTACTTGCTGGTGCGGTAAAAAAATCTGTTTTTTCCTCCATAAATTGTATAAGAGCCTCTATGCCTTCTCTTTTTGTACTTCTTAATAAGCTTATAAATTCGTCTTTCATTTCATCCTCCTGTTTTTCTTTATAGTAATTGTTTTTAGATAAACCTATCACTTTTTACGTTAAAAGTGTAATTGTTCTTGGCCTACCTATAATGCTACATTCTATCTGGTATTGATATTGCTAAAACATCTAATAGCATTTTGTTTGCTTGGTATACCAAATTAGTTATAAATAGCCATGTTTGTTTCTTTTCTTCGCTTTCCTCAGTTAAAATTCTATTTTCTGCATAAAACTTGTTAAATAAGCTATCTATTTCATATATATACTCTGTAATTTCACTTAATGTTTTATTTCTGTATGCTTTATCAATTCTAATAGGCATTTCAAGAACTTTTGTAATAAGCTCTTTCTCTGTTTGAGAATATATATCATGCATTATGTAGTTTGTTTCGCCTGCTTTTGCTAGTAAGGATTTCATACGAACTGCTGAATATAAAATATATGGTCCAGTCTTTCCTTCTAAGCTACAGAATTTATCTAAATCAAATATATAATCTTTTTCAACATTTGGAATTAAATCTGCATATTTAAGGGCTGCCACAGCAACTTTGTCAGATACATCTTTTTGCTCTTCCTGACTCATTGCGTCATTGTCTTTTACATATTTTGATGTTTCTTCCTTTATCTCATCAAGCAATGATTCTAGTTTCATAACTCCGCCATCTCTTGTCTTAAATGGCTTTCCATCTTTACCATTCATTGTTCCAACGCCAATAAATTTAAATTCAAAATCTTTGTCTACTAAGCCAGATTTATATGCGGTTCTAAATACTTGTTCAAAATACATACCTTGTCTGTAATCAACTATATAAATCATTTCATCTGGATTAAATCTCTTCATTCTAGAAAGAATTGTAGCAAGCTCTCTTGTTGCGTATAGCGTAGTTCCGTCTGTTTTTATAACAACAAGTGGTGGTATCTCTGCTTTATCTGTATCCTGCTTAACATCACAAACAAGAGCTCCTTCACTTTCTACCAAGCATCCTGCTTTCTTTAATATCTCAAGCATTTCTTCAATATATGGGTAACAATCTGTTTCTCCTTCCCATAAATCAAATTCGGCGTTAAGTGCTGTATATGTTTCTTTGATATTTGCTACAGATATTTTACGAATCATATTCCAAAGTTTAACATATGGTTCATATCCATTATCAAGTTCAGCTGTTATTCTACGAACCTCTTCCATGATGCTATCATCTTCTTTTGCTCTTGTGCTTGCTAGTGGATAAATACGCTCTAAATCTGCGTTTGTTATAGGAATTTCTGTTGGATATTCTCCCTTATAGTTTTTGTCAAAGAATACCCATTCTGGGTGTTCCTCTCTTAATTGAAAGATAACCATTCCCGATTGTCTTCCTATATCTCCTAAATGAACATCCGATATAACTTCATTTCCAACAAGTTTTGTTAATCTCTTTAAAGCTTCTCCTATATTAGCAGTTCTTAAGTGCCCAACATGCAATGCTTTAGCAACATTTGCTCCGCCATAATCAAAGAAAACTTTTTTAGCTGGGTATTTCTTAACGTTTTCAGTCATGTTTTTTGATATTTCTGTTAAATATTCTTTTAGATATTCTGTAGTATACGAAATATTAATAAACCCTGGTCCTGCTATATTTATATTTTCGAATATACTGTATTCATTTAACCCCTCAACTATTTGCTCTGCAATAGCTCTTGGGTTTGTACCTACTTTTTTTGCAAGTGCCATTGCTCCGTTATACTGGAATTGCCCAAATTCTGGCTTACTTGAAACACTAAGCACAATATTTTCTTCCTCATAATTATTCTTCTGCAATACTTCCTTTAAAATTTCTTCAGTCTTTGAAATAAGATTCATACAAATTCCTCCTTTAATTTTGGGGACGGAGCAATTTTTTCGAGTTTACCATATTAAAAAAAATTGTCAACTTTAATTTTTTGCTCCGTCCCCATTTTAGCATCAAAAAACGCACATCTAGATTGCTCTAGAGGTGCGTTTAAATGCATGGTACCACTCTAATTGGCTTCAGCTTTTTTTACAATACTGGCTGCTAGCCCAACTCGAACCTGTAACGTAGGTATACGGATTGCAATACTGTTATTTCCTGCAATCACTCATAAGCTCTGATAAATTAATAATTATTGCTGAACTTACACCGCTCTTCAGCTCGCTGAAATAATTTTGTTTTAACTTTTCTTCTTAATCATCGATTTATTCCTATTTATCGGTTACATTATATATTATTGTTTTTGTAATGTCAACTGAATTTCCTACTATAGTTTAGATATCTTTGACATAAATTTAACAATGTGCTAGAATTTACCTGAATTCAACTAATATTTTACAATTCTAAGGCTGTTTCAAATACTACGCTTTAGAGATGGTTTAGTGCACCATAAAGTACTTCATAGGTTCAGCATAAATCATATTATCTTTGATTGTGTGATTTATACGATTACTACATTATTCACGCTTTCATAATGGAAATTGAAGCTTTTCTTCAATCGCAAAAGTACTCCTGCGTTAATAGTACAAACCCACATCAAAAGGAGGAAACTATGAAATTTTCTATGCCGAACCCAAAAAAAATGCTCTCATATTTTAAGAAACCAAAAAATGTATTCAAAACGTTTTTTTCTGTAATGATAGCCGTTCTTGTTATAGATGTTATCTACCTTGTTAGAAATGTACAGTCAGGTAATATTGGAATGTGTATATTCAATGTATCCTTGTTTGCTATTGTTGGCTATCACTCGTTGCTAGTTTTATTAGCAATTTTAAAAGAAAATTATCAAAAAAACGTATTGCTACTAATAGGAATAGATTTGTGCTCACTTACGGCCTACTTTTTATGCCCATTGTATATAGTTGTGGCTTTTTTGAATAATAAGGTTGAACTAGTTTTTCCAATGTGTATCGTGGCACTTATTTGCCACTTCTTATTCATTCCAACAATTCGAAGTTGGATTGAGTAAAGATATGTTTTAAACTTATATGAGAGCGAAAAACCCGAGCAACACAATCTGTTGTTCGGGTTTTATTTATAAAAATGAATAGCACTTTATTTTATCTCTTTATTAATTACATGCGTTGGAAATTTTCCATTTTTTAAAACTTTTTTTATTATTGCTGGTCTTATTTGATAATCATCTAATTTATCAATGTCAATCCATTCATATTGAATATGTTTTCCTTTTTTTAATTCCGCTTCTTCAATATTTTGTATTGTATTAGTAATTTTCTTATCATCTTCATCCTTAAATTCTGCACTATGTACAAACATAATCTCATGAAAAATTTTACCATTATGCTTGAAAAAATTCTCTACTGTACATATGTATCCTGTTAGCTCAATCTCCTTTCCAAGCTCTTCAAATATTTCTCTTTTTATTGTATCATCAGAGCTTTCTGTTATTTGAACACGCCCACCAATTAATGCATAATGTGGCTCTGCTACATTATGATGGAATAAAATCTTTCCATTATGGTTAATAATTGCCGCAGCTCTACAGTTTAATGTTCCTTCATCTAAATAAATTGTTAAGTCTTGCATATATACCTCCTACATTTCTATTAAATATTACTCATAATCTCATTCCACTCTTCACCATTTAAATATACTTTATATTTTAAATCAAGTTTTTCAGCAAACGATTTTATAGCATTCCCAACTTTTTTCATAAAATAAAAGTTTTCAAGCTCTTTTTTATCTAATTTGTCGTTAGACCTGAAATTAATTTTTAAAACCCCATCCTTAATCTCAGTACTTATATTCTCAATATTACCATACTGCCTATTCCCAGGAATTTCCAATCCTCTTTTAGTTGGCCTTGTATATTTTATATCTAGTTTGTCTGCAAGTATTAATGCAAGCTGCATTATATTATTTGAATCAAATCCATCACTATGATTTTTTATCGCCTCAAGAACTTGCTCTTTATGCTCTATATTTATATTATTCTCATTAAAATAATTCTTAGCATATATATAACTTCTTTCAGCGTGATTTTCTTTACCTTGTACAGCTCCTACATCATGCATAATCGCAGCAATTTTAGCTTCTTCTATAAACTCATTATCGTAGTTTAACATTCTTAAAAGCTCTTCAACAATATCTTTAACATTTGATACATGATTAAAATTATGATGTCCCCATGCATCAACGTTTGCATTTTCTCTTTCATCTATACTTTTGTATATATCTCTAATTCTTTTATCGTTATATATATAATCATATACTTCTTTAGCTGAATTCATTATACTTTCATCCCTTTCCTAAATATATAATTCTTTCGGATTTATTGGGTGCGTAGATGTTATTCATTATTTATATTATAATTCCATCTTTTTATTAAATTCCTCTTGGAACCACTTATTTAGTTGGTTTCTATTTTTAAATATAATTACTTTTTCTTTATCAACACTATTTAATTTCTCTATAACCTTAGGCCTTTTTTCTTTACTAAATTTTAAAATCATTTTAATAAAGTTTATGTCCATCTTTTCTTTGCATCCTGGTATCTCTGGCTTTTCTTTGCCATGGTTTTTAATAAATCTTCCCATTGCGCCTTTTAGTCTAGCTGCCGTGGAATAGTCTAAAAATATTACTAAGTCTGATTTTTTTAATCTATCATCCATAGTTGATAGATATGTACCATCTATTATCCATTCTGGCATTTCCACCTTCTCATGAATCATTTTATCTCTATCTTCTTTATCTCTTACTTTCCAGTTATCGTAATGATGCATACCATCTATGTGGAAAGCTGGAATATTTAGCTCTTTACTTAAGTTATTAGATAAAGTTGTTTTGCCAGTACCACTACCACCAATAATGCTAATTCTTTTTATATCATTCATAAAGCTCTCCTTTAATTTTGGGGACGGAGGAAGAAATTAATTGCTCCGTCCCTATTATTTCATTAAATTTGTTAACTCATCTTCATAAAATACATCAAGCTTACTCATTGCTCTTGTGATTGTTACATAAAGAAGCTTAATATCTAATGAGCTATTGGTATATTTTTTATTATTTGCATTTGAAATGATTACACAGTCAAACTCTAGTCCTTTTGCTAAATATGAAGGTACAATTGAAATTCCAGCATTATATTCGGAGTCTTTCCCTTCTATTAATTTTACATCACTTCTCATCTTTGAAAGCATTTTTTCAAGTTGTTCGCACTCTTTCATATCTTTGGCAATTATCGCAATCGATTTATATCCATCTTCAATATGTTTGTTTATTCTATTATTTATTTCCGATACTACTGCTTGCTCTTTCCTACAGCACTCATGCATGTATATTGAATTTTTTCTATCTATTACAGGATCACCTAATACAATAAATTCCTTTTCATATTCTGGCAATTTATCTATTACCTTATTCGCCACCTCCATTATTTCTTTTGTTGTTCTATATGTTTTGCTTAATGTAGTGTATGTAGTTTTTACGTCTTTAAACTCTGCCTCTATAAAGCTTTTCCAATTTTCTATACCTCTGTAATAATGCACTCCCTGTGCAATATCTCCTAAAATAGTCATTGAGTTACTATTTATGATATTCTTTAAAACATCAAATTGAAATTCACCATAGTCTTGGGCTTCATCGATTACAACATGCTTAACCTTACATTTTTCTTTTATTCCAAATATCTTTATTTGGATATACATAAGTGGAGCTAAATCTTCAAATGATATTTCGTTTTTCGACAAATTACGCCCCGTATTTTGTTTAAGGTATTCCATTACTGGGGTAGAATTTTGCAGATAATTGTCTATAAAATCTTTGTAATATTTTACACAATCTAGTTTAGGAATTTTATTTAAATACTCCTTTACTATTTTCTTCTGACCTTTTTCAAGTAACTTAATTGTTTTATCATATTCCTCATATAAATCGACTCTTGCTTTACCTGTTAGGCCACTAATTTTAGCAGTTCTTTCTGATTTTATTTCTTCTATAATTTGTGGTGATTTTTTATTAAGTTCAGATATCATATTTTTTTCCAACTCGTTTATTCTCATAGTATAATTGTATATTTTGTAAGTATGTTTAAATAGGTAATCTATGTCATTATGCTTCATTATGGTGTGCCCCATAAAACAAAAATCTTCTTTTGGAATATAATTGTTTTCTACATCGATAAGATATTCATCTAGTATTCTTTTGAAATTCAGTGATGATTTAAATTTGGCTTCTTGAATCATTATCTCTGTGTTGCCTTTATTTATTTCATCAAAGCTTTTATTTACAATAATAACAAGTTTTTCGTTGCTGTCTGAAATTTTTAACTTTTTCCCAATTACATCGTAAGCAAAATCTTCAAACGTACACTGCTTAACATTGTCTACTCCCAGGTCTGGTAATATATTTGATATGTAATTTAAGAAAAATCTTGTTGGCGCTATTATCATAAATTCTTCTGGTTTAAATTGCTTTTCGTAGTTATATATTAAATATGCTATTCTATGAAGTGCTATTGTAGTTTTTCCGGCTTCCGGCAACTCCTTGTACAATTAATGGTTTATTCAAACCAGCTCTTATAATTTTATTTTGCTCATCTTGAATTGTTGCTACAATATTCTTTAATCTATCATCCGCTTTTTCTTCAAGTGCGCTATCTAATAATTCGTCGTTTCCTGTAACATTTATATCTACATATTTTAGTAGTTTTTGTTTCTCAATTATATACTGTCTTTTTAGAAAAATATCTCCCTCTATTTGTTCACCCAAACACTCATATGATGCAGGTCCAAGCTTTCCCTCATAATATAAGTTGGCAATAGGAGCTCTCCAGTCTACTATAATTGGATATGCTGTTTTACTATCTAATAGCGATATTTTCCCTATGTAAAACGCTTCTACATCCTTTGATTTTTCTTTGAAATCCATTCTTGCAAAATATGGCTTATCTTTTATTTTTTTTATATCATCTAGCTTTTTAACTTGTGATGCCATAACATTTGCCTCGGCCATATTTTCAAGTTTAAAGTTTGTGCTTCGCTCTGCAATATAATTTTCAATTTCTTGCTCTTGAACGTCCATCTTCTTTAGTATTTCTTGTAGTTTCTGTCGCTCTTTTTCTAGAATTTCTTCGTCCATTTTTAAATTTCCCCCTAATTATTAATTGCGAATTATTTTTCAAATTCCTCCTTTCTAAACTTAATTTGACCAATCTCCATTAGCCTCGCATCATTTTAGTGCGTTAACTACATCCAAATATGCTCTAATTTTCGCCACGTTTAAATCTTAGAAATAGTACTTTAATTAGTTCGTTTTTTATTTAAAGACGCAAAAAAACCAAGTATCCAATACTTGGCATTTATATGATTTTTGTTTTATAACTATGTCACTTAAGTCAAATGTTTTAATGCTATACTTTTACTGAAAAATCATGATAAACAAATCATATAAATTACTCAAAAAAGTAGAGTTTGACTACTGTGTTCGGAATGTTTACAGGTATCCCTCTAAATTCGTAAACAACATTCTAATGCTTATTTGAATAATTGTCAATAGAAAACAAAAAATTCGGAAAAAGCTGTGTAGTTTAGTCAAATATACTAGTTAAGTACAATAATTAATATATAGTTTTATCGTTTTTTTTCATAAAATTATCGAATGTTTTTATAGTTTCTTCTCTATCCATACATTCTAATTCTAGTACCTTGCTATCTTTATTTAAGTTCCTTATATAGTCATATATATAATCATCTCTGAAACCAATTCTTGCTGCATCTTCTTTAGTATTGCCATAATATACCTTTTTAATATTTGCCCATATTGTTGCAGATAAACACATTGGACATGGATAACAAGAAGTATATAACTCACATCCACTTAAATCATATGAATTAATATTTTTACACGCATCTCTTATTGCCATTACCTCTGCATGAGCAGTTGGATCATTATTGCTTAAAACATGATTTGACCCTTTCCCTATTACTTTTCCATCTTTTACAATACATGCCCCAAAAGGGCCTCCAACATTAGTTTTCAAATTATCATCTGACAATTCTTTAGCAGTCTTCATATATACATTCATTCTAAACCCCCTCTAAAATTAAATTGTATTTATATCCAATAAAAATTAAGATAAACATTATAATGTTTATAGAAGTAATCAAACCAATATGTCTTTTCTTTTCTGAAAATATATTTGCAATAAATTCTCTAATTAAAGCATTCATATAAAAGTACCATTTCGTTTTACATCCTATTCCTTCACATTCAACGCCTTCATTATTTGCAATAACTCCACTTCTGAATACATGATAATTCGTTGTTGAGAAAATAATTTTACCATCTTTATTTAATTCATCAATTTTATTTTTAGAAAATCTCATATTTTGAACTGTATTCATTGATTTATCTTCTACAATTATGTCATCTTCACTAATACCCTTTTGTTTTAGGTAATTCTTCATTGCTTCTGCTTCTGAAATTACTTCGTCATGTCCTTGACCTCCTGAAGGAACAAAAATAATTTCTTTTCCAGATTTTTCCTTTTGCTCCTTTGCAAATTCTATCGCTTTATCAACTCTTGCTCTTAATATTGGTGTTAAAGTTCCATCATCTCTTACTTTTGCCCCCAATATTATTGCAAAATCCTTATCTAAATTTGGTTTATGTTTTGCTGCCATTATATTTGCGTATAGTGTCGCCAATGTTAGACAGTAAAAATAGCATAATATTGAATTAAGTCCAACATCGACAAATTTCTTTATATATATTTTTGAATTATTCAATTCAAAATATCCCATAATTTCATATATAAATTGACTTGCAAATGATCCTATTATTATACAAATTCCAAATAATATTCCTAAGATATTTTGAAAGCTAAAACCTTCTTTGATGATTAAAAAAATATTTGTAAATATACTATATATAGCAATTATTGCTATTAGAGGCAAGATAAAAAAAGCAAAATATGAAAAAGAATTTAATGTATTCATATATAAGTCGTTTATACTTGTCATCTTCCAATTTATGAAAAGTAAATTTACTTGCCTGAATATATTTATTGCTAAAAATATTACTAAACCTAAGTTCATTATTATTGAATATGAATATTTTTGTTTTTTATATTGCTCTTTTATATATATAATGCAACCCCAAATTGTTTTACTCAAATATAATATTAATAATATTTGAACTATAAAACTCAATTTTATACTGTTTGTTTTGTCTATTATTGAGAATAAAACTATTGCTATTAAAAATAATAGTACACTAACTATTCCGTAAATTTTTTTTACCATTCATCTAATTCTCCATTTGCTACTTTATTTTTTATTTATATCAAATCTATCTCTTTTTACATCAATTTCAAATATTGTTTTATTTCCATTTGAATCTTCAAGTATTAAATTTGTTTTTCCTGCTCTATTAAATTCTGCATTTACTACATAATCTTCTAAACCATTATCATATTCTATGTGAACATTACCAAGTTTATTATCCTCCAAATATGCTTTATAACTATCATTAAAAACTGCTCCTGCAGATCCACCGTTTGTTACAAGAGTTGTATTATATGTTGTTTTATTTGATAATGATATAATAGTCATTACACTAATTATTATCAAGCTTATTACAAAGCCTGTAATTTTAATTTTTTTATTTTCAAATATAAACATTGGATACACAATCATTGTTACTATACAAAACAATGTACTTAATAAATGATGTGGAAAAAAATATAACGTTTCTCCTAAAAAGCCACTATAATGTATTCCTAAAAATAATAGCATAGGTATTAAAATGGCTAATCCCCACCATTTATCTTTTTTCATATACCATCCAATAAATCCCATTGGAATTGTAAGTATTGTCCATAAAGTCCAATTTCTATAATAAGTTAAAAATAAGTTACTATGATTTATTATATCTTGAATTAAATATACTAATGGCTGACTTATTAAAAAGAACACCAAACATTTTAAGCTAGATTCTTTTGCTGATTTACTATTCATAATTATAAATATTCCAAATAAAATCCATACTTCAAATGATATTGTTATATCTGCAAAAGATGTATCTGTTGCTATTGGAAGCATAGCCATAATTGCAGTATATACGCCTGCTATAATTGCAAATATAATTAATTTTTTCCAACTTAAATCTATTCCGCCAAATAATTTTTTTATCTTTTCCATTTTTTCTCGTATAATTAAAATATACAAAATATCCTAATTATACATCTCCTTTCTTTAAATTATAAAATTCTTGTTCACTTATGTATTTTATCATACAATTTTTATGCCAAAAAGTCTTTAAATATAAATTTATATAAATTTAATTAGATGTTCTAAATTTTTTTTTCCTTCATATAATTATTATTAATAAAATATTTAAATTTCTAAATGAAAGGGTGTTTATAATGGAAACAAAGACAATTGTCTTAAATTCCGAGTTTGAATTTCGTGAGTCATTGACACAAAATTCATGCAACATTACTCAAATTATGGTAGTAAAGTGCCCATTAGAGCAGATGGTCTATTTTTACTACTATACAGAAACAGGCTATATATATACAGCCAAGGAATTATCATTGAAGAATTTTTCATTTTACAAAAAAATGTACAAACGGATTACAAAAGAATTAGGCCTTCAGATATTTCCTAACACATATCAGCTCATTGCAGTAAAAAAGCCTTAACAAAAACCTATCTCGATAAGCACATCGAGGTAGGTTTTTACATCATTTAATGCTCTATTATCATTTTTTTGTGCAACGTTAGCAAATCCTTTATATTATTGGAATTCTAGATGTTTTATGTTTTTCTTTTAGTTGGGCTTTGAGTCCTAACTTATTCAATCTTTAAAAACGTTTGTAATGCATCAATAAACTCAATAACCATGCTTCCTTGTTTCTTTTTAGCTACAATTTTCTTTCCAAGCAAAATTTCATCTGTAATGATATTGTCAACATTCATATCTACCATTTTGCCAATACTTTCTTCTGTATTTATAGTCCAAACATATATTTCTTTACCTTCATTATGAACAATATTAACTAAATTCGGTGTTACATTAGTCTCTTCAACACTATAACAATCTGCATATTCTAAATCCGTAATTTTTCCTATGGCAATACTCATTACATAAACAGTTTTGATATTTGAATCAATTTCTTTTATATTTTTAAGGACACTATATGTTTGCGAAGTTACAACACACATATCTTCAAAACCATTACTTTTTATTATATTTATAGTTTTTGTTTCAAAATCCATTTCTCTTCCATTTGGTTTTATTTCAATATTCAGTCTAATGTTGTTTAATTTTGCAAATTTTATTACATCATCTAGTAGTGGAATTCTTTCATCTTTGTATTTACTATCAAAATGGCTTCCTACATCTATCTGGCTTAGCTCATTATAATTCATATCTATTATTTTTTTATTAATCCCAGCAACCCTCATTAAATTTGCATCATGACAAACAACTACCTGACCATCTTTTGTTTGTTGTACATCAAGTTCAATCCAGTCTGCTCCTAACTCTTTAGCCCCTCTAAACGCAGCCATAGTATTTTCTGGGTATTTGCTACTTGCTCCTCTATGAGCTGTTATTTCCATAGTTCTAATTTGCTCTATATTTATATTTGCCTTACCAGATATAATTTGATATGTAAGTACAGTTTCCCCCAATATTGCTAAGATGCTAACGTAAGTAATCCATCTTTTTATTGCAATTTTTATGCCATTAGATGCTTCGACTTCCGAATAATCAATTTTAACAATACATTCTTTCTTTTCTTTCTTATGCTTATAAAATAATCCACTGATAACTGCATAGTTTGTAGCAGTAGAAAAAATTGTATATATAATTAATGCAGCACCAATAAATACACCAACTATTGTTATAAAAAAACTTTCAATAATTAAGTGTTTTCTCATTATCAAATTAATTGCATATATACAAAAAAGTCCAAAAGCAATAAATGCCACATATATCACTGAAGAAAGTGCTTGCGTAATTATTATTGTAATTACATCTTTAATCTGACATTTTCTAATTAATCTACTGCTATGTCTCCTCGCATCATGAAAACTATCTCCTTCAAGAACCATATAATGAATTGAAAAAACCCAGTTGATAAGCATAGAAAACAATACAACGTATATTGTGAATAATAGGGTAGATAACGTATTACTTTTATAAATATAATCTAGTATAAACTCAGGAATACTTATTGAAGATATAACGTTTGAGCTAACACCTATATTAAGAAATGGAATTAAAAATAATAGTAAAAAAGCAACTGGTATGTTTTTTGGGTTAAGAAGTGGTATTATATGCTCTATAGCTAATTTAATTCCCCCTATCATCTTTATTTTTCTTCTGTGGTACGAAGCATCATATATTATTAACATTACACTTATATCAAATAATGCTACGATTGTTAAAAATAATATGATTATCATTATAAAAAATATGGTTAACGGTTTTATCGCAAAACTATTAATATTCTCTAACGTTAGATATGTGTATCCTGTTAGTTTCATTGTAAGGTTAAAACCATATATTGCAATTGGTATAAATACTAACGATATTAATATTTTTGATATTGTTTCGAAAATAAGTAATGCTTTAATATTATATTTTAATATATTAATTGTATTTCGTATATACTCCATTTGTTCCTCTTCTAATTACTATTTATTATCAGATAGATAATATCATAATCAAAATATAAAATCACGAAATTATGAAAAATTTTTCTAATTGACAATAAGTTTTTAAATTTATTGTCACTTTTTGTATTATGTGATAGAATCAAATAGGAATATTATTCCATGAATAAATTAAAAAGGAGGATTTGTTATGGATACAAAAACAACTGGATGGGTTGCATACATTACATGGATTGGTCTAATAGTAGCTTTTTGTGCTGGAGATAAGGAAGGTGCTAAATTCCACTTAAATCAAGCATTAGTTATATTCATAGCTGCTTTAGCTGGTTCAATTGTTATGTTCATACCAATCATAGGATGGATAGTTGGTAGTCTATGGATCGTTTTCGTTTTTGTATGCTGGATTTTAGGATTAATTGCAGCTATAAATCAAGAAGAAAAAGAAGTTCCATTATTAGGACAAATCAAAATCTTAAAATAATTTATTATAAAAAGCTTTTGATATATGAAATAGATATATTTTATTATATTCATAATCAAGAGCTTTTTTTAGCTCTTGTAATATTTTTTTGTATATATCATTTTTTTCTGCTAATACTACATTTATACTTAGTATTATTAGGAGGATTTATGGATTTCATTCAAAATATAGATTATATGGAACTTTTACGATGTTTTGTTGTAGGTGGTTTAATTTGTATAATTGGACAAATTTTAATAGATAAAACCAAACTTACTCCAGCAAGAATTCTTGTTACATTTGTAACATCAGGAGTTATACTTGGTGCTCTTGGAATATACAAATATGTAATTGATTTTGCTGGTTGTGGAGCTACGGTTCCACTTTTAGGCTTTGGGGCTAACCTTGCCAAAGGAGCTATGGAATCTGTAAAAAATGAAGGATTACTTGGCGCTTTTACCGGTGGAATAAAAGCTTCCGCTGGTGGAATTGCTGCTGCCGTATTTTTTGGATATATCGCCTCATTAATTTCAAAACCTAAAATAAAAAAGCAATAGTAAAGGAGCTGACTGCAATCTGGCCAGCTCCTCCAATTCGTTAGTATTTTTGAACTTTATCCATCTTTTTTCTACAAAAATAACCACTATCTTTCATCTGCATCCTTCTCAGTACTTATAATCTTTGATTTTAAGTACTCTACCATCTCTTTACATCTTTTAAATACTATAGAATCTTTTCCATATCTTCCTTCTATATCCTCTAGTCTTTTTTCAAACCCAACATCATTTCCGTGTTTGTCAACTTGCATATCTGCATAATTTAATATATCTAAATATAACGATTCATATTCTTTTGTTAATTGTCCATGGTAATATACTTCTTTCCAATGCTTAAATCCACTTTTTCTTAAAATTTCTCCACCTACTTTATTATGCTCCTTACCATTTTCTGTATACTCATAGCCAATATCATGGTTGAATCCTAATATAAATAGCTCCTCTAATTCCCCATCACTTAGTCCAATTGATTTCCCAGTTTCAACCATTTTCTTTGCAACAGAATATGAATGCTTTAATCTATCTTCATCCATCATATCAAAACCTCCTTTATGATTTTCCGTATTATTTATAGCATTTTAACTGTAATTATGTCAATATTAACAAACGACCTACCACAATACGTGTGATAGGTCGTTATCGGTATCTTACATTGTCGAAACTTCAGGCAGAATCATGATGTGAGCTGTCATATCGATGCCAAATTTCAGCTTGAACTCCTCATTAGCACCGTCTTTAGTAAGAATCACCTTGCAGTAGTCGTCATGAACTTCAATGTCAACGACACGTTTATCATCAACATCAATTACGTTGCTATTAATCCAGTAATAATGATAACCGTCAACTGTTGCAAGGATTTCTCTATCATTGAAAAAAATCAGCACACCTTCGGGTGAAACAACAAGCTTAGGTTTCTTAATCAAAAGCTGAAAAATATCTTCCTGAATAACTGCACTACAAAGCCCGAAATTATTTTCGTAATAAACTACCATGTCTTTCTCAACAATTTCACTTTCCGTCTTTTCAGAAGCTGCCGAGAACCCCGCTCTTCTTCCATTCACTAGAGCCGAAACCGTAATGCGCTTTACGAAAGCATTCAATCGATAGTCCGGTTGCATTTCGTAGCAAGCCAATTCATCGCACTGATACATAACGATTGGATATTCTTCAGCATACTCGGTTACACCCAGAACATCAGTATATACAGTTGCTTTTTTGGCAAACTTTGCCCAGATTTCTTTTGGAATCAAACATTCAGAAGATACACGAACAAAGGTAGATCCGTCTTTTTCTACAAACTTTGCTGGCGTTTCTTTGGAATACAGACCATTATAAAGACGATTAACAGTAGCAATGTCTTCTTCTGTGAACCCGATTATCCGCACAGCCTTCGGAATACTTTTTTCCTCTTGCTTAGATACTTTTTTTGCCATATAAATACCTCCTTAATTTTACTTACAAGCATTATGGCCGCATTACTTGTATTAGGTTGTTTTTGTTAGTTCTGACCTAGAAACAAAATACCATCCTGTTTCATACTAACATCTACCATTAAAACAGGGAAATCCCTGGTAAATAAATTTACCTGCACATGCTATCATATATCATGCTAATATGCAAGCATTTTTTACTTTTTTGACGTCTATGTGCCTTTGTCAACTCCTATCTATCAAAATTCATGTTATTCATATAAAATTTTTTATCTGCTAATTTATCTTGTACTCCTCTTAGTGCTTCTCCAAATCTTTGGAAATGAACTACTTCCCTTTCTCTTAAAAATCTTAGTGGATCAATTACATCTGGATCATCTGCACATAAATCAATTAATTTTTCATAGGTTGCTCTGGCTTTTTGCTCTGCAGCTAAATCCTCTTGTAAATCTGCAATTGCATCTCCTTTTACAGCAAGAACTGATGCACTAAATGGGAATCCTGAGGCAGCTTGAGGATACACTCCCCAACCATGGTCTGTATAATAACTTCCTAAACCTGCCATTTTCATTTCTTCTGGACTTGCTCCATCTGTTAATTGGTGTACAATTGTTCCAACCATTTCCAAATGTGCTAACTCGTTTGAACCAAAACCTTATCAAAAAAAATTTTTTGAAACTATTTTAGACTATTTCTAATGGCTAGTTCCGGGCCCACATATTTATAACTTGTCCCAAAATTTACAATAGATAAATTACCCTATGTTAGGATAAATATCTAATTCAAAATTTGTAGGATCTGAATCTTTTTTTATTGCTTTTTCACATTTTAAATATTCAACTTTTTTTACTATTGTCTTTAGTAAATTATTTTTTTCTTCTGCTGTTTGTAAGCTCGAATAAATATCAAGTACATTTTGGAGCTTTGGAATAAGTGATTTTTTTCCTTCGTCTTTCTTCTCCTCTATTTCAATTTGTTTTTCAAATTCTTTTATGTTTGCTTCAATACTCGCAATAGTAGAAGATATAAGCTGACATCTTTCTGAAAACATTTCTCTACTATATGTTCCCTCTTCGAAAAAATCATAAACATTAGATAATTTTTTTTTTTGAACATCTAGCTCTTTTCTTAAATTTGAAATAGATTCTTCATAGTTGTTTTT
Source organism: Clostridia bacterium (assembly GCA_017404545.1). Lineage (GTDB taxonomy): Bacteria > Bacillota > Clostridia > TANB77 > CAG-508 > CAG-492. The sequence continues at coordinate 90,627 of JAFRCC010000022.1, forward strand.
CTTTTTGTTTTTAGCAGATAATGCATACTCATCGTAATCTAAACGATAATCTTTTAACCACTCTTTTAATGATGAAATGATTTTCTCCTCAACTATACATAGCTTTGAACTTATATTGTCGCAATCTTTATTAGGACACATAAGAGTGGGCTCCCAGCCTTTTGCTTTGTATGGCCTTCTTTGCATTACTTTGCCACATTTACTACAATAAACAATTCCGAGCCAAAGGATTTTGAACTGCTTTATTGTGTATAACTGCCGGAGTATGTTTACTTCGTTTTTCTTGAACAATATTCCAAGTTTCCATATCAATTATTGGCTCATGCAATCCATCACATAATGTATAGTTTTCATTTCTAGGTCTTGTATTAACAATTTTGCCATTCCTATACTCTTTTACTGTTTTTCTTGAATCCCATCTTATTTTGCCAATATATATTGGATTGCTTAATATGTCTTTTACTGCTGAAATTGTCCATTCTTTTGCTTTTCTAGGCTTATACCCTGCTAAATTTAACCTTCTTACTACTTCATTTATAGCAATTTCATTATAAGCATATATTTGGAACATCTTCTCTACAACTGGAGCTTCATCATTTTTTGCTAAAGTGTAACCTTTATCTTTTACTAGCTTTACTCTGTCATATCCAAAGGGAGCAACACTTCCTACATATTTTCCTTCTTTTACTGATGATACTCTCCCTCGCTGTAATCTCCTATTTATTGTCTTATATTCTCTTCTAGACATAAATAATCCAAATTCAAAATACTCTTCATCAAATTCATTATTTGGATCATAAATTTTAATTGGCGTGATGATTTTAGTATTAGAAAACTTAAAGCACTTTGCAACTCGTCCTTGGTCCATAGTATCCCCACGAGCAAGCCTTTCTACTTCAACAACTAAAACACCTTTCCACCTACCAGATTCAACATCTTTTAACAATTCTTGAACAACTGGTCTTGCCTCAATACTTTCTCCACTTACAATTTCACGATAAATTTTACCAATAGAAAAGCCATACCTTCTAGCTAGCTCGATTAACATTTTTTCATGTCTTGCAAGAGTTTCACCTTCTCCTCTTTCTTCTGCTTCTAAATCGGCTCTAGATTTTCTTAAATATAAAGAATATTGACCATTGATAACGTCCTGAGCAACATCATTAGAATATTCAATATGTATATTATTCAAGCGTCCTCCTCTCTCTATTTGTTGTTTTTCTATCAACATGTGTTTATTTTAACGTTAATATTCTTTTTACAATAAAATACATTTATTTTTTAAATACTCAATAACTATGCTTATAATTAATTCTTTTGTTTCCTTATTCTCTTTACTTATGTAATCATCATGTATTCTAATTTTTGTTTTATCATCTATATATTCATTGACAACATTCATCTAAAACACCTCATATCTAATAAATATGTTTTCTATAAAAATATATTCAAAATCATTATTCCAAATTCAATTGTTACTTGATTATTCAGCTTTTCAAGCACAAAAAAGAGAGCCCTTGCTCTCTTTCTTTGCATATATTTTCATGTTAAGGTAATAATTTCTTGTTAATAAATTGTAATTTTTATTATATTTTATTTATTATCACTTATCATTTTCTTTTTAAAAACAATGATAGAAATAACTAAAGCTAGTATAGTATATATGCTAAAAACAATTATATTTCTTATTGTTATGCTTTCTAAATTAGCATTCATTATACCTTTAATAATAGTTACACAAGATTCAAAAGGTAAATATTCGCATATCTTGGAAAATACATCTCCTAATAATTCTCTTGGGAAATACATTCCACTTGTAAAGCAAACAAGTTGAATTAAAATACTAGATATTCCTGATGATGCCTTTTCTGAAAATAGACTTCCCAATATTATACCTATTGTTATAAAAAGAATAGCAATAACTATTGAAATAAGTATAGCCCAAATAATATTTATACTAAAACTTAGTCCTAAAACAATAGCAAGTATAAAAAACAACACATTTTGAATTAGTATAAGTGGAATAATTGATAACATATATCCTAATATATACTCTATTGGTTTCATTGGACTTATACCTAATCTAATAAGTAATGATGATGTTCTATCTTTGCTTACAAGCATCGCTGTAAATAATGTTATAAATGAAAATCCAAATACTACAATTCCTGGAGTGAAATTCTGTAACTCATAACTTTCGTTTGGAATATTTATTTGTTTAAATATAAATAATAAGAATAATGGTAATAATACAGAAAATATTATACTTAATGGATCTCTTATTATTTCCTTAAAATTTCTTTTTGCAAAATTTAGTGTTCTCATTATAACTCACCTCCTGTTGCTATTTTTACAAAAGCATCTTCAAAGCTTTTTGTATTCGCTCTTTTTATAAGTTCTTCAGCAGTTCCGACATCTACTAAATTTCCTTTTGCCATAATTCCTATTCTGTCTGATAAACTTTCTGCTTCTTCCATATAATGAGTAGTTAGAATTATTGTAATTTTTCCTTTTAGCTTTTCTATTACATTCCATAATTCTTTTCTTGCAATTACATCAAGTCCTAAAGTTGGCTCATCCAAAAATAATATTTTAGGCTCATTTATTAGAGCAATTGCAATAGATACTTTTCTTTGCCATCCACCAGATAAAGTTTTTGCTTTTTGTTTTAAAATTTCTTCTAATTTAAATAATTTTACAAGTTCATCTATTTTCTCTTCTTTATTAGGTATTTGATATACTCCTGCCATAAATTCTAAATTTTCTTTTACAGAAAGATTTGGTGCAATAGCAGTTTCTTGTGGAGATACATTTAAGATTTCTTTTATTTTTTGTCTATCTTTTACTATATCTAATCCTAATATTTTGATTTCTCCTTCTGTTGGTAATATTAATGTTGAAAGCATTTTGATGGTTGTTGTTTTTCCTGCACCATTTGTACCAAGTAAAGCAAATAATTCTCCCTCTTTTATTTGTAAATTAATACCATGTACAGCTGTTTTTTCTTTAAATTTTTTTGTTAGATTATTTGTTTCAATTGCAAACATTTTTATTTCTCCCCCTTTGGAAATATTTTATCTGACAAATCTTCAATGACTTCAGACTTCACCAAAGCAATTCCTTGTGCTTTATCACATAATACTATAATTGAATCTCCTGGCTTTATATCAAACATATCTCTTGCTTCTTTTGGAATTACAATTTGTCCTTTTTCTCCAACTTTACTTATTCCTACAAATTTATCTCTTTCCATTTTAGTCTCCTTAATTATACTTATTATACTTTTCCTACTTATTATATTTTGTAAAAATAAAAAAAGCAATAGAATTCTTAAAATTTCTATTACTTTATATTTATTACCTCGTTCGGAAAATTACAAAATTGGAAACATATAATAATATGATGTTTCACGTTCGTTAAATGTATTACTAATAGCCTTCTTAAGTATATTAAAATCAATATTTTGCCTTTGAAATTTTGTTAAGATATAGATATCATAATAATCTCTAGCTCTTGTATTTGCTATTCCTTTTGAAATTACACCTTCAATTTTTTCACTTGGTATATTGATTTTCCATTTATTGTTACTCTGTAACCAGTGTATTCAGCTTCTTCTCGAATATCTTTAATCATTAATATTTCAAAAGTAACATCATCTCCTACATCAATTGTAATGATTTCCTCTAAAATATTTTTTAAATTTTCTTCAGTTAGATTAAATCCTTTAATTGTTGCATCCATATCTAATGTATTTCTTAAATCTATACCTACCATTGCGCTTATAAGCATTCCGTCCTTTAAGTATAAAATTATTTTTATATTTTGAAACAGAAATTCTTTCTAATAATCTTTCTAACATATAATTTTGCATAATTATATTTGCTGAAATATCTTTTTCTTTAGATAGATTTTTTATCCAATCTTTTAATTGAGTTGGTGTTGACAGTTTCATATATATTTCCTCCTAATTTAATACTTCTATATATTTTTTTACTTCATCTTTAATATTAAATTTTTCAGCATATCTATATAGTTTAGAAATATCCTTTACTTTTACCCTCATATATCTTTTTAATGCATCTGTTAATTGATATCTTTCAATTTTATTTTTATCCCTGATAATATCACAGATAGTTCTTTCAATATCATAGCAATAAACTTCATTGCCATAAGGAGTTTTAACTTTTATTTTTCCTAATTCATATAATTCATCTCTTATATATGAAAATTTATATTCAGAATCTTTTAATAGTCTTGAATTATACTTTGATGGAACTGTTACCATCAATTCAATCGGAGTTCTATCAGTTAAATCATGGAAATATAAAGCCGTTTCATGCGAGAAAATTGCTTTTGGACATTTATATTGAAAAATAAAATATGAATCTTCAATATCATTAGAGTTTATATATAATCCTCTTGCTACTCTTTCTATTATTCCTTTTTGTACTAATCTGCTTAAAGCCATTTTGTTTATATTTTTACTTGTAACTTCTGATATTTTTAATAATCCATTATTATTCTTTAATAATTTTAAAATTTTTTCTTCATCATTCATTTTGTTACTTCCGTTCGTAAATATTGTAACATATACGAACAAAAGTAACGAGATTTTTTTATAATTATAAACTTACGAATAATGCTTTATTTTCATCAATTCTACTATTCAAATATTCTTGCAAATGTACTTTTGTTTTTCCATCAAAATAAACCTCTCTCATCTTTCTCCCTTTGCCAAATACTATACATGATTTATTTTCAAAGTTAATATCTTCAATATTAAGATTTACAAGTTCACCTATTCTTACTCCTGATGAAGAAAGAAAATCAATGATTTCTAAATTTCTAATATTATCACATTTATTTCTTAATTTTTCTATTATTTCCTCTGAATATGTTTCTTTTACTAATATATCAGTTTTAATTTTATGTATTCTTTTTGTTGGACTTTTAACAATATGCTCTTCTTCCTCCAAAAAAGTAAAAAAACTAGATAGTGATCTTCTTACTCCATCAATAGTTGTACTATTACAATTATTAATACCTTGATAATATGATAAATAACCTCTTAAATCTTCTGTATCTACCGTTCTAATATCTTTATTTAGATATTCAAATAATTTAATAATATGTATATTGTAATTTCTAAATAAATTAGAATGAATATATTATAAAATAAAAACTAGCAGTTATCCAAACCTGCTAGTTAAAAATAATATTATAAAGTTTGTTCACAAAACCCAAATCTTCTGTACATCTTAATAAATTGTAATATATATATTAAATAAGGAAATGATTCTATATAAAACCATTTCCTTATAAATATTATTTAATTTCAATATGTTTTGCTTCTGGAAGTTCTTTTCTTTCTTCTTTTTTAGGAATACAAACTTTTAGTATACCGTTTTTAAATTCTGCATTTACATCTTCTTCTTTAATTTGTTCTCCTACATAAAAACTTCTTGAACAATGTCCGTAATATCTTTCCTTATGAACAAATTTGTCCTTTTCTTCATTTTCATCTTCTTTATTAACCTCAGCTGCTACTTCCAAATATCCATCTTTCAATGATAGGTTAATGTTTTCTTTTTCATATCCAGGAAGATCCATTTCAATAATGTATTTATCTTTTTTCTCTTTTATGTCTGTTTTCATTATTGCACTTTCTCTTCTAATTGGAAAAAAATCATCTCCTTCAAAGAAATCTCTGAACAAATCAAATTCGTTCCTTTTTCTTGGTATCATCATCATAAAAACCACTCCTTTTACAAAATAATTTTTTATGTGTTGATACTCTGTTTCAAGGGTATGCACATATATGTAATTCTCATTACATTTATATTGTATCACTAATTTTAGCACTGTCAAGTGTAGAGTGCTAATTTTTGTAAATTTTTTATGAATTTATATTTTATTTAAACAAAAAATTACTATTTATATACATACACTATTTCATCATCTGCATTAATAAATCCATATCAGATTCTTCTTTAGTTAATAATGGAAATATAACCTTGTCCATATCTAATCCTACGCCTAAACTTTTTATAAGTGTAGTTTTTCCTGTGCATGTTGTACCTAAAACTAATATTCTTTTATCTTTGTTATTATCAAATATTTCTTTTAATTCTTCTACATATTTGTTATTCATCATTTTCTCCCAAAATTTCTTTTTGAATTTTTTTCGAAAAACTTTTTATCACAATATCATATGAATGGTCTATCATTTCTAATAAAACTTTTTCATCTATTTCGTTTATATAGACTGTATTAAAATGGGCAGCTTGAATTGGTGGACAATGATACCCTTTTACAACTATATCTTTATATTGTTTCCTATAAAGTTCAGCTAATAATACATCACATTTCAAAGTTATTTTATAGTCATCTTCTAATGGATATAATTGTGCAAATAATTTGTTATTTACTTTAAAGCATATTGGTATATCTCCAAATGGATAATCAATATATGCTTTATTTTTGTTTAAACAATATTTTGTTATATCTTCTATCTGCATTATTATCACCTTTTTACTTTATATATAACATCAACTTCTTCTCTGCTAGGTTCTTCCCATTTGGATTCTAATTTTTTAAGTAATCCTTCGTCTAAATAGAAATCAGAGCCACCTTTTTCCTCATCAATTCTATTATTTCTTTCAATAATATTTTGTTTCCATGTTTCATCATCTACACATACATAATGTATTTCACATTCTATACCTTTATTTTTATAATATTCTCTAATGTTTTCCCTATCTTCTTTTGACCAAAGCCCTCTTTCAAAAATAACATTTGCTCCAGCTTGTGCTATTTCTCCTACTTTCTTTGTTAAATACTTATTCAATCTTTCTGAAAAGACATTATAAAATTCTCCTTGTTCATTGTTAATCAATTCATAAGTTGCTTCATCTGGAGAAATTATAACTGCATTTAGTGAATCCTTTATTGAATTTGAATAATAGCTTTTACCACTACAAATTTTTCCACATACAATTATTACTTTTCCCATTCCATTACTTCCTTATTTTATTTTCTTCTTATAAAATAGAATTACATCTTCCTCTTTCTTTAAAGGAGCTTCTTGTGATTGTTCATACTCAATTAAAGTTTTAATATAATCCCTATATCCCAAATGAAAATAAATTTCCATATTTCTAACTGCTTCTGGACCAACTCCCAAAGATAATTCAGTATAACCTTTTTCTTTTAAATCATTTTCAACGAAGTTATATAATTTACTAAAATAACCTTTCCCCTCAAATTCTTTATTTGTTCTAAAAGCAGCTAAATATGCCATACTATCATTTAATAAACCTGATGAATCACTTATATCTCCTATAAATGCGGAATCTTTTATGTAAGCTGTTATTTCACATATACTTTTGTCATTCAAGAAACCCAAATATGAAATTGTACTTTTTTCATCAAAATGTTTAAGTGCATTTTCTTTAAATTCTACCCATTTATTATTACCTGGATGAATCTCAATTAAATAATCCCATCTTTTTAATAATTCATCTCTATTTGCAATTTTACATATATAATTTTCTTCCATTAAAATTACACCTTCTTACTTTATTAAATCCTTATATACATAGTTATCATCAAAAATATCTCCAAAAGATTCAACCCATAATGGTATATAGCAACTTCTATTTGCAACTGCTTGTGAGCCAATATTTGTAGAAGAAGCACACCATATTGGAACAATACCTTTTTCTAAAATTTTCATTGTTAAATTTTTTGTTAATATTGTTGCAAGTCCATCTTTTCTATACTCTGGCAATACCTCAATTCCAACTTCCCATATATCATCAGTTCTTTTATCTGCTCCAGCAACTCCTATAATTTTTTCGTTACAATAAGCACAATATGCTATATTAGAAATACATTTTCCTTTCTCATCAAATGTAATTGCATTTTCAAAACCACTTGATAATTCTATTTGCTCTGTATTACCATCAAATAATTTAAACTCATAATTTGGTAATTCTTCTTGTTTTTCTAACCTAGTTAAGTCTGGTATGAAATATATCGATTGACCATATACATAAGGAAATTCAAAGATTTCATATACATTTTTTCCAGTCAATTTTTCTTTTACCATTTTATATAAATTTTCTGATGAAGATACTAAAACTAAATCATAAAATAGTAATATTTTTAGTTTGTTTTCTTCATTATTTTTTATAATATTTAGCCCAGTTTTATCTAATTCTTCAACACTGCAATTATAATTTTGAGATATGTATTGTTTTACTTTTTCTATAATATTTTCTTTATTCATTTTTTCACCTACTACAATTTCTTATAAAAGATTATCTCTAAAGGTTCTCCTGGTAATGTTAGAGCCCCACTATCAATATAATTGTGTTTTCTATAAAAGAATTGAGCTTGTTCGTTTGATTGCGTAGATGTTAAAACTGCCTCAAATCCTTGCTTTTTCATTTCATCTTCCCAATACTCAACTAATTTACTTCCATTACCTTTTCCTCTTTCATCATCTAAAAAATAAAGCATATTCATAAATGGTGTATTGTCCCAAAATAAGTTATATCTTAACCAACCTATGAATTTATCATTTTCATACATAACAATTATTCTATGTAAGTTAATTGCATTTACTAATTCATCTTTTGATATATGCTTATCATATTTATTTAATATATCTAAATCGCTAATATTAGCATATCTAATCATTAATTATCGCCTCTTTATTATATTATTTATTTTACAAAATTTATTGATTTATTTCATCTGTTATTTTTTCTTTCCAATATACATTGCATGTCCACACATTTCAATAATTTCTTTTTTATTCGATGTCTGTTCTATCAATTCCATTATTTTATTAAATACTTGATGGTCTGATATATTGTATATATTATCCTCTTTCTCATATCCAATTCCCCTAATAGATTTAATATCAATTTTTTCAAAGTTACAATTATTAAACAATTCTTCAATTTCATTAGATGTCGGATAATATCCCTCTTGAAATCCTTTATCTTCCATATTGTTAAATTTACCAGTTTTAAAGACCTCATCTAAATTGTTTTCATTTACTTGCTCTGGGTGTCTAAAATATCTATCTATTATAGCAATACTTCCTGATAAATAAGGAATAAAACTTGCAAATATTATTCCTTTATATTTTAATACTCTATTAACCTCATTTAAGCATTTTCTTCTTTCTGATTCTTCTAATAGATGATATAATGGTCCAAATAATAACACAACATCAAATTTACTATCTTCATAAATACTTAAATCAATAGCATTTACAACATCACATGATCTTATTTTATTTATCTTGCCTTCATTTTGCACTTTGGCTTGATTTATTAAATCTTCTGATAAATCTGCAAGATAAACTTTATATCCCATTTCTGCCAAAGGGAAACTATATACTCCTGCTGCACCACCTAAATCTAATATTTTTGCTTCTTTAGGTAAATACTTACTTAAAATTCTCATTGTCATCTCATATTCAAGTTTCCCACTGTTATCATTTATAAGCCTATCTTTTTCATTAAAATTTTTATAATAATTTCTAATCTTATCAAAATCTGTCATTTTCTTATCATTTCCATATAATTATTTTTTCTTACATTTATATAATTTCGTTTTAGTCCATTCTCTGACAAGTTCTACATCATTAAATCCTGCTTTTCTTAAAACTTCTTTTTCATGTTCAAAGCAAAATGGAACATCAACATGTAAACTTGCAAATGGCATATTTTCTTTTTGGTATGTTTGTTCCGCCTCTGCCATAAATTTATCTTCTTCATCATAATTGACTGCCATAGTATCTCCATTAACAAATACACCATCTTTTTTTAAACATTTATATACTTTACTGTATATATTCTGCTTTTGCTCTGAATTAAAATGGTGCATAGCATAACATGATAAAACAATATCGTATTTCTCTTCTTCAAAATCTAAATCTAAAAAAGAGCCACATACGGTTTTTAAATTAACACCATCATATAGTTTTTTCTTTTCTAAAACTTCCAACATTTTATCTGAAAGATCCACTCCAACAACATTGCAAGGAAATTTTAATCTTTCTATTTCTAATCCACTACCACAACCTAATACTAATACAGAATTTTTATATTCACAATTATTTAATACTTCTTCAACTTCATCATAGAACTCTGCCATTCCCATTTTTTCTACAAATAAATCATCATGTTCTACTGCTTCATCATCAAAAAAATCTTTCATCTTTTTCATAAATTTTCTCACCTATTTTTCTTTTTTTAATAACATTTTTATACCAAAGAATACAATTAAAACACCAACTATAATGTTCATTATTTTTGAAACATTTTCGGGTATAAAACTAGATAACATTGTTCCTAATACAGCTACAAAAGTTAAAAATATTAATGTTGAAGATACAAGCCCTACTGAAAATACTATTAGTTCTTTCTTGTTTAACTTATCTTCAATTATTTTTGTAGTTAATACACTTCCCCAAAAAACTATTGTTATTGGATTAGAAAGAGTAAGTATTAACCCTTGTATAAATATATTACTTGATGTTGGTTTTAAATTTAATCCTGGTATTATATTTATATTAAATACGTTCAAAATAATATTTGCTCCAAAAATAATCAGTACAAAAGAACCAATTATTTTAAATGCTTTTTTTATCTTTGGTTTATCTAATATTTTGCTCACTCCTAAACTAGCTAGAATAATGTAAAACGCATCTACTAAGGCTATTGCCAACACTAATGTAAGAGCCACTAAAAAGCCTACATTTTTTGCAGTATTAAAAACCATTAAGCACATCGGTCCAACTGCTAACTGCAATAGCATTCCAAATTTTAATCCATCTAAATATTTTTTCAAATATACTCACTTCCCTTACTTTATCCACTCTTCTTTTAATAGGCCAGTAATGTACTCGTCTTCTATTTTTCCAGAGCCTCTTGATACAAATTTTTGTCGTCTAATTCCTTCATCTTTATATCCAAATTTTAATTGCATTTTATGAGATTTTTCATTTTCTTTGAAATATCCGTTTTCTAATCTTCTTAATCCTAATACTTCAAAAGCGTACTTAATTCTTGCTTCAAAAGCTTCAGGACCATATCCTTTGCCCTGCTCTACATATTTTTTGTAAGCATTTTTCTTAACTTCATAAATAAAATCAAAGTATTTTTCAGTATATGGAACTAATTGAATTGCATTATGCATTTTTACCACTCCATCTCTAAACTTATAATTAAATTATTATAATTCACTAACATAATTAGCAAGTTCTATTGCTATATCAAAATGTGTTGAATCGTGTTGTGTTCCTTCAAGTTCACCATTTTTATGTCTTTCGTCCCATTTTGGACTATCTAATAAATCTCCACTTGTAAAAAATGTATAAAATTCTAAATTTCTAAAATCACACATTGCTTGAACTGCTGAACATTCCATTTCTACAGATATACACCCATCTGCTTTTCTCTTTTCAAAATTATTTAATGTTTCTCTATAAAAAGCGTCGGTTGTCCAAGTCTTACCTTCAATATAAGGAATTTCATTTATTCTCATAAAATCTGAAACTATATTATGATTTTTAACTTCTATATAATCACTAGCCTCTGCATAATGATAAGAAGTGCCCTCATCTCTATATGCTTTTGTTGGCACCATAACTTTACCGTGTGCTATTTCTTTGTTTAAACAACCTGCTCCTCCAAAAACTATAAACTTATTCGTTTTTATTTGTGAAGATGATGTTTCAATTGAGCCTACGCAAGATGGGGCACCAACGTAAGTTTTAAAAAAACCTATTTTTTTACCTTTATAATCTATTTTATATATAAATCTGGTGTCAGCTGCATCTTTAATCTCGCCTATCTTTTCACATTTATAATTATTTAAAACATATTCTTCAATGACATTTGAAAATGTCAAAATACATACATCTAACTTATATGCATTTTCATTAAATTTTGGATTAATTTTTGCTTCTGATTTATTATCAAAACTATTTGTTATCATACTATACCTCCATTTTATAATGTTTTCTTCTTTTCCTTACTACAGCTGAAATTTATTAATATTCCTTTATCTTCATATCCAGCATTTATGTATGCTTTATTTGATGCTGGATAACTATAATCTGTATATAGCAATGGTTGTATATTTTTGTCTAATATTAATTTTGTTAAATCATGTATTAAATTTGCAGCATAACCTTTTCCTCTTTCATCTTCTAAAGTATATACATGACCTATTCTTGCTGTACCATTTACCACATCATATTTAGCAATACAAATAATTTTCCCATCTTTATTTTTCCATGTATATAGTACCTCTTTTTCTATTAAATCTTCTGTTTCTTTCTTTGCTTTTTCAAAAGTAACTTCATCGTTTTCTTTTAGTGTAACCTTCATAAAGTCTAAAAATTTAAAAACAAATTCTGCAACTATATCCACCTCGTCTTTTGTTGCTTTTTGCATATTACCATCTACTTTTTTTACCTCTTTAACACCATTGCAAATTAAGAATCCTAGTTCAAAATAATCTTCTTTGTTTAATTTTTGATAATTATTTTGCAATAAATAATCATAGAATTCCTTTTTACAAGTGAATTGATCATATTTTAAATCTGTTAAATATAAACTCATAACATCTATAATTTCTTCTAGTATTTTTTTATCTTTTAAATTATCCTTTGTCCAAATCCAAGTAGGTTTTCCATCACGATTTCGTGCAAAGAAATAGTTTTCTTCATCACTATATAATAACACTTCATCTCCAGTTAAAATTTTAGTAACTATATTAAATTTATATTTATCTTTCAAAAATTCTTCTGAATTAAATATTTTATTATCTCTTTCAATTTTTTTATACATTTATTATCCCTCTTTATTTACAATTTTATTTTATAATAATTATTCTTTAATTTGATAGTCCATTCATCACTCAATTTCTTTTCATCATAACTTGTTCTATATAAAATACCACCATTTTTTATAATTGTTTTATTAGATCCATAGTTATTTTCATAGCATCCTAAAATTGCTTCTTTCATATTCTTTTCTTTACAAACTTGTAAAGCATATTCTAACATTTTAGTTGCATATCCTTTTCTTCTTTCGCTAGGTCTTACTCCATAACCAATATCTCCATATAATTCTTTTAGATTATCTGATAAATCATATCTGATATTTAATAATCCAACTAATTTATCTTTATCAAATGCTAAATACAAATAGTATCTTCCCCATTCATCATCAGCCTTTTCGCTATTTCTATTTACTTTTTCAACCCAATCTTCATATTTCATATTTGTCATTCCTAAACTAGCACTAATACTTCTTTCATGATTAGAATAATGTTCTATCACATATTCCTTTAAAATTTCATAATCCTCTAGTGCTGGTAATCTATAATTCATTTAATAACACCTCTTTTAATTTATTTTATCATTTTTCATAGGATAAAAAATCAAACCATTTACACTTTGTTTTTCATCAGTATCTTCAAAACCTAAATGCTTATATACTTCGTGAGCATACGGAGAAGAATTAACTGTAAAATATCCTGTATTATTTTGTTTAACAGCATATTGATATAACTTTCTTCCAATGCCTCTTTTATGATACTTTCCATCAACAAAGAATAGTGCAATATGATTACCATTTTTTGTTGCAATCATTCCAATTAAACTGTTATTCTCAAATGCACCTATAAATCTTCTTTGTTTTATCCATTCGTTATCAAAAATTGATTTTTTAAATTCCTCGATACCTTCTTGTGTATAATCTGGAGCTTCAAATTCTAAAAATGTTTTCCAAACTAAATTTAAGCAATCATTCATCTCTATATCTTTAATTTCTCTTATTTCTATTTCATTCATTATATATCCTCTCCCAAAACAATTTTACATATCAATCTATATTGTTCTTTATAACTTTCTTTGGTCTTATTGCTCAAATCGTTATAATCTTTTTCAAAACTCTCTTTTAACCAATTTCTTACTTCATTAAGATTAATATTATTTCTGTTGTATGCAGAATTAAATAGCATTGGAATATTATCAAAATGAGCAATAATATCAGCATCCGCAACACATAAATCTTCAATATTTGTTGCATTTTTACTACTTCTATGATTATAGACACAGCTTAATACCCTGTCCATTTTTTCTTTTGGATAACTATATTTATTTAATATTTCTTCTGCCAATATTTTTCCATTTATATGATGGTCTTTTCTATCGCCTATCTTACAAATTAAAGCAATATCATGCAGCAAAGCTCCAAGTTTTACAATTTCAATATCAGCCCCATATTGCTCTGCTAATTTTTGGTTTTCAATATAAACATATTTGATGTGTTCATTCCAAAAATCATAATGATCTTCTGCATTAGCTTTATATTCATCTATTTTTTCTTTAACTTCTTTTTCTATTATATCTATGATATTCATTTATAAATCCCACCTTAATTTTTTCTTTTTATCATCTGATAATGAAACTCTGTTTCTCCATTAGGTTCAAATCCAAGTTTCTTATATAAATTTCTAACTGGATTTTGTTTAAAATATTGTACTTCATATACAAATTCATAATCAGTATTTTATACTTTCTTAAAATATAGTTTTCCATATAGTTTCATTCCCTTCGTATAAAAAAATAAGCCTCACAAAAGAATCTTTTAAGACTCCTTTGTAAGACTTTATAATCCTACTACGTGTAAACAACTAACTTATTAATAATTGTCCTTTATCGCTCGGAATATCGTTTCCTAGATAAACTCTTAAATATGTTTCTAATTGTAGCATATTATTTGTCACTTGTCAAACTTAACATAATTTTTGATGTAACTATTGTTTTAATTTAACCACATTAAAGCCTTTTACTTCTTTAATATTTCTATCATTTTTTCAAACTGACTTACATTATATTTAATTTCTTTTAATGATTGTATTACTTCATTTTCTGCAAGTTTAATTTCTTCTTTATCATAATTATATCCAATTTTTTCATCTTGTTCAAAATTACTATAAAACTTTATCATTATTTTTTTCTTGTATATTTCTACTTTGAATCATATTATTATATGATTTTCTTATTATTCCATCATTGCAACTTAATATTCCATGTGCACCTTTAATACTTGGAAATCTTTTCATTATATCATTAGCTTCTCTATCATTATGAGCAATGTTTGGCAAAACTTGATGACTAATCTTATAACCATCTTTTTGTAATATCTTAACAATAGTATCAGCACGTGCAAACATATCTTGACCATACATTTGTCTATATTGTTCACCTTGTAAACTCGGAACACTTCTTTCCATATAACTCATATCATGCATTGGATAAACTTTTCCATTTCTATCATGGCTTTCAGTTAATGTTTCCAATTCTCCTACATAGTAGTTAAATGTGATTTTTCTATATGCTTCCTCATTGAAATCTTGTCCAAATAATTGTCTAAAATTCTTTGTGCCTAATGGATAATCTAATTGTGAAGATGGAATTGGAATACTACCACTTGCACCACCTACACAAAGCGTATCTATTAATTCTGGGTGTAGCAATGCAAATCTTTGAGCTGCTACTCCTGGTGCTGAATAACCATTTAAGAAAATTTTGTCATTTAGATTTACTCCATGCTCTTTTTTCATAATTTCCTTTGCTAAATTTATACATTGAACTATATCTAAGTCTGGTCTCTCTCCGTTTTTAAAACAGTCTGCAGATAGTTGTTGATAATATGGCGGTATTTGACCTAAACTAGGTAAAATTGGAATAAGTATTGGTGCAGAACCTTTTAAATAATTATTTAAATCTTTAGCTTCACCCATTGCTTGTAAAAATAACTCATTTTGATTAGTTGTTTCATTGTTATTTGTATTTACTATCAGTGTTTGCCCATCTTGTATATGTGCTGGTGTTACTAATACAAAAGGAATTTTTGATTGCAATGAAACATGAATTATCTGGTTAAAAACTTGCACTTTAAAATCTTTTCCTAATTTTACTTGTCTTAATATTCTATCCATGGTGTTTTTTTCTACAATCATGTGGTCGTTTCTTTTTACACTTTCAGTCACGTTATTTAATACATTTTGCATTTTTATTTTATTAAACAAATCCACTCCAAAAGATTTACTACATAATGTCATGTCATTTTCTTGAATATTTTTCATTAGTTCTCGCAATACATCTACTCGCTTATTCTCAGGCATTTGCATTAATTCAGTTGCATACATCTGTGCTAAAGTATATCTTAAAAATTCTCTTTTTTCTTTAAAAGAATATGGTTTTTCCTTTCTATCAATTCGATCAAAATATGTACCTCTATTAAGCATACGAGTTGTGTCTTTTCTGTCCAAAAATGTGGAAATTATTCTATGTCTTACATCTTGGATTACTGTATCTCTATCAAATCCATATTTTTGCATATCTGTATCCCTCATATTTAATAAAAACTCATCTAATAATCTTTCCATACATTGAGGAGCTATTTCGCCAAAAATAGTTCGTGCTTCTGTTTCTCCTTTTTCCAAATCCATTGAATGTGTAACTTCATGAACCACACTATAAAGGTCTCTTAAATCACCATGCATTGGGCAGAAAATTTCATCAAAATTTCTTAATGCAGGACCAAGCGGTTGTCCATTTATAATAGTTTTACCATAAGGTTCAGTAATAAATTTAAATTTTGTACTTTTGCCATCTATTACAGGCTCTGCCTTTTTTTCAAAATCTGTGCCTAGACTACTAAAGAATTTTTTTGCTAAATCTAGTACTTGTTGTTCTGTAAGTTTGCTCTTAAGTTCAAAATCGTATGTATTATTTCCGTTTCCTATTTGTTTTCCATATTGGTTATCCAAATATTGCAAATTTAATTTTCTTTCTAAACCATCTGTATACTCTCTAATAACACCAGCTTTCAAAACACTTTGAAGAAATGTCTCACTTTGTGATGCCTCAAGAGTATTTTGGTTTCTAAATATTTTATTAAATACTCTTAATATATTATCAATAAAATTCGGCATAGCTTTCCTCCATACTTTTATTTTTCTAAATATAGTTTAATTCCAGCACCATAAATATTGCCTTTATATTTTCTTATTGTTGGAAATTCAACATTAAATCCACCAGGTTGTCCGTGATTCATCTAAAAAAACAATATACATGCTTTCTCCTTTTTCTCTAAATTTTGTTTATTATATCATTTTTTGTAAACTATAAAAAGAGCTTTCCTAATATATCTATAAAAATTTTTTTCATAAAATTTCTCTAAAGAAATGTGTTAAATGAGCTTTTAAAAGTTTGATAACAAAATGGAACAAACGAATACGCACCATTTTGTTGTCAATAGTTGATTTTGCATAGCAATAAACAGATTAAATGACAACATTTTGGAGCCCATTCTTCCGTTCCTATATCATTTAGTATTGCCTTAGACTTTTGGTCTGGCATACCAAATCTCTGGCTTAGATATCTAAGTGACGCAGCAAGTTCCCCATCGGGACCTCCATACTGACTAATTATAAATTTAGCTAGCTGAGGATTTCTATTTTTTATATTAATTGGATATTCTAATACTTTATTGTACGTCCACATTAATAATTCCCCCTTTCCCATGGCCAAGGCTCTTCAATCCATCTCCATTTATTGCATGGAAACATATTAGTTAATGGCCCATAAATTTTTTGGTATTGATCTGCCAAATTTTTGTATCTGTTACAATATTCTCTATGCATACATATTGCTCTTTTGTCGTCTGGGTGTGTATCAAGATATTGAGTAAGTTCAATTATACTAAATTTATACTGCTTAATTTTATTTATCATTTCTTCTCTCGTTTGATTTTCATTCATACCACATGCTCTATTGTACGCCGCAATTTCACGTTCTTTTTGATAATCTTCATAGCTTATATATTCGTCATTCATTCGTTGCATCCCTCCCCAATTTGATTGGAATTCTTCAAAAATTCTATTTCTCTGATGCTTTGGCATGGTGTATATGGAGACACAAGCTCTGGAAAAATTGTTCCCATTTTTAATCCAACATCTGGTCTGAAAACCTTTCTCATTTGTTGAATTGGAACATAGCTTTGCCCAAACATTGGATTATCTGGAAATCCTGAATTAGATTCTACATCAAATCCACATGAGCAATCGTTGACTTTATTTTGATTATTGCTTACCATGCTACAGGTCTGACTAATAGCAAGGTTGGCTTCATTTTCTGACTCATCATTATTACTATTTAACATATTATTGCAACATTTTCTATACCTATAACTATTCATACGTAATCCTCCTTTTTTCGATTTTATATTACATCTTATGTCCTAAAAGTCAGAAATGTGAAAAGAAAAGGGATAGTTCCATTTCTTTTGATCTAACCCTATAACGAAACGGAACTATCCCTTTTTATATATTTAATTACTTCAATATTGCTATTTTCACTACGTTTGCACATTGTTTCGTAAACTTTATTTCTAAGCTGCTCTTGTGCCTCCTTTGGAGATAAATTTTTGTCTGCATAAAATGGCCCATCTATGTATGTTACAAGCTTCACTTTATCATTATTTTTCCCATACGATTGATATGTATTTACAAAGCAATATACAGGCTTGTGCATTTTTACTGGATACTTAAACGATACTGATTTAAATGGTCGTATTTTTGTGTAGTATGGCCATATGTGAGCTTCTGGATAAATTGTAATAGAGCAATTTTTATTTTGAAGCTCTTCGATTCTATCCATAAAATTTTTTGTTGCCTTTATATTGCCTGGCACGGGTACTGCTCCTAGTAGCTCAACAACCCAACCAGATCCTTTCATAGAAATATTTTCTGGATTTACTATTAAAAAATTTCTCTTTGGAAAATCTGCTAAACTTGGTATGAATGTATCTGCAAAAATCTGTGTATGATTTCCATATAGAAAAAAACCTGTTTTTTTACATTTTCTAAACTTTTCTTTTCCAACGAACTTTATCTTTAATTTAAATTTAGCATAACAATACTTAATTGGCATACTAAGTACATTTTGAAAAATGTATGATATAACATTCCACATAAAGCTCTTTTTATATTTGTAGTTCTCATCTATTTTTCTTGGAATAATTACCGCCTCAGAAAATTCATCATTTAATTCATCTTCGTAATAAATAATCTTTTTTTCTTTCATATCTTCTCCCAAAAACTAACTAATATGTGATAAGCCAAAAGTACAAATTACTTCTGGCTTAAACTAAATTTTATTATCCTTCATACGCAAGAAAACTTTCAAAAAATTGGTTGCTATCTTCACTACCAAAATATACATTACTCGTAACAATATCTTTTCTTACATTATTATTTACCCTGCTTGAAACCCTATCATCACCAACACAATCACATTCGATTTGAGCTAAAGCTCTTAACTTTTTATCGCCTTCACTGTCTCTTTCTCTATCTTCATCTGTATAATTTTTCTTTATATTTACAATTTCATCATAAAATTCTGTTTTTTTAGCATACTTCCAAAAATATTCCTGATACAATGTATTGTCAAATTTCCATGGTTTAAAAGCTAAATTATAATGAACTAAATTTATTTTAGCTCTTTCAACACAATCACCACTTACCGGCATTTTATTCCATGTTTTTGGTATAAGAACAACTTTACCCTTACATAATCTATTTAAATAGTCTTGGTCTTGCGCTACAGAGAATTTAGTTGTGCTTAATAAATACATAAATTTTTCTTTGAATTTAAATTCTCTAAGCTCCTTTAAATTCATTACAAGAATTCCAGCATTAAAATAATTTTCGTAATTTGAAACTCCAACAACTTTTTCAGCATAATTTTGGAACACCTCAATCGTTTGAATTACGTCATCTGGCGCTGCTGCTAATAAATTTCCTTCAATATTTGTATTATATAATTTAGCAATATCTTTTAATACTACAATATCGCTATCCAAATATATAGCCTTGCTATATTCTGGATATAGCTCTGGTATTAGCAATCTGTAATACGTTGTATTTGAAAAATAATCCCTCGTATATAGCTTATCTCTTATTTTTTCAACTTGACAATTTAGATTTACGAATTCAATGTCACAGCTCTCGTTTTCATAGCTCTTTATTTTCCTTATATTTGAATCTGATACACTTGTATATAAAATTTTAATTTTATATTTATATTCTTTTGAGGAATTCTCTATAAGTGATTTTAACGCCACACCTAAAAATGGTATATAATTATCATCAACTGCGAAGAAAATAGGAATTTCTTCTTTAAATTTCTTATTCATTTTTCTTTCTTATACTCCTTCTATTTTCATTTATTTAAAAATTTCTTCATATTTCTTCTTTAATTTTAAATACTCATTTAAATCGTCATCAAAATGATAACATTTTAACTCTCTATGTATATCATCAACATGCCATTGCTTATAATTCTCTGTATGTGGAGGAAATGGTCTAAACATTAATCTCTTACAGAAGTGGCATATAACAGTTCCTTTTCTGTTAAACTTAGATTGCTCATTAAATCTTCTTGGAATAATTTTTTTCTTTGTTGTTGAGTAAAAAATTGCACTTTGATCGGCAAAAAGCATTTTCTTATTTCTTATTCTATCTCTTGCCTTTTTTAACAATCCTGTTTCTTTAATTTTTTTCATGTTAAGTAGCAACATCCCTGCATTTATATAATCTGGTCTAATAAGCCAACAGCCATATTTTTCTTTAACAGCTGCATATTCATAATTTTCTATATCTATGTTGAACAGCTTAGATATATCATCATCTGCCATCATATCTATATCTAAATATAATAACTTATCTGGTATTCCTGGTATCATATCTGCAAGTAATCTAAGTAAAGTATATGGCGTGCAGTATGCATTCTCATTTTTACATCTGCCGAACTCTTTTTCATATAATTCTGTAACGTCAACTTTTATAACTTTATTATTTTGATTTTTTTCTTTTACAATTTTGTTCAAAAAATCTATTTGATCATCCCTCATTGATGTATATTCGGGCTTAATTCTCGAAACATCCATTGTAAAAATATAACAATTTATTGCTTCCCTTGTTCTATTTGTTATTGATATAAGCTCTGTTAAAGCACCATCAAAAACCTTTTCATTTCCACTGAACAATATATTTATCATTTTTCTTCCCCTCAATATTTCTACATTGGTATTATACCTCACATTATAAAAAAGCACAAGCCTACATTTTCAAGCGTTATACCTCTTCTTTTGATTCATCTATGACTTTTATTTTGTCTTCTTTCTTGGTTTTAAACAAATTAATAATTACAACTATTCCACTTATTATAACAAACAAATAAAAACTAACGCCTCTATTTATAAGCATTGCTCCACTTATAGTTTCCTCAGTGAAGATTGATTTAAATATATTCATAAAGCCACTTTCGCTCACTCCTACTGCACCTGGAAGTGGAATTCCAGAAACCGTTGCATATAAAATTGCTTGAAGCCCTATCATTTTTATAATATTTTCTCCACTAAAACCAAGAGCTTTATATATCCAATACGGAATGCTATAATACACCATAATTTGCACCAGCGTAGTTAATACCATTTTTACCATTAGTTTCCTATGTTGTTTTATATATTTCGATGTTGAATGGTATTTATCTAATTCACTATTCAATTTTTCTATTTTTGACTCAGCATTTCTTATCTTAAATTTCTTTAAAATTTTAATTGCTAAATTAACAAGCCACTTCGATAATCTCCTTGAAAAAATACCAATAATAAGTAGTGCAAGAGCCGACGAATTAAGTACTATACCTACAATAAATAAAGCAATCATTCCACCTTGTAAGTATTGCGCGTTAAATATCAAGCTTATCAAAGCCATAGAAATTGTTACTATCTGGAAGCAACATAAATTCATTAGTAATGCAAGCGTTGAATCTGCTGCAGAAATTTTGTCTCTATGCATATAATAAATTTGCATTGGCTGTCCGCCGCTAGCAGCAGGTGTTATTGCACTAAAGAAAAATCCTATAAATGAATATTTTAAGCTACTTGCCAGCTTAATTCCTTTATTTCCCGATATTCTTATGGTTCTTAACATATTTACACCTTCTAAAAGCAAATATATGAACATACAAAATACAGCAATTAAAATAAATGTTTTATTTGAATTCAGCATTAGATTAAATATGTCTAATATATTTTGATCTTTTAAAAGTATGTAAAATGTTAGAGTAATCAGCAAAATAAAAAATATTAAGTTAAAAATTATTTTTTTATTTTTTTTCATTTATTCCCCTAACTTTTACAAAATATCAACCATTATATCACACTTATGCTCTTTTGTAAAATCTTCTATCAGTCTAACATAAGTATATACTAATGAATTCAAAATTACAATATCAAAAAGAAGATGGCTCTATATTGTGCGAAAGTATATTCGAACAATATAGAGCCACCTTCTCTTTTTGTTTTAATGATTAATAATCACATCTAGTTGTATTATCTCATCTAATCAGAATATGATTTTTAGTTACACTTCACCTGAATCCGTTGAAGTACATGTAATAATCTTCTAGCTTTCTACGTCCAATATGTCAACTACCAAAAAATTATTACAGAGGAAATTATATCATAGCTTCTGTTTTATGTCAAATGCCATTTGCTACACATTACTTCTGAACAAAATAGAGCCGTCCCTCTTCGTTCCTCATTTGATTTTATTTAAGTGCTCTCATTGAGTTTAGTACTGCAAGTACCGTAACTCCAACATCTGCAAATACTGCAAGCCACATTGGTGCATATCCAAATGCCGCTAGTATTAAAACAATTATTTTTATGGCTATCGCAAAAATTATATTTTCCTCTGCAATTTTTATTGTTCTTTTTGCAATTCTAATTGCTTCTGCTATTTTTGATGTTTTATCTTCCATCAAAATTACATCTGCAGCTTCAATTGCAGCATCAGATCCAATTGCCCCCATTGCTATGCCAACATCAGCCCTTGCTATTACTGGAGCATCATTTATTCCATCACCAACAAATGCCACATTACTCTTTGGGAGCTTTTCCTTTATTATTTCTTCAATCTTTGTAACTTTATCTTGTGGCAAAAGCTCTGCATAATATTCATTAATAGAAAGCTCTCCTGCAACATCTTTTGCTACATCCATATGATCACCTGTAAGCATAATTGTTTTTATTCTATCTTGCTTTATTTTTCCTACAGCATTTTTTGAATCAGCTTTTATTTTATCTGAAATAATAATATGACCAAAATATTCTCCATTTATTGCCACATGCACAATTGTTCCAGACTTCTCACAATTTTTCCATTGTACTCCTAATTTTTCCATTAATTTATAATTTCCAACATATACTACATCATCATTTACTTTTGCTTTAACTCCTTGACCAGCAAACTCTTCAACCTCTGTTACAGAGCAATCATCATCCTCGTTCTCATATGCGCTTTTTAACGAAATTGCAATCGGATGCGAAGAATAGCGCTCTACATGTGCAGCTAAATGTAATAGCTTATTTTCATCAAAAATTTCGGGATGTATTGCAACAACCTCAAATACACCTTCTGTTAGTGTTCCAGTTTTATCAAATACAACTGTTCCAATTTTAGCAAGTGAATCAACATGATTTGATCCCTTAATTAAAATTCCTTTCTTTGATGCTCCACCTATTCCACCAAAGAATGCGAGAGGAACAGATATGACTAGAGCACAAGGACATGAAACAACTAAGAATGTTAATGCTCTTAAAAGCCATGTTGAAAAACTTCCAAGAAAATCACCTGAAATTAATGGCGGAATAACTGCAAATAACACAGCCGCTATTACAACAATTGGCGTATATATCTTTGAAAATTTAGTAATGAATTTCTCGCTTTTTGATTTTTGCTCTGACGCATTTTTAACTAAATCAATAATTTTTGCAACTGTTGAATCTTCAAATTTCTTTGTAACTTTTGCTCTGACTGTTCCATTTATATTTACACACCCAGATAAAATTACATCTTCCTCTGCAACCTTTCTTGGAACACTCTCTCCGGTAATTGCCACTGTATTTAAACTAGTTTTTCCTTCGATAATAACACCATCCATTGGAACCTTTTGCCCTGGTGCAATTACCATTATATCCCCCACTTCAACAACTTCAGGATTAACTTTTTCAGTTTTTCCACCTTTTTCTATATATGCATAATCTGGCCTTATCTCCATTAAAGCTTCAATAGATTTTTCGCTTTTTCCCTCGGCAATTCCTTCAAATAGTTCCCCTAATTGGAAAAATAACATTACAAAAACAGCCTCTGCAAATTGTGGCTCTCCACCTGGAATAAATCCTATTGCTAAAGCCCCAACTGTTGCAACAAACATAAGAAAATCTTCATCAAAAATCTCACCATGCACTATATTTTCAAGTGCTTCTTTTATTGTTTCAAAACCTACAATAAAATATGGAACCAAGTATATTAATAGATTTGCCCATATTGGTAAACTGGAAGCTTTTTCTATAGCAATCGCAATTCCAAGTAGAATTGCAGATGCAATTATTTTTACTAAATCATGTTTTGTTTCTTCTTCCATAATTCCTCCTAAAAATATTTATTAAATACTCATATATATTTTTTTATAAAATATGACATCAATTTCACATTTATTATATTTTTTATCAGAATTAAAGTCAATATGTTTATTAATTTTATTTTTTTTAATCTATAACGCAATTATTTACAGATAATATCCTTAACTACTTCTCCAGCTATTATTAAGCCTGCAACTGATGGCACAAAAGAAACACTTCCTGGTACTTGGTTTCTTATAGTGCATTTTCTTTTTGTTCCTGGAGGACATATACAATTATTTTTACAGCTTGCTTCCGATTTATCATCTAGCTTTATAGGCTCTTCTTTTGAATATACAACTTTTAAATGCTCCACACCTCTTGCTCTTAGCTCTTTTCTCATAACCTTAGCAAGTGGGCATATACTTGTTTTATATATATCTGTTACTTCAAATCTTGTTGGGTCAAGTTTATTTCCTGTTCCCATGCTTGATATTATTGGAATATTTAATTTTTTTGCTCTCATAACAAGTTCAATCTTAGCTGTAACCGTATCTACACTATCAACTATATAATCAACTGTATTATCTAAAATTTCATCGCTGTCTGGCATGAAGAATTCCTGCACAACTTGTACATTAGCATCTGGGTTAATTTCAAGAATTCTATCTTTTGCAACCTCTACCTTATATTTACCAATCGTTTTTCTTGTAGCAATTATTTGCCTATTAAGATTGGTTAAACATATTTTGTCATCATCAACTAATATAAAATTTGATACACCTGCTCTAACTAAACCTTCTACTACGAATGAGCCAACTCCACCAATTCCGAATACTGCTACTTTCGAATTTTTTAATTTATCTACTGCATCCTTTCCTATTACTAATTCTGTTCTTGAAAACTGATTCAACATTTATTTTTCTCCTTTTTAATCATATACTAATCTTTTCTCAATATATATAATAAACTTTAACACCAAATTATACACTTTTTTTGAATTTTAAGCAATACGCTCAAAAAAAATATACCACAACCATTTAATATTAGAACAATAACGAATATTATGATAATTGCGAAAGATAAAATTTAATGCAAAAAAAGCGCCCAAACATAGTTTTCCATGCCCAAGCGCTCTTTTTTGTTTCAGAAAATAAATTTAATTGATAGTTCCGTCCGAATGCACAATCTTTTCGTTGTTGTAGTTGTAATAGCGTCTGTTTCCTCCTGAAATATCCATGTATTCTTTGAACGAAATATTAACCGCTTCATCGTCCATAACATGCTCTCCTCCAATAAACAACCCAATTGGGATGCTTACTGTTGTAGTTCGATATCCGGATGAATTGTAAACAACGTAAGGCATTCTTCCTGTATGCCACATAACAAACATATCCAGCACGCTCTGAAAAAGATTCGAAGAAATATTCTTGTTACTGTATACGTCTTGCGGAGTATAGTGTATATCGAGATCCGAGAACAATATATCTTTAAACCCAAGCTTAATTGCCCAGTCGATATAATTAAAAATCTCTTCTCTGCTATCAATACCACCGCTCTGACACACACAATGAAGTAAGATTTTGCTTTTTTGTCCAGAGCAAAGTCCACGCATATCGGATGTTCTCAGTAAATCGACACCAGCTCCGAAAATTGCTTCATTCGCATGATCGTCATAGTGATGTCTACTAAGAATGATTCTGTCAAACATATGGCAAATATCGCACTTTGCATTCTCTGCTACCTCATCTGCTCTCTTCTCACCCAACAGAATTCCAATAATAGCCTGCCTAACACCATTGTGGTTATACAGATGTTTCAGATAAAGGTCTCTTGCTCCGTTTGTAACAATCTGACACTTGATATAGTTATACTCCGACAATTCATCAAAACGCACAAAGTTATCAGGCTCAGAGCACTGCTCTTTTATTTTCCGTACAAGAGCCAAGATTTTGTCAAACTGAAGAAGTGGCTCTCCTCCTCCAAAGACAATACGTTTGCAGTATGGTGCATACTGAAGTACAGTTTCATCCACTTTTTCTAAGCAAACAGTTTTGCAATTCTGGGCCTTCACCTTATTATGGCAAAAGCTACAATTGCACGGACATTCCACTCCGTATTCCACGTAAAGCTGGTTTTTCTGCATCGTACAATTGTCGTTTACCCGCTCTCTTTTGAAATCGAACATGGTTTTCATTCCTCCCTTAAAATTTAATTACCTTAAACGGATTTCGCTATTATATCAAGAAATACAAATTATGTCAAATTATAAACTCATTTTTTTAAATATACAGTTCCATACACTTGAAATTATACAATTTCTTTCAATTTATCTACAAATTTGTCATAATACTCTTTTACACAACTTGAAATTTCAATGTACATTTTACATTCTTCAGGAAAAGTATGCACAGCAAAATGGCTTTCTGAAAGCAACCATAGTGCAGTGTATCCCTGAACCTCAAAATAGTGCTCAGCTTTTTTTACAATTTTAAAACCACTTTCTACTAATATATTTTCTAATCGATCTATTATTTCCTTTTCCTTTGTTACATCATAAGTTATCCACTTATTGTAGTTATACATAATAGCTTTCACTTCGCCATCTCCTTTGAACTAAAGCTAAACTGTAGTTTATTTTCTTAATTCTTAAAATTTCAAATGCTACCAATTTTGTACTTCTTCGTTATAGTATGTAATTAATGAGGGCTCGAACATGTTATTCTCACTAATTTTCTCAAGGTCCACACTCTCGTCTTTTCCAAATACAAATAATGAATCTATATTATCAGCACTAAGGTATTTCGTATCTACAACCAAGTCATGTCTATTATGCTCTCCATTAAATGCCATATTAAATCCCCATTCTCCAAATGAAGGAACTTGTATATGGTATGGAATAACATTTTCAAATTGTGTTTTTATTGTTTTATTTATACACCAATATGATTTAGGTGCATAGTATGGACTGGTAGACTGGCAAACCATCACACCTTCTGGTGTTAAAATGTTTTTTACATAGTTATAAAAAACATCGGTGTACAATTTATTTAATGTTGTATTATTTGGATCTGGAAAATCAATTATTATAACATCAAACAATTCTGTGTTCTCTTGTACAAACATATACGCATCTTGATTAATAATAGTTAATTTTTCATTATCTAACGAACCACCATTTAATTTTGTTATCTCACTATTGTTTCTACACAAATCAGTCATATCTTTGTCAATATCTACTAATACAATTTTCTGCACATCATTATATTTTAATATTTCCCTTGCTGCCAACCCATCTCCGCCACCTAATACAAGTACATTATGATGAGACTTAGCATACATCATTGGTATATGTACCAATGCTTCATGGTATCTGTACTCATCCATAGAGCTAAACTGTAAGTTTCCATCTAGAAATAATCTAACATCATCCTTGTGTTTAGTCATTACAATCTTTTGGTATGGTGTTTGCTCCGACAAGATAATATCGTCCCTGTATAATCCAGCTTCTATCTTTTTTGTAATTATATTTGCAGAGCACAAAAAAGCTATAATTATAGATAAACATGTAATTGATATTGTTAAAACTTTTTTAAAACCTTCTATCTGTGACTTATATTTTATAATTATTAAAATTGCGGTAATTACATTTATAGAGCCTACTAATAGTGCCGTTGTTATAAAACCAAGTTTTGGAAATAAAAATAGCGGAAAAGCAATAGATCCAACTAATCCACCTATGTAGTCAAAAGTGAATATATTAGCCAAATTTTTTCTTACATCACTATTATTCCCTTCAATTATTCTTGTTAGTATAGGTATTTCTAATCCAACGAAAATTCCTATTAAAATGATTAATACATACATTACCAAATCATATATTTCTGTATATATATTTGCCATAAATAGAATGAATGTAGAAAATCCACCTAGCAAGCCTATACTCATTTCTACAAAAATAAATTTGTTAAACAGTTTATTTTTTACATATTTTGACAAATAAGAGCCAATTCCCATTGCACTCATATATAAACCAATTGTTATTGAAAATTGTGTTATGCTATCGCCTTGAATATATGAACTAATGGCACTTATTAATAATTCATATATAATTGAGCAAATCGATATTAAAAGTGTTGTTATAAATAAAAGCTTTATATCGAATTTTATACTTTTCTCTTCCATTTTACAAAACACCACTCATTACTATGGCTATTGCTATAAACATGCCACCTACCATTATTCCTACAGCTTTATTGTGATTATCTATTTCCTCCGTTAAGCTAAAGTCTTTTTTAAAAATCAATGCTGTAGTGAAATATCCTAAAATACAAAATATTAAACCTATTGCAACATATATAACTATCTCAATAATACTTGATAAAAATGTCATAAAAATACCTCCCTCTTATCTAATTACAGTTCTAATTATTATTGCCACAGCAATAAATATACCAGCAATTATAAAACCTGCTCCAACATTTTTTTCTTTTAATTCTTTGTTGAAATTATATGGAACACATAAGTCAAAAATAAACATACAAATCATCATAAGAATAATTCCTATTGTTGCATATCCTATGCTCCTTAAAATTTCCATCCAATCAATATTCATACTATTTTCCTTTCTTGCGCATTACACATGCACATGCTATATTTTTATTATAAATATATCTTTATTTTCCAGAGCTGGTTCCCCCTCCAGAGCTACTTCGACTATTTATACTACTTTGCCTTGCTGATGTAGCATAACTTCTGTATTTTGAATTTTCATTGCTTGAACTATAAGTTCTGTAATAATAGCTTCTATGCGAACTATGATATGTTGATCCAGAGCTTTCTACATACTTCTTTTCTGAAACCTGAACATAAACTTTTCCGTTTTCCATATATACATATGCGTACTCTTTTGACGTTTCTAGCCCAATTCCATCTTCATCAGTAGTTTCATCTAAGTCCTTTGTCTTAGTTATACCTTCCGGTACACCATCTATAATATCCTTTACGGTTTCATCGATTGTTGAAAAAGATGATTTATATAACTGAGCTTTTTTATTGTTCTCATTGCTTGTAACTGACGTTACATATTCGTACTTAGATGATTGTTTCTTTAGGTACGTTCTCATAGACTTATTTGTTAATAAACCTGGAACCATTGAAAAAATACAAATTATAAAATATACTGATATTACACCAATAAATGTCGTTACTCCGTTTTGTATTTGCTTTCTTAGCATTTTTTTTGTCTATCTCTTCAGTAACATTCAATTCATTATCGTAAATTTTGTAACCAATACTAACTTCTCTTTCACCATCCCAGTTTTCAACGGAAATTATTGTATTATCTTCTTCACATAAGTAGTCAAAAAAATTACATAGTTCATGTATATCTACATCAGCATTTCCAAAGTAGCTTTTTACATAAGCATTTCCACTTTCATATAGTTTATATTTCTTTTCATTAACATTAAATTCTATATTACTCTCATTTACGAATCCTCTGTATGGTTCATAAACATAGTATTCTAGCCTATTATTTTCATCTGGCTCAATGCTAAGCCACGTATGCTTATGTGTTTGTACATTTACAATTTCGTATTCTTGCCACACCCATGTACCTTCTTTAAATTCTATCATGTTAATTACTACATTCTTTTCGCCTCGAATATATATAACTTGTCCCTTTTTTAGCATTACACCAAATCTCCTCTACTCATCAAATTCATTTAATATTTTTATATCTGACTTTTTTATTACCTTTCCAATACTTATTTCTGTTATATTTCTCCATTTTTCTATTGATAGAACTCTATTTAAATTTTCTTTACTTTCATATTCATAATATTCGTCCACATCTCCAACGGCAACATCAGTTAATCCATAATATGTTTCCACTTTTCCCTGTCCTTTCTCAAATAAAGAAAACTCCTCGCCATGAAAATTAATATTCATTTTTAATTCTATTGCACTTTCATCTTGTATTTCATATAGAATTGCCTTTTGAGACAATTCTACATTTAAATAATAGCATTTAAAACTCTCCATATTTTGCAATTTGTACTCTATCCAATACGAAGACTTTTCCACAAATTTTGTCATATTTAACACCTTATATCTATTGCCTTCAATTCTTATGATTTGGCTCTCTTTCAAACTCAATACATCCATTAACTTATGCCTTTCTTTGAGCTATTTAAAATTTTTTATTTCTTCCCTTAAGCTTTTAAAATCAACTAATTTCCAAGACCAATTTTCTGCTCTATCTACTCCTGGAAGATTAATTCTTGCACTATCATCCAGGCCTAAAATATCCTGTACAGTGAATACATCTATTTTTGATTTAGACTTATTAAAATACTGCATCATACCAATATTAATATTTATATCATTACATTCATTATTTCTAAGAAATTTTTTTACATTCTCCTTATGTTCATCACTCAATGACTTATACCATCCATATAAAGTTTGGCAATCATGGTTTCCTGGAAATGCTAGTACATTCTCATCATCATTATCAATATCAAATGAATTATTCAAATCTAGTGAAAATTGCAATATCTTTTGCCTTGTAAACCCATAGTGCTCTCTTAGTCTTTCAGTTTCGGCTCTTATATCGCCCAAATCTTCAACAATCAAGTCATCTGGATTTATATTTTTATATTTAAATAGTTCGTCGAAGAATCCATAACTAAATCCATCTGTATATTCACCATCTTTACCTGTAAGTCCAAACGGAATCCTAAAGAAAGAATCGTATCCTCTAAAATAATCTACTCTCAATTTATCAAATAATTTTAGCTGATATCTAAACCTATGTACAATATACTCGTAGTTATCCTTCTTTATATTTTCAACATTATATACTGGTGCATTCCATTTTTGCCCGTTATTATTATAATAATCTGGCGGAGTTCCTGCTTCAAAAGTATACTTTTTATCTTTTATTTCATAGTATTTTGGATAGTAGATTGTTTCGACTGAATCAAAAACGGGATAGAATGGTAAATCTCCAATTATGTACACATTCTTTGCATTTGCATATCGCTTAAGCTCTATCCATTGTCTATTTAGTATAAATTGTAAAAATAAGTAGTACTCTACATCTTCCCCTTCAGTTTTATTCATATACTCGGCATATTGTCGCATTTCTTTATGTGTAATAAATCTATCGTATTTATCATTTTTCTTAAAATTTGCATATGCTTCTTTATAGTATTTTATTTTAAAATTATCATACACAGCTCTATCTGTAATTGGTCTTTCTTCTGGGTTACCAATTAATCCAGAGCTCTTTAATTTATCAAGTGATATAAAATCTTCTTCAAGTGCGTAGTAACTTATTGGTGAATATGGTAATCTATTACATGCATTAATTGGTAGAATTTCCCAATATTTTATTCCATTTTCACTTAATATATCTATAAATTCATATGCCTCATATCCAAAATCTCCAATTCCATATTTGCTTGGTAATGAATAGATTGGAAGTAATATACCTTTTTCTTTCATAATCTTCACTCTTTCTTTTGTTTATTTATATTTTTCTTATGTTTATAATTTAATTAAATTTTACATATAAAATTCCCCATTATTTAGCTTCTTTATATATTCAAAGTCATCTATATGCATCAAATATACATTTGTTCCATTTGCTTTTATCTCTTTTAATTTATCAATTATATCTTCAAATTTTAAATGAACTCCACCAAACTTTGATGTATCCACGTAAAATTCATCACAATCGTCTACATATGGCATGTATGGATCCAATGTACATGTATCTCCTGTATATACAAGTTTTCTACCATTTACATCAATTTTGAATCCATATGCATCCATTTGTGCTACATGCTCTGTTTTTATAAATTTAATTCCAAGAGCGTTATCTGTTATTTCATATCCTTCGTCTACAGTTCCAGAAATTTCTAAAAATTCTCTCATTTTGTCACATTTAGTAACTACTATTACCTTTTTATGATATATAAACCAGCAATATAATATAAACTGGCTAAGTGATCCTGCATGGTCGTTGTGTAGATGCGTAATTACCACGTATATGTTGTTGTACTTGTTATAATCAAATCTATTTTTTATATTATTAAAAACTGCAAATCCACAGTCTATTATCATTAAATCATTTCCAATTTCAATATATCCAGAATTATTATTATCTCCAAATCCCGAATCTTTTCCTAAAAAATTAATTGTTGAACTCATAATTATCATATCCCTTCACTAATATAAACTAGACACATTATATCACTTTGAAAAAAAAAATAAACCCATATTATATAACAATATTATTTCATTTGATGCTCTAAGAGCTGAGACAGGCAGGGAAAATTTCCCCGCCCGCTCCATCAGCTTATGCAATTGTTATCCGTCAGCTCTGGCTCATCATGATAAGAATATTGTTGCTAAGTTCATTCGGAAGCTGCCAGTTGTTTGCTCTACCATATTTTTTTGAATACAGCTCAGTTCCAACCAGCGCTCTCTTGAACACTTCCGGATACTTAACGCCAACATCCTTAAGATACTGCTCGCAAAGATTCGTCTTGAATATACGTCTGGATTCCCACGCCTGCATCATGTAATACAGAATATACTGGGCCTCAATGGGGCATGTGGGAATGTTCAGGTCCTGCCGGAGCGTAAACCATTCAATTTCCTCCAACTCGTAGCGATACACCGTGCCATATGTTTCAATGGTAATATCACCAATCAAGTCAAACGGAACACCATCCATCTCAGCTTCCTTGTAGTACGGACTGGTAAATGCGGCCTTCTGAATCGTATTGTGGTTAATTTTTCCACCCAAAGATTCAAAAACCTCTTCAAAGGCAGGAACGTCTTCCGGGGCAATGAGCAAATCAAAGTCATTGAAGTGGTCGTGAATACCACGAAGGAACAATGAGAGCGACATGCTTACCGCCCAACGTACGTTTTTTGTAGCCAGTTCAGTACAGAGCTTCTTAAGAATTGCCGTTTTGTCTACAAACTTGTGGCTCGTAAAGAGCGACATCTCGTTTGCAGCCCGCTGATAGTCGTATCTTTTCATTTTACATCAACCTTTCTTCTTGAGATTTTTTGATATCGACTGCTTAAATTTTAACATAAATTGTTAATTTATTCAAGGTATTATGTAAAACATTCTAATTATATTATTACTATTTAATAGTTATGATAATAATAAAACCATAGAACAACCCTTTCTCTGACCTTATTAAATAAAAAGTGTTAAAATGTAACATTATATTAATTTTTCCCGCACATAATCCTATATTGTGGGTATTTATAAAATCCTTCACTATACTTAGATTCTTGTAATTTTTTTATAATTGTACTTTCCTCCACGTCTTTTTGAACTTGCGCATATACATCCGCTTCTTTTGGAACATTTGTCTTGATTCCTCTTGCTTTATCCATCTTACATTTTTCTTTAGCTTCTACCATCCTGCTATTTACAATAGCTCTAATCATGGTTTGTCTTGATGATTCAGAAAGTGCATATGTACTTCGAACTGCACCATCAAGAGTTGCAATATCTTCTAGTGTTATACTTAAATCTAATGGTTTTTTTTCATTATTTTTATATACAAAGTGCATATTTTTCATATCTCTTTTGTATATATTTTGACAAGATTCTTCTTCCACCCTACTATTATTAGCAAGTTTTGCTCTTTTAAATATTCTGCTCATTTCAATATTTGTGCTCTTATCATATATTCTCGAATCTGTATGAACATATATTTTTGGCATTTGCTTAGTAGATTTTGCAGAAACCTTTTCTGCATCTGGACTTTCTTCATTTTCTCTTATAATACATAGTCCATCGTCATTCATCTTTATTTCTATCGCTTGTTTTAATTTAGTATTACCTTTCCTATCATATTCAAACTTAATTCCTTCTGGCATTTCTAAAAATGCTAAACCTTGTCTAATTGTATCAAAGTTTTTAACTTTCATTTCATCAGATTCATGGTTAGATTCCTTAAAGCATTGGATATATTCAAATATTGCATCATATACAACTGGATTTGCTAAGTATATTTGTGGAACTCCTAGCTCTTCTACAATAAATTTCTTTATTAACTCGTTTTCGGTAAGTACTGGCTCTGTAGTTTCTTTAACAGTAATTTGTTTACCCGCGTTAAGAAGCTTTTGTCTCTTTTGATTTTTCTTAATAACTTTAGCATCTTCTTTATTCTGCGATTTCATTTCTTTAATAATTGTTCTATATTCATTAGCTAACTCTTTTATTTCAGCAAGTGCCTTTTTTATTACAGCATCATTTTTTTTCTTAATTTTTTGGGAAATTTTCTTACTAGACATATCAGTCTCTATATTTTTCATACACACATTAATTGCATCAACAATTTTAGTCTTTGTAATTAGATATTGTAGTTTATATCCAAGAATTTTTTGAGGGAAAAATTCTTTATTTTGAGCCGCAATTGTACCTTTGTCCATTTTATCTAAGAAACTACCATACTCCTTATAAACCTGATTAACCGCCTCTTGTTTTCTAATATTAGAGCCAATTCTATTGCTCTCCATTGAACCAAAATATTTACTAATGAGCTCTGGTTTTATTACGATATTCGCATTATGTACTCTTTCAAACTCTTTCACCCACTCCTCAAGCTCCTTTAAATATACATTATTCAAGCCATTTATATGATTTTCTATTATTGTAATATACTCATCACACGTACACCTTTGATTCATCATATGACTAAAATGCTCTTGATTTAAATAATTTATTCTTTCATAGGATTCTATCTCAAAGTTAGCTCTCTCAATATCTCCATTTACAGGAATCTTTTGAGAATAACAACCATATATCCTTGATTGTAATTTCTTACTAAGCTCTATTCTTTTGTTATATACATTAAGGACTTTTTCGATAATTGTTTTTGCTCTTTCATTACCTACTATTACTTTTAATTGATTAAGTGTAAAAATACATTCCTTTGCATCTGTTTTCTTACCACTTAAATAATCATTTACCTGAAATAACCTCTTAGGAATTCCATCCTTCCCCGTTCCTGTTACATACGATCCACTAAGCTCTCCTACTATATCTTCGAGCAGGTCAATCAATTCAACTTCTTGTCTTTTGTCCATTTAATATCCCCCAAATTAAATCTCTTTTGTTTCCAAGTTTTATTTTCCGAGCCAATTTTATCATTTATATTAATTTCGAGTCAAGGGGGCAATTCTGTTTTCTAACAAAATGGTTATAGTTTAACAATTTTTTAATCCGACTAGAGAAATGGATATTATTATCATAAGTATTGTTCATGGTTTAGCTTGCCCCCCATCCTCGCACATTCCTTCAACTTGACTTAGACAAAAAAAGTTATATAATTTTCATGAGGTGTAGCATATGAATTTTAGTGAAGAATTATCAAAATATATGGAATTATTAAAATGTACAGCAAAAGATATTTGCAATAAAACTAATCTATCGCCTGCTTTAGTAAGTAGATATCTTAACAATAAAAGAACCCCAAAAGCTAACAGCAAATATGTTGAGCAATTGGCATCTGCTCTTTCTCAAATTGCTACTGAAAAAAATATTGAGTTAACAATGCAAGAAATACAAAACAATTTAAATTCTGGTTTGAACTACACAAGTGCAGATTATAATACACTTGCTGATAATTTAAATATATTATTAGACAAACTTAAAATTTCAACTATAGATTTATCTAAATCAATTGGATATGACCCATCTTTTATTTCTAGAATAAAAAACAAAGAAAGGCGCCCTGCAGATGTAGATAACTTTATTAAAGCTCTTAGTGATTATATTGAAAATTTATATAGTGATGATAATTCTAAAGATATCATTCTTTCACTATTTAGTTGTAAGAGCTCTCAGATAGAAACTCATGAAGCCTTTGAAAAGAATTTCTTTGATTGGATTCGAACACCTTCTACAGAGAATAATGAGCAAAGTATAGCAAGCTTTCTAAATAAGCTTGATGATTTTAAATTAGAAGATTATATTTCTAAGGACTTTAGTAAAATAAAAGTACCAACTAGTCCTGTTATTTTAAAGAATAGTAGAGCATTCTTTGGGGCTGAAGGTAGAAAAAAAGCCGAAAGTGAATTTATGAAAACCACACTTATTTCAAAGTCAAAAGAGTCTATATTCTACTACAATAATTTACCAATTGCAACAGCTGCTGAAGATGAAAACTTTAAAAATAAATTTGTTTTAGCTATTACTATGTTATTAAAAAAAGGTCTTCACCTAAATATAGTTCATAATGTAGATAGACCTTTAAATGAAATGCTCCTTGGGCTTGAAAATTGGATTCCTGTATATATGACTGGGTCAATTTCACCATATTACTTTGATAATCCACCATCAAACATGTTCCTTGGATCACATTGCGTATCTGGCTCTGTTGCATTATATGGTGAATGTGTTAAGCAAAAGGAAAGTACAAGTATGTTCTATGTAACTACAAAAAAGGAAGAGCTTAGTTATGCTAAGGAGAAAGCCAAATTTTTACTTTCTAAAGCTAAACCTTTGATGAAAATATACAAAGAAAAGGATGAAGAAGACTTTAAGAAGTTTATGGCCCTTACAGATAATAAAAAATCAATAGAGCTAAAAAAAGATATATACAAAAATATTGATTTTTCTATTAATGATAATAATTGGATTATGATTAATAAAAATAATAATCCTAAAATGCATTTTGTTATATATAATAAAAAACTAATGCAAGCAGTAAAGAGCTTTCTAGAGCAAAATTAATATTCTACTTTAATACGAATTATTAATAATAACACAATGAATAGCTAAAAGAAGAACAATATCTAAATTGTTCTTCTTTATTTTTATCTTTGTTTTTTATTTTTCTTAACTTCTGCCCAAGCAAGTATTGCTATTGCAACTGCTCCTACTGCTCCATATAGGATAAACATATCTCCAGTCTTTGCACCTTTAGATTTCTTTCCGTCACCTTTTGTAGCTATAGCGTAGTTAGAGAATGATTTCGTTTTGAATGTAATTGTATTTGTAGATGCATCATAAGATTCGATTTGAATTATTTCGTATTCGTCTCCATCATGAACATTGTGAACAATAACAATATCATCTATGTTAACACCATCAGCAAGTTTTAATGTTATTGTTGCTTCTTTATCTAATTCATCAATCTTATTTTCCCATACATCACTATCATCATCTTTACCTTTGTAGAATACTTGATATAAATCAATATCTAAATAATTTGATATTGTATAATCACCTGCTGCATCTTCAAATCCTTTAATTTTGTCAGATGATAATTCTACATTGTTAACAGTTAATTGTGCTGTGCCGCCATCAAGCTCTCCACCTAAAGTAATACTTCCTTCTGTAACCGCATCGGCATTTGCCTTAACTATATCATCTACTTTTTTGAATTCTGCTGCGAAGTGGATATTTGTTTCTGGCATTATATATGTGTATTGGTTTGTTTCTTCTTGTGGTTCAAGCTCAAATCCGTTTGCACTAACGTTTGTTAATTGGTATCCATATTCTGGAACAAATTCAAATACTACTTGATAACCTGGCTCAATTAAAGCCCATCCCATACCTTCTGATTCATCAACACCATATATATCACTACGTTCACCAATGTACGCCTCTGGTGGAACTAAATTTCCTTCTCTATCATAAACAGCAATTATTCTTGCTGCTCCATGCTCTAGAAGCATATCTTCATCAAAGTCTTCAGCATTCTTATCTGCACCTACATTAGCCCAAATTATAGTATGAGCTGTAATTTGGCTTGCTACACCAGTACCTGTTATTGTATATTTTGCTGCTCCCGGTACTGTAATTGTATATTCATCACCATTATTTGCTACCACAACACCTTCAGAATCCTTGTTATATACAACACCATTTATTGTGAATTCTGTAATTTGATTAGCCATAAATGGAACACAGAATCGCAATTTATTTGTTTTAGTTGGATCTGTCGTACCAGCGTCTTCAATTGTTCCTTCAAAAGATGCAGTACCATTATCGTTATCATAAACGGCTTTATTATTGATGAAAATCATCTCAGTTGCATTGGTAAATTTTGCATCAATAACAATATCATCTTCTCCACCAACTGAATCACCTTCATTTTCTCCCTGCCCATCTCCCGGGTTTGGATTTTGCTCGGCATCTCTAATTGTTAATGTAATATCCCCATTAATTTCAGTATCATTTCCAACTAGTGTGTCTCCATTATATAGAGAAAATGCTCCACTATTATAATTTGGTTTTACTGTTGTTCCTACTGGTACTTTTATTAAAATATTTCCATTATCTTCATCATACGAAACTGTACCGACAAAATCATTTCCATTCTTAACACCAGAATAGTTATTTGTACCGACTATAAACTCGCCATCTCTAAATTTTTCAGCTTGATTATCCCAATTTCCAGCAACTGTATAATTTCCACTTGGAGTTATTGTTATTGTATATGTTTCTCCTGTTGCTGAAACCCTTGATACTACTAGTGATAGTAGCATAGCAACTATTAGGGTTAATGCTATTATTCCTTTACTTTTTGTTTTTCTCATTTGTTTTCCTCCTAACTACTTATATTATGATTTTATACTATCATAATGATTTTTAGAAGAAAATAAAATTACCAAAATTGGCAATGACAATTTTGGTAATTTTTTTATCTTATTTAGTTAAAATCTCTTCTTATCGCTCTAATCCTTTATTATACTCATCTTGTTCCTGATTTTCTGATTGTTGCTGCAATTGTAGTCTTTGATCCTTAGCCTTTTGTATAATTTCGTTCTGTTGCTCATTAACTATTTGTATTTCATCCTCACTCAAAATCCAGCTTTGGCTTCTATCTCCAACGGAACTTTTGACTTCTTCGTCTCTCACATGTTCTTCTCCAGCAGGCAATGCGTTTTCATATAATTTTTTTAATTTATTATTTTCTCTATTAATTTTAAATAAATTCCATCTAGTTCTTATCGATATATGACCTTCTGCTGTCCCCTTCCAAAACTCTGGTCCTCTATCTGAAAATAATAATATAGCTCTTCTTATTAAACCATTTGCTGCACCATTTGGTTTTATTTCCTCTAACATTTTTTTTGCATCTTCAATAGACTTCCCCTTACCAAGAGCCTCTATTATGGTTAGAGCCTCTACTGCGTCTTTCCCTCTATATTCTTCTTGGAATCTACTTTTTACGTATTCTTCCCACTGATCTGCTCTTTCAGGAAAAATAATCTTTTGGCCACTTTTTATTACTTCTTCCATCTGTTGTTTTTCTTCAGCTGTTAGAACATTATCTTTATTATCGCTCATAAAAACCTCCGTTCATCTATCGTTCTGCTATAATTATATCACATATTATTTTTGATGCACATCAATTTGTTTATATGGTACATCAATTTTATTTTTTTCTAATCCCTGCAAAATACATCTTAATGAATTTCTTCTAGCTTGAAGTTTTTCTATTGGCATACACTCAATTTTTAATTGATAATTAACACTAGAATCTGCTAATTCGTTTACGCCTCTATATTCACAAGAATAGATAAGTTCATCATTATTTATCAAATTAATAATATCTGAAATTGCTTTTTCGGCTTTTTCTAATGAAACTTCATATGGCATTGGAACATCTAAAAATATGAAATTTGATACAACTTCTACTTGCTCTATATTTCTATTTGAAATAGATACAATATTTGATGTTTTTAATTCTTCGACTTTGGTAGTTTTTATTCCAATTGAAATAACTTTTCCTTCAAGCCCATTATACTTTATCACATCTCCAACATTGTAATATGAATCAGATATTATATCAAACCCCTTTATAATATCTTTCAAAGCATCTTGAATTGCAAAACCTATAACTACACTAATAATTCCAACACCAGCAAGCATAGAGCTTACATTAACACCATTAACTTGTAGTAAAATTAATATTGTTATTATTATAAATACATATCTTATAATACTTTTTATTAATCTATAATAAGTCTTTCCTTTTTTGCTTTTAAACATTTTTAAATTGCTATTCTTTTCTTTATTATTAAAAAAATGTGCTATAAATTCATATAATACTAAGCTTATTACTATTACAACTATGGAATTTATGAGCTGCATCTGCATTATTTTTTCCATAAAGTTTTTTAACTGCTCCATTTTAACCTCCTATTTTTCGTTCAACATCTTCTTAACGACTCCTGTATACAACATTAAATATGATAGTGCTATGCAAAATCCTCCGAATACGTCACTCGCATAATGAACTCCCAAATAAATTCTGCTTAAACCGATTAAGATAATTAATGCACCTAATACAATTGTTGATATTATTCTTACACTTTTACTTTTAACATTACTATTAATAATGAATATCAAATACCCATAAAAAGCCATGCTTACCATTGAATGCCCTGAAGGAAAACTGTATCCACTTTCATCAATTAACCTGTGACCTACAGGTC
Organism: Clostridia bacterium; assembly: GCA_017404545.1. Taxonomy (GTDB): domain Bacteria; phylum Bacillota; class Clostridia; order TANB77; family CAG-508; genus CAG-492. The sequence continues at coordinate 131,696 of JAFRCC010000022.1, forward strand.
TCGGTCTTTGAATTATATTCTTTATTGTAAAGTTCAATAACGTTGCAACTACTAGATTTGTAACAATAGAATATTTTATTTTTTTATTTTTTAACGCTGAGTATAACGTATATGCTATTAAAATTAGAACTACTGGACTTGCCATTTTTGTTATAATTTTAGCAATCCATGTTATACTATCCGTCATTCGCATTGTAACAAGCTCATACCCAGTTACATCAAACTTATATATTTCTTGATTCATTACATTATCAAGTATTGTTATAAACATAATTGCAAATATTAGCATAAAAATCCATCTTAAATTTTTAACTACTATATTTTTCAAACCTCTAATATTCTCTTTTAAATTAATTTCCATATTTTCCTCTTTTATGAATTTATATTATATTACATTATAATTGTTCGTGCGCGAAAATTTCGCAGAAATTTTCTGTGCCATGTTGGCCAAACCTTTATATTATAGGAATTCCGAAGCATTTCCTGTAATATAAAAAAAGGCTCATTTGGGCCCTTTTTTATTGTCTTTTGTAGGTTAGATCATTTCCAAATCCGTCCTTAATTATAAGCGAATCACCTTCAATTCTATATTCAAATTCGCTTTCGACGGTATTTCCTTGGAAAGTAATTGAAACTTTATCTCCTCTATCTTTATATGAAAAACTCAATTCTGAACCATAATATGAATAGCTTCCTGTACCATCATCATTGAAGGTATAAATATAAACTAAATCTGTATCTGCTTCTAATTTCCATGAGCCAACTAATGTATATTTTTCTTCTTTTTGTTTTTCATTTCCACATCCTGAAAATGTTAATACTACCATAAGTATAGCAACTAAGCTTATTACCGATGTAATTTTTTTCATTAATTTCATATCTATTCCTCCCTTATTTAGTACATCAAGTATATACAAAAATGCCTATAAATGCAACATTTTTTTTACTATTAAGTGTAACGAAACTATTACAACCATTTTTTATTCTTCTTTATATAAAATTTTTTGTATATCTGTATGAATAAAACATATACAAACAATAGGGCTACAATCCAAAGCATGTACTGAATTGGCAATCTTTGTAAGTCGAAAATTGTTGCTATATCTGTAAATGTAATTATTAATGTAATAAAAACAATTGAAAATGTTGAAATAAGCAACTGTTTTGATGCTCTGCTCTTCACAAATGGAATTTTGTGTGTTCGAATCATATGAATAATTAATGTTTGAGATATTATACCAAAGGCAAACCAACCAGTTTGAAATGACACTGCTCTCTCAACCGAATTAAATTTTAACACATACCATAACACTACAAAGCACATTATATCTAATAAGGTACTTATAAATCCAAAAGCAAACATAAAGCTCTTAATTCCTTTTGTGTTCCATTTTTTAGGCTTACCAATATATTCTATGTCAACGTTATCAAATGGCATACCAATTTGTGCAAAATCGCACAATAAATTTTGTATTAATATATGAATTGGCAACAATGGTAAAAAAGGTAAAAAGATACTTGCAATAATTATTGAAATCATATTTCCAAAATTTCCACTCGTAGCCATCTTTATATACTTTAAAACATTTGTAAATGTTTTTCTTCCGTTTACAACACCTTCTTCTAAAACGTTTAAGTCCTTCTCTAATAGAATTATATCTGCCGTTTCTTTTGCTATGTCAACTGCCGTATCTACAGAAATACCAACATCTGCCTGCTTTAATGGTGGACTATCATTTATTCCGTCACCCATGTACCCAACAGTATTTCCAAGCTCTTGGTATATTCTTACTACCCTTTGTTTTTGCAGTGGGGATAACTTAGAATACAAGTGGCATGATGGAACTTTTTTCTTTAATTCGTCGTCCGACATATTTTCAATATCTTTTCCTGTCATTCTGTTTACTACATTTATTCCAACTTTTTTACATACGTTTAATGCAACACCTTCACTATCTCCTGTTAATACAACAGTATCTACACCATGTTTTTTTAGTGCTTCTATGGCTTGTTTTGCACTACTTTTTGGTGGATCTAAAAAACCAACAAATCCAATCAAAACCATCTCAGATTCATCTGCTACACCAAATGTTTCAACCCCATGAATGTTGTTTTTTTGAGCAACTGCTAAAACTCTTAGCCCATCGTTATTGTATTTTTGATATACCTCATATGCTTTTCTTCTGTGTTCATCTGTCATTTTTACAGCTGTACCATTTATATCAATATATGAACAAATAGAAATAATCTCGTCAACCGCACCTTTGGTTATTAACTGCCTTTTTCCTGTCTCATCTTTTAGCACTACACTCATTCTTCTTCTTGCAAAGTCAAAAGGTATTTCGTCCTCTCTTACATATTTTTCTTTAAGTATATTAAGATTTTCTTTTTCAGCTCTTGCAATGATTGCAACATCAATTAAATTTTTTAATCCGGTCTGAAAATAACTATTCAAAAATGCATGTTTTAAAATTCTTAAATTTTCATTTCCTTCAACATCCATATATTTTTCTAAAACAATTTCGTCTTCTGTAAGGGTTCCTGTTTTATCTGTACAAAGGATATTCATTTCCCCAAAGGTTTGAATTGCGCTTATTCTCTTTACTATAGTCTTCTTTTTAGACATATCTACTGCACCTTTTGCCATTGTAGAGGTCATAATAACTGGAAGCATTTCTGGTGTTAGTCCAACTGCTATTGTAATAGCAAAAACAAGTGAATCCCACCAGTTACTTTTTGTAAACAGATTTACAATTAAAATAATTGGCAACATAACTAGCATGAACTTTATTAATAATTTACTAACATCATCTATTCCTTTTTCAAAACTATTTTTTTCATTTACACTATATAGAGATTTAGCCATACTTCCAAAGTATGTGTTATTACCGGTTGTTAAAACAACTGCTGTTGCTCTACCGCTTACAATATTGGTACCCATAAAACCTATATTTGGTATATCGGTTACGCTCTCACATTCTTCATATTTTGAAAATTTTTCGACAGGATTTGACTCTCCAGTAAGCGACGCTTGATCTATAAATAAATCTTTTACATCTATAAACCTAACATCTCCTGGAATCATGTCTCCTGATGAAAGTTTAACAATATCTCCTGGAACTACTTCTTCAACATCTATAATTGATGGAACCTCGTCTCGTATTACATCAATCTTATTTGAAATCATTTTCTTTAATTTTTTTGCTGCTTTATCCGATTTATTTTCTTGTTTTAGTGAAATTATTGCTGAAATTATAATTGTACTTACTATCAATACAAAAGTAGCATAGTCTTTTTGAACTGGTATTATTACATCGGTTATAAATGTAATAATTGCTACTAATATAAGTACTATGTTGAATGGATTTATTACCGCATCTTTTATTTTTTTAAATAATGTATTATTATTCTCAAGCTCTATAGAATTTTTCCCATATTCATTAAGTTTCTCTTCAATTTCAACAACACTTAAGCCATTCTCAGATGTTCCAAATTCTTTGAATAGCTCATTCATATTTTCTTTACTATATTTTCTAAGATTTTTCTCAGCCAAATTGTTATTTTCTATATTTTTTTTATTATTCATATTTAATCTCCAATCATATTTTTTGGATATGACAAAATTATATACTAAAAATACATAAAAACAAAGGGCACTGGAAAATTTTTTCCCTACGTACTTAGTTTTAAGAAGACTTTGCTCTATATGTAAAATCTAAGCATTTTTTCTCGCCACTACTAAGATACTTTTCAATCTCAGAATACGACATGAACTGTATTTCACCTGAAATAACTAACTTTAATAATTTTACGACGATTTTCAAAAGCCTCTTCGCCAATGCAAATTGTTCCATCTAAAACGTTATATGAGCTTTGGTCTTTTCCAGATGGATAACGAACAAGCTCTGTTTTATCTTTATTATACAATACACCATTTAAATGCACTTTCTCCAATTACCGTTACTCCATCGGCTATTATAAATTTATTATCCTTATTTTGAAAGGTAGAAATAAAAAGATTTTTCGTGTTCTTATTCGAGCTTTCTTGGCTCACTTTACACTTTAACTTATAAATAATTTATAAAAAAACTTACATAAAATTCAAAAAAATGATAAAATATTCTTTACGTGAAAAAGTAAAAAATTGTTATTAGTTATAATATTTTCACGAATTAAGGAGGAAAAATATATGAATGAAAAAAGGTTACCACAAACGAAAAAAGAAGGAATTTTATATGGAAGTATAATTTGCTTAATTACTGTAATTGTAATGTTATTACTAAATATCGGTACAGCTTTTGGTGGTTTTTCGAAAGAAACAATGCTTATCATTTTAAAGCTTATACCAATTATATGGATTGTTGCAATGTTAATTGAAAGTCTTTTTATTGGAAAAGTAGCCGAATTTCTTGTTTCAAAATTTACTGAGAATTCCGATAGCTTTAATACAAAAATTCTTTTTAACATTTTATTTTGTGTTACTGGAATGTCCGCAATTATGACGATAGTTGGTGGATTAATTGGAACAGGAATAAGCTTAGAGCCATTTAAAACGTTTTTTTTGCACTGGCCTCGCAATTTTTGTGTAGCATTTTGGTGTGAAATTATATTAGCACAACCAATAGCTAGATTTACTATGAAATCAATTCACAAAAAACAAGAGCAAAAAAAAGCTTTACCAGAATTGTCTAAATAGTATATACATATTATCTTTTATCTAATTGATAAAATTTAGTGTATGCCACATCACTTATGGCATACACTAAATAGTAGTCACTTCATTTACTTTATTTCATGATCACAGAATATGCATCTTAATTTATTATCATTACATTTTACTGCAAGTTGCTTTAATCCCCTTTCGATAGAAGTTATACACATGGAATTCTCGCATTTACAATTATTGCTTTCTATAGCATCATTTAAGTGTTTATATTCATAATTTAAATTTTTCTCGTCCAGCAATTTAAGTATTATTGCCATACGCATATATCTGCCGTTTTCTGCTTGCCTAAAGTATGCTGCTCTTCTCTTATCGTCATCAACCTCTACCGCAATTTCATTAACACGTGGTAATGGGTGGAGTATACTTAAATCTTCTTTCGCATTATCCAGCTTTTTCTTATCTAAAATATATACATCTTTTAATCTTTCATATTCTTCTACATCTGTAAAACGCTCTCTTTGTATTCTTGTCATATATAGTATATCTAATTCAGGTATGCTCCCTTCTAAGTTATTTGTTTCCACATATTCAATATTCTTTTTATCAAGTATTTCATTTATGTATTCCGGCATTTTTAATTCTTCTGGAGAAATAAATACAAATTTTACATTACTATATAGTGATAATGCTGTTACTAAAGAATGTACAGTCCTTCCATATTTCAAGTCCCCACATAAACCCACTGTTAGATTATCTATATGACCCTTCTCTTTACTAATTGTTAATAAATCTAATAAAGTTTGAGTAGGATGATTGTGTCCTCCATCACCAGCATTTATAATTGGTACGTTTGAATGCATAGAAGCAACCAGTGGAGCTCCCTCTTTTGGATGTCTCATAGCTATTATATCTGAATAACCACTTACAACAGTTATTGTATCTGCAAGTGATTCCCCCTTTGATGTAGATGAACTATTTGCATTCGAAAAACCAAGAATACTACCTCCCAAACTAAGCATTGCAGACTCAAAACTAAGCCTTGTTCTTGTACTTGGTTCAAAAAATAAAGTAGCCAAAATTTTTCCTTTACACATTTCACTATATTTTTCTTTATTATCCATTATATCCTTAGAAATTTCTATTAATTCGTCAATCTCTTCTTTTGAGAAGTCTTCTATACCTATTAAATCTCTCATCAAAACTCTCCTTTAATTTTGGGGACGGAGCAAAAAATTTCACAAATTCCTCTATAATTTTGGAGACAGAGCAAAATATTTCACAAATCCCTCTATATTTTTTATCTATTTTAGAAAATGCTCACAATTAAAGGACCGAGCATATTCTACGTTTTCGTATAATATACCCAATCCTTTAATATTTAACTATTTAATCCAGCTTTCATCACTTGGATTATTTCTAAATTTAATTAATCTTTCTTTATCTTCTTCTTTGATATATCCCTTTTCTGCTGCAACTTCAACCATTACATCGAAGTTTGATAAGCTTATATTTTTTACATTAGCTTCTTTAAGTGCTTCTTTGCTCTTAGCCATGTTATATGTGAAAATACTTACTATACCTAGAACATTTGCTCCAGCTTCTCTTAAAACATTAACAACGTCAATAACACTTCCACCTGTTGAAATTAAATCTTCTACAACAACAACTTTTTGTCCTGGAATTAATCTTCCTTCGATTTGGTTCTTTCTTCCATGATCTTTGCTACTTCCTCTAACGTATCCCATTGGAAGTCCTAGTATATCAGCAGTAATAGCTGCATGTGCAATACCTGCAGTACTTGTTCCCATCAAGACTTCTGCTCCAGCAAAATTTTCTTGAATTATAGTAGCTAGCCCTTCCTCAACGTCATTTCTAACAATTGGTGATGTTAATGTTAATCTGTTATCACAATAAATAGGGCTCTTAATTCCACTTGCCCATGTAAAAGGATCATCTGGCTTTAAAAATATAGCCTCTATAGATAATAAATCCTTTGCAATTTTTTGTTCCATGTTTTCCATAATAAAATATCCTCCTTAAATTTTGGGGACGGAGCAAAAAATTAAAGTTACCATAATTTTTTGCTTTCCCCAAATAATCTATTTATATATTTTCTGAAGACTCAAATTTTTTGCTCCGTCCCCATTAATCAATAAAATCTATTACACATTTTCTATATGCTTCAACCGGGTTTTCAGCTTGAGTTATTGGTCTACCAACAACTATATAATCTGAACCTAATTCTTTTGCTTTAGCAGGTGTTGTAATTCTAACTTGGTCTCCTGCATCCTTAGCAGCGAATCTAATTCCTGGTGTTACGGTAATAAAATCTTTTCCACATTTTGCTTTAACAGCTTGTACTTCAAGTGGTGAACAAACTACACCATCAAGTCCTGCTTCTTTTGTATTTTGAGCATAATGCATAACTACATCCTCTATTGGCTCTTTAATTAGAAGTTCATTTTCCATTCTTTCTTGGCTTGTAGATGTTAACTGTGTTACGCCAATTAGGATTGTATTTCTACTTCCATCCTCTTTTGTAAGACCCTTAAGTCCTGCTGCCATCATATCTTTTGTTCCAGCAGCATGAACATTTGTCATGTCAACATCTAATCTTGAAAGAGATCTCATTCCCTTTTCAACTGTATTTGGAATGTCATGAAGCTTAAGATCTAAGAATATCTTATGCCCCCTATTTTTTATTTCTCTTACAATATCTGGTCCCTCACTATAAAATAGCTCCATACCAATTTTAAGAAATAACTTTTCATCTTTAAATTTATCTAAGAATGCAAGCGTATCTGCTTTATCTTTAAAATCGCAAGCTATAATAACTCCTTTTCCCATCTTACATACTCCTTTACTATTATCTATTATTATTTAATTTTTCTTTAATGTATTTTAATTCTTCTTCATTTAGTTTTTCTACACGATGTTTTTGACCATATTCTTTTTGTTTTTCTGGAGAAAGCTCTGCAGTTAAATCCTCAAGCTCTCGTGCAAAAATCTTATTTTGAAAAACATTCTTGTATACAATTAGATTTTCTATTGGTTTATCTGAATTATCACCAGAATACTTAACACCAATCTCTAGTACCTCACATATGTTTTTATCATCTAAACTTGTACCTTTAAAATGTTTAAAATAGTCACCTTTTTGTAGCATTTCTTTACCTCTTTCGATTTTACTTTTTCACATTAAATATTAGTGTGCAGCTCCAATTATATCTTTCAAGCTATCAATTTCATATTTTTCCATAGCTGCTGGTAAATTATCAATAATTTCTTTACAAGCATATGGATTTTTTAAGTTAGCAGCACCTACTTCAATAGCAGAAGCTCCTGCAAGCATCATTTCTATAACATCTTCTGCAGATTCAATTCCTCCAACACCAATGATTGGAATCTTAACTGCTTCATATACTTGGTAAACCATTCTAAGTGCCACTGGAAATATTGCAGGACCCGAAAAACCTCCCATTTTATTGGCTATAACTGGCTTTTTATTTTTTAAATTAATTCTCATTCCAAGTAATGTATTTATTAAAACAATACCATCTGCTCCAGCAGCTTCAACCGCTTTAGCTATTTCAACAATATTTGTAACATTTGGTGTTAATTTTACATATACAGGTTTTGTAGTAACAGCTTTAACAGCTCTTGTTACTTCAGCAGCTGCCTCTGGATTTGTTCCAAAGGTCATACCACCATTATGTACGTTTGGACAGCTTATATTTACTTCTATAATTTCAACTTGCTCTTCTTTATCCATTAGCTTGCAGCAATGAACATATTCATCTATAGCGAATCCACTTATATTTGCTATTAACGGTTTCTTAAAGCAGCTTCTTAATTTTGGAAGCTCTTCAGAAATTACTTTATCAACTCCTGGATTTTGAAGACCAATTGCATTTATTAATCCTGATTTACAATCTGCAATACGTGGTAATGGATTACCATATCTTGGCTCTTTAGTTGTTCCTTTGAAAGAAATAGATCCTAAAATGTTAATATCATAAAAGTCAGTGAATTCATATCCAAATCCAAATGTTCCACTTGCTGGAATTACTGGATTATCTAGCTTTACTCCACTTAAAGTTGTTGTTAAATCTTTATTTATTCCCATATTAAGCTCTCCTTTCTGAACACTGGTCCTTCTTTACAAACTCTTCTATAACCATCTTTAGTTTTAATTGTACATCCCATACATGCTCCAAATCCGCATCCCATACGCTCTTCTAAACTTACTTGTCCAGACTTGTCTGTTGCTCCGCATATTGCTTTAAGCATAACCATTGGACCACATGCATAGAAGTATGTATAATCGTTTAAATCTTTCATTACATCTGTAACAAAACCTTTTGTACCAACACTTCCATCATTAGTTGAAACGTATACATCAACACCTAGCTTTTTGAATTCTTCTTCAAAGAATAAGTCATCTTTAGAGCCAAATCCTAATATAACTATTGGTTTCTTTCCTTTAGCTATTAAATCTTTACACAGTCTGTACATCGGAGGTGTACCGACGCCTCCCCCAATAACAAGTGGTCTATCTCCATCACAATCTAAATCAAATCCATTCCCTAATCCTGTTAATACGTCTAGCTCGACACCATTTTTTAGATTTGCCATTATCTCAGTACCTTTACCTACTACTTTGTAGATAATTGTAACTGTTTTATCATCATAATCGCATATTGAAATTGGACGTCTCAAATATAGTGATTCAAGCTCTATATTTATAAATTGTCCTGCATTTTTTATGTCTTTTGTATCGCCCTCAAGAACAATCTTGAATACATCTTTAGCAATATTCACATTTTCAATAATCTTAAATTTTGCTCGTTTATTCACTCAGCTTCCTCCTTTAATTTTAGGGACGTACTCATTTTTTTGAGTTTACTATCCCACTTTTATGGTTAACTTTATTTTTTTGCTCCGTCCCCAAAAACTAACTTTCCATCGCAGAATGTCATTTTGCATCTACCAAATACGTGGTTTCCGTCAAATGGAGTTGCTTTACCCATTGATACAAATGTAGATGAATCAATGTCATATTCTTCATTTAAATCATATACAGTCATATCAGCAGGAGCTCCTACTTTTAATTCTGAACCAATTCCAAATATCTTTGTAGCATTTGAATTCATAAGCTCTAATAGTTTTTCTAAAGTAATTATTCCTGGTTTTACTAAGTTTGTATATAAAACTGGGAAACAAACCTCTAAACCAACAACTCCCATTGCGCTTCCAGCTAATCCTTTTGATTTTTCTTCAGCAGAATGAGGAGCATGGTCTGTTATTATTAGATCAATTGTTCCATCTTTTATTCCTTCAATTAAAGCAAGTCTATCTTCTTCAGATCTTATTGGAGGATTCATTTTAAATCTTCCTTCTTCTTTAATTTGCATATCATTCATTGTTAAGTAGTGTGGACCAGTTTCGCAAGTAATTGGAACCCCTTCTTTTTTAGCTTGTCTAATTAGTTCAACACTTTCCTTTGTAGATATGTGACATACATGATAGTGGCATCCAGTTTGTCTTGAAAGCTCTATATCTCTCTTGATTGGAACCCACTCACTTGCTGAGCAAATACCTTTGTGTCCATGTAATTTAGCATACTCCCCATCATGTATATATCCACCGTTTAAGAGAGAATTCTCTTCGCAATGAGCAACAACCATTTTACCAAGTTCTTTTGCTTGTTTCATTGCCTCTAACATCATTCCTTCTTTTTGGACTCCATGTCCGTCGTCAGAAAAAGCAATAACTTTATCAGCTATACCTTTTAAGTCTGCTAGCTCTTCACCTTTTTCTCCGACTGTTATAGTTCCATATGGATAAACATGTATTTTAGCATCTTTTTCGATTGCATCAAGCTCTATTTGTAAGTTTTCCATACAGTCTGGTGTTGGATTTAAGTTTGGCATTGCACAAATGCTTGTGTAACCACCTTTAGCACCTGCATAGCTACCAGTTGCAATGGTCTCCTTATAAATAAAACCAGGTTCCCTTAGATGTGTATGAACATCAATTAAACCTGGTAATAAATACATATTATTCAAATCGTAAACTACATCGAATCCGTTAGCTTCGATGTTTGCAGAAATATTAGTAATAACTCTATCAGTAATTTCTAAATCACTTTTAGTGAATTTTCCTTCTGTAAAAATCATAGCATTCTTTAATAATGTTTTCATTTTAATCCTCCCTTCAATCTCATCTATGATATAAGAAATGGAACAAAATGTCAACATTTTTTTATTTTAAAGAAAAAAATAGAAAAAATTTTATAAAATAAAAAGACCCCCCAGCATATTCGCGGGGGGATCATGACCATTTGGCTTAGAAACAATCAGCTCGTTAAGGACTCCTAACGTATTAAAGCAGTATGGAAATAGCTTACTACATAGTTTTCCATTTACTCATAGACACGTACCTTGGTTTAGCGAAGGCACGCTGGTTCAACCAATTCGATGAGCAACCCGCCTCCATGCTTAAAAACACCTAACGTATTATAGCTGTATGGAAGCCTCCTTTCAACTACCCAGCTTGCTCGGTTGTTTATACCATTGCCCTTCTGACGGGTAACAAATGTATATTCTGCATCATGATCACTAAAAAGCAGTTGGTGGGCGTTGGTATTGAATTTTCCTGTAGACGTTCTTTGCCAAGCCTCAAATGTGTCGGTGGAAGTCATAGTAACTTCATATTGTGTTTTTGCATATACATCAGCCTTAACAATTTTGAAGATTACGTACAATCCAGCAACAATCGCAAGATTCTTCATTTCATTAAATGTCCAGCCAGTTTCCTCGCAAAGTTCAATTTCAAGACCTGGAATTTTAATCACCAGGCTATAACCTCCGATGATAGACCATTTGTAGAAGTTTACAGTCAAGTGCCGCAGACGAGACTCCGTCCAGTCACTTTTAATTTCATCCACATCCATCTCAAAAGGACCAAATAAACTCAGTCCCATCATGAAAACCGGTTTTTCATTGAAACAATCATTTCCTTTTGCACCTGCGTGAACATTACGACTTCTTACACCATCATACTCATCATACAAAACACATTTACCTTTCACAAGCAATCTTTCCAACATAGCAATAAAAAGCTTTTCTACATAGCTCTTATAAGCCTCAGAAACGCTAATTAAGTCAGATGCCTCCATTGTGATTGGCTCCACTTTTGGTGCGGTATTTGTTTTCGCTTCGTGTGTAGTGTTTGTTACTGCCTTGGGTGCTGCAATTGTTGTTGTCGCACTTGCTGTGCTTGTAGCTGCAGCTGTTACATTGTTTGCTCTAGCCTTCCGGCCTTTGAAAAAGTCCATCATTTTTGATGACCTCCTTAAAAAAATTTTTTTGGTTAACTTCAGTTCAGGAACTTCCTTTACCGAATTCTTCTTGACCAATTTCTCTGTGCCAAAATGCCTTAATTACGGCTCAACGGCGGAGATTTAATTCAAAAATATTAACCTATACACATTATATCATGTTTACATAATCGTGTCAAAATTTGGCAAAAAAATTCAACATGTCAATATATTTATCAACTTGCTGAATTTAAATCTCTACCTTTATAAAATTAATTATTTAATTGTAATTCCTAATAATTTCGATAATTCCAAAGCTTGTAACTCACTTACAATAACTCCTTTTAAGCTATCTGGTGTTATTGCAATTCCAGTAATATCACAGCTAGACAAATCTATATTATTTAAACTTGTTCCCATTAGCTGTGATGCTATTAGATTATTGTTTACAAATTCTACATCTTTAAAATGTACTTCTTGGAAAACCGAATTAGACATCTTATTTTCATTAAAACAAACCTCTTTATATGTACCAAGCGACATACTTGAATATGAAATATTCGAATTATCCATTAATATGTTATACATATTTACATTGCAGAAATTTGATCCAACTAATTTGCAGTTTACAAATGTGACTCTTACAAAATTACATTCATAAAAAAATGTATTTGAGAAATCACAGTTTTCAAACAACACATCCGTAAAGTAAACTCTTTCAAACTTGCTATTAGGGCTAATGCACTCTCTAAATTCACAAGAGCTAAACTCCATGCCCTGAGCTTCAATATTCCCCTCATAGCATTTATTAAAATAACAGCATGCCACATCCATATCGTGGTTAACCGCTTCTCTTATTACTCCTTTAATTGTATTACATTCTGTTGTTCCATCTAAATTTGGTTTAATAACTTCCATTGTATATTCCTCATCTTTCTTGTGTGACTATGTTGCTTTATGCTCTAAATTTAAGTTATAAAGCCGATTTTAAATTAAAATCCTATAATACTTCTAAGCTCTGCCTGGGTTTCTTCAAGTGTTTTACTATTTTCAACGTTAAATACTTTTATTGATGGGTATCTTTTCTTAATATCTTCTGCCATCTCTAAGTACACCCTTTGTTGATTTATACTATTTTCTGCTTCAAATTTTGAATTGTGAAAACTTGCTTTTTCAGGTCTTTTTAGTCTTTCATTGTATAAATCCTCATTTTCTAGGTACAAAGTAATATAGTAGATTTCGAAATCTAATTTACTAAATTCATCAAGTAATCTTTCATACACATCCGAAAAAGTATATTCCTTTTTTCCTAATCTACAATAGTTCTCCTCCGTAAAAAATGTTCTGTCAAATACTAAATTAATGCTCTTATTTTCTAAACCTTTTATGTACTCCATTAGATGGTCATACATCTCCTCGGCTTTCTTTTTCCCCGTTGGAGTACTATCTGAAGTACCACACAATCTATATAAATTTGTATAACTTAATGAATGTCTTAAAAAGTCTGTAATTGTTGTTTTTCCTGCTCCTTGAGCTCCTTCTATTACAATTAATTTTGAATTTGCCATGCCTTACGCCTCCTACGTTATATTACATCAAAGCTATTGTATATGTCAATTAAATTTTGGGGACGGAGCAAAAAATTTAAGTTTACATATTTTCTTCTGCAGCACGTACTACTTTCCAGTAACTAATATTTAACTTCTTTTGAATATCTTTTTTACATATAAATTCTGACTTTAGTAGCAATCTAATCAAGTCATTTCTCTTATCTTTTTCATTTAAAACTTCCTCTAAACTCATTTTTTTTGATTGGCAAAATTTCATTATATATTCTTCCATTACATAATCCTTGTCGTATTCAACGTCAAGAAAATCATTACATACATCAACGGATTCAATTTGAGTGATATCTGTTTTTCCGAAAAAATGCTCTAAAAATGGTGATTCTCTTAAAAATATATTTCTTGAAAAATTATTATACGAGGAATACTCATAATCACTACATTTTTTTACTATTTTAGCTTTTACGGGATTTTTATGTATATAATTAATACACTGAAATAAATATTTCTCATCATATATTGGTTGACTTTTAAATCTATCTCGAAATACAAAGCCTACTCTCTCCATTTTCCAGTTATAAAATTGAGCGAATTCTGTGTTTATGCATTTCATATATTTAGACATTTGCGCAATGCTTTCTGTATGTATTAATATATGTGTATGGTTAGACATAATACAATAACATATAATATCTAAATCCACATCATTGATATATTTTTTCATCAAAGCCAAATACTTTCTTTTTAACATATCATTTGCGAAAATCATTTCTTTGTTAATTCCTTGGCACATAACATGAAAAAAAGATGCATTTAACTCTTCTCTAGAGCGTCTTGACAAATTTTTCATCTCCTTTATTGATAATTTGCCCCCTAGTTTGCTGTTATATACACCTTTTCCCCTATTGTTTAATTATTGTAAACTTTAATTTTTTGCTCCGTCCCTATTTTTGCATCGAAGCTTTTATAAATTCAATTTCTTCGTCTCTGTCAAGTCTTACAAATAATGGCTCTCCTTGAGTAATTACCTTTGTACCTTCCTTGATTACATTATCTACTTTGGCTAAATCCCATGCTTTGTTTTCTGTATCTATGCCAAGTTGTGATAACATTTTATCTGCTGTTTCTGGCATAAATGGTGCCAATAAGATAGCTACTTTTCTTAGATTTTCTGCTAAGTGGAACATTACAGATTTTAATTTTTCTTTATCCGCTTCTTCCTCAGATTTAGCTAATGCCCATGGTGCTGTTTCGTCTATATATTTATTGGTTCTTGCAATAATAGCCCACAATTCAACTAGAGCATTGCTTACATGATATGTGTCCATTGCTTCCTCTACTTTAACAATTTGTTCCTTTGTAAATTGCTCTAAGCTATCATCAAATTCCGTTCTTGTTGCAAGGTCTTCTTTAGTTGGAATAACCCCTCCACAATATTTATTCATCATTCCTATTGTTCTATTTAATAAGTTACCTAAATCATTTGCTAAGTCTGAATTAAATCTATCAACAAAATCCTCTGGTGTAAACATGCTATCCTGTGCAAAACTCATCAGTCTTAATAAGTAATACTTTGTCGCATCTAAGCCATATCTTTTTATTAATGTTTCTGGATATACTACGTTACCTACAGATTTAGACATTTTTCCATCTTTCATTACAACCCAGCTATGTGCATAAATTTGTTTTGGTAGCTCTAATCCTAAAGCATGTAAGAATATTGGCCAATAAATTCCGTGGAATCTTATAATTTCTTTACCAACAACATGTAAATCAGCTGGCCAGTACTTGTTAAATAATGTCTCATCGTCACCTTCATATCCAAGAGCTGTAATATAGTTTGTTAATGCATCTAACCACACATATAAAACGTGATCTGGATCATTTGGAAGTGGAATTCCCCAGTCAAATGTATTACGGCTTATGCATAAATCCTCTAATCCTGGATCTATAAAGTTTTTGAATATCTCATTCTTTCTCGATTCTGGTACAATAAACTCTGGATTCTTTGCATAAAATTCTCTTATCCATGGCTCATATTTTTTCATATTAAAGAAGTATGCATCCTCACTCATCTTTTTTACTTCTCTACCACAATCAGGACATTTTCCATCTACTAATTGTGTTTCTGTAAAATAGTTTTCACAAGGCATACAGTACCAATCTTCGTATTTTCCCTTGTATATATCTCCATTATCTAAAAACTTTTGAACAATTTTTTGAACTGCTTTGCAGTGATAATCGTCTGTAGTTCTAATAAATTTATCGTAACTTATATCCATCAATTTCCATAATTTTTTTGCGTCTTCTGCCATTTCATCAACATGCATTTGAGGAGACATGCCTCTTTTTTCCGCCACTGTTTGAATTTTTTGACCGTGTTCATCTAAACCAGTTAGCATGAATGTGTCGTAACCTCTTGCTTGTTTGTACCTTTTGATAGCATTTGTAAGAACTTCACAATAAGCTGTACCTATATGAAACTTTCCACTTGGATAGTATATAGGTGTTGTTATGTAAAACTTTTTGTTGTTTTCCATATAAAATCTCCTCCTTCTTTTTATAAATATATAATAATATAGACTTTCCGTTTGGAAAGTCCTTGTTATTATATATTTTTAGTTTTGTTTAGTCAACATTATATTTGGTGTTTTTAATAAAATTACTTAGATAACCTTGTATTAACGTTCATAATCATCTTGAGAAACTTCAGCTACAATATTTTGCTTTTTTACTCCTCCATTAACATTTAATGCCCAATTAGGCTCTGCTGGAAGCTCGCATAAATTTTCTGGCATATTCTCAAATACAGGAATTTTAAACTCATATGGTGCATCCAAATTAGCACCACTGTATACAACATCTGCCTCGTTATATGCACCTAAGAAGTTTGACATATAAATTTCCCAACCATTTGCTAAGTCGAATTTCTTAAGATATTTACAATCTCTGCCACCTTCAACAAATTTGCTAATTTCATGCTCTATATATCCGCGTATAGCAGCCTCAGGACTATCCCATCCTTCTGATCTAGCTCTAATTAACCCACATTCACCTGCAGATTCAATATCAGAATATGCATATGCGTACGCACCAATATTTCCATAATTATATAATCCTTCATAACCAGGAATTGTACCACGTCCAGTCATTGCTCCTGGCACATCTCCATTTCCTTGCTCTATTTTTATTGAAGATGCAGCCTGTAGTGGATTAAAGTTATATTCTATGCAAACATCATATAATAATTCTGCAAATGATTTGTCTAGCGTTACGATATTTTTGTTTGTATCCATATAAGAAAATTTATCAGCATTTGCCCATTTTACATCGCTAAATACTTTTTTTACATCCTCAAGCGAAACATTTTCAGCTGTTCTTTTTGGCACTTCAAATTGGAAAATTTGAGCTTCATTTAAAAAATTCCTTGGATCCATCATAGCAGCTGTACATTCTCTTGATGCTTTGTACCATGGTCCAGAATCTATGAAAATTAAAGCTCCATTTTCATCGTATGAATACCATTCTTTACCCCATCCTGCAGGAACAGATACAGCATTTGCATTATTAGATTTATCCACGCAATTTTGAAAATCTTCTCCAGTTTTATACATCTTGAAAGACCAGTTTGGATGTTGTTTCTTTAATTTAGATAAATACTCATAATATCCAGGATATTCTTTGAAGGCCTCAAGATCATCAGCCACATAATTATCAGCCTCATTTGCAACTAGCTCAGTATTCTCACTACTTTCTACTTCCTCTGTAACATCTTGAGCACTTTCTAATTGTTGCTCATTATTTTGTACTGTTTCTATTATTTGAGTTTCAGGCTCTGTACTTTCAGTTTCAGGTTCAATATTTTCTACATATGGAGCATTAGCTCTAATTTGAGTTCCAGCACATCCTACCTTTGTTATTAAATATTGATTATCTACATAACCATTTCTGTATACTTCTCCATCATAAAATATAGCATGTCGCCAATCATGAGCTTCGTCCTCTGGAACAACATCTGAATTATCATATGTATAAATTGTATTTCCCTCTTCTTGCTTCGATACTACAGAGCCATATTGAGTTGATGGTTCATATCTAATATTTAACACTGGAGCATTAACCTTTTTTGCTTTAAGCTCTAATAAATCTTCTTGATTATATTCACTGCTCTCCTCGTCATTATATGATACAATATCATCATTTTTTATAATTATTTGCTCTTCTTCATTTTCTGGATACGCTAAAAGATTAGCATCAACAAAACCTTCCATTGGCTCCCCATTTTCAGAATAATATATAGCTCTTTGCCAATTATGACCATTATTATCAGAGTTTTCCACATTTTCGTCACTTGATTGTACATATAAAGTCTCATCCTCTAATACTTTACGAATTATATTACTTTCATTTCCTGTTGATGGATAATCTCTAAAATTTATAAATCCAGCTGAATTATTTACTTTCATTCCCTTATATATATTTCTCATGTCTACAGCATGATGTATAACTTCCTCTGCTTTAGTTTCGATTGTTGCTCTTTCAGTATCATCCCTTAGAGAATCTTCAACCCCTATGTTAGCGTCTTTAATATTTTCTTTTTGATTTTTTTGATTTAAACCAATGTTCATAGAAAATCCAACAACACCAGCAATTGCAATTGCAGAAATAAGTGAAGCTAAACTAAATTTCTTTTCTCCAGCCAATTCCTTTATTTTAGCTATTTCCTTTGCACTAGAAATAATTGAATCTTTAAAATTTTTAGCAAATTCCTTAACTTTTTCCATTTGCTTTTCTTTTACTACAGCTGCCTTTTTACCGAATAGTTTTGTTTCACTAGTTCTTGCCCCTTTAAATTTAGCTAACTTTTCTTGTAAGCGAACAAGAAAACTTTCTTGCTTTGATGCCTTTTTTATTTCATCATCAATTTTATTATTATCCATAATATCCTCCATAAATATAATTGCAGTGTATTATATCGCATTTTTATAATTATGTCAACTCATTGATGATTCATTTTGGGCACCTTATGATTCATTTTGTGCACCCCAAATTTAACTCATATTTAGAAAACTACAATAAATTTATTTAGCCAACACCATTCTCAATTTCTACTACGTATTTATCTTGTGGAATAATTAAGTCATCTCTATTATAATTTCCAATCGGAGTAATAATATGAATTACCGATAATCGTTTAAATGATTCTAGTGTCTTTAATTCTTCTTCTTCAATTCTATCTAACCCATTTTCTTCATCCATTAAAATATATATGTCTGTTCCTATCACTGAATTCAAGCTGCTTACATCATATAAAAATTTTCTTGGTATATACATTGGAAGTCCAGAATCATTTACTTCTCTATATTCCTTTAAAGTAATTATATACAAATCATCATCTGCACTTACGTATAATCCATCCCAATAATCTTTGGCTATATAATATAGCTCTTCGCTACTAAATGTTAGTGTTGGAAATTCCTCTTCAAAGCCTTCTGGTGGAGTTAAATCTTCATCAAGGATTTCATCATCTGTTATTGCCCCTTCTCTTTCACCTACAGTAAATGGAGCTCTATAGCTTTCTTGAGTTACGTTACAATAATATTTTTCTCGCACATATATATAAGACATTTCTTTATTGTATTTTCTTTCAACAATCTTTGATGGTAACACAAATACATCATTATCTACCACATAGTTATCTGTTATCTTAGTAATGCAACTACCATATGTATTTGCTACTTTAAGCTCTTTAGCATCAATCTGTTCCTCATCTTTCATCTTAGATAGATATGGGTTATATACAACTTCGATTCCGTCATTTTTTAACTTGTTGTTCAATTTAAACGTAATGTCAGTTTTTTCTTTTAGTCCATCATATGAAATAGTTGTATTCTCATTTACAGGTATTATTATTATATTTGAATCTGTTTCCCTACCATCTATTTTTACATTATAGTATCTGTCACCTATTGATTTGACATACCTTGTAAAGTTCATTTCTAATCCATCATCATCCGGAATTTCAATTTGGATTGATTTATTCTTTTTATCATCATTTTCATTTGTATAAATAAATAATCCATTTTCTAATTCTTTTTCACCATCATAAGAATCCATGCGTAGTAACCATAATACTTTATCTTTAATTTTATCAATATTTTTCACGTTATTTTCAGATACATCTAACGTATTAACAGATTCTACGTTAAATAAATCAAATTCATCATTTAAATTACAATCAACTAATGTAATTTCATTATAAGTCAAACCACTTAAATCGCCACTTAAATTATGATTATGTGATAAATTAATATTTTTTAAATATTTAATCTCCTTTAGCTCTGAAATATCATTTAAATCACAATCTTCTAAAACAAGTGTTACTGCATTTTTTAATACTTTCAAATTTGAAATTCCTTTATTGTTAGATAAAATATAATTTACACCATAGTAATAATCCTCCCAAAATTCTCCTTCAATTAATGCTTGCATTTTCTCTATATCATCTTCAGTTATATGTTCAACTAATATATCTTGTGCATCGTTAATATTACATCCCTCAAGATATAAAGCTTCAATATTTCTCATTTTTCTAACTGGCTCAAAATTAGATATTTCCGTATTATATGATAAATTAATTTCGTATAGCGATGAATCTTCTAAACCTGAAATATCATTTAATTTATTATATGATAAATTTAAATAGTCTAGATTTTCCATTCTTAAAACATCTTTTATTTTTTCTAATGATTCTAATCCGCAATCTCTAAGCTCTAAATAATACATTTGAGTTAAATTGCTTAATTTACTATAATCTTCAATTGTATTGCAACTTAAATTTAATACTCCAATATCTTTTATATTCTCCACATTCTCAAGAACTGTAACTCCACAATTTTCTAGAGATAACTTAAAACTAATATCTAATACATCATATCCTGTTACTCCATAGTTTCCATCCAATATTAATGAATTAATTTTTATATCTCGTAGACATGATACATCTTTTATTTTGTTATTTGTTAGATTAATAGTTACATTTTCTTTGTTTATGTATTGAGCTAGGCTCTCAATATTTTCTAAGTTATTATTTGATAAATCTATATGATTTGCACAATTTAATAAAACACCGTACTCATCAATATTTTCTAGCTCCATATTAGATAAATCTACATAAAGCATATTTATTTCTCTTAAATATTCTTCACCATCTATAATAACAATCCTTCTAGCATAATTATCTCTAACATATTTACGCACTCCATCTTCTAAAGAGCTTATCTTTACTAAATCAGATTTTTTATTTACTGATACAACACCAGACATTTGGCTGTGTACTCTACAATCTTCATACGAAATATAAAAATATCCTCCATCACCCCAATTAGTTCCCCAAGAATTAAGAGCTATATAGGCACCATCATTCTCTGGTTTGTTACCTTTTGGAGATAAAAAATTATCTTTAGAATAAGTGTCATCCCATCCAACTATCGAAATAGCATGCGAACCTCTGCTATCTTCAGCATCAGTATAATCTTTCATATAATGATTTTTTCCATAATCTGGAGCAGCTATTACTGCATATATCGAACCATAATTCATTATGTGTGTTTTTACTGCTGTTTGCAGAGCATTCCTCTTAGAATCGTACTCTTCCTGACTCATATCTTCATATCTATAAAATGTTGGAAATTCAGCATATTTCGTTATATATAGTTCTTCTTTTGGTATATTATAAAATGTATTATATTCATATTCTTCATACACATTTAGTGGCACTTCTTCCTCAAGAACAAATCCTTTATACATTTCATTATAGCTCTTCATATCGCTGAAATTACCGCCATTATTTTCTTCCCTTATCATTGATGACATCAAGTTTGATGTCATATAATCTATATGACTTTCAGAAAAATCATAATCTTTTCCTTCTGTTAAAGCTAAATTTGTTTCTAGTGATTTTACGGATGCAAAATCCCAACACAAACCAAACTGACGTTGATCTTCAACTACTACATTAATTTTTTCATTTAAGTTAAATTTCTTTGGCAAAATTTCTATATCATCAGATTTTTCCTCTTTTTGCTTATCATCATCCTCTTTCTCGCCATTTTGATCTTCTTTATTTTGCTCCTGATTATCTTGCTTTTCATTATAGTCGTTTTCTTGAACATATTCTTTTCCAATATCTTCTTTTTGATCTTCTCTGATTTTTTTAAGTTCACTATACTCAACTTTTTCTTTTCTAGGTACAACTTCCTGCTTTGACTTTTCTTCATCAGATAACTTCAAATATTCCTTATATTCTTCAGAATAATTTTCTTCTTCTAACTCTTCTTCTGTTTTTTTATCTTCTGTTTTTACCTTCTTAATCTTTTCAGCAACTTCTTTTTTTTCTTCAAGTACCGCTTCAACTTTAGCTTTTTCCGCTAATTTTTCTTTTGCTTTCTTTGAGCTGGATATATTCACCCCAACTAACACCGCTACTATTATGGTAATGATTGTAGCTATAGCTATAATAGCTATCTTTTTCTTTGTAAAAAATTTACTCATTCAAACATCCCCTTTCGTAAAAGCAGTCTACATCTTATGTGTACAACAATCCTACCCTTTATTATACACCTTTTGACCTACTTTTACAATTTATTAAACCTTTTATACTTGTTAGACATGTGCTACTTCAAGATTGGTTCACGAAAAAGAACAATAATTTCCTATAATATAAAAAAATAGACTCCTCTTTCGAGAAATCTATTCCTTATTATTGTAAATATACACAATTTTCTTTATTCTTTTGCCTATCTACGCAAGTTTCTTTTCAATTAAATCAGCTATTTCTCTAGCTTTTTTAGTAATGTACTCTTGATCTTCACCTTCAATCATAACCCTTACTAATGGTTCAGTTCCTGAAGCTCTAATTAATACTCTACCATTTCCATCAAATTCTTTATTTAACTCATCTATTGCAGCTTTAACTTCTTCATCTTTATTAAAGTCATCTTTTTTGCTTGATGAAACTTTTGCGTTAATTAATACCTGTGGATATGCTTTCATAATTCCAACAACTTCTGATGCTGTTTTGTTTTCTTCTAATATAGCTTTTATAAGCATAAGTGATGTTAAAATACCATCTCCTGTTGGATTATAATCTAAGCATATAACGTGGCCAGATTGCTCCCCTCCTAGGTTATATCCTTCTTTTAACATTTCCTCAAGAACATATCTATCTCCAACTTTTGTTTGAACAAAGTTTAAGTTGTTATCCTTTGCATACTTGTTTAAACCAAGATTACTCATTACAGTTGCTACCACTGTATCTTTGTTTAGTTTACCCTTTGCTCTTAAATACTTCGAAATTACTGCTAGTATTTTATCTCCATCAATCTCATTTCCATTTTCATCTACAGCTAAACATCTATCTCCATCACCATCATAAGCAATACCTAAATTGCATTTTTTATCTATTACGTATTGTTTTAACATTTCTAGGTGTGTTGATCCACAGCCATCATTAATGTTAATTCCATTTGGTGTGTCGTTTATTATATAATGTTTGATTCCAAGAGCAGTAAATACCTTATCTGCAACTACAGATGTAGCTCCGTTAGCTGTGTCTATAGCAACAACGAAATCATCTCTATTAAGAGCCTCCATATCTTCTTCAAAATTCTTTCTGAAGAAGTATACATATTCATCTAATAAGTCTGTTGCAATTTCAGAAACACCAATTTTGTCATTAACAGCTGATAACTCATCTATCTTACCGGAATCCATAACTTCTTCTATTTCTTCCTCTAATTCATCAGAAATTTTCATTCCCTTATTACTAAAATATTTAACTCCATTAAATTCAAAAGTATTATGTGATGCTGATATAACAACACTTGCATCAGCTTTCAATTTTTTGGTTAGATATGCAACTCCTGGTGTTGGCATAACTCCTAATATTTTAACATTTGCTCCATAACTTAAAAATCCTGCAACCATTGCGCTTTCTATAAGAGTTCCTGAAATACGTGTATCTCTTCCTATAAGTATTGTTGGTGCATGGTCTGTGTGCTTTGATAGTACATAGGCCCCGGCTTTTGCAACTTTGTATACTAATCCTGGTGTAAGCTCTGTGTTTGCAATTCTTCTAATTCCATCTGTTCCAAAATATTTTCTCATTATTTTACCTCCATAAAAAATTTAATTTATATTAATTTTTATTGTATCCGTACAAAACTCGTACTTTAATATTGCTATTATATATTCAATATTTTTATTCGTCAATAAGTTTTTTATCTGCTTGACGCATAGTTCCCAATACATCACCAATCTCATTAGGTACAGTTAATATCACGAAATGGACAATGTTACAATCCTACTATGTTGAAATATGGGAATATCCCTGATATAATAACTACATGGAAAATTTTAAGAGATATAATAGATTAACTGAATATTTGAAAGAAAAATTTGGAGAGCGAACTTTAAAGATATGCATTGATGGAGGTTTTTCCTGCCCAAATAGAGATGGACAGTGTGGATATGGTGGATGTATTTTCTGCGGAGAACGAGGCTCTGGCGAACATTTGGATAATATTGATATACCAAGTCAAGTATGCAATTTTTTAAATAGTTATCGTGGCGAAAGAGCAAATAAGTTTATATGCTACTTCCAAAATTATACCAACACATACGGTTCAGTAAGCAACTTGAAAAAAAAATATGATTCGGCCCTAATCGATTCCCGTATAGTTGCTCTTGCAATTGCAACAAGACCTGACTGCATCACAGAAGATGTTGCAAGATTAATTGCTTCGTATCAATCAAAATACTATGTTTGGGTTGAGCTTGGTCTTCAAACATCAAATGATAATACAGCTTTAAAAATAAATAGAGGCTATACTTCCGAAATATTTACTAAAGCTGTTCAGCTGTTAAACAAGTACCATATTGATGTTGTTACTCATATTATGGTAGGACTCCCTGGCGAAGATTTATCAGATGTAAAAAATACAGTTCAATTTATAAATCGCCATAATATTCAAGGACTAAAAATTCATTCTACCTATGTAATAAAAGGTACCAAACTCGAAGAAATGTATTATAATGGTTTGTATACACCAATCTCTTATGGTTACTATATGGATGCTCTTGTATATATAATTACTCATATACCAGCAGAAATAATTATACATCGAATTAATAGTGATGCCCCAAAGAATTTGCTAGTTGCACCAGAATGGAATTTGCATAAGAAACTTGTAATGAATGGATTAGACAAAATTCTAAAAGAGCAAAATTTATGTCAGGGAATATTCTTTCGTGGCTGAAGGGATGGTTTTATTTCGTAAAAATTTAATTTTACTATAACGAGTAAGCTCTAAAAAGTTATCCACTCTCGAACGAAATAAATCCATCTCTTTTCATTCATTTTTATCTCCTTGGCTTTCGTTCTTCTTCCCAAATATCTGCCAAGGTAATTTTTTTCATTCCATCTTTTGTTTTTCCTAATGGTATGGATATAGGCGCATAGTTGTGAGTTTTCATTCTTTTTTCCAATAGTTCAAAAAATCTTTCCTGTTCCTCAACTGTTGCCTGAGCATGTATACCTCTTAAAATTATATCGCCAATTTCTGCTTTTTGAATTTCAACTCTAATCCTATTAATAGCATTAAATTGTTCCGCTTCAGTACCAAAATTTCTTACATAATAATCACACAATAACTTTGCAGCATTGTATTCCTTTCTTTCGATGTAGTTATGTATTACAGCTCTAAAATTATTATCAAATCCCATACCAAATTGCTCTTCTAAAACTTCCATCACTCGAGCTGGATTTTGAATATGATACTGTTCGGCATACTTTTCAAGAGCTTTTGCAATTTTAAAGAATACTTGTGTTTTTTGTTGATTTTTATCTAATAAGAAATATTTTTGCCCATGATTACTTTCTATTCTTACTTTAACTTCGTTATCTACTAATTGACTTACTAACTTTGTATCTACTTTTTTTGAAGCTAAATTTTCAACTATTGTAATAATACCATCCGAAAAGTTATTTTCCATGTTATATATTGCTCTATCGGTTTGAATTTTTGTTATTTTAGAGCTAATTCTCAATTTTAATGGTGCAACTGATATTGGATCTATTTGTTGCACCTCGTAAGGTAACTTTCGATTAAGAGCTTTTAATTCCTCTACATCGTTTGTTAGTTCGAGTTTAATTTTAATTGCTTCCACTAATTTAGCAACCATAGCTTTTTTGTATTTAGTAACTATATAATTCAAACTTTTATTTCTATCTTCATTTGGCATTGGTAATAACTCTCTATCTCGTATAATTGTAACAATCTTTTCTGCCTGTTCAAGAGAAAAACGCTCATCCTTTGCTTCCTTTATCATTCCAAGAACTTTCAACAATCTTTTACTTTTTTGTACTTTTTCATTATCAAATAATTCTTCAATCTCTTTCATAACTCGTTCCACGGTTTCATTATCTGGAATTTCTTTTGGAACTTCTTTAAATTCTGTATCTATGCTCATTCCATTATATACGCATTCGTAATTTCTACGTAATTGCCAAATTTTCTGTATAGACTGAGCTCTCGTATCTTCCATACTTCTTATATTTTCAGCTCGCCTTCTTGCTTGCATTTTTTCATTATCTGCTTGTCTTTTTATCGCAATTAAATCTTTCATTGGAATATCTAATTCAAAAGATATAATGTCTAAATTATCATATCCATCTAAAATTATTTCTTTAACTAGTGCAAGCTCTCTTTCTCTTGTCATATATATCCCCTCGCTTTTTCGCATTATAACAAAGCTTTTCCAACTTTTCAATAATTTCTATATATCTTCTTTTTTTAACGTGTGAACCCCCCTCAAGCATACGCTCAAGGGGGATTCTAAAATTATTCAAGTGTGAAAACTATTTTGAGTTCTCTGAGAAATGTAATAACCTTCATTCTTTTAATGTGGTTTGCCTTGTTATAGCTATTAATCCACTCGCAGAATTTGATTTTTGTTCTCAGTCCGTCTTTCGAAGATGTGTCCATTCCAGCCTTCTGCATTACTGCATCAATCGACTCAAGTGTTTCCATCGAAAATGCAGCTAAGGTAATTGCGCATGCCTTGTTATATAGCAACTTAGATTCCTTCTCTAGCCCCATCTTTGACAGCAAAACCTTAATCTGCTCTTCCAATGTAGCATCACGATTCACGCCTGCCATAATGCTTGCAAAATTTGGATTGTTTATGAGTTGGCTCTCTTCGTCCTTCTCGTCTGCAGCTTTTCCATTGTCAGAAGTTTCTGTAGACGCTCCAGTATCTGCTGCCTTCGTGAGCTCTGTTGTATCAGAACTACTCGAATTTTCTGTCTCGTTAGAGACATCCGCAGTAACACTTACATCATGCGCAGAATCATCATCAACCGAAGAATCCCCTACACTTTTATTCTTGTGCTCCATAATATTTCCATTGTACTTCAGGACAGTGCAAAGAAACGGAATCATTGTACTACAAATATGGTAATCTTCAAGCAGCTTTGTCAGTTTCTTGCTAAAAGATACCCTTCTGTAGTCTGTATAACCCAGGTTAGCATTTGCTTCCTTAATCTGCTTTAACCTCAGTTCATACGCCTTCTGGTCATATTTCGAAAGTGCCATGGTAAGCTCAAAGAAATAAGAAGCATCTTCTTCTGAAAAATTCATCCATTTCCCAACGTTGGTAACAAAGCCTGAAAAGCTATACGAATGCTCTGCTAAGTCATCAAACATAGGGACGTCAAGATAATCATTCTCAGACGGAGTAGCTCTTCCACGCCGCAATTTCTTTGTGCTCTTTGACTTAGTTTCGAGCTCACTGGGTTCTTCATCGTGATTGTTAGAATCCACATCTGTGCTAGCATCATCCTTCAACACTTCATCAGAAATATCCTCATATGCATCATCCGGCTCATCGTCGTATGTGATATGAGTTCCATCATCCGAAATAGTATCAGGCTCTGCATCTGCAACCTCGTCTGTCGTCTTATCTTCCAGGTCTGCGAGAGTATCATGATTATATTCGCTCTCATAATCCTTAATAAGTTCCTCGATACTACTTGCCTCCATGTTGTCCATGACGTTAATCTTGCAGTAACTCAGAGCCTTAATGATAAACATCGGCGGTTGTTTGTCAAACTCCAACTGAACAAAAGCCGTTTCGTCATCCAGAATGCAAATCTTGTTGTTGGGCGAAAATTCTCTCTTGTCAAAGAATGCCTGAACCAAGAACTCACGATTGGCATACTTTGTGAAGGTCACCCGAGCTGTAATTTTCATACGATACTCATTCCTTTCAAAAATATTCACGCTTAATAATTTATGCTTGCAAAGTCAAGTATTTAAATAATTCAAAACATGCATGCAAAAAAGTTAAGCTTTTCTGGATTATAGCAAGATATTTATTAAAATTCAACAGCTAATAAAAAAATCGAACGAAGAGATAGTTCTGTTTCGTTCGATTTTTTCAAATTAATTATGCTCCCATCACAGCACCTGCTGCTCCGAAAACTCCTGCTGATGCAATTCCCATTATTATTCCTGCTAAAATTACTCCTGCCATTACAGATATACAGCTCTTTTTAAAATCCATATCTAAGAAACTTGCTGCCAAAGTTCCAGTCCATGCTCCAGTTCCAGGTAGTGGAACTCCAACGAATAAAAATAATGCAAAATAAAGTCCACGACCTGCTTTTTCTTGCAATTTTTTTCCTCCTTTTTCGCCCTTTTCTAAACAAAATGTGAAAAATTTACCTATAAATTTTTTATTTGCTCCCCATGTTAAAATTTTTCTAGCAAAAAAGAATATAAATGGTACTGGCAACATATTTCCAATTACACACAAAATATATAATGGAACAACGTCAAGAGCTCCGCCCATTGCAGGACTAAGACCAAATGGAACTGCTCCTCTTAATTCCACAACTGGAATCATTGAAATTAAAAATGTAATAATATATTTTTTTAACATATTTATCATCTATGTATACTTTTAATATACATATCTCCTTTCAAAATTATAAATCAAGTGTAATTTTACAATAACAATAATGAAAAATCTATAATTTTATTTTTTTTTGAATAATTTTTTTTAAACATCATATAATAGATATTGTAAAATTGATATTGACTTGTCTATTTGAATTATATAATTTATTAAAAATAACTTATATAATTATTTGTTTCTTGATAATTGATATTGGTTTTACAAAAAAGTGTGCATTTAAATATTTTTGCAAAAATATATGCTAGTTAGAGCTATATCCTCTCTATCATAAAAGTATGCAAATTTGTTTATTTGCATACTTTTTATATTTTACAAACTTTTGCGTATATTATAGCAAAAATATACTCTGCAACGTACACCCCAACTATACATGCTCCAGTTGGAAGTTTTAAGAAGAATGAAAATAATAGTCCAAATATAAAACATATAATAGAAATAAGTACAGACAATATTACCATATTTCTAAAACTATTTGTAATTTTTCTAGCAATTATGGCAGGAAATACTATTAAACTTGAAATTAGCAAAGTTCCCATCATTCTCATTCCCAGTACAACAACAATTGCAGTTATAAGCGATATTAGAAATTGATAAAAAGTAACACTTATACCGCTTACTTTGGCAAATTTTTCATCGTACGAAATCATAAATAACCTGTTATAGAAAAATACATATATAATAATCAAAATTATTGATAAAATAACACTTATAATAACATCTTGTGTGGTCATAGACAATATGCTACCAAACATGTAATTGTATACATCTACGTTAAATCCTTTTGAGGCGGACGTAATTATAACTCCAAAGGCCAATGCTGCAGTTGATACAAGTGCAATTGTAACATCTCCTGAAGCCCCTTTCTTTTGGCTAATTAGCAATATTATAAACGAAGCAATTATAACTATTGGAATTGCTACATACATTTCTGGCAAATTTAACACCAAAGCAAGAGACAAAGCTGCAAATCCAACTTCTCCTAGGCCATGGCCAATCATGGAATAATTTTTTAATACTAATATTACACCAATTAATGCAGAGCATAGTGAAATAGCAATACCACAAACTAAAGCTCTTTGCATGAACGGATAATTCAATAACTCTATAATTATATTCATTTATCTTCCCCTTATTACAAACCTTTCCAATCTTCTATTTTTCCATCAAACTTAACAGATGTTGCCATGCATATAACTCTAACATCTTTTGTTTTTATTTCATCCAAATCATGTGTTGCCATAATTATCGTAATATCTTTTTCTTCATGAAGTCTATCAAGTATTTTATAAAATTCATTTGTTATGTTTACATCTAGTCCGCTACATGGTTCATCTAATATAATTAGCTTTGGCTCTCTTATAAGAGCTCTTGCTAAAATTACTCTTTGGCGTTGTCCTCCAGATAAACTACCTATTTGCTTGTTTACTATATCTTTTATACTAAGCATATCGCAAACATTATCAAACATTTCCCAATCTTTTTTTCTATAAAAAGGAAGTTTCCCATGTTTTTGAACGCCAGTCATTATTATTTCTTTAGCAGTTGCTGGAAATGTTAAATCCTTCATATTATTTTGAGCAACATACCCAATTTTATCATCTTCAATATTAATATTAATTTCACCAGAATCTTTTTTATGAAGTCCGATCAATGTTTTAATCAAAGTGCTCTTTCCAGATCCATTCTCACCAACTAAACAAATATATTCACCATTATCTACTTTAAAGTTAACATCCTTTATTGCATCATGATTGTTATATGATGCGGATAAATCTTTTACTTCTATAATACTCATATTCGTACCTTTCTTTATATTTTTCATATTTGACTATTCTAAAGCTTGTTTTAAGTTTTCTAGATTTTTTCTCATTAGGCTTATATATGTCTCTCCATTATTTATTTCTTCTTGTGTTGCATTGTGGATCGTATGGAATACAAGCTTTTGTGCGCCAGTTTCTTTTGCAATTGAATCTGCTATTTTTCCTGATGAGGCTTCTTGATAAAATACAACTTTTATATTATTTTCTTTCATATAATCAATTACTTCTTTTACTCTTGCTACACTTGGCTCTGCACTTTCACCACAAGAATCATATGCAGTAACATATTCTAAATTATATCTATTTACAAAATATGAATATGCAAAAGTTCCACCAAATGCAATTTTATTTTTGTCTGAGCTTTTTATAGTATTTTCAATATCTAAATCTAAACTATTTATTTCTTTAATAAGTTTCTCAGAATTCGCTTTGTAGTATTCTTCGTTATCTCTATCTATTGAACATAGCTCATCTGTAATATTTTTTACCATTACTATTGCATTCTGTGGATTAAGCCAAATATGTGGATCAAATTCATGGTGATGGTGCTCTTCATGCTCGTGTTCATGCTCTTCTTCATCCTCGTCGTCATCTTCGCTCTTTATTAAATTGATATTATTTGATGCATCTAATATCTTTGTATCCGAATCCACCCCAGATATTATTCTATCAGCCCATGGTTCCATATATTTCCCTGTATATATAAACAAATCTGAATCATTTATTCTTATAATATCCTGTGGAGTTGGTTCATATGTATGTGTTTCTGTTCCTGGTGTTAATAATAATGATACATTAATTTTATCTCCACCAATTTTTTTTGCAAAATCGTATTGTGGAAATAGTGTAGCAACTATTTGGATTTTATTGTCATCTTGTTTTTTCTCGCTCTTTGGCTCCATAATAACTATACAAGCACCAAATGCAATAACTGATATTATTATAAAAATTAATCCCTTTTTCATTAAAAACCCCTTCTATTAATTATTCATGCAGTTTTCACATGTTCCGTATAAAGTTGTCTTGCACATATCTATTAAAAAGTTATGTTCTTTCAAGATATGCTCTGAAAGCTCTTCCATCTCATGACAATCCAAATGAATTAAACTTCCACATTTAGAGCATTTCATATGAAAATGTGTACAACAGTCATGTCCCTCATTTATATATTGAAAACAAGCAGCTTCCCCTCTTTCAGATCCAGTATATTTCCTGATTATATTCTCTTCAACTAAATTATCCAAATATCTATATACTGTTGATTTTCCAATTGGATTACCTACTTGTTTAAAATGATCAATTATATTATCCGCAGTTATATGGTTATCTATGTTTTCTCTTAGATATCCAAGTATAGCTACTCTTTGTTTTGTTTTATATGATTTTTCCAATTTATTCCTCCTGATTTGAAACTGGGTTTCATTTTATCATTGTAACAATTTTTTGTCAACAGATATAGAAAAAAAGAGAACATAAACTATGCTCTCTTTAAACAACATTATTATTAATTATTTAGTTTTCTTTCTAAATATAAATGCTGCAATTACAAATGTTATTGCGCCAAGTACAACCAATAATTCTGTTGATGCTTCACCCGTTGATGGTACATCTTCATTTGCTTCAGAATCTGAATCTGGCTCTTCTCCGTTTTCTGTTCTAACCGTTATCTTAATCTGCGCCACAGCACCATCTGCTGATACTGCAGTAATTACTGTTGTTCCTGCTTTAATAGCTTTAACGTTTCCATTTCCATCTACTGTTGCTACTGCTGGTCTTGAAGATTTCCAAGATGTTGCAGCTCCTTTTGTAACTTTTATTTGTAATGAATCACCTATATTCAACGTTTGGCTCTTTCTTGGTGATATTGCAAATTCACTTGTTGTTTCTGTTGGTTCATCATCATCACCATTATTTTCATCTCCGCCACTACTCTGCGCTTGACTTACAGTAACTGTAATTGATGATGATTTTCCGCTCTTATTTGTTGCTGTTATTCTTGCATCTCCTACACCTTTTGCAACTACTAATCCACTGCCATTAACGGTAGCAACTGAGTCGTTGCTCGATGTCCACGTAACACTTTGGTCGGCGTACACGCTTACGCTCTTTCCAACTTCCAATTTTATATTTGATGAAGGACCAATTACTGGTGCTGCCTGTTCATTTTCTTTAACAGAAATTGTAACTGCAGCTGTTAAACCACCATCTTTAGCTGTTGCTTTTATCTCAGATGAACCAGCTTTATCAGAAATTACAATTGCTTCTGTATCTGAACTATTCTCAGAAATTACTACAGCATTTTTATTACTAGATGTCCACGTAACTGGAATATCTGACTTAATAGTTGTTTGATCTCCTCCTGCAGAAAGTGACGTTTTTCCTGGTGTTAGCACCGGAGTTTTCTTCTCTGGTTCATCAGGTGTAGAATCTGAAACTATTACTTGGGCAGTTGCCGTTTTACCTCCATCTTTTGCAGTTGCAGTAATCTCACAATTTCCAGCTTTTAATGGGATAACAACTGCAGATTTTCCATCATCTCCTGAAGTCACACTAGCTACACTTGAATCGCTTGAAGTCCAATCCGAAATTTCAATATCTGACGTAATCTGCGCTGGGTCGCCACCAACTGTTAAACTTAAAGAGCTAGGGCTTAATTGTGGTGCCCCACTTTCTGTTGGTGGTACATCTGGTGGTGTATCTGCTATTACC
Organism: Clostridia bacterium; assembly: GCA_017404545.1. Lineage (GTDB taxonomy): Bacteria > Bacillota > Clostridia > TANB77 > CAG-508 > CAG-492. Next base: position 164,816 of record JAFRCC010000022.1, read on the forward strand.
TCAACATCAACTGAAGCGCTTCCTCTATCTTGCGATGTAGCTGTAATTGTAGCTGTTCCCGCAGAAACTCCTGTTACAGTTCCATTACCATCAACACTTGCAACAGAACTATTACTTGAACTATATTCAACAGAAACGTCTGATGGTGTTACACTTACAGAAGTCGTTCCATTAACCGTTATTTGACTATCATTAATTGAAATTTTTATATTTTCTAACACTGGTTCTGGTTCCTTAACAGCTATTTCTGCACTTACAGAAAAGCTATCCTCCCCAATACCTTCACCCGCATCTGCAAATTTTAACGTTCCTGAAATCGTAATCTCACCAGTTGCATTACTATCTCCGGCACTAACACTAACATCAAAACTCTCCTGAGTCCCCGTCTCTCCATTAAATCCATATTGCACACTTGATGGACTTGCACTAATTCCACCGCTAGTAGTAATAGTTGCATTATATGATGTTACCGGACTTGGAAATGTAACTGTTACCGTTTGAGTAGCACGTGGCTCCATTTTTCCTTCATATGATAAACTTGCATTCTCTCCCGACGCTGTGTCTGCAGTTGCTCCATTTTTTAGTACCAATATTGCTATCAGAGCAGCTATTAGCAATAAACATATAAATTTTACTATCTTCTTCATTAGTTTATCCCCCTATATACTATCTACTAATTGTATTTTATATTTTTTTAAGCATATTTTCAATATTTATATATATATGTCATATAAATGTAATTAATTTGTAATGTTTTTGTAATGTATGAATCAACTTACAAAAAAATTTTTAACAAAAAGAACCCTCTTTATTAACTTTTTTTAACAAAGAGGATTCTTTTTACGAACTTGATTCAAAAAAAATTTTTTTATTAAGCTATTCCCTTTAGAATCTGTTATTTATCTAATTGTTTCAGTTATTTTTGTGCAATCTCCATTTTTATTAAACGTTAAAGTACATGTATTTATACTTCCAGTTTCAGCCTCTGGCTCTTCTAATTTTTTATGTGAATCTAATACATCTTCAACCTTCTTAGTAGAAGTTTTTCCATTTTTTATTGTTGCAAATGTTGTTCCTTCTGGTACATCAATTTTCACACTTGACTTCGTAGATTTATATACTATATAATCAGTTTCTTTTTCTTTTAGTATATATTTTTTATTTGTTGTGTCATAATTTATGTAATATGCTGTTGCTGATGAATCGGATGATTTTAATATTAAATTGTTAGATTTTATTTGGCTCTTTGTATATGTTGATCCAAGAATTTCAATACTTTCTCCAGATTTTAACGAAGTATAGTCATCCTTTAATATTTCGTACGCTTCATATACAACACCCTTTATAGTGTAGCCTTCATCTGCTTCTTCTATACTTTTTATGAATAACACTTTACCATCCGCAAGAGTTTCACTAGTTAATTCTTCATATTCTTCTGCTTCTTCTCCTAGATTTTCTTCAACTGCTGAATCATCCTCTTCGGAGGTTTCTATAACATATTTATTTCCATTTATTTTAAATTTCCATAATCCGTAAAAGTCTACTACTAGGATTACTACAATTATTAATATTACTATAATTCTTAATACTTTTCTCATCTAAATACCTTCCTATCTATAAACTGCTTTCATATTATAACATTATTAAAACATTAATTACAATCTTTTTCTAAAATCTTATAAATATCTTTGCTAATATATACGATAAAATTAGACATACAGGAAATGTTAATATCCATGCTTTTATAATTCCAACTACCGCCTTTTTTCCCACTTTTTGTTTATCACTTTTACCTACACCTATTATTGCCATTGTTTTTACATGTGTTGTACTTACTGGTAATCCATTTACACTTGCCAAAAACAACGCAATCGATGAAGCAATGTCACTACTTAATGCCTGTTTTTTAGTTAGTGGTGTTACATTATTTCCAATATTTTCTGCAATTTTTTCTCCTCCAATTGCAACACCAACGAACATAACAAATGCAACGAACATTATTATAAATGCAAAATCTGTTGGAACAAGATATGATGGCACCGTTAGCCCTTTTACAATAAAAGTATATATTATAAGAATACCTATAAATTTTTGTCCATCTTGTGCTCCGTGCATAAACGACATTGCGCACATACTAAATATCTGGAATTTGCTAATTACACTATCTTCAACTTTTTTGAAAGTTTTTCGTAAAATTTTTTCTATAATAAAACTTACAACAAATGTACCTAAAATTGACCATAACAAACCAACTCCAACACTTATCCACTGATTTACATTTACCGATTTAAAACCATATACTGCTATTGCACTTCCTGTAAGTCCTGCTACCAGTCCATGTGTTTCGCTCGTTGGTATACCAAAATGCATAGCAACAAGTGCAAACACAATTACCGATAGCATAGCAGTTATAAGAACTAATATACCATCTAATCCTCCTTGTACATTTACCATTGTACTTATACAATCTGCAACAGAAATGTTTACAAAACTCATTGCAGCAATTCCTATAAAATTAAATATTGCACTTATCATAGACGCTTTTCTAAAACTCATTACCTTTGACCCTATAATAGTTGCTATAGCATTAGGTGCATCTGTTAATCCATTTGTAAATATAAGTAATACTGTTATTATTACAGCTAATGTTTGAATAATCATTTTATTCTCCTTCAATCTTCTGTTTCTTCAATTATAATATTATATATTTTTAAATGCAATTTTTTATACAAAAAAATTATTTATTACTTATATGAATATTTTCCACGCCTACATTAAGCTCTCGCTGAATAATGCTTTGAATTTGTGCAATTTCCGCAGTTTCTATGCTTTCTGCCCTCACGACAGCACTCACACTATTATTATTTACAAAAATAACAACATCTTGAAAACCTTTGTTTTTTATAAGATTTTCGGCAATCATTATAGAATTTCTCTGTTCATTTATTTTATTTATTTCCCCCTGTGCAGTATTTTTTTGTTCAGCTGAAATTTCCGAATTTGCCAGAATATTTTGGTATGTCTCTAGCATTTCTGAATACATTTTCTCACGATCTAATTTTGACTGATTAAAGTATGTGTCGATTTCTCCTGTTGAAGTTACACTTACTTCTTCTGATGCTGTATCATTTGATATACTATTTTCATTTGGTGTATTGCTGTTTTTATTTTCATTTGCTGTATTGCTGTTTTTATTTTCACTGGATATAGCCACATTATCGTTACTTACTAGTCTTGCATCTCCAATTCCAGCAATTTCCGTTTGTTCAGCAATTGCTGATGTCTCAGCGACCTGCTCCGTCTTCATTGTATAGCTTATATATCCTGTTGTGATAAGCATTAGAGCAATTGCAAATATAATAATTTGATTTTTCTTTAAAGTTTTTATCATACAAAACAAATCCTTTCCTATTTCATTTCAAATACTTGTATTTTATAGGTAGATAAGCCTGTTGCTGCTGAAACAGCTTGAATAATATCTGTCTTAGTTTTTACATTTTCAGCCCCTTTGGCTATAACAACTGCCCCTTGAATTTGAGGACTACTAATACTTTGCGTTACAACATTGTCGTTTGAGTATACAACCTCCCTTTTATTGTTTGTCGAATTTATTGTTCTTTTTCCTCCAGAAGTATCTGTTTCTTCAGTTACACTTGATTGTTCATCTTCGTTATATACAGGGTTTATTTTATTAGTTTCTGAATACGTTAATAATACCTTAACTTCACCAACTCCGCTAATATTAGAAAGTATCTCAGATAACCTATCTTCCAAATTTTCTTCTTCAATTTTTTGTACCATTGTTTTAGTGTCACCCTGGTTTACTGCTGTATTTGAAATTAAAGCATTATTTTTTTTCTTATCATCTTTCCAAATATAATTGATTGCAACAACAGTTACAACAAGCACTATTGCTAACACTACAAGATTTTCGACAGATTTCTTATTTTTTGTGTTGTCTACTTTTACCAAAGCTTGTTTTATTGTATCTACCTTATCTTTTAACATCCCTTTTATCACCTCCTATTAACTAACATTTATATTTGAAGAGTCAATTCCGAAAATTTTCTTGAATGACACTTTTTATCATAGATTTATCGTTTTCATCTATTACATCGCTTTGATTTTTTGTTTGTTCAACACTTATTACTATATATTTTATGGTATCTACCACACTTTGTACTTGTTTTTCCTCATTTTTACTTTCAACTTTTTCTTTAATTTTTATATCCACTTGCTCTATATTATATGAATCGTCATTTGCAATTTTTATTTTTATTTGTTCAGCGATAAATCCTTTATTTTCGAGATAAGATTGTATTTCTTTCTGCAAATTTTGCGAATATATATTTCTGATTGTAAATTCTGTTTTCCCAGCATACTCATCAACTAAATCGATACTTTTTGAGCTTGTTTGCAACATTTCTTCACTACTATCAATTAAATTATCAACATCCTTGCCAGAAAAATATTTAAACATCGGTGAAATTATTGAATATACTACAAACATCCCCAGTACCACTTTTATATATTTTCTTGAATTATTTTCTGGTAATATCATTTCAATTACAATCGTAATAATAACGGCAAAAATAATTCCTCTTGACCATAATCTAATCCCATCAACCATATAAATCTCCTTATCCTACGCCACTAACATTTGAAATTTTTATTGTTAAAGTTAAACCAATAATAATCATTACAGACATACTACTTAAAATTGCAAATAAAATCTTAAATGTGTCACCCATTTGATCTAATAAGCCTACAATTTTCTTATCGGCAATTGGCTCACACACTGCAGCTCCTATATAGTAAATAGACATAAACAATAGCAATTTTATTAGTGGAGCTATTGATATTGCGATAATTACAATAGTACCTAGTACACCAACTGCGCCTTTTAAAATATTTCCGCAACTTAAGACTGAATCCATAGCATCACCTAAAATTTTGCCAACAACTGGTATTAGGTTTGATACTGCTGTTCTTGCTGTTTTAGAGGCAACAGCATCTACTCTTCCGCTTAAGTTTCCATTAACCGATACTATAGTTACAAATATGGTTAATATCAGGGCTATTATCCATATTGTTGAGGACTTTAGTCTTTTAGCCAGCTTATCAATTTGAACCTTATCTGAGATTTTTGATATTATTCCCAAAGCAGTGGACACCAAGATTATTGGTATTGCAACATTATTTATAAAATTTGATATCAGGGATATCATAAATACAATTATTGGCTGAATTATGCTTGCCGTTGTAACACTTCCTGTACTGATAATTAACGTCATCATGATGGGAATTAACATATTAGAAAAATCTGTCATATTGTTTACAGATGTTCTTATTGACCCTATAATATCTGAAAAATTTGTTAAAATTATTGTTACTATTAAAATATATTGAACAAAAAATGCTATTTGAGATATACTTTTATTTTCTAATCCTTCCGTAATGCAATTTAAAATGCTATTTATAATAATTATTAAAAGTATACTTGCAAATATTGTAATTGTGTTCTTTATTTCTTTTCCAAATAATTGTAATATACACTTTATTATTGTTTTATTATCAACTTTGCCTGCTAACGCGTCGCTAAATACATTTTGAGCATCAGTTTTAGAAAATATATCTTCTGTATATCTGTTAGATTCCTGTATAAAATCTGTAATTCCTATTGAATCTTCCTGTGATTTTATTAAGCTATCTAGTTCTTCAGCTTGTACACATTTAATAAATGTAAAAAAAATTAGCACTGCTATAACAATTATCTTTTTTTCCATAATAAAACTCCCATATCTTTAATAATGCGGTAATTACGATACTTATGATAATTATGGCAATACCTTCAAAATTATTTCTAATAAACTTGATATTATTGGAATAGATGTTGTAACAATTAATACTTTACTTCCAATTTCTATTTTCGATGCAATTGCACTTTCCCCTGCATCCTTACATATACTGGTTGCGAATTCTGCTAAAATTGCAATTCCTGTTATTTTCAACATAATCCCCACAAATTTGTTACTTAACTGAATTTTACTAGATAATTCATATACAAAATTTATTACAGCTGTTATTTTGTCGAAACACATAGATAGAATAATTACACCTGCTATAAGCTCAACATATATAACAAATTCTGGTTTATTTTGTTTTAATACCATTATAATTACAATAGCTATAAGACCTACTCCAATTATCTGTACAACTTCCATTCTGTCCCCCTCGATTACAAATTAAACAAGGAGCGAACCGTAGAAAATAATGTGCTTATTTCTTTTATAATTATTGTAAGAACTATAATTATTCCTGCTAAAGTTGTCATCATAGCTTGATCTTCTCTTCCCGCTCTAACTAAAACTTGATGTAATACTGCAACCAATATTCCTATTGCTGCAATTTTAAATAGTAAATCAACATCCATACGCTCTCCTTCCTACATACAATGTTGTCGAAGCTTTTCTAATATAGGGAAGTTTTTCTTTCTTATACTAAAACAATAACTACTGCTAACCCTACAATTACTCCTAGTTTTTTATATAAGGTAGAATTTTTTTCTTTTTCGATTGTTGCTTCTTTTATCTGTTCATCCAAAAAACAATTTACTAGTGACAATTGTTTTAATTGACCCTGCATATCTGTTTTTCCAAGTAACTTACCAAGTGATTTTAGAGCTTCCTTATCTTCATTTGTAAGTGATATATTCGATTTATCAACGCAATTTTCCCATGCTTCTCCTGCAAATTCTACTCCTATTTGCTCTCCTGTTTTCCTAAATAATTCTCCGTACTTCACCTTTTATTTTGTCGGCTATTTCAAAAAACAAATCTGGAAGCATTTCGTACGTATATGTTATTTTGGCTTCTAAAATCTTAAGAGCCTTTTTTATTTTTCTTAGATTATCTGCTCTAACCTCATATTTATTTGCTACTTTTACGCCAATTTTAGAGATTGTCCCAAAAATTGATATAAGCATTATAAATTTTATCCAAACCATATTAGCTCCTTTATGTATATATATTCATTCTTTGTTGCGATAGAACTAAATTTCATATGTTAATTATTTGTTTAACTTTTCCCTTTATTTTTTCATCTAAAAAAATTATTTTATTAAATAATTTCATATTAACTATTTTGTTTATTTCATTATTTTTTATCAAATCTTCCATACAATTTCCATGGGCAGTAAATAAACATGATACACCTGAACATACTGCGTAATTTACAATATTTGCATCGTTAGAATTTCCAATTTCGTCAGCTATAATTACTTTTGGTGCCATTGATCTAACAGCCATTTTTATACCTATAATTTTCGGTACATTGTCAATTATATCTGTTCTTGCGCCAACATCATTAGACGCAACTCCCCTATCGAGAGCTGCAATTTCACTTCTTTCATCTACAATGCATACATCTATTCCTCTAAAATTTATTTCCGGTATTCCATTGCTAATTTTCTTAGCAATATCACGTATTATTGTTGTTTTTCCACATCCTGGTGGTGAAGCTATTAATGTATTAAATATTGTATTGTTTTTTGTATCCAGCACATATCTTAAGACCTCATTACTGGCACCATCAATTTGATGAGCAATTCTAATGTTTAAAGAATATATATGGCTAATATTTGAAACTTTTCCATCCACATATACCACATTACCAGCTACGCCAACTCTGTTTCCTCCTGGGAGTGTTATAAACCCATTAATTATTTGGTTTTGATATGCATACATTGAATTACAACACATATTTTGCAATATCTTTCCAATTTCATTTGAATTTACAACATATTTCAATATTATTTCGATATTTCCCATATTTAAAATTGTTTGCCTTTCACACCTTATTCTTATCTCTTCTATTTTGCTTATATTATGTCGTAAAATTAACTTGGCAAGCTCTGGTGGTAGACATTTTAAAATAAACTCCATAAATCCTCCAATCGTGCAAGTTCTCAAATAAAAAAACATACTATATTTCTATAGTATGTTTTACATCTAATATTTATGACTAAATTTTATTCATCCCAATTATGATATACATTTAATACATCATCTAAGTCATCTAAATTATCTAGTAATCTTTGCATCTTTTCGCTATCCTTTTCATCAAGTTCAACAGTTGTTGTTGGAACCATCTTAACTTCAGCCTCCAAGAATTCTAAACCTTGCTCTTCCAATTTTTCTCTAACTGCAGAAAAATCTGATGGATTAGTTGTAATCTCATAAATTTCTTCATCTGGTTGGAAGTCTTCTGCTCCAGCATCTAATGCAATCATCATTAAATCATCCTCAGATAAATCTGTTGTTGTTTTATCAATAACAATAACACCTTTTTTATTAAATAGGTATGATACACACCCAGTTGTTCCAAGGTTTCCACCTGCTTTGTCAAATACATGGCGAACATCTGCTGCTGTTCTGTTTTTGTTATCTGTACTTGCTTCAACAATTACAGCAACACCATTTGTACCATATCCTTCATATATCATCTCTTCGTAGTTAGCAGAATCTGTTGATCCAGCTGCTTTCTTTATAGCATTGTTAATTGTATCGTTTGGCATGTTAGCAGCCTTACACTTTGCTATAACATCTTTCAATTTTGAATTACCCGCAGGATCAGGTCCACCTGCTTTTACGGCGATTAATAATTCTCTTCCTAATTTTGTAAATATTTTACCTCTTGCTGCGTCGGCTTTTCCTTTTTTGGCTTGTATATTATGCCATTTTGAATGTCCTGACATGATAATTTCCTCCTTCTTTTTAAAACTTTGTATATTATAGCACATTTTGGTTTTTATTGTAAAGAGGGCATTATCTTTTAGCCACCCTATTTGGAGCAATTGAAATTGCTCCTTGCGGACACACCATTTTACATAGCTGGCACCCAACACACTTTGACCCATTAAGTATTGGTTTCCTATGTAAATCATCAAAACTAATTGCTTGATGCCCACCATCTTTACAAGAAATATAACATCTTCCACAATTTACGCATTTATTATAGTTAAACTTAGGAAATTCAATTGTGTCCTTCTCAAGTTTATCATTGCTAACCAAATTTTGTTTTGACAATCCAACAAAATCACTTACGCTCTTGAAATTATGCTCTTTCATGTATATTTTTAGACCTAATATTAAATCATCTATTATTCTATATCCATATTCCATAACTGATGTAGTTATTTGCACATTACTACAGCCTAGAAGCATAAATTCTACTGCATCTTTCCATGTATATATTCCGCCCATTCCACTATAACTCATATTCTCAAGCTCTTTATCATTGGTCATCTCTGCAATAAATCTTAACGCAATTGGTTTTACTGCTCGTCCTGAATAACCTCCTAGTGATGATTTACCATTTACCTGTGGCTCTGGAACAAAAGAATCAGTATCAACACCTGTGATACACTTTATAGTATTAATTGCAGCTATCCCATCTGCGCCACCATTTTTAGAAGCTATTGCTGGTACTCTCATATCAGTGATATTCGGTGTCATCTTAGCAAGTATCGGTAGATTCGTCACATTTCTAACTACTTTAGTAAACTTCTTAACTGTATCTGGATCTTGTCCTACATCAGAGCCTGTTCCTTGATATTTCATATTTGGACATGAAAAATTAAGCTCAATTAAATCAGCACCAGCTTTAGTTACTTCCTTTGCAAGCAATTTCCATTCTTTATCATTTCTTCCCATAATAGATGCAATTACAACTTTTGATGGAAATTCTTTTTTAAGTCTTCGAATCATCTCTAAATTTTCTTCTAATGAGTATTCGGATAATTGCTCTATATTCTTGAATCCAACAAAAGTATTATTTTCACCCTTCAATGCTGAAAACCTCGGAGATGATTCATGTATATCCATTAAGCAAATTGTCTTAGTTGCAACACCAGCCCAGCCTTGTTCGAAGGCTCTTTTACACATCTCATATCTACTTCCAACAATAGAGGAAGATAGTAAAAACGGATTTTCTAATCTTACTCCGCATATTTCCGTGCTAATATCTACATCATTTATCTCTACATTATTCTCACCAGCTTCAATTATGTACTTTAATACTTCTTCGATATTAACATTCATCGGACAACTTTCTGTACAATGTACATTTTTTTCTTGGCAGTTCATTTTATCATCAATTAATTGATATGCACCTTTAATATTATCGAATTTTGCTGCTCTTATAACTCTTTCAGCATCCACATTAGTATATACTTTATTGCATTTAGGATTATGACATAATACACATTTTTGAATTTCTACTTCAAAATTATTCATAAGTTTTCCTTCCTTATATCTTATATATTTTTTAATATATTCTCAGCTACATTTCTACCAGCTCTTGCAGCATATGCAACTGTTCCCATGTTTTCAGCTATATCTCCACCTGCATAAATATTTTCTTTTGATGTTCTTCCATTTTCATCTACAACAATTCTACCTTTTCTATCAAGTTCAACACCTAAACTATTTACTACTTTATCTTCTGGTTTTGACCCAATTGCCATTACTACATAATCACATTCAAGCTCATAATTAGAGCCTTCAATATTAACTGGAGAAAGTCTTGATTCTCCTTCTTTTTGAACAAGCTCTGTTTTTATGCATTCAATAGATTTTACTTTGCCTTCATCATTTCCATTAACAGACAAAATATTGTTTTGGAATAAGAATTCAACCCCATCTTCTTTTGCCTCATCTATTTCTTTTTGTTCAGCAGGCATCTCTTTTTCACTTCTACGATATACAACGTAAACATGATTAGCTCCGCTTCTCTTAATTGTTCTAGAAACATCCATAGCAACGTTTCCTCCACCACTTACAACAACAGTTTTACCTTTTAAGTCAATGATTGGTGTTCTTTCTAGGTACTCATTTCCACCATAAACTCCAATCAAGTCTTCTCCTGGTATTCCCATCTTAGTTGATACATTAGCACCAAAACTTAAGAATATACTATCAAAGTTTTGCTCCAATTCTTCGATAGATAAATTTAGACCAAGCTCTTTTCCGTATTCTACTTTAATACCGGATTCAAGAATCTTATCTATCCATTTATTAAGCATAATTTTGTCAAGTCTAAAATCAGGAATTCCATAACCAAGTATTCCACCTAGAATATTATATTTATCAAAAATAGTAACCTGAACACCAGCTCTTCTTAAAAATTGAGCACATGTTAAGCCAGCAGGACCACCACCCACTATTGCAACTTTATAATCTTTTTCCTCATTTGCAGTTGGCAATTTCCAATCATTTTTTATTGCCATATCACCAATAAAAGCCTCCATTTGACCAATTTCAACTGCATCAAACTTAATGGCTCTAATACACTTTCCTTGGCACTGTTTTGTATGAGGACAAATTCTTCCACAAATTGGCATTAACACTGTTGTTTTAGAAAGTAATTCAAATGCCTCTTTATATTTTTGCTCCTTAATAAGGGCTATAAACCCTGTTGTATCATTTTCAAGTGGACATCCTTTTTGACATGGTTTTGTTGGACATCCAAAGCATTCATTTGCTAACTCTTGTATTTTATTTTCATTCATTTCATCCATATTTTATCTTCCTTTTCAACGTAATCTATTTATAATTTATTAATCTATTTTTTACATCTATAACAAAAAAGTTATAGTACGATTTTGATTATACTATAACTTTTATTTTTTTTATATGATTTTATTCAAATAATCCACAATATTTTCATACACCAGATTACTTTTTACAAATAATCTTTCATTATCTTAAACAATATATTTTATTTCATTATTAGGGAAATACTTATTTAACATTTCAATAAAAAACAGCTTTCCTTCTGCTCTGTATTCATTTTTATACATATACTTTCCTCTGCCTCTACCGGTCATAAGGTCTTTATTATATATTTGAAATGAATTCGGAAAAGCTTCTTCATTTATTTTGGTGTGAACAAAGCTATATGTCATAAAAATTATTTCAAAGAAAACATTACTTTTAACACTTTGTGATAAGTTTTCATACAAATATTTAATTAAATCTTCATAAAGCAATTTCCAGTTATCTACAAAGATAACTGGTGCAATTATAATTCCAACTTTATATCCTGCTTGCTTTAACTTATTTATTGCCTGTATTCTTCCGTTTAATCTGGATGTTCCAATTTCTACATTTTTAATTATTTCATCTGGATTTACACTAACTCTAACAATAACCTTTCCTTTATGGTCTATATTCAAAGTATCATCCACCATTTCAAATTTTGTTGGAAATGTTAGCATTCCTTTTTTGGTATTTTTAAAATTTTCAATTGTCCATGGTAGATTTCCTGTAATTGTATTTTCTATTATTAAATCGCTATTACTTCCTATTTCAAAGGTTAAATTATTCTCTGCTTTTTCTGCAGTTTTAATTATCTTATCAAGCATTTCTTCTCTATTTACAAATAATCTTAAGTAACTACATTTATTGTAATTACATACTAAATAACAATACATACATGCAGCCGTGCATCCAGATGATGTATATGGAACCAAAAAATCTGATACCTTGTGATTAGGAACAAACTTGTGAGTTTTTCTTACACCAATTATTAAATTTCTCTTCAATTCCAAGAACTCATTATTTTGCTTTTTTCTAAGCTCTTCTATATTGTTATGGTTTTCAATTATTGTCTTTGGAACATTACTATATTTTTCTAAAAGCTCTTTCCCCAGATCGTAATTTTCAATATTTTTTTCATAAAAAATAGCTTTTGGTTTAAACATAAAATTTTCTCCTTTTTATTAGTTTAACCAAAAGCTATTTATTTTATTTAAAAGCAAACAATAGAAAAAACTTGTTGCACGCTCTCCTTATGTTTATTAAGCAATATTTTACTTTGAAGCTTCTTGTTTCTGTTTAAGTTACCAATTATTTATCCAATAACCAATCCAATACATTACGTATCTTTATTCCTTCGTCATTACCAAGAGGAATTTTATCTGCTGTTAAAATTAACTTTTCATAATTGTCGTCAATTTTCCTTAATGATTTGATTTCTCTTTCATATAATTTACCATCATTTTGATCTGTCCCTTTTAAAGTTTCTGCTACTTGAACATATAACTTACCATTATTATTTACAGCAACAAAGTCAACCTCAAACTCATCAACTTTTCCTACGAACACATCATATCCACGTCTTAATAGCTCTAGAAATACAATATTTTCTAGTACATGTCCATAATCTCCAATTTTTCTACCAAGTATAAAATATCTAAGACCAAGATCAGAAACGTAATATTTTTCGCCTGTTTTTAAATATTGTTTTCTCTTTATGTCATATCTAGTTGCTCTGTACAAAAAGAAAGACTCGGTAAATCCTTCCAAATATTTTTCTACAGTTCTTACGTTAATGTTTCTTCCATCATTAATCATTGTATTAGCTATATTATTTATTGATACCAAATTACCAATATTATCCATTGCAAAATTAGCGACGCTTCTAAGCATAAATTCATCTGTTATATTTTTTCTTGTCATTACATCTTTAATTATAATGTCATTGTATATACTTATTATACAACTTTCAGATGCTTTTGTAATTTTTTTGTATTATTGTACAAAAACTTTACTTTTTTTGACTTTTTTGTATTAAATATGTGCTATTTTTTTATATTTTCATAATATAAAACACCTTCTAGTCATAGTTTGTTCGAATATTCATATAGAGCAAATGAACCCAAAATGCTAAACATTTTTGTTTAACTTTTGGATTCACTTCATTACAACTTATCCATTCTAGCTCTTAGTATATACCATAGAGCACTACTATATCTATTTTTTATTTCTCAAGGATACTCATTATGTTGTAGGTATATATGATCCATTGCTATCCCACGATCCTGGAAGATTTGTAAATGTTGGTAATGTTGCTCTATTGCAATTTTGGAACATCTTTGTAAAGTTCATGCTATTTGTTACATTCCATCCTGCAATAGCTGATGCATCGGTCAAATTTGATACTCCATAACACATTGCAAACATTGTAGTTGCACTTGATACATCCCATTCTTCCAATCCAGATAAAGATGTGATTGAAGTATCTCCATCGAAACAACTTTCAAATGTAGTTACTTTCGATACATCCCATTTTTTTAATGGCTCTAGGCTATTTATTTTTTTCATTTGTGCAAATGTCGTTTTTAAACTAGTTAAACTTTGCGTATTCCAATTACGTAATGGCTCCAATGATTCTACATTTGTACATTTACTGAAAGCCTGTCTTAAGTCTTTTACATTTGAAACATCCCAACCAGAGATACCTTCTAAGCTAGTTAAATTTGGATTGTTCTCAAATATTTGTATCATCTCGGTTACATTACCTGTATTCCAATCTTCTATATCTTCTAAAGATGATAGTTTGCAATTTTGAAATACTCCCGACATTTTTTGAACATTTGATGTATCCCATTTTTTAACTGCAGAAATGTCAGATAAATTACTACAACTTACAAATGCTGAATTCATAGTAACCAAATTATCAAATTTCCAGTTTTGCAATCCATCTAAGCTTGTAATTGGAGTATTCTGAAATGTTCCCTGCATCGAGTTAAGATTTGTTGTATTCCAACGTTTTAAACTTTCTAATGAAGATATTTTTGTATTTTTAAATGTTTCTTGTAAATTAGTTACACTTGAAGAATCCATATCTGCAAGTCCACTAATATCTGTTAGGCTGCTACAACCAGAAAATAACTCTCTACAATTACTATTTAACATTGGTGATGGATCTTCCTCACAATACCAAAAAACTTCTGTACCTTCCCACCAAGCGTATACTTTGTATGCTGAATTGTTTGCCTGAATTTCAACTTTGTTTACAGTAGAGCTTGGGGCTGTACTGCTCTTCTTAAATGCAGTAATTGTTGAAAGATTGGTACCTAATGAATTTATCTTGTTTTTTAATTGCCCAGCATCAAGTAACTTTGCACCTTTGCTTACATTATATACTGCTTGCTCTTCCCATATTGCATATAAATTAAAGTTACCACTAGTTGCTAAATTCGTTACTTCTGCTTTATCTTCGTAATCTGTTCCAGTACCATCTGATTTTGTATTCCATTTTTTAAATATATGGTTTTCGTACGTGAAACTGTTTGGTTTTAGATTAGCCGTTGTATCATAAGCTATTGTTTGCTTTGACATTGTTCCTGTTCCACCATTACTATTAAACACTATATTGTAATTGTTTGCAGTCCATTGTGCGTACAATGTCATATCTTCTACTTTTGTTACAATTTGCTCATCTGTGTATGATGTCCCTGTTCCATCTGGCTTTGTATTCCAACTGCTAAATGTATAACCTGTTTTTGTGAATGTATTTTTTGATAATTTATTTTGCTGATCATATACAACAGTTTGGCTTGGCATTGTTCCACTGCCACCATTACCTTCAAAGTTAATTACATATTCGTTAGCACCATATGTTGGTTCAAGTATTGTATCCTCTACTAACGTAAATGTTATCTCTTTATCAATTTTACCATTGTTCCATCCTTTAAAGTAATATCCTGTTTTATTTTTAGCAACAGCATTTATTGTTGTTTCATAATAATAACTTCCCTCAGGAGTTGTATTCTCTATATCGATGGAGTCTTTGTTCTGTAGTGTTAATGTATATTTATTTCTTTCATATTCATACGTTACACTTGCATTACCATCACTTGTTATCTTTAGGCTCTTTTCTTGTGGAGCTGAAAAACCTTCGTAATTTCTAACAGCAGGAGTTACTACTGTATCTGTTGCTCCATGTAGCTCCTCTGTTTCTTCTATCGTATAATCTTGCCCATCTAAATTCATCTTCTTGTGTATTACAGTGTATTTAGTATCCGGATTTGGTGAATAATTTGCAGTATAATTTTTGTTTCCTGTACTTCCTTTTTCTATTGTAACTCTAGTTTGAAGATTTTCTCCATTACTTCCTGTCCAACCACTAAATGTATATCCTTGTTTCTGAGGATTATTAAGTGTAAATTCATCTTCTACCGTATATTGTATAGGGTTCTGCGCTTGTCCGCCATTTAATTCATATGTTATGTTGTAATTTTTTAGTTCAAACTGAGCATATATTTTCGTATCATCAGTTATTACAAGATCTTCTGGGATTTTTTCTCCTTCAGTTTGACTTGTATACCAGCCTTTAAATTTATATCCATCTTTATTAACATCAACCATCATTTGTGGTTTAGTATTATATTTTACAATTTCTTGTTTTACATCTCCATTTACATTATATGAGACAATTAATTTATCTTTTAGCTCATACTTTGTATTTATAGTAATAACAGTTCTTGCAGTACTTGCTTTTGCAATAGTTGGAATTGCTACAAAACAAAGTATTAAAAGGCTATATATTTTTTTAATGTGTTTGCCATTTTTTCTAGCTTTACTAATCTTCATATCTTTTTTCAAAAATATGATTAAAACAATTAAAGCCATAATTTCCATTAAAATATATACACTAATTTTGTCTCCTGTCTTTGGTGCATCATTATTATTTATGATTATATTCTCTTCAGTTGTTTTTCCATCTTCATCTTCAAGCTCTAATATGATATTTGCTTTTCCGCTCTGAACTCTTTGCCTTATATCTTCAATGCTCCTTGTATATTTTGCAGTTACATATATTTCTTTTTGCCCTTGCGATACAAATTGTTCATCTGAGTAATTAGAACTATATGTTATGCTATCACTATCATATTCTTCAGTTACTTTCAGCTTAAAGTTTTTATCGCTTGTATTTCTTAACACAATTTTATACGTAACAAAATCATCTATGTTTCGAAACGTAACATCCGAACTAATTGACATACTATCATATTCATAACTATTTACCGTAGCTGTGTCAGAAACCTTGTCTATTTCTAGAGCTTCAATTTTAACTATGTCATTTGATGCCATAACTTCTGTGATTTTATATGCTCCAAAAAACATAAACATAAAAATTAATGTTACTACGAAAACTTTTTTCTTCATACTTATTCTCCTTAAATTACGCTTTTGTATATTTCTAATATATTCTTCTAATGTCTATTATATCATTAATGAGAGGTTTTAATCATATAATTCTCATTACTGTATCATTAATGAAAAAAATTATTATTCCCAAATTGCTAATAATTGTTATATTTATAATTCTCACATATAAGTTAACATATATTTTTTTTTTAAACAAGTTTTTTTCGTTTTGTAACAAAAATGTAATATATTAGATTAAGATATTAGCTACCATGCATACAAAAAGAAAGTAGATTGCTCTACTTTCTTTAGACTAACACATTGTAATTACGTCTCCTGTAGCCAGGCTCTTTGGTACATCTATTACTCTTTGGTTTGAAGATCCTCTCCATTTAAGAGTTGGATCATGTAGTTCATCAACATATTGACCATCAACTAAAACATCAATATATTTTGATACTTCTTTGTGTTTTAGATATTTATCAAATAAAAATCCAGACCATGCCCATATTGTTTTATTCGGATATTTTTCTTTAAAAGCTTTTGCAAGCTTTGTTGTTGCTTCAATATTTCTTGGATGCATAGGCTCTCCTCCTAGAATTGATAATCCTTTAACATAATCTTGACCACATAAATCTAAGATTTTATCTATTGTTTCTTCAGTAAAGTCTGTTCCATCATCAAAGCTCCATGTATTTGAATTGAAGCAATTCTTGCAATGAAATTCACATCCTTGCATAAAAACTGAAACTCTTACACCTGGGCCATTAGAGATATCCATTTTTCTAATTAAATTGTATTTCATATTAATTCGCCACCTTGTTATCAACGTGTAGAACTCTTTCTTTTATCTCTTGTGTTCTACCTTTGTTCCAGAAATTTGTTCCAATATATCCACAAGTTCTTCTTGCTACATTTAGTGTATTATGATCTCTATTACCACAATTTGGACAATACCATTCTAGATTATCATCAATTAGTATTTCTCCAGTATATCCACATTCTTGGCAATAATCTGATTTTGTGTTAAGCTCAGCATACATAATGTTATCATAAATGAATTTAACTATATCAAGAATTACATCCAAGTTATTTTGTAGATTTGGTGTCTCAATATATGAGATTGCTCCACCTGGGCTTAACCTCTGGAACTCGCTCTCAAGTTTTAGTTTAGTAAATGCATCGATTTCTTCAAATACAGGAACATGATATGAGTTTGTGATATACCCTCTATCTGTAATTCCCTCTATTGTTCCAAAACGCTCTTTTAAGCATTTAGCAAACTTATAAGTTGTAGATTCAATTGGAGTACCATATACAGAATAATCAATGTCTTCTTCGGCTTTCCATTTCTTGCATGCATCATTTAGGTGTTGCATAATCTTAAGTCCAAGCTCTTTTCCTTCACCATTATCGGTGTGAGATTTCCCAGTCATGTATTTAACACATTCATATAATCCAGCGTATCCAAGTGAAATTGTTGAATATCCATGGTGTAATAATTCATGAATGCTTTCTCCTGGTTTTAGTCTTGCTAAAGCTCCATCTTGCCATAGTACTGGAGCAACATCACTTGTAACATTGCTTAATCTCTTGTGTCTTAATTGTAATGCCTTATGGCATAGCTCTAATCTTTCGTCAAATATTTTCCAAAATTTATCTATATCTTGCTCTGAAGATAAAGCAATGTCTGGTAGGTTGATTGTAACAACACCTTGATTAAATCTACCATAGTATTTACCTTTTCCTTCAACATAGTTCCCTGCATTGGAAATATTACCTAAAGACATAAATCTATCTGGTGTTAAGAAGCTTCTGCATCCCATACAAGGATAGCAATCTCCGTCTCCCATTTCATTCTTCTTTAGTTCTTTCATCATCTTCTCAGAAATATAATCAGGAACCATTCTCTTAGCTGTACACTCTGCTGCAAGTTTTGTTAGATAGTAGTATTTTCCATCTTCTTTTATATTATCTTCTTCAAGAACATATAATAGTTTAGGGAAAGCTGGTGTAATATAAACACCTTTTCTATTCTTAAATCCTAGAATTCTTTCTTTTAAGAATTCTTCGATGATTAAAGCAAGTTCATCTTTGTATTCTTCTGTTTCTCCAAGATACATACAAACACTTAAGAAAGGAGCTTGACCATTTGTGTTAGTCATAGAGTTTACTTGATAATTGAATGTTTGAACACCATCAGCAACTTCCTTTTTAGTATCTTCCCATGCGTATTTCTCACAGTCAGCTTTTGAAAACTTTCTTCCTTCGTATTTTTTATAATATCTTTCGTAGCTACTTCTAACAAAAGGTGCTAAGTGTGTTAATGTAATAGTTGCACCTCCGTAGCTTGAAGATGTTACTGCTAAAATAATTTGTGTTGCAATAGTTGCAGCAGTTATAAATCTATGTGGTTTTTCTATCATAACTCCATTAATTACAGTTCCATTTTGGAGCATATCTTCCAAGTTGATAAGTTCACAGTTGTGAAGAGCATTTTGAGCAAAATAATCAGCATCGTGAAAATGGATTATTCCTTCGTCATGAGCCTTTACAATATCTTCTGGTAACAAGAATCTTCTTGTTATATCTGTACTTGTAATACCTGCTAAATAATCTCTTTGAGTTGTAACAACTTCTGCATTTTTGTTTGAATTTTCACTATTCCAGTACTCGCTTTCTCCTTCAATTAATTCCTTGATTGATTGATCAGTTGTATTGGCCTTTCTAACAAGCTCTCTTGTATAACGATATGTTATATATTTTTTAGCTAATAGATATTTATCAAATTCCATTAACTTTTCTTCAATGATATCCTGTATATCTTCAACCAAAATTCTTTTTTTATTTAAATCTTCAATATATTGAATAATTTCTTTAATTTCTTCTTCAGAAACTCTTTCTTTTGGTCTTACTTCAGCATTTGCTTTTTTAATAGCTGTTTTAATTTTTGCTGGATCATAATCTACTATATGACCATCTCTTTTTACTATTTTCATAATGTTTCCCCCGATTCTTATGTTTCTATAATATTTTTCTTTCAACAATAAGATTATAAAAATAAGTTGTAGAAAATTTAAAGGTGCAATTGCACCTTTTTGCAAAATATGTTAATATTTTTTTGGTGATGAGTATGGTTAACCCTTTTGCTGGTATTTCAGAGCTTCAAAAAACAAAATTATTTAAATTATTGCAAGCTCACATATACAAATTTAATAAAAATGAAGAAATTATACCAACTTTCAAGAGCGAAAATATAATATGTATTTTACTCGAAGGTCAAGCGAATATATATAACATTAGCTACAATGGCGAAGAATATATTTCTGAAAAACTATTTGAAAATAGTGTATTTGGAACAAATATTTCTGGCATAGATTACAACGAGTATCAAATAAGAGCTATCGAGCCTTCTACTGTACTCGTAATTCAATATAAAAACTTAATGGAAACTGACAATTTAAACCACAGATACTTTAATATATTTTTTAGCAATGTATTTGAAATAATAACAAAAAAACTACGCGATAACAATAATAGAATAAAAATACTAACAAAAAAATCTATACGAGAAAAACTTTTAGCCTATTTTGAAAATTCTTATAAAATAAGCAGATCAAAACATATCTATCTAGAAACAAATTTTAAAGATTTGGCAGATTATCTATCTATAAACAAATCCGCTATGTTTAGAGAATTACGAAATTTAAAGGATGAGCATTTTATAAAAGTTGATGGAAAAAGAATAACACTTCTATATACACCAAATGTTTAAAGAAAAGGAATGCTATATTTTGTTCAAAATTAACTTTCAAACAAAATTTAACATTCCTTTTCTTTTGATTAAAATTTTCGAAAAAAATCAAGTCACTATATTTTATTCTAATTACTTAAGAGTTCATTAAGTTTATTTTTAATATAATCTTTAACTTCTTGATGTTTTACTTCTGTTAGTTCAATTTTCTCGCTCTCTATGGAATATTGCCTAGCACTTATATTAAAATTTCCGTCGTTACTTTTTGAATAATCTGTATATACAACGTAGTGCTCATTACTATCTAATTCATCGAATTTGAAAAGAACATTATATTTTTTTAACGCTCCATTTTCTTCTTCAATTTCAAGAATATCACCTATCATCTCTATGCTCTCCTTTTTTTATTTTATTTAATAAAACTGCTGCAGTGGCATTATCTTTACCAGCTGGTATCTCGTCAAAAAAAGGCAATCTATCTGATTCTTTTTTTGCTCTTTTTGATACTGTATGTAAAGCTTTATCAACAATTTTTTGAGCTATCTTTTTTGGACTTGTATTCTTAGTAACAGCATATATTTGATCATCCGACAAACAATCTGTTACTCCATCTGAAAATAAAAGAATTGCGTCAAATTCATTATTTGGAATAATAGCAACATTTGGCATAACATTTAAGCTTCCATATCCTAAACAACTTGTAATTGTATTAGATAACTTGCAAAATCTCATGTCATCCTTGGTTTCTATTAGCCCCATTTTATACAATTCGTTTACTTCGGCATCATCAACTGAAATCTGTGAAAAATTACTTCCGTTAACCATGTATGCTCTTGAATCACCAATATTAAGTACTAATGTATATTTTTCCGCAACAAGAGCACACACAAATGTAGTAGCCGCATTATTCCCTAATTCATTTATCTTGGTATTAATAGCCTCTAGTTTGCGTTGTAATTTTCTCAATAATTTTCTTTCATCTTTAAAATCGTCTTCTTTTAAAGCATAAAACCATTTTTTTATCTCGTTAACTGTAATATGACTTGCTTTTTCTCCAGCTTCGTATCCGTCCTAATCCATCAGCCACAACCATCATTTTATATTTTTGATTATCCTTATGCTTCATTATTAGAACAGCATCTTCTTGGTTATCTCTAATGTTTCCAACTCTTGTACTTGCAGATAAATCTGAACCAATGTTTATATCTCCTTCAACTTCCTTCTCGGGCATCTCAGTATCTCTATCTGGATCCTCATACCCGGTTATCATTCTAGATAATCTTTTTACATTATCCATATATATTACTAAATTACCAAATCTCATATCTTAACCTCAATAATTTAAAAATTTTTCATAAGTATCTATATATTTTGTTTTATATATTTCTCTACACTTTCTATTCCTTTTGACATCTTATTATTTGAAATAATATTCCCTATCTCAACATCAAACCACTCTGGTATTGGCGTATTTTTGGCCTGCTCTTCACTTTTAAATTCAATTTCTGCAAAAATTACTCCCTCATAGACTCCGTGAAATATATCAAGCTCTATATTTAACCCATCCTTATACGGAATTACATACCTATCTTTTTCTATTGTAATCCTTGATGGATCAGTTTTTATGCTATCATATTGCTCTTTCGTTATTTCTTCTTCAAATTCATTCACTGCAATTAATTTTCTACCAGTTTTTACTGTATATATGTACTTTACCATATTGTTTTTTATAATTTTTCGCTTTCTAATTGCTGTTAACATGTCCGAATATATATAATCCTGTATAATAGTTTTTTTTGTATCCTTATATTTCTCGGTTATTTCACTAATCTTTTGTATATTTTTTATATAAAATCTACGTTCAATTTCTAATCCCATTTTATTTCCCCCAATAAAAATATACCATATATCTATATAGAATTCAAATTAAAATAATCTATAAAATATAATTCAACATAAAGAGGCAAGTTTCAGAAAACCTACCTCCCAATTTACATCTATTCAATGTCTATTCCATAACTTGCTGCAATGCTCTTATCTGATGCAGAAGTATTTTTTACAATAACTGTTGTTCCATATGGTACCATACTATACAATTCGATTACCTCACTATTATGCATTCTAACACATCCATGAGATGCATGCGTACCTATACTACTATCGTTATTGGTACCATGGATTGCATATCCACCTGATTTAAATTGCATCCATCTTGGACCTAATGGGTTGCTTGGATCTTTATCATATCCAGCAATATTATATTTATAATATGGTCTATTTTGCAACTTTTCAAATATTTCAAATTTTCCTTGAGGTGTTGGTGTCCCACTTGTTCCTGTAGCGCATGAGTATGAGCCTACTAAACTACCTGATCTATAATATCTTAAAGTATTATTTCTACTATTAATAATTATTAAATGTGATATCGTTTCCGAACCACTTTCTGACTCGTCCTCATCATTGTCATCGTCGTCCTCATTATATGACTCTTCTACTTGAGGTTTTGGCTCTGGTTTGTCATCCGATAAATAGTCTCCTCTAACAAATCCTACACCACCATTATACGAAATTCTATACCAGATTCCAGATTCACCAGTTATGTCAACCTCACTTCCGAATGTTAATGAACCAATTCTTGAATAACTTGTTTCTGGTCCAGATCTAACATTTAGACTATCCGCGGTTACATATTTAGTTCCAGATGCTTGAGTAATTTCAATTTCTTTTTTTGGCTTTTCCTCTTTTTCTTGTTCTTCTTGCCTTTCTTCCTCCTCTTCTTCTTCATCTTGTTGCTCTTCTTCATTTTCATCCGTGGCTTCTTCTTCATTTTCTTCATTGGCATCCTCATTAGTTTCTCTCATAGCCTCTTTAGTATTTTCATTTGATACATTTTCTTCAAACTTAGATATTTCTACGTCCTTTTGATTAGCTTTAATATAGAAAATACTAGCAATTACTATAATTAGAGAAACTGTAATTGCAGCAATACCAATGTATACCTTTTTTAACTTCATATACATCATCTCCTATAATAAATCTCTACCTCTTAATTTTAGCTTATTTTACATAATTTGTCAACTTTATGTATTATTTTCATTTTTATAAAGTTTTGGTATATACTATATCTGATCTTATTATATAGGATGGATTTCAATATAATCAAAAGTAAAAAAAAGAGCCTACACCTATATGTGCAGACTCATTCTACCTCCAATATCTTCTATTCATGTTATTCTTATCAACAATTATTTCCGATTTCGTACAGCCATAGTAATTATTAGTATTTTCATCGTTTAAATCATTATTAATTTCTATATTATCTACATTTGAGTTGTTATGATTACCATTATTACATTTTCTAATTATAGTCTTAATTAACCTTGTTATAATTGCTGATAAGTATGCAATTATTGCATATACAACTGCTAGTATAAAAAAAGATTCATCAAATATAGTAACTGCTAAAATTATAAATATTGCAAATGCTGCTAGAGCTACCAATATTGGACTATTGATTATTTTTTGAAGTATTATAGAAAAAACAATTGTGGCAAATGGAATAGCAAATAGTAACAATAATAAGTTCATAATATATCATCCCCTCGATGCTTATGATATATATATTATGAAATAGTACTTTTTTTGATACTTTACCCAGATTATATTAACTTATCTAATATTTCAATTTCATTTTCCATGTCATTATCTTTTAATATTATATTTTCCTGTTCCATATAATCTTTTAACTTCCTGAAAGTTTCCTTATATTCTTCACTAATCGTTATTTTTATTGAAGTTCTTTCATTTACTCCAAGAACTCGTTTTACGTATTCGTCTTCATATGCAAAATCTGTTACATCATATACCTTACTAGGTTTGAATTCTTCATATTTAGTTTTTTCGTAGATTGTCCAATTCTTCATAGTTCCAACGTATCTTGCAAGTACAATTGCTTTCCTAATTCCAAGATTATCATAGTAATCCTGGTTATCATCTTTGAAAGATACTTTTTTACTATTTTGATGGCTATTTTCTTCAGTATCTTTATAAGATACATTTAATTCAACCTGTGCATTATCTGATTTTTTTATTTTTTTAAGTTTTAATACAATTATTCCGCCTTTAACGTCGCCGTCATCATTTGAAGAAGATGGAAACAATGTATTCACATGCATTATATTACCTGTTGATTTATTTACTGAATCTGATCCATACACATTTGTAATTTCATAGCAATCTGATTTAAATGATAAATCTAAATCATATACTAAAGGCGTAACCATGTAGTCGAATTCGTCAGTAAGAATTTTCTTAAACTCCTCTGCACTATGTACCGAATAATAGTTAAATCCTCTTACATCTGAAACTCCTTCTGTATATTTTGTATTAAAATCAACACCAACTCCAACAAATGTTGTATAAATTTTATTGTCGCTATTTTTCTTAATCTTTTCTGTCATTCCATCGGTTGAAGTAACACCTAAATTTGGCATAGCATCGGTTATTACTATTATTCTATTTTGATATTCATTACTGCTAATTTCGGCCCCATACAATTCCGTCGCCATTTCATATCCACTTGAAAAGTTTGTTCCTCCAACTGGCTCAACTTCTAATATATGTGATTTTAAAGTTTCTGTATCTGTATCTTCAATCTCAACAAGCTTGCAACCTATATAAGCTTGATCATCAAATAATACTATTCCAATTCTATCATCTGGATTTAGCTGATCTATTAAACTATTTACACATTCTTCAGCAATTTTCATTTTTGTTTTATTGCTGATACTTTGATCCATTGTTGTCTTTTTATCATAGTAATATGAGCTAAATGACGATGACATTGAGCCAGATATATCTAAAACTATTACCAAATTTAGTTTCTTTCTATTAAAATCTGATTCCTTTATATTTGAATTTAGTCCAACCGACATATAATACTCTTTTTCACCATTCACAGGGTTTGTTGAAACTGCCATAGAATATGATGGATAAAATAATTCATCTGAATCTCTATTTACAACACCTGTATCAAAATAATACTCTGAATATATTCCGTTATATGTTATATCTGTTGATAATGGTAAATATCCATTTTTTATATTTTCTCTAAAATTTTTAGCATTGTTTGCTCCACCTACCGAATAACCTAAATAGCTATCTGAAGCTGAGTAATTTCTTGAATTTGATGCACTTGGTTTTGATGAAGAAACGCTTGATTTTGATGATGTACTTGCTGCATCTAAAGTTGTGCTTTCTGATGTAGCTCCTATCACTGATTGAGGATTGTGCCTACCTGAATACGTACTACCATCTGAATGGCTACTTTGAGGATTATACTCCCAAACATCTTCTCCCTTAGCAATTCTATTATCCAACTTTGATTCATTTGTATGTACACCAATCTCATTGTTTTTTAATTTTGGGAGAGTTAAAATTAATCCTCCTACTATAGCAATTAGAATAATAATTGCTATCGCAATAAAAAATTTTTTCTTTTTCATAAAAAACATCCTTTCTTTTTATTTTTTAGATGTTTTCTTATTCACCTTTTGTTGGTGTTTTATAAAAATAATTGAAAATATTATTGTAAGAGCCAAAAAAATTCCACAAATACTCATTATTCCTATATTTATATTGCTTTGCTCTACATTGCTACTATCCGTTGTTGTTTCTGGCTCTGTAGAGCTTATTATTGAGTCAATGTTCCTACTCTTGTTACTTTTACTTTCGGAAGATGAATGTATATTGCTACTTCCCTCCTCATTTTCGCTATTTGTCACATCATCATTCTCTACACTTCTATTTGCCTTTTCTTCCTTAATTTCCTTATTATCTGTATTAATATATTTTAATCCAATTATTAATGTAATTATAAACATTGCTAAATTTGAAATTGCAGCTTTAAGCGATTTAATAGAGCTATAATAGTACCATTGTACTGTTGCAATTGGCATAGACATAATTTGTCCTATTTCTTTAAATGTAAATTCTGATATTACCTTTAATGAAACGATTTGCTCTTGTTTTTTATTTAATTTTTTAACTAACTTATTATAGCTTTCATCATCAATTATATTTTCAATTTCATTTTCATTGCTCTTTGTATTCTCAAGCTCTTCTTCATTTTCATTAATTTTTGTCTTTCTTATTAGTTGTAAACATTCATTTTTAACAACTGTATACATCCAAGAAGATTCATATTCACTTGGGTACTGATCTTCTCTCATCTTTAATATCTTTTCAAATACAATTTGAGAAACATCTTCGCTATTTTCTGCGTTTTTTAAAATTGAAAAACAAATTCTATAAACAAGTTTATAATTGTTACTATAAAACTTCTCGAAATATTCACTTTTATTTTCCTTCAATTTCACAAAGTCGATATGAACTGTTTCTTTAATATTTTCCATAACACGCCTTTCTCTTTTTTAAGAAAAAAAGACGGCTCTGCTTCGTTCATTCTTTATTTACGCACGAAACAGAACCATCCATCTCTATAGTTTTTGGCTCTTTTTATAATTGTTCAATCTTTAAGAAGTTTGTTTGCTTTGCTCCGTTCTTTGGGAATCCACCTGTTAAAGCGATTATATCTCCCTCTTTAGCTCCCATTAATTCTTTTGCTTTTTCTTTAGCTATAGTTGTAAATTC
This sequence comes from Clostridia bacterium, assembly GCA_017404545.1. Lineage (GTDB taxonomy): Bacteria > Bacillota > Clostridia > TANB77 > CAG-508 > CAG-492. The sequence goes on from JAFRCC010000022.1 coordinate 192,218, forward strand.
TTCTATAGTTTTTGCAGATTCTATAACAACTGGATAAACTGCATAGTTTAATGCTAAAGATCTAGCAACTGCTTCTGAATTTGTAGCAGCTAGAATTAAGCATCTTGGTTTTAAGTTACTAATTCTTCTTGCTGTGTCTCCTGATTCTGTTGCAGCAACTATTGATTGAATTCCAAGTACACTTGCAGCATTTACAACACTATTAGCTATTGTTTCTGTAACATTTACTTCTCTTACAGAATCAAATTCATAATCATAATCATAGTATTCTTCTGTATCTTTACAGATTTCAGCCATATACTTAACAACCTCTACTGGGAATTTACCAACTGTTGTTTCTCCAGAAAGCATTACAGCATCTGTTCCATCAAGTACTGCATTTGCAACATCTGAAACTTCAGCTCTTGTTGGTCTTGCGCTCTTCTTCATTGACTCAAGCATTTCTGTGGCTACAACTACAAATTTACCTTTTTCACGACATTTTTCAATCATGATTTTTTGATATTTTGGTAATTGTTGCATTGGAACTTCAACACCTAAGTCACCACGAGCAACCATAATACCATCAGAAACATCTATAATTGAATCTAAGTTTTCAACACCCGTTGTACTTTCAATTTTAGAAATAATCTTTAGGTCTTCTCTGTTATATTCTTTTAATATTTCCCTTGCTGCTAAAACATCTTCTTTACATGATACGAATGATAGTGCTAAATAATCACCCTCATGCTCGCAAGCATAAATTATATCTTCTCTATCAATATCACTAATAAATGGAATATCTAATTTAACACCAGGTGCATTTAAAGATTTTTTGTTACCTAATACACCACCATTAATTATTTTACAAGTTACTCCATCATCTTCAACAGAAATAACTTGTATTTTCATCAATCCATTTTCTAATAACACTATTGATCCAACATCTAAGTTGTCAATAGCTTGTGGATGGTTAACTGAGAATCTCTCTTCGTTTCCAACAACAGTTTCTTTTACCATTCTGATTGTTTTTCCCTCAACTAAATTAATTTCTCCATTTTCAACCATACCATTTCTGAATTCTGGTCCCTTTGTATCGTATAGAATAGCAACATTCTTTCCTGTCATTTCTCTCACTTTATGTACTGAATCAACAACTGCTGCTCTTTCTTCCATTGTTGCATGAGAGAAATTGATACGAGCAACGTTCATTCCTACATCAACCATTTTACTCATTACTTCTGGAGCAGTACTTGCTGGTCCAATACTACAAATTATTTTTGTCTTTTTAATATTTGTTACACAACTCATTTTCTAATACATCTCCTTAATTTTTTTATTACATGCCAGTAATTATATAATTAAATGGGAAAAAAATCAATAATTGTCGAAAAAAAAGTAGTATGTTGGTCGTAGGTTTGTCAAACATATGTCACACTTTCTCGTCATTACTGACCTAAAAATACCTATAACATGATTTTTGAACTTTAACCATTTATAACTTGTGTTATAACTTAATCTGTTTGTAAATTCAAATCCATTGTCTGTTTGTATTTCCTCTACTTTAAATGGAAATTTCTTTAATATTACTTCCACAAATTTGCTTGACTCATACGTACTATGCTCCTTTGCAAACCATAATACTCTTAATCGCGTATATTCATCTATCGCTGTATATTGGTAATATCTTTCTCCTTGTTCCTTTAATTCTTTTGTCATACATTTCATCGGTACATATTTCACATCTACTTGCACTCTTTGTCCTGGATACGTCATTTGATGATACGCTTTCGGCTCATATACTTTCTTCTTACTGGGAGCTTTTTATAAATTCCCATCCTTACCATCGTTCTATACAAACTGGTTACACTCCTTGTATATCCGACTTTTCGCAACTTTACCCATAATACTACTAATCCTGTATCTTTATTCTTATTTTTATAATCTCTAATTAATTTAAGCTCTTGCTTTGTATGGGCTCTGGGACTTCTATGCGGTTTTCTTGATTTATTTACCAATGATTCTAATGTACCATCATATCTTTCTCTCCATCTGTATATTGTCTTCCTGTGCAATTTATATACCAATGCTGCTGCTGTTACTCCATGTTTATAAGAATATTTAATTACTGATTGCTTAAATTTGATATCTTGTGTTATACTATTCATGAGAAATACCTCCAATAAAAAGTTTTTGTGGTTAAAAACATTTTATCATATTTTTGGTATTTCTCATTTTTTTATTTTATTCATTGTGACATATCTATTGTAAACCTATACACTAATTTTTGTTAATATTTGATGTTTATATTTTTATTTAGTTTTAAATGTTACTGGACTATTTCCTACCTTTGATGTGTCAAAAGTGTTTGATACATACACTGTTAGAGAATTTGAGCATTTTAGAAACATATTCCTCATATCAGTTGCATTACTTGTATCAAAACTTGAAAGATCCAACTCTCTCAAATTTGTACATTCACTAAACATCATAAGCATTTCGGTCACTTTACTAGTATTAAATTTTGATATATCTAGCTCTTTTAAATTTGTACATTTCCAAAACATCTTATTCATGTTAGTCACGTTACTAGTATCAAAGTTTGATAGATTTAACTTTTCTAAATTTGTACATCCTACAAACATCATATCCATTTGGGTCACTTTACTAGTATTAAAGTTTGATAAATCTAACGATTTTATATTTTCACATTTTCCAAACATTGAATACATTTCAGTTACATTGCTCGTATTAAAATTTGATACATTAATTTCATTTAATCCACTACATGCATAAAACATATCGCCCATAGCAGTTACATTACTTGTATCGAAACTTGATACATTAAGCTCTTTTAGATTACTACATCCCCAAAACATGAGTGCCATGTTAGTTACTTTACTTGTTTTGAAGTTAGATATATTCAGTTTTTTTAGACTACTACATCCCCAAAACATATTCTCCATATTTGTTACATTACTTGTATCAAAATTTGATAAATTTAGTTCTTGTAAGCTACTACATCTATAAAACATGTTACTCATATCAGTTACATCACTTGTATCAATATATTCAATGTTTTCTATATTAGTTAATTTCTCACAATATTGAAACCAATCTGCCATATATTTAGGCTTAATTCTGTTTTTTATTATTACTTTATTAATTTTAGGTCTACGGCTCTTCCATTTACATTCAGCTTGCCAATTATAAACATCACCCTCATCTTCATAATTTTCTGGATCTGCTGATTTTAAATCGTTATCAACATAATCAGTGCTACTTAGAATCAATATCTTTCCGCCTTTTCCATCACCATATACTCTTGCATATATACTTTTTGGTATCTCAGTTGATTCACTATTTTGATTTTCGTTATTTTGATCAGCCTCCTTTTTGCTTTCATTATTTCCACATCCTGATAATACAAATAACATACTTCCCAAAATAAAAAGTAATAAAAATACACTAGCTACTTTTTTCTTCATAGTTATAACCTCCTATATATTTATTTATATTTGAAATTACAATTTCTGATTTGAATAATATCATTTTAATTATAAAATAACAATACATTGATTTCTTTTAACTTAATTTTATACAAACACTTTAAAATTTATATAAAAACTATTTATCAACTTTTCTTTTTCTACTCTTTTTAATTTTTTTAGCTCTATCTCTCTTCGCAAAGCTTCACTTTTTGTATCAAATTTTTCATAATAAACTAATTTTACGGGCAATCTTGCTCTAGTATATTTTGCCCCTTTTCCGCTATTATGTGTTTCAAGTCTTGCAATTGGGTCAACTGCATAACCACTATATATCGTATTATCAGCACATCTTAGCATATATGTATAATGACCTTTTTCCATATTTCCTCCACTTATAAAAAAACCTGGATGTAATCCAGGCTCTTTTTATTGTATTTCTTCAATCTTTTTGTTATTATTGTGTTCAATCTTCTTCCACTCTGTATCTCTTTTGAATAAACATTTTACGTTTATTAGCAACCATGACCCCATAAATACTGGGAATAAGAATAAACCTTTTATCATAGGTTTTATAGGTTTCTTTTCTAAATACATTACCACAAATCCCATAAAAGGAAGTACTAAAACAGTAGGAATAATATATTTTAATATTTGGATTAAAAATTCTATTGTATCCATTTCTCCTGAAGCAAATAAAACAATATTCAAAATAACTAATAACAACGTTAATACTAGCATTGGAGCCGTTCCAAGTAAATACAATAAACCATCAAAATTCATTACTGTTTTATGCTCTGCAACCGCAGAAGCTAATGGCTTTGTATATTCTCTTAAACATTGCATATGGCCAACTGTCCATCTCTCTCTTTGAATCCAAGATTGTTTAAATCCTACTGGTTGCTCATCGTATACAATTGCATCTTTTGCCCATCCAAGTTTCTTACCTTTTATAATTCTCTTTAAAGAAAATTCTATATCTTCGGTTAATGTTTTTGTATTCCATCCTTCTGGTTTAATAACATCAAATTTAACCATAAATCCTGTACCATTCATTAATGGTGAAAGACCTATATTGTATCTAGCCAAATGGTAAAATCTGTGCATTGTCCAATAGAATATTGCATACCCAGCTGATACCCATGTATCTGATGGATTTTTAATATCTTTATACCCTTGAACAACTTCTTCCCCTTGGCATAATTTTTTATTCATTACTGTTAAAAATTTTTCGTCAACAATATTATCAGCATCAAAGATACAAAATGCATCATAAGGCGCATCTTCATCTATTTTTTGTTGCAAAAACCATTGAAGAGCGAATCCCTTTGTTTTATGTTTTTCATCAAATCTTTCATATACCACTGCGCCTGCATCCTTGGCAACTTTTGCAGTACTATCTGTGCAATTATCAGCAATTACATATATATCATATAAATCTTTAGGGTAATCTAACTTTTTTAAACTGTCTACCAAATTACCTACAACTGCCTCCTCGTTATGAGCAGGTATTATTAGCATAAATCTATGCTGTTTATCCACTATTAGAGGTTTATCTTTTACCTTTACAAACGAACATAAGCTAATTATGAATTGGTACAACCAATAAATAGCAACTAGCCATATTAAAGCTTGTTGTAATATAAACAAATACTCCATTTCAATCTCCTTCTCTATTAATATACAATATATATTATACTTACAAAAAACATAATTTTCAACATTTTGTTTCTTTTTTTTATATTTTAAGACTTTTTTATTCCTATAATAGAACAATAGCGGACATTATGATAATTGCAAAAGACAAAATTTAATGCAAATGTCCGCGTAATTGTTCGTGCGCCAAAATTTGCCACGCAAATTTTGTGTGCAATGTTGGCGAAGCCTTTATATTATAGGAAAGTTCGAAGA
>JAFRCC010000003.1 GCA_017404545.1 Clostridia bacterium
CTACTTTATTAAGCTCTGCTTTTGTTTCATCTTCTGTTCCATCATAGAAGTAATGTACTTCGTATTTAAATTCGTCTTTTACGTAATATACATTTATTTTATTCTTGCTTTCATCTGATTTTATTACTAATGGTAAGTCTGCTTCTTCTCCATTTTCATTTAGAGTTTTAGCTTTTTCTAACTTGTAACCATCAATGTTTTTGTTTGTATATTCTGTTATTTCATCTCCAAATGTTGCTACTTTATTAAGCTCTGCTTTTGTTTCATCTTCTGTTCCATCATAGAAGTAATGTACTTCGTATTTAAATTCGTCTTTTACGTAATATACATTTATTTTATTCTTGCTTTCGTCTGATTTTATTACTAATGGTAAGTCTGCTTCTTCACCATTTTCATTTAGAGCTTTAACTTTTTCAAACTTGTAACCATCTGGTCTTTTATCTGTATAGTCTTCAATTGTACTTCCGTATAATGCTGTAGTAGTTACAGTTTCATTTTCTTGTAGTACATTATCATGATAATAATTTATAGTGTAATTATATTCTTGAAGAGGCTCTTCTATTGTAAATCCGATTATGTTTCTCTTATCATTGTTTATGTCTGAATCATTAATAATACCTAAAGATGTTTCTGTTACTACATATGTAGCAGTATCTTCATTTATCTCTATTGTCAACTCAATTGTAATTGGTTCAATAGCTTTGTAGTTTTCAGGAACTACGGTTTCATCAATTTCTATTGTTAAAGAACCTTCCTTCTCAATGCTAATGTCTTCACTTTCGTATTTACCATTGCCTACTGATTTTATAGTTCCAATCTTTTCTTTGTTTTCTCCATCAACTTTGTAAACATCAAACTCTGCACCTTCTATATATACTTCATTATTCTCTTGGCAAATTTTAGTTGCATCAATTTTAAATGTTCCTTCTGGCTGTGCTTTTTTATAATAATAGTATACATCCGTTGTTTCATCTGTATATGAACCAGTTGCATTTTCAGGAATTATATATTCTCCGTTTTCTTTCATTAATGAAAACTTGTTAATCTCAAGAATTGGAGTTGTTGTATATTCCTCTCCAACTTTTCCATATAAAGTGTCATCGTCTAAAAGTTTAACTGCTGATTTATTAAACTCTTCTCCCGTACCATATACGTAGTAATGTGCTACAACTTCTGAACCTTTTTCATTCTCAATTTCAACAGTGTTATCTGTATTTTCTCCAACAACAAGGGTTCTTGGAGTTTCATCTAGTATATATCCTTCTGGAGCTTTTGTTTCCATAATTTCGTATGTTCCGTAATTTAATGATCTTAATATTTCACCTTTGCTATTTGTTAATATACCTTCTTCACTATAATATTCGCTTTTATCTAGCTCTAGTTTTATACTGTTTATTGTAAATGTATCAGTTCCATTATCTGTATCAACGTCACCATTTTTGTATGATAAAAATAAAATATATGTTGCTCCTCCATCAACTACATATTCATAGTCTTTAGCTTTAACTTTTCCGGTTATAGTTGCAATGTTTTTTGGAGCACTTCTTCCATCACTAACACTTAAAGTTGCTTCATCTACACCCTCTTGTGATGATAATTCTGCATTTGTTACTATTTTATATTTTCCTTCTAATCCTGTTGTATTAATTATTACAACCGAATTACATTCTCTATTATTTTGACCTTGATTTGTTGAAATATATTTTCCATTTACCTCTTCAAAATCATATTTTTCTGTTTTTTCTTCATATACGTTAACATCTGAAATTACTACACTTGGTGTAATGCTACTTGATGATGATACAATATGTAAATAATATGTTTTTCCGCCTGTTAGTTTTGTACTAACAATATTACCTGCATTAGTAGCCGAATTTACATATTTATAGTATGCAACAGTTGGCTTGTCAGGTGATTCTGTTATATAGAAATATGTTATAGAGCTTTTCTTGTAATCTAAATTTAATGTAGCATAGTAATTGGTTCCTTCCTTTCCAGTTAAATCTATTTCAAAATATGATGTTGCTGCTACATACGAACCTACTGTATTATTTGGTACATATGTTCCATCTTCTTGAAGTTCAAATCCATAATCTCCGTAGCCTTGCTGAATATCACCAAGTACTCCTTCAACTTTTTTAGTTGTATCTGGGTTTGAATATGTTGCTCCTGCTGGTGTTAACGCTCCAACTCTACTTTGCTCTGGTTGCTCTCTAGAATCTACTTCTTTAATACTAAATTCTGCCCCTTCTAGATTTTCACCATTTTTATTTACCTTTTTAATAGTTACTGTATCTTCTATTTTCTCAAATCTAACAACTACATTACAATTTGTCTTTACATTTTTAATGCTTCCCGCTGGAATCGTAACTTTTCCATTTTCATCAGCTTCAAATACATAATTATCTTCGCCTATATATATAGATACAATTTGGTATCCTTCAGAAGGCTCTGCTACAATTTCCATAGTAGAAGATCCATTATAATCTACTTCTTCTAAAAATTTCTTACCATAAACGCCGGTATATTTCATATTGGTTGTACCTGTTACTGAACCACCAACTCTTCTTCCTTCTTTATTTTCAGCTATCTCTGTTGTTATATCAAATTTCAATGGTGTGTTTTCCACGGTTATTTCTGTAAAATCTGTATCATCTCCAATGTACACTGGAAATTCTAATGTTGGATATTGATTTTTTAAATACTTCCAATTATTTGAACCATTTCTAAGTGCCATATACATATTTACCGATTTCATATATTCTTCTGATTCAGCAGTTGCAATTGCAGAATTATCACCGCTTGTATTTTCTCCTACAATATCTGCACTTTCAAGGTACATATTTGTTGTACCTTGACTAGTAGTACCATTTATTGGACCTACTCCAACAACAGTGTTATTAGTAATATTTCCTACGTTATTATATACAGATCCTGTATTGTATGAGTGAGTATTTACATTAGAGCATCCACTAATACCACCTACCTGGTAATAGTCGGTTCTATTACCCGTTGCTGCAGTAGCAAAATTCTGTACATCTCCCCAGTTATATACATTATTTGCTGTTTTTGTATTACCTACTACACCACCAACCTTTACATTAGTTCCATTATAACTTGAATATGGATTTGAGCCATTTGCAGTATTATTTATATTTCCTGTATTATAGCTTACTGCAACAGAATCAACATTACCAGCAATACCACCTAGAAGTACAGATGGACTTTTATTTGAAATTGATTGGTTCGTTATATTTCCTGTATTGTAGCAAGCTCCTATGGATTTTCCATTTCCTACAATTCCACCAATCCAAACTGAACTGCCCTGTGAAGAATCGGCTGATAATTGATTTGTTGATACCGTTATTGGTGCGGTATTATAACTTTCTCCCACACTATCTCCTGAACCAGCAATACCTCCAACATACAATTGAATATAATTAGAATCCTTAGCAGTTGCAGAAATATCTATAATTCCCTTATTATAGGACTCTCCTATAGATCCAGTTGATGTTCCAGCGATACCTCCACAGAATATAGCTGGCGAATTTGTTATACCTGATAAATCCGATACTATAGATCCTAAATTATACGAATAACTAATATTTCCTTGACTTATACTTCCTACAATTCCGCCCCAATAACATCCACTACTAATATCTCCACTTGTAGTTATATTTCCTTTGTTATATGTATAACTAATAGATGAACCGTTATATGCGCTTCCTATAATACCTCCTATATATTCATATGTCGCCCCCTCAGATACAATGTTACCTTCATTGTGGCATTGAGATACGAATAATGATGAACTTGTATTACCAGCTATTCCACCTATATAAACATTATCTGATGTATTTGAATTTATATTTCCAGTATTGTTACTATACATTATGTTTCTTGCTTGGTTACCAGCTAAACCACCAATATAAGATATATTTGTAGCATTAATATCCCCGCTATTTGTACATCCAGTAATAGTATAATCCATGTTAAAACCAATTAAGCCACCTATAGAACCACTACTTTGTGAGTTTCCTGTTACCAATCCCGTATTTGTACTGTTATATATATAATTATCTTCACTAGAAGTTGATGAACCTGATTCTCCTACAAGACCACCAACATAACTTCCGCCATAATTTTCTCCTGTTATACTACCCTCGTTGCTACATTTATTAATTTGTACACCTCCAGTTGAACGTCCTAGTATTCCACCTACAGCCTCTTTACCAGATATTTTTGCATGATTATGGCAATTATTAATATAACATACCTTAACTTTTGAATAACCAACTATTCCACCTACGATATCATTGCTTAAGTTACTAAAATCACCATAGTTTTCACAATCTTCTAGTCCAACAATATAAGATATTCCATATGACGAATCCGTATTACCTATTATTCCTCCTGAGCTCCATGCATTTATAATACTTCCATAATTTTTGCATGACTTGAATGTTATCTTGCCAGCTTTTTTTCCATAATAACTTCCTATAATTCCAACAATTCCGCCTGCTTCACTTCCACTAGTTCCACTTATGTTGCAACGATTAATACAATTTTCAAATATACAATCTCCCGACGCTATACCACATATACCTGCAACGTAAGATTTGCCCGTTCCATCTATTTCACCAGATAATGTTATATTTTTTATTTCTGCATCACACGCATTACCAAATAATCCCATTCCATTTACACCTTTAGAATAGAAATTACTAATTGTATTTCCTTGTCCATCAAAAGTTCCTATAAAAGTAGCATGACCTGTAAAATATTCTACATTTACATAAGCATCAGCTGAACCAATTGGATAAAATCCATTATAATCTCTATTTGTTAATGCTTCCCTAATTCCTATCGGATTACCATTAGAATCTGTATATCCAAGTGTTGTATCGTTCGGATTTTCATATGAATCACCACTTGCAAAATCAAGTGATTTATTTAATTTTACATTATATTTCTTTGGTGGATTCATACTTTTAACTTTATTAGATAATTTCACTAAATCTTCAACGCAATTTATTTCTATATTTTCTTCTTCTAAATTAGAAAAATCATAATCTGCTGAAGCATAGTGTTTTGGAATAGGATATCCGTCATTTTTATTTTCAGAATCCATACTCCAATTACCATTACCTAAACTATCAACAAATGACTGTTGTTTCATATCATTATCTGATATGGCAGTACTCCTCTTTGTTACGCCAGTAGATGGAATCATCATATCATCTTTGTAATATGAGTTACTTGAACTTGAAGCAACAACATAAATATATTTAGAACTAAATTTTTCAACTGATGTATCTCCGGTACTATAACAATTTACTGCATTTGGAGCCACCGTATAAATGTATGAATTTCGGGTTGTTGTTACACTGGATTCTAATGAAATATTACCTCTATTGAAACAATTTGTTGCTGTTCCACTAGATACACCACTAGCTCTTATTCCTGCATTACCTGTAGTATTTACAATTATATCTCCCATATTGTAACTATTGTAACAATAACCAGTTGAAACACCATTTATGTATATATCCGCACTTGAAATGTCAAATTCAACAGTTATATCACCTTTATTAGAACAATTTGTTGTAATAAGGTTACTCGTATACCTACTGTAAGCCACACCACTTATATATAGACTACTTCCTTTTTTCTTCGTTACATGTATCTCTACTTCACTATGGCAATTGTCAATTGTTGCTGTTCCATAAGCTACAATACCCGCTACATAATTACTATTTACAGACTCTATTTTACCAGATACTGTTAGATTTTTTATTGTTGCATTATTTGTGTTTCCGAAGAATCCAGCATAGTAGGCATATGGGCTTGATGCTAAATCTTCCGTTACTTCCATATACATATTATCAATTCTATGATTTTGCCCATCAAATGTACCTCTAAATTGCATGTTATCGTATCTACCTATCGGTGTGAAGCCTGAGCCTTCCTCATTAGTTAATGTATCCATCAAACTCTTATCATTATATGAATCTGGATCTTTAAAATCTAAATCTCTTTGTAATTTATATATTGTATTGTCTTGTTTATTACCACTATTTACACTATTTGATAATTTTACTAAATCGTCAATATAATTTACATCAATGATTCTCGTGTCACTTGATAGCTCTATATCTTCAAATCCTATTTTTACTTCCTTGGTATTATCTTTAATAACAAAATTTTCGCTAACTGCTTTTTCTTCGTATCCTTCAGGAGTATTATATTCAACAATTTTATAACTTCCGTACGCTAATGCTAATTGTATAGCTCCATCTTCATCAGTTGTTACTATATAATCCCCATTAGAATTTTGTGTTCCAACATATTCGCCATCAACATCTTTTGCAAAGTCCTGTTCATTACCATTTATAGAATATATAACAAATTCAACATTTGCTATTGGTTCGTTAGTTTCAGAATTAATTTTTAAAAGTCTAAATAATGGTTTATTCGCAATTGTCAATTTAACTTTTGAATCTTCAGTTTCTACATTTCTTATATTTTGCAACTTGTTAGTATCTTTAAATCTAACTACAAGTTGTCCATCATTACCTTCAGAGACTTTAAATTCTATTGGTGTTTCATCTAAAATATACCCACTTTTTGTTTCAATTTCTCTTATAGTATAATTTCCTACTACAGATTTACCATCTACAAATTGGTATAAATTTTCAATATTAATAATTCCATTTTCATCTGTTGTGTAATATGCAGATTTTCCTAAATCATCTCTTTCTAGTATGAATTTTATCCCTTCTAAGCTTTTACCATTTCCCTCACTTACTTTCTGAATTTGTAAATCAAAAGTAGGAATTGGTTCGTTTTCTATATCAAATTCAACATTGATAAAATCCTCGTCCAAAGGATTATTAATTACAACATTCTTGAATAACTCGCTATCTGTTTTTATAGATACATCTGGTCCATTTTTCTCTAAAGAAAATTCTATAGGATCAAACATAAAATATCCAGTTGCCTTATTTTCCCTTAACGTGTACTGTTTATCCAAACTTAATATTAATTCTATGTATCCATTCTCGTCAGTTTTGTATTGTTTTCCAACTCCGTTATCTAGTAGAGAAAATATTACATCTTTTGTAGGCTCTTTTGTTTGGCTATCAATTTTTCTTATTCTTAATTTTGCCTTAGGAATATCCTCAAGAGCTGTTGTTACAATTGGTCTTCCATCATCAGTTGTACTTATTAAAATCTCACCATCAAATTCTATTTCAGTATCTTCTAAGTATTCAAATTTAGTGGTTCCATCATCTTTTTCTACAAGTCTAAATTTTATAGTTCCACTATTAGTTTCATAATTTGGTGCGTTCTGCTCTTTTAAAAAGTATATTTGATTAATTCTTAAGTTATTTACAACCATAGCTCCATTATTATCCGATACTACATACCTTGGATTAACCGCTTTTCCATATTCATTTTGTTCTGTTAATAAATACCTTGCATCCTTTACACCATGTGTTGTATTCTCTTTATATTTGTTTATATTTAAATTAAAATACTTTGTAATTCTCACACCAACCTTAGCAGGAGATACAAACAGATTATCCAAACTTCCTCCTGTAGTTTCTAGTTTGAAATATGCGGTATGACATGAATACGAAGCATTATTTGGACCAATATTCTCTGGTATTTCAACGTCGTAACTAAATTTATATGTTTTTCCTTTTGTTATAGATGTTCCATCAATAACCACCAAATATGTTTTCACTTTATCAATATTGATATTGTCTTTTGTTTTCCATCCGTTTGTACTTTCATCCAATTCTTTAGTTGGATTCTCATTTTCAGAATAATATACAGTAGCTATATCTTTCAATTCATCTGGCAATACAATTCCTTCCGATGTCATCGTTGTAGAATATGTAGATTTTAGTGATTGATTACTATCTTCAACATATGTATTCCCCTCAAATGGTATTTTCCCTAATATTACTAAATCTGATATAGTATTCACGTAATTATTCATAAATAGCACATTTATACTTGCTCTTCTAGTATCTTTTGTAACATCTGCTACATTAGGAGAATATGTAATTTCATTTTCTGCATTATAGTTAGATACTGATTGAGTAGTTATAAATGTTGTAGGTGCCGTTATTGAAAGTGATCCATTGTCATAACCAACTATATCTTCAAAATTACCATCTCTATTTAAATCATATATATCATTAGTTTCATTTCTATACACATTACAATTGCTATTATATGCAAATAAGGTTATTCTTTCCTGTGAAGGAGAAGTAACTGGTTTTATTGAAACATTTGCATCAATATCTATATAAAATCCTTTCTCAGCTTTTGTTTGTTCAAGCTCTTCTCCATTCTTATCTTTAATAATTTCTGTTGCCGTATTTTTTGTAAAAATTCTTACTAAATAGTTCTCATCATCATCCTCAATTCCATAACCATCTATTTCTACATTTAACTCACTATTTGCGTATGCTGACTTTATATTTATATCATTAATATCAAAGCTATTTATTTGAGTTTTTGGTATTTTTACAACAAATACACCATCAATCCATCCTGCTGATGTAGTTGCCTTTATTTCAGTTGAGCTTGGTATATTAATTCTAATGTTAATTTTTTCATCTGTTGATCCTATTGCCATATAACCTGGAGTTAGCTTAATTTCTGGGATAGATTTTTCCATATATACATCTCTATAATCATATTGAGATTGCCTATTATCTATATTGCTTCCAGAAAAGGTTACATTCGTCTTAAAACTACTTAAGTTTATTAATGCATCTCTATCTATATTTTCTGATAATTTTTTTACATCTATTTCTTTAATAACTTTAACTCTAAAAGATTTATATTTTCCTTCTTCCTTATTAATATCTTCTGAAGTTTCAATTTTTAATTTCTTTATTCCTTCTTCAAATATATAAGGATTTTCACTTCCGTATGTTGCTAATTCATCGTATGAAAATTCTTTTACAAGAGTATTGCCATCATATATGCGAACATATCCATCTGTATCCAAAGCAGAATATTCTTCAAATGATATTTTCTTTGTTGATCCAAAATTTGATGTAGAATAATTACCTAAAGTATCTCCTGTACAGTCTATCACATAAGTACTTCTCTTAAAGTATGGAGTATACAATATAGTTTTTGTTCTATCGTCGTCCAATATTTTGAATTTTCCATCTACTATTATTAAATTATCATCTTTGATTGTAACTTTTCCATCAAAGTCACTAACAGGGTGTCCATCTATGACCTCAACTTCTTGAGCCTCTCCACTATACACACCTATTCTTTTAATATTATATATGGTTTCATATTCAAAATTTTCAGGGTTTTCTTCTTCATATCCTGCCAAAAAGTGCTCTTTCTTCCAACCACTTTTGTTTTCTCCAACTGATTCAATTGTAACTAACCCCATATTTGCTGAATGTGAAGGCGAATCCCCTGATTCATCATCTGAATGTTTCACTGTAACAGAAATACTATCTGTTACCGTTTTAGTAATATATGGATTCTCAAATTCATCGTTATCGTTATTATAACAAATAGAATATCCACTTATTTGGTAAAATATACTTTTTCTAAGTGTTTCCTCTATTTCGTCTTTAAAATGTTCATATACTTCTGGTGGATACACAACCTGAATATTGTATGTTGAACTAATTGAGTTTGTTTCTTCGTCTATAATTAATTCGTGTGCACTTTCATCATAAGTTCCATTTGTGCATGTAACTTCTTCTGGATAATATCCATAAAGATCTGACATACTTACTACCATATGACGCTCTTTAGTGTACAATCCTTCTGTAGTTGCTTTAAAACTCATTCCAAATACTAAACGTTCATCTCTATTAATTTCATTCCATTGATATGTATTTTCTGTTCCTTTTATTGTGGTTTTTGCTTCTCCATACCAATCTACTACTATTGTTACTGTTTTGTTGATTTTAGTTTCGTGTCCTTCATCATCAACATGTGTACCAGTTAAAGTTATATTACATTCTCTAGAGTACGCATTTGGGGAATTAATATATGAACTTATTATACCTGATAGTAATTCCTGTGTACCTGCATTTACCTGTTTCAATGGTATACTGGTTATATTGTCTCCAATGCAATTTGAATTAAGCACTGAATTTGCAGCTGCAATTTGTGTCATCTTATTTTTAAAATTGTTGCTATATGAGCCTATCGTTATTTTACCATCTTTTAAATATCCATTGTTAAAAACACCAATGTTAATATACAAAGTATCTGTTTTACTCTGTTCATTACATGTTCCTAGCAATTTTTCGGCCTTACCATCACCATCTAAGTCCTTAGTAAAAAACGCACTAAATTTTACATATTTATTTTCGTCTGCATATTCATCTTCGTCACTTATAACATTGTATGCTTTCGTACGCAGTGTTTCTGCGCTTTCATTAATAGCTGTTTTGTTACCTGTTTTAGCCACTATTGCTATTAAAACAGCCAAACATACTAAAAACAATCCTATTATCACATTTCTCTTCTTTTTTTGTTGTTTCATAATACTATCTCCCACCTAAATTATTTTTATTTAAGTTGAGTTTAGTTCTTAAAAAAATATCTATCAACTGCCACATTTATAATATATATCTAAATACTCCTAGGGATTTAGTTATTTTTGTTTTTACTATATATATATTAAATTTTAATTACATTTTTGTAATACAAAAGCTTAATTATTTTAACTTTATTCGCAATTAAGTAGTTCCGTAGCAACATGCTACCCTTTTTGTCATACAAATTCTATATATCCTTTATTACTACAGGTGTATTAATCTACTCATCAGCATAAAAGAATAATAGCGGACATTATGATAATTGCAAAAGACAAAATTAATACAAAAAAGTTTGGAATTTTTTACAATATTAAACCATAAACTAGTATTCCAATATTCTCGTTATATATATTGTAAAATTGGTTCATTGGAATAGGATTTGTTCCTAACCCAACTTCAATCGTATACCCTGGTCTATTGTAATTTTGTATAAACCAATCTTTATATCCGAGCGAAACTAGATTCATATGGGACTTCTGCAAGCGTATATCCACTAATGTTAGCAAACCTTCTTCCAATTTCTTCTGCCATTGGTGGATTGTAGTCTAAAAATTGCCAATATATTACTTTTCCCTGTGTGTGGTATGCAATTACTAGTCTAAAATTGTGCCTTAACGTAAAATTGTATATTGCAAGAGCTTCTTTAGCAGTCAATGGCCCATAACCAACAAAATCTCGTGGTGCTGGCTTATTAAAACCTTGTGCATTTTTTATTTGCTTTGCTTGCTCCCATCCTGCTGGAAATTGCAAATTTAAATCCACACCTGTAATATTTGCTTTCCATCCTTGTGGGAATGGTATATTGGGAAAACTTTCTGCAATTTTTTGCGCATTTATGTATGCATTATCCACAATTGGTATACTACCTGTGACTAAATCTACGCCATCTGGATTTACCATTGGTACAATATATAAACTTGCACTATAATATAAATTCTTAGCATTCAAACCATATATTGTTGTATTATCCGTAAATGCTCTGGCATAATCTTCTATAAATTTCATTAATACATTTGTTGTAATTAGTTCATTTGCATGAAACGATGCATTATAAAACACTTCTTTATTTCCAGTTCCAATTTTAATACATTTTATTGGCTTTTCCCTTTCACTTTTTCCAATTTCTTCAACTTGAATAAATGGATATATTATTCTCAAACTATCAATATTATCGTACATTTTCTGAGAATCATAGTATTCATTTGTATCAACTACATTACCAACAGGAATAATAATGTTCTCTCCTACATTTAAATTATAAATGTTTATGCCTGAATTAGCAGTAATAATTCTTTGAACAGAAGTTTCAAATTCATTAGATAATTTATATATTGTATCTCCTGTTTGAATTGTATATAAAAAATATCCGTTTTTTTCCATATTACCTCCATATAATTATTTTATTCAATAAGAAAAAAAAAGGTTATTTTTTATTTATTATTTTCGAAAAAAAATCTCACTTTAAAAGTGAGATTTTTATATTATTCTTCTGATGATTCAATATTTTCTTCTGCTTCTGTTTCAAATTCTTCTTCAGAATTATCTTCTATATTATCTTCATCTTCATCAGATATTTTTGTTTCTTGGTAAATTTCCATACCAGTTCCAGCTGGAATTAACTTACCAATGATAACATTTTCTTTTAATCCGATTAATTCGTCTGTTTTACCTTTGATAGCAGCTTCAGTTAATACTTTAGTTGTCTCTTGGAATGAAGCAGCTGATAAGAAGCTCTCTGTAGCTAAAGATGCCTTTGTAATACCAAGTAATACTCTCTTACCTGTTGCAGGTGTTTTTCCTTCGGCAAT
Organism: Clostridia bacterium; assembly: GCA_017404545.1. Taxonomy (GTDB): domain Bacteria; phylum Bacillota; class Clostridia; order TANB77; family CAG-508; genus CAG-492. Next base: position 12,413 of record JAFRCC010000003.1, read on the forward strand.
TACTCTATTATTTTCATCTTCAAAGTCATACATATCAACAAGTGATCCAGAGTATAATTCAGTATCTCCATTATCTTCAACCCTTACCTTCTTAAGCATTTGTCTTGCAATTAATTCAATATGCTTATCGTTGATATCAACACCTTGGTTCCTATACACTTTTTGTACTTCTTGAATTAAGTAATTAAATACTCCGTCAGGTCCTTTAATTGCTAGGATTTCACCAGGGTTCATAGAACCTTCTGTTAATGGGTCTCCGGCTTGAACCTCGTCATCACTTCTAACCTTAATTTTAGATCCGAAAGGAATTGTATATGTTCTAATATCATCTTTATTAGCGACAATAACTTCTTTTTTATTCTTTTCTTCTGAAACTTTTACAGTTCCTGAAATTTCTGTCATTACTGCTAATCCCTTAGGTTTTCTAGCTTCGAAAAGCTCTTCAACTCTAGGAAGACCTTGAGTAATATCAGCAACTCCGGCAACACCACCAGAGTGGATAGTTCTCATTGTAAGCTGTGTACCTGGCTCACCAATTGACTGAGCAGCTATAATACCAACAGCCTCACCTATACTAACTTTCTCACGAGTTGCAAGTCCCATTCCGTAACACTTAGCACAAACACCATGTTTTGTTCTACATCCAATTACAGAACGAACCATTACTTTTTCAATTCCTGCTGCAGTTATTTGTGATGCAATTTTATCATTAATCATTGTATCCTTATCAACAATTAAATCACCTGTTTCAGGGTTCTTAATATCATCTAATGGATATCTTCCTATTAATCTTTCTTCTAATTTTTCAACTACTTGATTTCCATCTTTAATAGATGAAACTTCCATACCATCACGAGTACCACAATCTTCTTCTCTAACAATAATATTTTGTGATACATCAACAAGTCTTCTTGTTAAGTATCCAGAGTCGGCAGTTCTTAGAGCTGTATCAGATAGACCTTTACGGGCACCATGAGCTGCGATGAAGTATTCGATTGGGCTTAAACCCTCTCTAAAGCATGATGTAATTGGAATTTCAACTGTTTTACCAGTTGTACTAGCCATAAGTCCACGCATACCAGCAATTTGTTTTAACTGGTCTAAGTTACCTCTGGCTCCAGAGTCACTCATCATATACAATGGGTTCAATTTTTCGAAGTTATCTTTCATTGCAACCTTAACATCATCTGTTGCTTTACTCCAAATTTTAATAACAGCGTTGTAACGCTCATCATCTGTAATCAAACCACGTTTATATTGTTTTGTTATATTATCAACTTGCGCATATGCATCAGCAATAATTGTTTTCTTTGCTTCTGGCACTTTAGCATCGCTTACTGAAACCGTTATAGCTCCAATCGTTGAGTATTTGTAACCTGTTGATTTAATATAGTCTAACAATTCAGCAGTATCACCAAGGCCATGCACATTTATAGAATTTGCAATTATTTTTCCTAAATTTTTCTTTGTTACTACAAAGTTTATTTCGGGATCAAATTCAGTCTCTGGATTTGTTCTATCAACAAATCCTAAATCTTGAGGAATACCTTTATTGTATATAATTCTTCCAACTGTTGTTCTAACTTTTCCAAATCTCTCGTTGCCATTTTCATCGACTTTTCTCATCTTAACGAAGATATCTGCATGCATTCCTAAGTCATGGTTTTCATGAGCTATAATTGCTTCTTCAGGAGATGAGAAGTAATTTCCTTCACCTTTTTCTCCTTCAACTTCCATTGTTAAATAGTAAGCACCAAGTATCATGTCCTGTGTAGGAACTGTTACTGGTTTACCATCTTGAGGTTTTAATAAATTGTTTGTAGATAACATTAAGTATCTAGCTTCTGCTTGAGCCTCAGGTGATAGTGGTAAGTGGATAGCCATTTGGTCACCATCGAAGTCAGCGTTGAACGCTGTACAAACTAATGGGTGAAGCTTAATAGCTCTACCTTCTACTAGTACTGGTTCGAATGCTTGGATACCTAATCTATGTAGTGTAGGAGCACGGTTTAACATTACTGGATGATCTTTAATAACATCCTCTAATATTCCCCATACTTCCGGATGTAATCTTTCAACCATTCTCTTTGCATTCTTAATGTTGTGTGCAATTCCTCTTCCAACCAATTCTTTCATAACGAATGGTTTGAAAAGTTCAACTGCCATCTCTTTAGGAACACCACATTGATAAATCTTAAGTTCAGGACCAACAACGATAACTGAACGTCCAGAATAGTCAACACGCTTTCCTAATAAGTTTTGACGGAAACGACCTTGTTTTCCTTTTAACATGTCTGATAAAGATTTTAGTGCTCTATTTCCAGCACCAGTTACTGGTCTTCCACGTCTTCCATTATCAATAAGTGCATCTACAGATTCTTGTAGCATTCTCTTTTCATTTCTTACAATTATCTCTGGAGCACCAAGTTCTAATAATCTCTTTAATCTGTTATTTCTATTAATAACTCTTCTATATAGATCATTTAAATCTGATGTAGCAAATCTACCACCATCTAATTGAACCATTGGTCTTAAATCTGGGGGAATAACTGGTATAACATGCATTATCATCCATTCAGGTCTATTCTTTGATAATCTAAATGCTTCTACAGTATCTAATCTCTTGATTAATTTAGCTTTCTTTTGCTCGCTTGCTTTAACTAACTCTTTCTTTAATTTTTCTGCTAATTTTTCAAGATCAATCTCTTCTAATAATTTATATAAGGCTTCCGCCCCCATTTCAGCTTTAAAAGAACCTCTTCCATACTTTTCTTCTGCTTCATGAAATTCTTTCTCTGATAATACTTGAGCTTTCATAAGCCCTGTATCGCCTTTATCCGTAACAATATACGATGCAAAATAAACAACTTTTTCTAAGTTTCTTGGAGAAATATCAAGCATAAGAGCAACTCTACTTGGGATACCTTTAAAATACCAAATATGAGCAACTGGAGCAGCAAGCTCTATATGTCCCATTCTTTCCCTTCTTACTTTTGCCTTTGTAACTTCAACACCACATCTGTCACAGACAATTCCTTTATATCTTACTCTTTTATATTTACCACAATGACATTCCCAGTCTTTTGTTGGTCCAAATATTCTTTCACAGAATAAACCATCTTTTTCTGGTTTTAATGTTCTATAGTTAATAGTCTCTGGCTTTTTAACTTCACCCTTTGACCATTCTCTAATTAATTCATCAGATGCTAATCCAATTTTAATTTTATCAAAATTATCTAATTCCTCCATTAGGTAGGGGCCTCCTTTCAAAACAGCTCTGCTGTTTTGCTCTTTTATCTTATATTAAAATACGTCTAGCTATCATTAGTTAGTATTCTATTTCTAGAGGGCTAATTTGCCCTCTAGGTACACTCATTCATATTCTTAATTATTTACACCGCTGCACAATTCCAAGTTGCTTAAGATTACTACTTCAAGTGTAATATTCAGTTATATTATTGATTTTAATTATTCATCTTCTCCAAAATTATCATCCATCATGTCATCTTCAAAAGAATCTTCTATATCTTCGAAAGCATCATCATCATACATATCGCTTTCAACATCTTCCATGTCATCATCGCTCATTGAAAATAATTCGTCACTTTCTTCTTCATCTGAATCCTCATCAGCTTCGATATAATTGTCCTTTATTTCAGATTCATCTGCAACTGCATCTCCTAGTTGCTTTTTGTTGTCATCAATATTAAAGTCTATTCCATCTTCAATATTTTCTTTTAACTCCAATTCGACGTTATCTTTAGTATATAGACGTATGTCTAATCCTAAAGATTGAAGTTCTTTTACAAGAACCTTAAAGCTCTCTGGAACGCCTGGTGTTGGAATATTTTCACCCTTAACAATTGCTTCATATGTCTTAACTCTTCCGACAACATCATCTGATTTAACAGTTAACATTTCTTGTAGTGTATATGCAGCACCATATGCTTCTAGAGCCCAAACTTCCATCTCTCCAAAACGTTGTCCACCGAATTGAGCTTTACCTCCTAAAGGTTGTTGCGTTACTAGTGAGTATGGTCCAGTTGAACGAGCATGAATCTTATCATCAACTAAGTGGTGTAGTTTTAACATGTACATTACACCAACTGTAATTGGGTTATCAAATAATTCACCTGTTCTACCATCACGAAGCCATCTCTTACCATCTCTTGATAATCCTGCTTGTTCCAATAAGTCTTCAATTTCTTCTGATTTAGCACCATCAAATACAGGTGTTTCTACCTTGAATCCTAAAGCTTTAGCAGCCATACCTAAGTGAACTTCAAGAACCTGTCCTACGTTCATACGAGAAGGAATACCTTGTGGGTTAAGTACTATATCAACTGGTGTACCATCCTCCATAAACGGCATATCTTCTTCTGGTAATATTCTTGAGATAACACCTTTGTTACCATGACGTCCAGACATCTTATCACCAACAGATATTTTTCTCTTTGTAGCAATATAACATCTGATTACTTGGTTAACACCAGGTCCTAATTCATCTGAATTTTCTCTAGTAAAGATCTTAACATCTACTATTGTTCCTGCTTCTCCATGTGGCACACGAAGTGATGTATCTCTAACTTCCCTAGCTTTCTCACCGAATATGGCACGAAGTAATCTTTCTTCAGCAGTTAATTCAGTTTCTCCCTTAGGAGTAACTTTACCAACCAATATGTCTCCTGGTCTAACTTCAGCACCGATTCTTATAATACCATCTTCATCTAAATCTTTTAATCCATCTTCACCAACATTTGGAATATCTCTCGTAATTTCTTCAGGTCCTAATTTTGTATCACGGCACTCGCAATCATATTCCTCGATGTGGATTGATGTATAGACATCTTCTTTAACTAGTCTTTCACTTAATAAAATAGCATCCTCATAGTTGTATCCTTCCCATGTCATGAAAGCTATAATTACGTTCTTACCAAGTGCCATCTCTCCATCTTTTGTTGATGGACCATCAGCTAATATATCACCCTTATTAACCTTTTCGCCTCTTGAAACAACTGGTCTTTGGTTAATACATGTTCCACCATTTGTTCTCTTAAATTTACGCAATTTATATTTATCTAGTACATTATTTTTATTTCTAACGATAATCTCATCACCAGATACTTTTTCAACAACACCTTCATTTTCAGCTACTACAGTAATTCCTGAATCCTTTGCTGCTCTGTATTCAATACCAGTTCCAACAATTGGGGCTTCTGTAGTTAGTAGAGGAACTGCTTGACGTTGCATGTTTGAACCCATTAGAGATCTCTTAACGTCATCATGCTCCACGAAAGGAATCATAGCTGCAGCTACAGAAACTAATTGCTTTGGAGAAACATCTATGTAATCAACTTTTGATCTATCAACTTCAAGTATTTCCTCTCTGTATCTTGCTCTAATTCTATCATTTAACAATTTTCCATCTTTATCAAGTGGCTCTGTTGCTTGAGCAATAATATATTTATCCTCAATATCTGCCGACATGAATTCAATAGTATCTGTAACTCTACCTGTTTCTTTATCAACTTTCTTATATGGTGTTTCTACGAATCCATATTCGTTGATTTGAGCGAAACATGAAAGTGCTGAGATAAGACCGATGTTTGGACCTTCTGGAGATTCAACAGGACATAATCTACCATAGTGAGTATGGTGTATATCCCTAACCTCGAATCCTGCTCTTTCTCTTGTAAGACCACCAGGTCCTAATGCAGAAATTCTTCTCTTATGTGTTAACTCAGATAATGGGTTTGTTTGATCCATGAATTGTGATAATTGAGAGCTTCCAAAGAATTCTCTAATAGATGATGTAATTGGTTTAGTATTAATTAATGTTTGTGGTGTTACTACATCTAAGTCTTGAGTAGTCATTCTTTCACGAACAGCTCTTTCAAGTCTTGTTAAACCAATTCTGAATTGGTTTTGTAACAACTCACCAACACATCTAATACGTCTGTTTCCTAAGTGATCTATATCGTCAATTTCACCTAATCCGTAATCTAATCCTAATAAGTAACTTACAGAAGCTACCATATCCTCTGTTGTTACATGTTTTGGTATTAATTCTTCTTCTCTTTGTTTTAATACCACAACTAATTTTTCTGGCTCAGTTGTATCTACTATTGATTTTAATACTTCGTAGTTAACATCCTCTTTGAAATGTAATGAACTCAAATCAATTTCTGGTAAATATTTGTAGATATTTACTGTTCCATTTCCGATAACTCTTACTTTTTTATCATTAACTTTTAAATCTACGATGTTTATTCCTGTATCTTGAATAGCCCTTGCAACATCCTCTGAAATTTCAGTATCTTTTTCTACTAAAACTTCTCCAGTTGTTGGATCTATAATATCATCAAATGATATCTTACCTGTTATTCTATTCGCTAAACTTAATTTTTGGTTGAATTTATATCTTCCGACTTTTGATAAATCATATCTTCTATGATCGAAGAATAATCCGTTAAATAAATTTCTAGCAGCATCTACTGTTGGTAATTCTCCTGGTCTTAGCTTTTTATATATTTCAATTAAAGCTTCGTCCTGAGTTTTAACCGTATCTTTGTTTATTGTTGCTACTAATTTATCGTCTTCTCCAAACAAATCAATTATTTGTTGGTCTGTTTCAATTCCAATTGCTCTTAATAATGATGTTACAGGTAGTTTTCTAGTTCTATCTACTCTAACATTTATTATATCGTTTGAGTCTGTCTCATATTCAATCCATGCTCCACGAATTGGCATTACTGTTGATGTGTATATTCTCTTTCCTGTTTTATCAAAATCTGCAGCATAATAGCATCCCGGTGAACGAACTAACTGGCTTACTACAACTCTCTCTGCACCATTGATTATGAATGTTCCACTTTCAGTCATCAATGGGAAATCACCTAAATAGATTTCTTGCTCTTTAATTTCGCCGGTTTCTCTGTTAATTAATCTAACTTTTACGTGTAACCTTGTTGAGTATGTAGTATCTCTTTCCTTAGCCTCTTCCTGAGTATACTTAGTTTTATCCTCCATGTAGTAGTCGAAAAATTCAAGAACTAAATTCCCTGTATAATCGATTATTGGAGAAATATCTTTAAGTACTTCACCTAGACCTTCTTCAACAAACCAATTATAAGAATCTTTTTGAACTTGGATAAGATTTGGCATTTCTACTGAATCCCCAATTTTTGAAAAAGTTTTTCTTACCACTCTTTCATGTTTTATTTCTTTCAACAAAACAAATCACCCCTATATAAAATTAAGCAGAATAAAATGATAACCATAAAAAAGTTATCGTATATATGAAAACTAAAACAGGACCCTCTTATTGTTACAAATAAATTGATACAAACGAAACTCACTGCTCTTAAGTTTAATTTGTATCATTGTTTGTAGAATAATTCCTCTTGCTTTAGTTTGACATAACTATGTCTAATAGTGCAAGAAAAAGGTATGTTGTTTCTGTTTTTACAACTACCTTTTGCGTTTGAAATATATGTATTTTTCTTTAGATTTTTATATCAAATTTACCTAAATATTATATTATATTTTAGTGTGTGTTGTCAATTGATATTTGCTGTTTTTTTCACTTTTTTTTCGCCAAATAACTTGATTTTTCTATTTTATTTTAATGTTTAAATTTTAATACTTTTGTTTAATGAAGTCAGTAGATTAGTTACTTTATTACCAAGAGTGTAAAATTCTTTACAGGTATTATACTTTTATATAAATTTTGATTGAAAATAAGAGCTCATATTGCTATAATTGTTTTGTAGTTTAACTAAATTGGGGGTGTTTTTATGGATCAAAATACGAATAATGTACCACAAAGCGGTTCAAAAGCTTTATCTATTGCATCAATGGTTGTAGGAATAGTTTCACTCGTTTTCTGTTTCTGTGTACCATGGTTACCTCTTATACTAGGTATAGTTGCTGTTGCTCTAAGTGGTATTGCTATTGCTAAAAAGATGGATGGAAAGGGAATGGCCATTGCTGGTCTAGTAACAGGTGTAATTACTGTTTCTATTTATCTTGTAATTATAATATTTGGTGCATCGGTTGGATTCCTAGCAGCAAGTTTAATTTAAAAAAATGCAAATTTAAAATTTGCATTTTTTTTATTCAAAATTCCTCATTATTCCATAAATTACAAATAATATGCATAGAATTACAATGAGTACCAAATATTTATTATTATTAATTTTTTTTATTTTTTTCTTTTTAATTTTTCCAGATTTTACTGCTATATCTATAAGTATATATACTACAATTGTATATGAAACTATAATATTTCCTACTTGAATAATTCCAGCCCACTTCATAATTATTCATTTTCTCCTAATAGAATTTCTATAAATGATAATTCCTTACCTTTCATTACAGCTCTTTTAGCAATTATATAAATATCATTTATTACAAGAATAATAATAAATGGAGCTAATATACAAGTATAAAAAAAATTATATTTTGCAGCTTCAATAAAATTAAATCTAAATATATTTATTGTTGCTCTTGTTAGTCCACATGTTGGACAAAAAAAACCATATTTTTCATTCCAATAACAATGTGTACTAATCTTTCCATTTAATAAAAAAATAATTACAACAATCGAAATTATATATATAATTAATCTTATCTGCGAAAATTTAATTTTATTTACACTCATATTTTACTCCAAAAAAATTAGACTTTATTCAATTCCAAGATATTCATTATATGTTACTTCTCTATCTACTAATTTATCGCTCTTTATGTCTATTATTCTATTTGCAACAGTTTGTGTTAATTGGTGATCATGCGATGTGAATAACATATTCCCCTTATATTTTATCATACCATCATTTAACGATGTTATACTTTCCATATCTAAATGATTCGTTGGCTCATCAAAAATTAAGAAATTTGCTCCTGAAAGCATTAATTTTGATAATACACATCTTACTTTTTCTCCTCCAGATAAAACATTAACCTTTTTTATTGCTTCATCACCTGAAAATAGCATTCTACCTAAGAAACTTCTTACATATGTTTCGTCTGGATCTTTTGAATATTGTCTAAGCCAATCTGTTATACTATCTTCTGATTCAAACAAATAATTATTATCTTTAGGGAAATAATCATGTGAAATTGTTGTTCCCCAAATTATTTCACCCTCATCAGGCTCCACTTCTCCGGCTATAATTTGAAATAGTAAAGTCTTAGCATTCTCATTATCAGCTAATATAGCGATCTTATCATTTTGTTTTACTGTAAATGAAATATTATTTAATAACTTTTCTCCATTTATTGTTTTAGATATATTTTTTACTTGTAAAATATCTTTTCCTGGCTCTCTATCAGGCTTAAAATCTACATATGGGTATTTTCTATTTGATGGTTTAATTTCATCTAATTCAATTTTCTCTAATGACTTTTTCCTTGATGTTGCTTGCTTTGATTTAGATGCATTAGCAGCAAATCTTGCTATAAAATCTTGAAGCTCTTTTATTTTTTCTTCTTTCTTTTTATTTGCATCTCTCATTTGCTTTAATGCAAGCTGACTTGATTCATACCAGAAATCATAATTTCCTGGATATACTTTTATTTTGCCAAAGTCTACATCTGCAATATGTGTACATACTTTATTTAAAAAATATCTGTCGTGAGATACTACAATAACTGTATTTTCAAAATTAATTAAGAATTCTTCTAACCAACTTATACTTTTTAAGTCTAAATCGTTTGTTGGCTCATCTAATAGTAAAATATCTGGATTACCAAATAGAGCTTGTGCAAGCAAAATTTTTACTTTTTCTTTTGCCTCAATTTCACTCATTAGTTTATAATGTTTACTTCCATCTATTCCTAAATCATTCAGCAAAACTTCAGCATCAGATTCTGCATTCCACCCATCAAGCTCTGCAAATCTTTCTTCTAGTTTTGCTGCTTTCATACCATCTTCTTCTGAAAAGTCTGGTTTGGCATATATTGCATTTTTTTCTTGCATAATCTGATATAGTTCTTGATTTCCCATTATAACTGTATCTATAACTGTATGCGCCTCGTACGCAAAATGGTCTTGCTTTAAAACAGATAATCTTTCGCCTTTTTCCATTGTAACTTCACCCTTACTAGGTTCAAGCTCTCCTGATAATACTTTTAAGAAAGTTGATTTTCCTGCTCCGTTAGCACCAATTATTCCGTAACAACATCCTTTGTTAAATTTTATATTTACATCTTCAAATAACGTTCTTTTTCCAAATCGTACCGTAACACCAACAGCATTTAACATTTTACTATTCCTCCTAATCTATAATACCATCGTATTATAACCTATTTTCTAGGCATGGTCAAGTATTCTGATACCGCCTAATTAATAGAAATTTCGTCTTTAATTGATTCATATTTTGTACTACCAATTCCAGATACATTCTTTATATCCTCTACACTTTTAAATTTTCCGTTTTCTTTTCTGTATTCAATAATTTTTGAGGCCATAGATGGTCCTATTCCTGTTAAACTTTCCAGTTCACTTTGTGTTGCAGTATTGATATTAATTTTACCTTTTTTGTTGTTACTATCAGATTTAATAAAATCAGTATTTTCATCTATTATAGACACATCATCGCTTTGATCATTTATATTTGGAATTACAATTTTTTGTTCATCTTGAACTTCGTATGCTAAATTAACTTTATCTATATCAGCTTCATTAGTGAATCCTCCCGCTTTCTCAACGACGTCCTTAATTCTGCTCCCTTCTTTCATTTCTACAAGCCCTGGATTATTCACTTCCCCTGCTACATGCACAATAATATTGTTTTCAGTCTTTTCTTTTGTACCAAAGTTTTCTATATTTTCATTATTAACTATACTATCTTCTGGAAAGTAATTATTTGAATTTTTATTGTCATTTAATTCAATAAATACACATATAATTACACAAATAATAATTGTAATAATCCCTATAAAAATATAGATTAATTTCTTATTTTTTAATACGTCCACGTAATAATACCTCCTTACTTCTCCACTTACTTAAGCCCAATGTTGCTTTTCTACTTGCAATATAGTAAATTTTAATATATATTAAAAAATATAATAAATAAGGGAGTTAACAAATGAATAAAATAAAAAACAAACTGAGAAAAATAACTATAGTTCAAATATTAATTTTTTTAATTTTAGCTGTATATTGTCCCTTTTCAACGGCCGACGAAATTTCACAACCTCAAGAAAATATGATATCTGAAACTGAGAATAATTCTGATATTACAATACTGTCCAAACATGCAATTTTAATGGAACAAGAAAATGGTCAAATTTTGTATGAATATAATGCACATGAAAAAGCATATCCAGCAAGCACTACAAAATTAATGACTGCCATACTTACACTTGAAAATTGTAATCTTGATGATGAAGTTATTGTTGATAGTAATGCCCTTCTTGGCATACCTAAAAGTTATACAGTTGCAAGATTACAGCCACAAGAGAAAATAACCATTGACCAATTGATGCATGTTTTATTAATTCCTTCTGCAAATGATGCTGCTAATGTTCTTGCATTTCATATTGCAGGATCTATAGAAGATTTTGCAGATATGATGAATAAAAAAGCTAAAGAGATTGGATGTGAAAATACACATTTTACCAACCCAAGCGGAATACACGATGATAATCATTATTCTACAGCATATGATATGGCTTTAATTGGAAATTACGCATCTAAATTTGATACCATAATGGAGATTGCAAAAAACACTACATATTCACTTTCACCATTACCAACAGGTGTCGCTAGAACATTTAAGGCAACGAATACTTTGATTACACCAAAAAATCAGTATTTTTATGAATACGCAACAGGTCTAAAAACTGGATATACCGACAAGGCGAAGTCTTGTATAGTTGCTACTGCCAAAAAAGACGATGTCAACTTACTTTGTGTGATACTTGGTGGAGATAAAACTGAAGATAAAAAGGCTCAAAGGGAACTTGATTGTAAAACACTTTTTGAATATGGTTTTAATAATTACGAATATTCGAATTTATGTGAAGAAAACTCTTTAGTTGATAAATCTCGAATTAACGAATTACCAAATAATATAGAAAATGTGGATATAACATATTCTAAAACACTACATCTAATGGTTCCTATCAATAATGCATACACTACAGAATATAATTTAAATTCAAACATTAATTTACCAATAAAAAAAGGTGATATGATTGGTACAGTAATTTATAAATTCAATGGAAATAGTTTTAAAGTAGATTTACTAGCTGCAAACGACGTTTATCCAATCGCAATGAATGGTGAAAACAACTTGTTTATAATTTTACTCGTTGCTCTAATTTTAATTTTGCTAATTACACTTGTAAAAAAGAAAAATAGAAAACGTGAATCCAGATATTTTAAAAGATCTTTATATTAAAAAGGAGGATACAAAATGTATCCCCCTTTTAATTTTTTAATGATAAAAATTTTTCATTTACTACACTTTCTATTTCTGATTTGTTAGGAATATATAGCCAAACCCCATTACATTTTTCAGGTTGTCCTGGAAGTGTAGTACTATCTAATTCCTCTAAATTAAAATCTAGTAAATATGGTATATAATCTATCATTTCGTCAAAATTTACATTTGTTTCTGTATTGTTTCTAGCAATTTTAACGTACTTACTTAGATTTAAAATTAAGTGTTTATTTTTTATTTGTTTAAGCAGTTCCTTTAAAAATTCTCTTTGTGTTTTCATTCTACCTATATCATTGTCTCCGTAACTTGCTGGATACGAAGTTCCATCATTATTATGTCTAAACCTAACAAGCTGTTCAGCTTTATTTCCATCCAACAATTGATATCCAGCCTTAAGATGTATATGTAAATTCTGTGTATCATCATCGTAGTTCATATCTATTGGTACATCATAGTAAATTCCGTCTATTGCATCAACAAGTTCTCTTAATCCTTTTGTATCAACATTTATATAATACTTTAAATCTAATCCAGTAATGCTATTTATTTTTTTTACTAGTGTTTCTGGACTTTTGCTGTATAACGTATTTATTTTATCTGATGCAGCTGCTTTATTTTTGTTTTGTCCCGTATACATATCTCTTGGTATAGACATCATCGTAAGTTTGCTCTGTTTAGGATTGAATGCACATATCATTATTGTATCTGTTAAATTTTGGCTTTCTCCAGTTACAACAATATATACAGTATCTAAATGATTAACAGTGTCTGAATTGTGACCTAGAAAAGTTGCAATTAAACCTCCGTATGTCCATCCATTTTGATTCATCTTTATAATAAAAATTGTAGTTAGTATAACAAAAATAAATGCAATAATTATCAATACTTTTTTAGGTTTACTTTTCTTTGTTTTAGTTGTTGCTTTATGCTTGGTATTATTTCTCTTTTGTGGATGTTTTTTGGTATGACTTACTTTCTGCTTATTTTTTATTTCATTCAATAAAATCACCCTCTATAACAAAAACTAAGTAGAATTATAACAAAAATTCTACTTAGTTTCAATCGTTAAAATATTATATTTAAAAATATATTATTGTTAAAGAAGAATGCACCTATGTGCGATTCTAAAATAATATTAGCTACTTCGTATGCGCCTGTTAACGGTGTTAGTATTGATATAACTGTCATAACAACTAATATTATAAATACACCTTCTATTAAACCATAAAGTAATCCACCAATTTCATTAAATTGTTTTATTACTGGTAGTTTCGAAACAACATCTATTAATATTGTTAATATCTTCAATAATATTTTTACTATCACGTATATTGCTATAAAACATGCTATATCAACAATAAGTATTGTTGCGCTTCTTGCAACAGATATCACAGCCTCTTCTTGTTTCTGCTTTGCTGAATTTCTAAAATTATTATTTATATATTCTGCAATTGGTTTTGGTATTCCACTATCTGATTTTACAACATCGCTACTATCATTTTTATCTTTTCTTTCTTCAATACTATTATTCATTACTTTTTCTATTGATAATTGTATGTTTTCATCAATTATTGTATTTTGAACAACGAAATCAACAAATGGTCTATACAATACAACGGCAATAAATAATGCAATTATTGATGTTACAAGTTTTAATAAGCACTTTGCAAAACCCTTTTTATATCCAATTAACATACATAAGCCTATAATTACAACTATCACTATATCCACAAATATCCCCATAATATTCCTCCATTTATAAAATTAAAATTTCAATTTTATCTCTAAAAATTATTGCCGCTAATCTATCAGAAATTATTACATTCTTTACTTCCTGACTCGCAATATATTGTTTTATTAACCAACCTCTAGAATTTATAAAGTAGACCTCATTTCCAAGGTTTATTGCAACCTTATCATCAGATGACGAAGTTTCTTTTGCTATCCCGTTAATTATATATTCTCTATCTTTCTTCGAGGATGTATTTTTTAGAATAACATTTGAAGTTTGATTTGAAATTCCGTCAGAGCTTTCTTCTATTTCGTAAATTATATTTGATAGATTTATTCCCGCAAAGCTATACTTTTTTCCCTCTTGGTTAAAATCTACTAGTTGATTCATATTTCCATCTGCCAATGAATATATTCCATTGTCACACATACAAATTAAATTTTTACTTCCTTGATATTTTACATTTATTATTAATGTATTATCTGGAACACTGTATGTATTAACAAATGCATTATCAGAAGATCCAACTGCATCTTTTATTGAAATTGTTTTTATTGTAGATTGAATCGTTGTTTTACTTGTATTTACTTCTGCGAAACTTAAAAATTTGTTATCACTTGATATTGTACTATCTACTACCGTATTGTTTGGTATATACGTTTTAAATAGTTGGTTTCCATTTGAATCATATACGCATACAACTGATTTATATGTACTTCCCATACAAACTACGGATACATATCCATTTTCATTCACCGAAATTCTTGAAACTGCTCCATCAATCTCAGCATCCCACAGTATTTTTGTACCAGATACCAAATAGATTTGTTGTTTTCCTTTATCTCCAATGGCAAGGTATTTTCCATTTGCTGTAAATATTGGATTAACTGCATTAATTTCCTGAGTAGCCACATTTTTTGCTGATGAATTATATATTTCAAGCTTGCTTCCATTTATCAATGCCACATACTTATCATATGTATATATTGATATATTCTCACTTTCATCTATATCTATGTATGAAAGCGAACCTTCATTTACAACTTTCATAAGGACATGAATATCTGCCCATCGTCGGAAATTTTTATTGAACACATACAGCAGGATAAATGTTAGAATTATAATTAAAATAACTGCTACGCAAATTGTTATAGCTACTTTTCGCTTGTTAATTGCTTGTACAATATTCTCCCTATTAAATTCTTTAAATTCAACTAGCTTCATATTTTTCCTCTTTTGAAATTTTTTATGATTACACGAAAATAATCACCAATAAATTTATACCATTAATTCTTTTTTGTTGCAAGTCCTCAAAATATAAAAGAATAGGGACAATTCTGTTTTGCTCGAAAATTACAAATTTTCTGGTAAAACAAAATCATTCCTATTCTTGTGAGTCCATAAAAATTTAGTCAATTATTTGGAGTCCAGCAAATTTTGCCATCAATCGCTTATTGCCAGATTTATCAAAGCTTATATCCACTTTAAAATCATCGCCTTCTGGCTCTAGCTTATTAATTATTCCTTCACCAAATTTTTTGTGATAAACTCTTTGTCCTTCTTGATATTTGTTAATATCTACATTTTCTTCCTGTTTTGCATGACTTTTTAGAAAACTTTCTGCTGTTCTAAATGAAAATCCTGTAGTTGTATTACCTGAAGTTCCGCTCTTTGCAGAAGCTGTTGAAGGAATTTTATATGTATCAATATTGTATGTCTTTACATTTTTATTGCTTCCATATTCCCATCTGTATCCACTATCCTTAAACGTATCTTCATCTCTTTTTCCACTAACAACATCTTCATATCCATCTAATACTTCTTTAGGAATTTCTTTAACAAATCTAGATACTTGATTATAGCTTGTTGATCCAAATATTGTTCTTCGCTTAGCACAAGTTAATTTTAAATACTCCTTCGCTCTGGTAATTCCAACATAAAATAGCCTGCGTTCCTCTTCAAGTTCTTTTTCCTCTCCAATCGACTTATATCCTGGGAAAATTCCTTCTTCCATTCCAACTAAAAAGACTACTGGGAATTCTAATCCTTTAGCGCTATGTAAAGTCATAAGTGTAACCGAATCTTCAGATGTATCTGCATTATCTAAGTCTGTTGTAAGTGTTATTCCTTCCAAGAATTCAGCTAGTCCATTTTCTGCATACTCTTCTTCAAATTCAATTGCAACTGTTAAAAATTCGTCTAAGTTTTGAATTCTACTTTCTGCTTCAATCGTATTCTCAAGCTCCAAAGCTTTTGTATATCCTGTTTTATTTAAAGTTTCCTTTATCAAGTCTGAAATTTTCATTTCATCCTTTTTTGTCTTTAAATATTCTATTTGTTCAACAAATTCTCTTGTATTTGTATAAACTCTATTCAAACCATATTGAGCTGCATCCTTAATAACTTCGTACATAGAAATTCCATTTTTATCTGCAGTCTCCTGAACCGCATCAAGACTGGTTTTACCAACCCCCCTCTTTGGTTCGTTTATAATTCGTTTTAAAGACAAGTTATCTGCACTATTGAATATTAACCTTAGGTAAGCAACAATATCCTTTATTTCCTTTCTCTCGTAGAATTTAAGGCCACCTATAATCTTGTATGGTATGTTTTCCCTTCTTAAAATATCTTCTATAGCTCTCGATTGTGAGTTCATTCTATATAAAACTGCGAAATCTGAATATTTGTAATATTCTTCTGTTTTTAAATGATTTATTTGTCTAACTATATATGATGCTTCGTCATACTCATCATCTCCCGAATATATACATGGTTTGTTGCCTTCATCATTTTCAGTCCATAATTTCTTATCGTATTTTACAGTGTTATGCTTAATTACTGCATTTGCAGCCTTTAAAATGTTTCCAGTACATCTGTAATTTTGTTCCAATTTAATAATTTTAGTACCAGGAAAATCTTTTTCAAAATTTAGAATATTTGTTATATCTGCACCTCTAAACGAATAAATACCTTGATCGTTATCACCAACAACAGTAATATTCCCTTGTTTTTCAGCAAGTAACGTAACAAGCGTAAATTGTGCTTTATTCGTATCTTGATACTCATCTACCAAAATATATTGGAATTTATCCGAATACATTTCTAAAACATCTTCATTCTCTTTTAGAATCTTTATAGTAAAATTAATTATATCATCAAAATCAATTGCGTTATTTTCCTTCAATTTTCTTTGATATAAATCAAATATTTTTGCTATAGTTTCTCTTCTGAAATCTCCCGTATACTTTACAGCATATTGTGCTGGTTCAAGCATTTCATTCTTTGCATTACTAATTTCATACATAACAGATTTATCCGTGAAAAGTTTATCATCAATTTTTAGCTCTTTTAAACATTCCTTTACAACTGTCTTTTGATCTGATGTATCAAAAATAATGAAAGATGTATCAAAGCCTATTCTATCAATAAATTTTCTAAGTATCCTAACACAGATTGAGTGAAAAGTACCAATCCACATATCATTTGCTGCATCTCCAACTAATTTTTGAACTCTTTCTTTCATTTCGTTAGCTGCTTTATTTGTAAATGTAATCGCTAAAATATTCCATGGTTTTATGTATTTTTCCGCCATTAAATAAGCAATCTTATGAGTTAATACTTTTGTTTTACCACTTCCAGCTCCTGCAATAACAAGGCATGGACCATCTGTAGCAAGAACAGCCTCTTTTTGTTTGTCATTTAAACTATCTATTAAATTCTCCACTGTTTTCTCCCTTCTCGTTTTCAATTTTCTCTATAATTTTGTCTACACATAAACTAATTTCTGCTGCACACATTCTATAACTATTGATATCATATCCCCATGGATCTTTTATGTCCATATCTTCGCCATTTTTATCTAACCCAGCGTATTCTTTTAGTGTAAATACTTTTTCCTTTACATTAGGATATCGCATAATTACTTGATTTTTGTGATTGTTGGTCGCACACAAAATCAAATCCATCTTACCAATATCAAAATTTTCTATAGCCGTTGCTGTATGAGTAACAATATCAACATCGTATTCTTTCATAATAGCAACTGAATTATATGATGCATGTTCTCCTTGCATAGCAAATATTCCCGCAGAGCACACATTTATGTTTAAATTTTTATTTTTTATTTCTTTTTTAGCTAGTCCCTCTGCCATTGCACTTCTACATGTATTTCCCGTACATACAAACAAAATATTCATATACATTCCTCCTAGCCAAAATCTTTCCATATTATAACAACAAATTGTCAAATTTAAAACACTTTTTACATAAATGTTTCAATATTAATTACAAAAAGGCACTGCTATAAAATAAATAGCAATGCCTTGAGATATTTTCTTTTTTCAATTACCTTCTAGTGATTTAGTATAGTCGTCAATTTCCTGAAAGAGCTGAGCAACAAATACAAATGACTCTGGTTGCGCGTACATAAAAATTGCAAATTGCTCTTTACTACAATCGACTCTGCAATCCGGCAACGTTTTTGACTTGTCAAGCTTTTGCACAAGCATTTCAAAGATTACACATAATTTTTTTACATCTTTTAACAAGAATGTAATTCTGTATGACTCTTCTACTTTCGCCACAGAGTATACCTCTTGGAATTGCAAGTTCATGTCAGCGGTCTCTCTAATCTTATAACTAGTCTCTTTTATAATTCTCGATACGTAAGTTTGGGAAACACTAAGCTTTTCCGAAATTTCTACTTGAGATACGCCTCCCAAATAATACAGCATAGCTACTCTTTTTTTGGCTTTGAAACAATTTAAAACAATGCTGAACATCCGAATAAAATCATTTTCAATTGACAATTTTTGAATAAAATTCGACTCAGGATGCTCAATCATATCGCCTAAAGTAATCTCTCTACCTTTCCCATCATTCCCAATAGGTTCATCAATAGAAACTACATTCAGATATTTCTTATTTTTCCGAAACCACAAACTAATCTCATTGTTTATGCATGTTACAGCATACGTTGAGAAAGCACACTTTTTAGATGAGTTAAAACTATTCGCAGCTTTTATTAATCCCATCATTCCAGTAGAAACAATATCCTCGTAATCTGGTGAATTTGGTAGTACTCCGAATTTGTTAATCACATACCATACTAATTTCCGATTATCTAAAATGAGTTTGTCTCTCTCTCTTTTGCTTTTCATACTTACATAGCAACTCCTTTCTATATTTACGCCAGCATAAATTGAAATACCTCTTCATATACATAGGTACATAAGACCATTTTTTCGGTAATTATTTTATCATGAAAATGTTATGCTTTCAAGTTTTTACATATAAATTATAGCTTATTGAATTACATAAAAATATTTTTATTTTTCTATTTTTTTGTAAAAATTTCATTGACAAAACAAAAAACGTATGGTAGTATATTAATTGCGTTATGGGTCAGTAGCTCAGTTGGATAGAGCACAGGCCTTCTAAGCCTGGTGTCGGGGGTTCGACTCCCTCCTGGCTCACCATATGCAGAAAACATTATCAGTTTCTATGCTGATAATGTTTTTTTATTAATAAATTTAAGGAGATTTCTATATGATAATTGGTATAAGTGGCGGATCCGGTGCAGGAAAAAGCACAACATCAAGAAAACTTGCAGAGGTTTTACCTAATTCACTTTTAGTTGTAGTCGATATATCTATGCATGAATATAGTTCAAAGTACGAAAAAGAAATATTGAAAAAAATTGGTATTTCTGAGAATCCAGATTTATTTTGCTACAACTACTTTCACGACTCATTTGAAAATATAAAGACATGGATAGATACAATAAAATCCGATGTTATTTCTGACGTAGAAAAAATTATTAATGATAACCCAGGCAAAGATTATATTATTGTAGATTGGTGTTATCTCCCCCTATGTAAATTTAATGAAAAATGCGACTATACAATATGTGTAAAATCTGATTTTGATGAAAGAAAAGGGCGTCTAACAAAAAGATTGCTAAATATTCAAAATTCCTCACATGATAAATATAATATTCCATTTTCGAAATGGACAACAGAAGCATATGAGAAACGATTAAAATATTCAGACTTAAGTGAACAAGGTTACTCATTTGATTATTATTTGTACAACAATTCATCTCTTGCAGATTTAAATAATAATATTGAAATGCTTGCACAAAATATAAAAAATTTAACTATACATAACAAAGAAGGTTAGTTTAAACTAATCTTCTTTTGCTATTTAATTTTCTTTTTTAAAATATAAATACACTGCCAAAATCCGCAAATACCAAAAATTGGGTATAGAACTTCTATAAGTTTTGAAAAATTAAAATACGTTGCAATAAAACTAAATATAATAGAATATACTAGTTTTCTATTATTACCTTGCACATAGCTATATTCAACTGATAATGCGGTTGTTATAATCGCCATGCCTAAAATTAAACCATAAAATATCTTATAAAATTTTCCATATTGCTCTATAATTCTAATTATAGGAAAATCCATTATTAATATTTTATTGTTTGCTTTATATAAAATAAAAAATAATATTGTAGATAAAAATATAATTATTGTAGAAAATAAAATGCATATTATTTTTGTATTTTTTATTTTTTTCGAATTAATAATTGATATTGGAATTAAACTAATTAAATTATAATTGGCATATAAAATTGCCGGTAATACAAAGCCTTTATTTGTTATATTATTAAAATTAATTAAATTATTATTTTTAAAAAATATTAATTTAAAAAAATATAAAATAAAAACAATTATTATTGGAATTAAAATATTATTTATTTTTATAATAGTATTATAATTATTTCTTAATACTATTATAATAATTATTAAAATAAAAAAATAAACTATATATTTTTTTATTTCAAATTCCTGATTAATAAAACTACAGAATCCAGAAACCATCACACAAAATGAGAGTAACAAATAAATATTAACAATTTTTTTTATTATTTCATTTTTTATTATTTTATTAAAAAATATATTGTAATTTTTTATATTATTTTTTTTTGAAATTATTATCGTTTTATATAAAATGAAGCCTATAAATATACTTGAAAAAATTATTCCAATTAAACCATTTAATCCATATTGAAAAAAGAATAAATAAATTTCTTTTCCAGATATAAAACCTGCTCCAATAAAAGTTCCCACTAAAGTAAATAATATTTTTATAATTTCTAACAAAAAAACCCCTTCATAATATTTATGAAAAGATTTTTTATTTATTCATTTACATTTTATTTTTTCTATGTTTCCATACAATATAACCAATAAGTATAATTAACATTGGAATAACAAATATTATTTTTAAGGTAATTCCATCCGTCAATAAATTTGCACTTGGCATTATATTATATTTAGTTTTGGTATAAAATACAGTATTTTCTGAATTAATTAAAGATTTTATCGAATCTGAGATTAAATCTATATTATCATCTAATAAAATTGCATTTACTGCTAATTTTCTATTACCAATAACATCTTTTAAAAATATTGAGCTATTAGTTGCTATTATTGAATTTGAAAAAACAATTGCTTTTGATTTTTTTTCATCTATGTTCTTTTCAGCATATACGGCTAATACTGCACCATCAATATTTTCATCATCCTCTGTTTTATCCAAACTTGTATTTGATAAATCCTTGCGTAAATATGAATTATCTCTTGATTGTATTAAAACATTATACGATACATTTAATTTATTTGCTTCTTCTTCTGATACAATATCAATTTTACCTGAGTCAAAAATGCATACTTTTGATTTATCATTTATATTTTTAAAAATACTATTATTTGTATTTATTGTTGGATATATATATGATGGAATATTTTGAATTTTATTGTCAGCTTGACACACAATTCCATCAGATATACTAACCCCATACAAACTCATAATATAATCTAAATTAGGTGTATCTCCTTGAACAACACTTTTTGATTCCTGAAGAAATAATATGTTTCCACCATTATTTATATAGTTAACAATAATTTCTTTTTCTTCATCTGAAAAATCAGATACTCTAATTTCTCCTTCTTCATTTCTTTGAACTAAAGGTGGTATGACCAAGCATTTACAATTATCTGGAATATTCTTATCTGTCGATAAATTAAGTCCATACGTATCATACCCTAGTACCCCTACAATATTTACAAATGTTGTATACATTTTTTCACTATATATGCTTTTATCAAGACAAATATAAACTCCACCATCAAAACCTTCCGTTACACTCAATATAGAGTTAGTGATCATAGGTTCAATTAAATAACTTTCCTCTTGATTTCCGTACGAAATATTGTATTTGTACGAATATAGTTCATTTAAATATACCTTTCTTGCTTTATCCTCAGTACTAAAAATTATATAAGGATATTGATTATTCGTTTCTTCTGTTAATTCATCCTCATATTGTTCAACTTCGATCTTATCACTTAGCTTTTCATATTGTTTTATAATATATAAAATATCTTCCGCATATACAAAATCATCATATTTCTCAAAATCAACTAAGCTTATTTTTAAATTTTTTTCTAAGTTAGTTATTTTTTCCTTAGATTCTTCTGATATAGTATATACTTTATCTTCCGTAATATCACTTTCTGGTATATTTATTTTACTAATAATAATATTAAATTCTACATATAAAGCAATTATAATTACAAGAAGAAGGGCAGACAAAAATATTTGTTTTCGTTCTTTATTTTTTAATATTTTCATCAATCCACCTCCTAATTAAACTTTCTATTTCTCTTCATTTCAATTGATGTTAGTAATATACACGTAATTGTAAAACTTACAAAAACTATAATTGCATTAATAGATAACCTTCCATCACATATTCTAGAATAGAAGTTTGATAATGCCAAATATGAGAACACTCCACTTCCATATGAAAAAAAAGATGGTAATATTAAAAAAAACGTAGTAAGAATTGCTGAAATAATTTGGCTCTCAGACAAGCTTGAAATCATCACGCCTACAGATGCATATGCCATAGTCAATAACATAAAACACAGAATTGTAATAATTAATCTCAAATCTATAGCTCCATACTTAGCAAATAATAAACAATATATAACAGAAATTATAATAGCTACACCAACAGCCATAACAACTGCCAAAATCTTGCCAATTATAATAGATGTTGTTTTTCTTGAAGCCGTATATAATAGTTTCTCCGTATCAGCGCTTTTTTCCTCAGAAAATGATTTCATAGTCAATAACGCAGAAATTATTGGTAACGAATATTTTGCAGAATATTGGTATACTATATTGAAATCAATACTTCGTGATTCGATGGAAAGTAAATACATTATTATTCCCATTGCGGCTAAAAAAACCGCAACAACTACATATCCAATTGGTGAATAAAATAATGCTCTAAAATCTTTTTTTGCAATAGCCCACATATTAAATCTCTTCCTCCTCTTTTATTAAATTTACAAATACATCTTCTAAAGTTGATTTTGACTTTCTTAGCTCCACAATTGTAATATCAAACTCTGGTGAAATTGTCATCAAGCTTTTTCTTATGTCTGAATCACCTATTACCTTGATTTCATATTCTTTTTCATATTTGCTTATATTTTTAATAAATTTTATTTCGTCTATTTCATCAATTTTTTCTTTAATTCTTTGAATATTATTTTTTGGGTCTTCTACAGTAATATTTACTATATTATTACTAATTTGATTTTCTAAATTAGCAGGTGTATCTGTCGCAATAATTTTTCCCTTTTCAATTATAATTACCTTTTCACAAATTTGATTTATTTCCGATAGTATATGTGAGCTTAATAATATTGTATGGGCTCCTTTAAGTGATTTAATTAAATTTCTTATTTCAATTATTTGTTTCGGATCTAATCCAACCATTGGCTCATCTAATATTAAAATATCAGGCTTTCCAATAAGAGCTCCTGCAAAACTAACTCTTTGTTTATATCCTCTAGATATATTTTTAATTAGCTTTTTCTCAACGCTTTGAAGATTTAATATTTTAATAACCTCATCAACTGCCTTCTTCCTTTCAGCTCTTTTTATACCTTTTATTTCTCCCATAAAATTAATGAACTCTCTAACAGTTAAGGAATTGTACAATGGTGTATTTTCTGGCATGTAACCTATCTTAGTACTATTTTTTTTACTAATCCTCTCATTATTTACATATACTTCTCCCTCTGTTGGTTCAATTAAACCAGTAATTATTTTCATTGTTGTTGTTTTTCCTGCACCATTTTGCCCCAAGAAACCAACAACTTCACCTTTTTCGATTTTGAAGTTCACATTATCTAATGCTTTAAAATTCCCATACATTTTTGTTACATTTTTAAGCTCTATCAAATCCATCCCTCCTTAGCAAATCTGCAAATAATATATCATTATAACATTAAAAAATCTATTATTTTTGTTATTCTTCACATAAAATTCACATCTAACTATTTGTATCTATAGAATCCGTTGATTTTTTTTTATATTTGTTGTAAAATATACTATATTATTTAGTATATGAAAGGATGATATTATGACTAGTAAACAAAGAGCATATTTACGTGGCCAAGCAAATACTCTTGACTCAATTTTTCAAATTGGAAAAACTGGTCTTTCAGATAATTTATTAAATCAATTATCTGAAGCATTAGAAGCTAGAGAACTTATAAAAATCTCTGTACTTGAAACAGCTCCTGATACAGCAAAGAATTTAGCAAGTAAAATTTCAAATTCGATTAATACAGAAGTTATTCAAGTTATAGGAAACAAAATTATATTATTCAGGCAAAAAAAGAAGAATTCTAGGTACACTTTGTCAAACTAAAAAGCATATATAAAATTACGACTGGGCATTTATATATGCTTTTTTTTTTTATTTGTATAAATATAATTTCTTAGATTTTATATACTTAATAAAATATTTAATTATAAAAAATACATTTTCATTATCATTATTTATTATACTTATTAAAAAACATGGAAAACAAATTAAA
Organism: Clostridia bacterium; assembly: GCA_017404545.1. Lineage (GTDB taxonomy): Bacteria > Bacillota > Clostridia > TANB77 > CAG-508 > CAG-492. Next base: position 37,573 of record JAFRCC010000003.1, read on the forward strand.
ACAAATAAAAATATTTTTAATTTAATTTGTTTAAAAAATAAATTAATTAAAAAATAAATAA
>JAFRCC010000023.1 GCA_017404545.1 Clostridia bacterium
ATTATGACAATTGCAAAAGACAAAATTTAATGCAAATGTCCGCGTAATTGTTCGTGCGCGAAAATTTCGCAGAAATTTTCTGTGCAATGTTAGCGAAGCCTTTATATTATAGGAATTCCGGAGGAATTTCCTATAATATAAAAAAGACAGTTCCGTTTCATTCGATTTATTATGTTTCGAATGAAACGGAACCGTCCCTTTTTTATATTACTTATTGATTGTACGTTTTGCAATACAAAGAATTTCTGCTCTCGTAGCAGTGCAGTTTTTGAGCAGAAAGGCCTGCATTTCCATTATAAATGCCTTGTTTTCTCTAATAATAGCTTTAGCCCTTCTGAAAGCCTTGGCCAATAACCATTTAACGATAATATCTACCTTACGCTGTACTTCTACTGAAAGCTCAGAATACTCATCATTATACAGATTATAGCCTATGAGTTTGTACGCTCCATTTCTCATTACCCATTCACGGAGCTCGTATGTTGCGGTTCGGATATCGTCACCAGAGCCTTTATTGATATTCAGCCGTCTATATGTTGCAAATCCATTCATTTTATGCTTTACGCAAAACTCCATCTCTGCAACTCTTCCCGCAAGAACCATCGAAATATAACTAACCATGTCTGACTCATCGTACGATACATAATCCGTTTTTTTAAGCATTGTAATTGCTTCAATTCCGCTATTGGCATCATACAGCATAGAAGCACCATACAACTTATACATCTTCGAAATAGTAAGCGAAAGCAAAATATGCCCAGATTCGTGAATTGCAGTAACTCGGTTGTAGTCATCTGTAAGTTTAGACATAATTTCGAAGCTCTTACGATAAAAACTCTTTATATCCTCACGAATTACAATATTACGTCCAGATGCCTTAACCAAAGCAAGCATCGCATCAACCTCGCACAGAAAGCCTCGATAATTGATATTATCATGAAAGTTTCTTCCATAATAGCACATAAGGAAAACTTCACGCACATCTTCTGGAAATGTAACTCCATGCTCAATTTCAAGTTCTTCAATACGGATTTTGAGTACACGAAGAATTTTTGCTGAATCATCTTCCGACTCCACCTTGATTAAAACCGCATATTCATCAAAAAAATCTGCAAGCTCCTGCTCTTCGCACTCAGACATGTAATGCCCATCGTTGAATATAACCAGAAACTTGAAGTTCAGGAAATTGTTCAGATTAAGCATGCTAATAATTCTACTATACTTGCTTCTAAACACTTCTGAAATATCGCATATATTTTCAAAATACACGATTACATTTTCTACGCCTTCTAACTCAGCATACGCCAAAATGTCATTTACATCAGATACAAAACCTGCCTCATCTTCTGCAATTGTGTTCTGGTCAACTTTGTAAATAGCAGTTTTATGCTTTACAAAAACATCCGCACATCTACCTTTTACAATGCGATACGCCAAATAGTCAACTACCGTTCTCTTACCACAGCCATCATCGCCAACAAGCAAAATTGTATGTTTCATTTTTCTTGTAATAGCATTCAGCACATTCTGCGAATACCTCTCAAGTTTAGTTGTTCTTGTGAGTCTGATATCCATATTTTCGCAGAGGCTTTCAAACACCACATTCTGACTTTTTTCCGGTGCTTCATCGTTGCCGTTACAATCGCCATTATTTCCGTTATCCTCATTTGTTATTTCCCGCATCGGGCAAGAACCCTTTGCTGAATCATCAGTTTCATCTTCTACCACATCAAACGAATTATCCCGAGACATTGTCTCCTGGAATTCTTCTGCAGTTTCAAGTGCCCCTGAATTTACTGGATTTGTTTTTCTTGGTTCGTTCATACCATTGACACTCCTTTCAAAATAGATCGAGGGCATTATACCATAATAATGCCCTCAAGTAAATAATATTTAATATGCCCTGCGCCACTAATTATATGTTAATCTAATTTTTATCATAATTCGTAATATATTCCATATCATACATCTACTCTTATTATAAAGTAATAAGGAGCCCCAAAAAGGGACTCCTCATCATCAGTTCAAACCATACTTATTCCGAATTTCAGCTGCAATTCGTCTGTCATTGCTCTTAATATCTTCGATTGCCTGCTCAATAGCTCCTGGAATTCTGAGCACACAATATGCATTCTTATCGTTCACAGCACTGTCTACCATTTTCTGATATGCTGTGAGCACTTCTCCGTCCATAATAGTCTCATCAACTGTAATAAGACGACGAATTTCTTCCCAGTCGCCTTCTTCGATAAGTTGTGGAGCTTTCCATCTGATTTCTTCCGCCTTTTCAAGTAGAATCAAGTATTTTTTAATCATAATCTTACCTCCGCCTTACGGCATATAATTGTTGTTCTTAATTTAGGATGTTGGCACGTAAAAAATGGCTTTTTTTGTTTGAAGGTACAAATCACTCCTTTTCATGTTTGCGACATTATTCGGATATTCGAACTCTATATAAACAGTCATATCTGAACAGCAAGATGTGACTGGAATTTTTTAAAGGGCCAATTTGAACCCACTCGTACCATTATAATACAAGTCTACATAATTGTAAATATTTTTTCAATCAGTAAAATCATCCATATAAATTGTCATTTATTTCTGTTTTTTAGTATATTTAACTATACTTATTAGTATTATACTTGACATTACAATCAAAACAGCATATACCACCATACTATCTCCTGTTTTAGGTGACGTACTTGAAGTGTCGAAATCTTCACTTTCTGCATTTTCATCAGTGTTAGAATCTGCTAATTCTACTGTTTCATCTGAACCTTCTTGTTCAGTACTTGAAACAATAGTATTATCTTGTATCTGTTCATTTGTACTTTCTACTATTTCAGTAACTTGATTCTCAATATACTCTGAAATATTATTAAATCTATTTGAAATACCACTTACAATAAAATTTTTGCTTGTAGCTCCAGATAAATTTGAAAATTCTCCAAAGTTCATCGGCTCAAAATTCATTTGATTATTTTCATTTTGAGTTGGCATTTCTGGTCTATCAAAGCCTTCTTGATTACCATTTTCTGGAGGCTCTGGCTTTTCGCCATTTTGATTTTCATCAGGCCTTGCCATCTGTCCATCAAAATTATTACCGCCTTCTGTGTATTGTTGTTGAACACCATTTACATATACATAGTAAGTACCATCCTCTATATCTTCAGAGCTATATACTATACTTGTAAAAGCTCTATCAGACGTAAATGTAAACAATTCTTTTCCAGATTCATCAGTTACTTTAATCACACTTCCTGCATCTTGTTGCTTAGCAAAAACCAAATACATAAAAGCTTGTTTTGAATTTTCTGAAATTTCATCAACCATATTTCCCGTAGCGTATACAGTTCCTTTATTTATATAGGTTCCTTTATCAGAGTCTAATCCTGAATCTTGGCTTGTTGGACAAGCATATGCATAAATTTTTCCACCATTTATAATTAGCTGTCCATTTGAATCAATTGCATCACCTTCATCTGCGTTTTCATCTACAATGGCTGTTAATGAATTTACATCGATAGTTAATGTATTTCTAGCCCCACTTACATTGCTACCTGTAGTTGTATTTAAACAATCATCTTGAGAATATATTACATAATCACCTGTTCCTCCTGAGAATGTAAGATTAGCTTTTGTTTCAATACCTTCTTGTTTAGTACTTGTAACTTCTAAATACCCTTCTCCTTCAAAATACAAATCTATATCCGAGCTTATAGCTCCAGATGCCTTATAAAAGTAATATGGGTCTCCATCCGCTAGGTCTTCATTTTCTGCTTGTACTTTTGCAAATAAAATATTATCTATTTCACTTGAAGAATATACCCCATAATAATTAGTATATTCAGAGAATAAATCCGAAACTTTCAATTGGGTTGTTGTTTCATTTCCGCTCTCATCTTCAGAAGTATAATCATATGTATAATTAGACTGATACTTATTACTATAAGAGCTTAGTTGATTGCTTTCCATTAAACTTACCTTTTTTAATTTGCCACCCTTAATATAATTTTTAGTTCCAGCTACAGTTTTTATTGTTACTTTACAATCAGTATATGTTATATCTTTGTTGTATACATATACTGCCGGTGCTTTTTTGTTGCCCGTTGCAATATCAACGCCATTTAATATTAAATTAATTTCTCCTTTTCGATTGTTTGTATCAACTGCAATCATTAAACCTTTTGCTTTTCCTGTTAATTCAACACTTAAACTATCTTCTGATGAATCTTTATTTATATTAAGAGCAGATATTTCAAGAGCATTAATATCTGTAGAATTTCCTCCTTCTATAAAATCATCCAAATCATATGGTTTTACTGTTGAAACACCATCAAATAAAAATTCTGTAATATACACCGTAGGTAAACTACCTTCTTCGTAGCTTTGCAAGAATTCATCAAAATCTTCCAATGAGTACGTTTTTATTGCACTGGTAACACCATTTTCCTCGTATGTAAGCTCTTGTATATTTACACTAATATCAGCATTAACCTGATTAGCTGCTTTACTTACAATAAAGCTTGAACATACAATAACCCCAAAAACAATAAATACTAACAATTTTTTTAATCTTTTCATTTTTCTTCCTTCCTTATCACTAGTAATATTAGTCTTGAACAATAGAGCTTTTACCGATAAAATAAATATTTCTTCAAGACAGTTGTAATTTTATAGAAGAAATCTTAAAAAAATCTTAAAATATAAATTTATTTTTTAAGGTCGAACAATAGCGGACATTATGATAATTGCAAAAGACAAAATTTAATGCAAATGTCCGCGTAATTGTTCGTGCGCCAAAATTTGCCACGCAAATTTTGTGTGCAATGTTGGCGAAGCCTTTATATTATAGGAAAGTTCGAAGA
>JAFRCC010000009.1 GCA_017404545.1 Clostridia bacterium
AAGCTACTATGTGTTTTTGTTATATAATCTCCTGCTGAATGTTTTACTAATTCATCAGGTTTTATTGTCTTAAAGTATGTATATAGGTCTATACTTTTTATTATCATTAGTTCATCTTTAGGAATAAAACAAGACATATTTTTGCCTCCTATCTTGCACCTAATTTTGACTTTTGCCTGTTTTCTTTTACAGCTAAATCTCGTAATTCATCTACAACATCATCAACACAAAATTCCAAAGATTCTCTCAAACTTCCATCTGAATTTATCCATCTATCATAAAAAGTTTCTAGTATATTATCCCTTTTAGATAGTGTTTTTATCTCAAAATCAGATAGATTTGCTGTATATGATAAAGCATCTTTTATTTCCTGAAAACAAGTTGTTTTGTATGAATTTTCATATATTACTTCAGGTTTTTCCCTTAGTAATTCTGACTTGTATTTTTCTAATTCGTTTTCTAATTTTTCAATTAAAACTGCTTTTCTTTCTTCCATTTTTGTACCTCCTTAAAATAAAAATAGCAGGAATTATGTTTCAAATCCCTGCATAAATAAGCAACTATTATATTTTAAAATATCTTATTATTTCATCCATTATTTTTAAATTATCTTCCGTATAAGGTTTGAAAATGATTCCCATATGACCATCAGCACCGCTATCAATTAGCCTATTTTCAACCTTCACTTTATTTAATAAATCCTCAAAATAATATGTCATATCTTTAAGTTCATCTTGAGAATTTGTTAAAAGAATTGTTTTAGGTAATTTGCATATTTCTTCGTTATTTTCAAAAATAATATCTTGATATCTTATGTCTTTTTTATAATTATTAGGAAAAATCATTCTTCTCATTCCCCAATAAGCAATACTACTTTTGTAAAAATTCATTAAGCCACAATCTAGTATAATGCCTTTATATTCGTAGTTCCTTTTATCTAAATTATAATCCTTTAGTAATCTATCGCTCTTACAAAGTAGGGCTTCTACAACTGCTAATACACCTGCTGATGAATGTCCTGCAATATACATTTCATCAATATTTCCATTATAATTCTTTGCGTTTTTTATAATCCATTTTAAAGCATTATCAACATCAATTATTTGGTCGAAAACATTATAATTAGGATATGCTAATCTATAGTTTGTATTAAATACGACATACCCTTTCTGTGCCATATAATTTCCAAATAAATGATTAAGTTCTTTATCGTTTGAAATAAAACCGCCTCCGTGAATATCAATTAAAATAGGCTTTATCTCATCATTGTCTCTATAATAAATATCTAATGAATGTTCTACATTATCATCCATATTATAGTTAATGTTTAATTTTTCTTTTATGTCTTTTGAAATTTTTGAATAATCTATTCTCTTAATATCATTGTAGTAAGATTTTTCGCCATTCTTTTTCATAAATTGATTTATCATTTTTATACCTCAAAATTTATTTGCTTATTTTTTTCATTGGGTAGAATTTCAAACCATTGATACATTGCTCTATATCAGTATCTTCAAATCCTAAATGTTTGTATACTTCGTGAGCGTATGGAGAAGAATTTACTGTAAAAAATTCTTTATTGTTTAGTTCGCTAACTTTGTTAAATAACTTTCTTCCAATTCCTTGCTTGTGGTAATTTCCATCAACAAAAAACAAAGCAATATGTGATAAATCTCTAGTTGCAATTACACCTATAATTTTATCATTTTCAAAAGCACCATAAAAATCCCTATCATTTACCCACGATTCATCATCAATTGCTTTCTTAAATTCTTGAATTCCTTCTTCAGTATAGTCCGGAGCTTCATATTCTAAAAAAACTTTCCAAACCAAAGCAAGTGCTTCTTTCATTTCGTCCTTTAATATTTTTCTTATTTCCATTATAACAACACTCCTTATTTAATATTATTTTTATCTCTTGAACAAGAAAAATTAATTAGTATACCTTCATCTTCATAACCTGCATTGATATACGCTTTATTGGAAGCTGGATAACTATAATCTGTGTATAGTAATGGTTGTATATTTTTACTTAATATCAGAATTGTTAAATCGTGTATTAAGTTAGCTGCATAACCTTTACCTCTTTCTTCTTCCAATGTATATACATGACCAATTCTTGCTGTACCATTCACTACATCGTATTTCGCAATGCAAACTATTTTACCATCTTTGTTTTTCCATGTATACAAAAGCTCTTTTTCTATTAATTCTTCTGTTTCTTTTCTTGCCTTTTCGAATGTTACTTCATCATTTTCTTTTAGTGTTATCTTCATAAAACATAAGAATTTATAGACAAATTCTGAAATTATATCGATTTCATCTTTAGTTGCCAATTGCATATTTCCGTCAACATTTTTTACATCTTTAACTTCATTACAAATTAAAAATCCAAGTTCAAAATAATCATCAGTATTTAATTTTTCATAATTAGTTTTTATAAGATAATCATAAAATTCTTTTTTACAAGTAAATTGATCATATTCTAAATCCGTTAAATATAAACTAATTGTTTCTTTTATTTCTTCAAGTATTTTCTCATCTTTTAAGCCGTCCTTTGTCCAAATCCAAGTAGGTTTTCCTTGTCGATTTCTAGCAAAAAAATAATTTTCTTCATCACTATATAGTAGGACTTCATCTCCAGTTAAAATTTTAGTAACAATATTAAATTTATATTTATCTTTTAAAAATTCTTTTGAAGTAAATATTTTATTATCTCTTTCTATATTCTTATACATTTAAATATCAACATCTCCTTACAATTTTATTTTATAGTAGTTGCTCTTTAATTTAATTGTCCACTCATCGCTTAATTTTAATTCGTCATAACTGGTTCTATACAGGATACCACCATTTTTTATAATTGTCTTATTTGAGCCAAAGTTATTTTCATAGCACCCTATTATTGCCTCTGTCATCTGTTTTTCTCTACATACAGCTAAAGCATATTCTAGCATTTTTGTAGCATATCCTTTTCTTCTTTCGCTAGGTCTTACACCATATCCAATATCTCCATATAATTCTTTAAGATTATCTGTTAAATCAAATCTAATATTTAATAATCCAATTAGTTTATCTTTATCAAATGCTAAATATAAATAATATTTTCCCCATTCATCATCTGCTTTTTCACTATTTCGGTTTACTTTAGTAACCCAATCTTCATATTTCATATTAGTCATTCCTAAACTAGCACTTATACTTCTTTCATGATTAGAATAATGCTCTTCAACGTAAGCTTTTAATATCTTGTAATCATTAATTGTAGGTAATCTATAATTCATTTTGAATCTCCTCCCCTAATATAATTTCGCATATCAATGCATATCTGTCTCTAAATGCTTTTTTAGTTCTATCACTCAGTCAGAAATCTCCTCCGTTTTTCATTTTTATATTATCATAAAATCACTAATTTTCAAGCACTTTTGAAATCAAAAAAAGCATCGCAAGAAATCCATTTAAGACTCCTTTGCAATGCTTATAACGCTTGCTTTAAGTGTAGATAATTTTTTTATAATTATCCTTTACCGCTCGAAATATATTATTTCTAGGTAAACTCTTAATATGTTGCTTATTGTACCATAGATTTGAAGTTCTGTCAAATTTTATGTAAATTTTGAATGCCATACAATTGGTTTTACTCAAAAATTTCCATTCCATTATCATTAATAAAAATTGCTTGATTATTTGTTAAACATATCTTATCATCGCTTTCTATTTTTCCATTATTTGTTCCTACATCACAATGTACATCTAAAATATTATTCATGAAACCTAAACCATTTTCGTATTTTCCACTAGCACATACACTACCAGCACTTACACCTACATAAATACCACCATTGTTTAAGTATTTATTGATAGTTTCCTTAAAGTTTATTTCGTTCATTCTTGATACTAAATGTTTTGTTGAACCGCCACAAACATAAATTGCATCAAATTTATTTAATTCACCATCTGAAATAACCTTATGCAAATCGTATATTGTTATATTCTCATCTTTAATACCACAATTAGTTAAGTCGTCAAGACAACCTGACAACATTCTAATAGCATCTGGATCAATTGCTGCAGTAATTATGAATAATACTTTAGCCTCATCTGCCTTTTTATTTAATAATTCTAAAAATTTATTTTCGATATTTTTATTTTCAAAGCCTGTACTTGTTAATAATATTTTTTTCATTTTCATTCTCCATTTCATTTATTCAGCTACTTCAATAGTAATAGCTCTTATATTTGATTTTTTTATTTCTTCTTCTATTTCTGTTTGCATATTTTTTGCATTTGCAAAATCTACATTTCTTAAATTAGCTCTTTTTTTCAACAATTCATCGTTTATATGTAAATACACAATCAAATCGCAATCTATTAGCACTGTGCCAAATAATGGTTCTCCTGGTTGTATTTTAAGTTTAGTCTTTACAAGATATGTCATCTTTTCACCAATTTCTTTTGTCCAAGGAGTTTGACATACATAATCTGATTCCTCCTTAGTTAATAGTGGAAATATAACCTTGTCCATATCTAGTCCTATACCAAGATTTTTTATAAGTGTGGATTTTCCTGTACAGGTTGTACCAATTACTAATACTCTTTTATTTTTATTATTATTAAAAATTTCTTTTAATTCTTCTATATATTTGTTACTCATTTTTTTCTCCTAAAATTTCTTTTTGAATTTTCTTTGGAAAACTCTTCACTACTACATCATATGAGTGATCAAACATTTCCATTAAAACATTTTTATCTATTTTGTTTATATAAATCGTATTAAAGTATGGTGCTTGAATTGGTGGACAATGATATCCTTTTATTACAGTCCCTTCATATTGCTTTCTGTATAGTTCTGCTAGTAAGATATTGCATTTTAAAGTTATTTTATGGTCTTCTTCTAGTGGATATAGCTGTGCAAATAGTTTATTATTTACTTTAAAGCATATTGGTATATCTCCAAAAGGATAATCAATATATGTTTTGTTTTTACTTAGGCAATACTTTATTATCTCATCTGTCTGCATTATAATCACCTCTAGCTTGTTCACAATATTTATTGAATTTTATCATAGAGAATATTTATATTCAACCTATCTTTGAAATTCCTTTTCTATTGCTATATCTTTGTTATTATCTTCAACTTCATTTCCTAAAATTTCTTTATCTCGTTCATTAAGTTTCAGCTCAATGTTAAGTTCATCAAGTCTTTTTTGTTTTTCTTGTAGTATTTGTTCCTGTGGAAATTCTTTTTCAACCTCAATTTTTGCCGTTTCTAGTTGATGTTTTATATTATCAAGTAGATTTCTTTCTGTTGGTATATCCTTTTCAATTTGCTCTAGTCTGTTGTTTATTCTTGTTATATTACCATATATGTCAGAGCCTAATTGAAGGTTATAACTATACTTATTCTTTAGCTTTAAATTGAATAGCTTATTAAATGAATCAAAGTATAATATCATCTTAAAGCCTCTATATTCTCCTATCTCTTTTTCTTCAAAGCTCTTTATAGATTGACAACATTCCACCAGTTTCTTTCCTGCATCTTCTTTCTGAGTATATGTAACATTGTTTATTACCATAGGAGAAAATCCCTCTGAATTTTCATTTGTACGCTCTCTTAAAGTAACAATATCATATTCCATTGCTGCAATTTTTTCATCAATTCTTGCTATCTCTTGAGGAAAATACTTTAGTATCTTATCTTGTAATTCGTATTTTTGGCTCATAAAGTTTTGCTTTAGTAAGTTTAATTTTGTTACTTCACTATCTAAGTTAGTCTTCTCAAGTATCTTTGGATTACCTGTTGCTAGTGCTTTAATTTCTCCATATGAAAGAGCCTTTTCATCTATATCTTCCATTGTTCTCATTGGTGTTTTTGATGTCATTATCTGTGAAATGAATTTCTGTTTTTGCTCCACTAACTGATATAGGTAAGCATCAAAAGTACCTTCTGTAACATAAGAATAGACGTGTACTTTATCATTTTTGTTACCTTGTCGAATCATTCTTCCATTTCTTTGTGTTAAGTCTGAAGGTCGCCAAGGGCAATCCAAATGGTGTAAAGCTATTAATCTATCTTGCACATTTGTACCTGCTCCCATTTTTTGAGTAGATCCAATTAAAATTCTAACATCTCCATTTCGTACTTTACTGAAAAGCTCCTTCTTCTTTGCCTCTGTATCTGCCTCGTGGATAAATGCTATTTCATTTGTTGGAATACCTTTTTCAATTAAGTCTTTCTTTAATTCATTGTATATATCAGAAAATTCGACATTTTCATATGCTTTATTATCTTTTGGAGTTGATAAATCACAAAATACTAATTGAGTTTGTTTATCTAACTTACCATTTTCCCATATAGTATAAATATTGTTAGTACAGGTTTTTACTTTACTATCTTCAGCATTCTCCAGAAGCGGATTGATAAGTCTTTGGTCTAAAGCTAGTTTTCTTCCTTCATTAGTGATTTTTAGCATATTGTCCACGCTAGCATCAACTTGTCCCTCTCTAATCTTTTCTGCTCTATTTCCTAGCTCTGTAACCATATCTTTTTGAATTTGGCTAGGTTTTACAACTATATTATGATTTTCAACTTCAGGAGTTGGCAGATTTAATGTATCAGCAGTTTGAATATCAGCTATTTCTTTAAATAAGCTCATAAGTTCAGGTAGGTTATGAAACTTAGCAAATCTTGTTTTTGCTCTATAACCACTACCTTCAGGAGCAAGTTCAATAGCAGTAACTGTTTCTCCAAAGGTAGATGCCCAGTTATCAAAATGTTCCAAGCCTTGCTTTTTTAGGTCGTTATATTGTAAGTATCTTTGCATTGTATAAAGTTCAACCATTGAGTTTGATACTGGAGTTCCTGTTGCAAATACAGTACCTTTGCCTCCTGTTATTTCATCAAGATAGCGACATTTCATAAACAAATCTGAAGACTTTTGAGCCTCTGTTTGAGCAATACCACCTACATTACGCATTTTAGTGTATAAAAATAGGTTCTTGTAATTGTGAGCCTCATCTACAAATAACTTATCTACACCTAATTCTTCAAATGTTACAACATCATCTTTTGAGCTTTGATTATTTAATTTTTCAAGTCTTGTTTCAAGTTGTCTTTTGCTTTTTTCTAATTGTTTTATGGTGTAGTTCTCTCCTCTATTTCTCTTTGCTTCATCAATTCCATTTATTATATCTGTAATCTGCTCCTCAATTAAAGCTTTTTGTCTTTCTACACTCATTGGTATCTTTTCAAATTGAGAATGTCCTATTATTACTGCATCATAGTCTCCAGTAGCAATTCTTGAACAAAACTTTTTACGATTTTTAGTTTCAAAGTCTTTCTTCGTTGATACTAGAATATTAGCAGAAGGATATAATTGTAAAAACTCACTAGCAAACTGCTCTATTATGTGATTTGGAACAACAAATAAAGATTTATTACATAGTCCAAGCCTTTTGCTTTCCATAGCAGATGCAACCATTTCAAAAGTTTTACCTGCTCCTACTTCGTGAGCTAACAAAACATTATTTCCATATAAAACGTGAGCTATTGCATTTACTTGATGCTTTCTCAATTTGATTTCAGGATTTATACCTACAAAGTTTAGATGTGAGCCATCATACTCACGAGGTCTAATGCTATTAAATTTATCATTGTATATTCTAACTAGCTGATTTCTTCTGTCAGGATCACTCCATATCCAGTCTTGAAAAGTTTGCTTTATAGAGTCTTGTTTTGACTGGGCAATGGCAGTTTCTTTTCTATTTAAAACTCTTTGTTTATTGCCGTTTTCATCTATTTGTGTATCGAATATTTTTACATCTTTTAAATTTAAAGTTTGCTCTATAATTTTATAAGCATTAATTCTGTCTGTTCCATAGGTTGAATATGCTTTTACATTGGCTCTATCGGAGCTTTTGTTTTCAACATACCATTCTGAAGTTATATCTGAATATCTAACTTTTATATCCCATTGTCTATATACTGGTGTATCTAAAAGTTCAAACATAAATTGTCTTATTATTTCTGAAGGTATCCAAGTTGCACCTAGTTTTATTCCTATTTCGCTTGCAGATAAATCTTTTGGTACAACTTCTTTTAGCTTTTCTACATTTATGCTATATTCTTCATCATTTGCTAATGCTGACTCTGCAAGTTTTAATTTTTCCCTAACATTGCCACTTAAATATTCATCAGCAGGAACATATTTATCTTCAAATGGAACTTTAAATATAACACCTTTTAAATCGCTTATAATTTCTTCTTTATCTTTTGATGTTAGGTTACTCATATAATCTAAATCAACTTTAGCTTTTTCAGATAATGAAAGTATTAGTGCTTCTTCAGAAGTATCAACCTTATCGATTTCTTTTAATGCTTTTATTGTTCTTTTGCTGAATATATCAGCTTTTCCAACAAATTTGCCTTCTCCATCTAACTTTTCAAGTGAACACAATAAAAAATAACTGCTGTCATTTGAGAAAGCAGTTGAATTGGCTCTTGAGTTTATCAAGCCATATTCTTTTGTAAATTTATCATAAAGTTCATTAAGTCTTGCTTGTGAAGAATGTATATCTTCATCAGAATAACCATCCATTTGATATTCTATAACTTGTCTTACTTGTTCCCTTAAAGCAATCATTCCTTTTATTCTATTTTCGTTTGTAAGAGGAATGTCTTGAGGATACATTTGACTATTTTCTCTAAAGTATACTTCGTCATTTACTATGGTGTAGGAGTAGTTTCTAACATTTGGATCAGCAGGGATAGTATCGTCTGTATTTTCTAGTTCGTTTTCCACTTCATATTGCTCAATTTGAGCGTGAATATTACTTATAGCATAGTTTAATGATTCTTCTAACGATTGGTCTTCATAAGGTTTACAAGTTGAATCAAAACCAAATTGTGTGGATTTCATTTCCATATTACCAAGTATCATATCAGGATTTTCAATGAAGTAATTATTCATTGTTATTCCATTGTCATCTTTATCAAGATATACCCAATTTGGAACAATATCGGTCATATTAGCCCTTTTTTGTAGAAAGATAATATCAGATGTTACCTCTGTTCCTGCATTCTTTGTAAAGGTGTTATTAGGTAATCTAATTGCACCAAGTAAATCTGCCCTTTGTGCTATATATTTTCTTACTTCAGGGCTTTCTTTATCTAGTGTGCCTTTTGATGTAATAAATGCTATTACTCCTCCTGGTCTTACTTTATCTATTGTTTTAGCAAAGAAATAATCGTGTATTAAAAACTTGTTTTTGTCATACCTTTTATCTGATACTTTAAAATCTCCGAATGGTACATTACCAACTGCAACATCAAAAAATGAATCTGGTAAGTTACTATTTTCATATCCTTGTATTTGTATATCAGCTTTTTGATATAGTTGCTTTGCAATTCTTCCTGTTAAGTCATCTATTTCAATTCCATATAATTTTGAAGAATCCAATTCACTTGGCAACATTCCCATAAAGTTTCCAACACCACAACTTGGCTCTAGTATATTACCCTTTTCAAACCCCATATTCTGCAACACTTTGTATATTGAGCTTATTACTATTGGTGGTGTAAAGAATGCCGTTAGTGTAGATGCTCTAGCAGACTTATATTCTTCATCTGTTAATAATTCCTTCAGCTTTTGATATTCTTCACTCCAGTTAGTTTTACTTTCATCAAATACATCAGGTAAACCACCCCAACCAATATAGTTAGCAAGAATTTCTTGTTCATCTTTATTAGCAAGTCTATTTTCGTTTTCTAATTTCTTTAAAAGTTCGATTGCCTCTATATTCCTTCTAACTTTTTCTTTTGGGGTTCCTTCTCCAATTTGATTATTAGTAATGTGAAAGTTCATTTTTTCTTGATTATTATTCGACAATATTTTACTTGTTTCGATACTACGTTCATCTGTTTGCTCATTGCTTAATTGTTCTATAAATTCGTCAGATACTTCTTCTAAATCGTTTTTTAGCTCTTGTATTCCAGTAAAGTCTGAAAGTTCATTTAATAGCTCACTAATACTCGCAAATTCTCTATCTGAATATTCTAGTAAGCCTCCATCTACTACTTCGCCATTTTGATTTATTAAATCGTAATAATATCCTTCTTCGTTTGTGTGAATATGAATATAACTACTATCATTTATTTTGAAATTCTTGTCTATGTCGAATATTGATGTATCTTGTTGTTTATCTTCAATAAGTGAAAAAGCAGGGGTATTTTCTACCTCTGCTAATGTTTCAATTATACTCATTTGCTCTTCTTGAGTTTTATTATTATCAAAAAGGTTTAGTTGTATATCAGTTCCTGAATAACTATCTCCTCTGCTTGATTCCTGAAGTTGTTCATCAGACCAATCCATTGTAGTTGATTGTTCGCTTTCATTTCCTCGTTCACTTCGCTCTTCTGTGCTAATTGTTTCACTATCTGCTCTATTCGATTCGTTGCTGTTTGGTCTATCTCCGCTAGATAATTCGTTAGTGTTCCTTTCATCATTAACTCCGTATATAGACCTCTCTTGTTCTCCTGAATGAATTTCATTCTCATTCTCGCCCATCTGCCTAGTTGAACTTTCTTCTGTGGCTCTATTGTTAGGTTGGGTATCATATAATCCCCTTCTTTGTGATAACTTATCTCCATATTCTTCATTACTCCTTTCGTAATAGATTTTGCTTTCGTTTATATTGTTAATATCATCATAATTTACAGATTGATTATATTCAAATGTGCGTTTTTTATTTTTTTGAATATCTAATACGGTAGTATAAATTTCGTGTAGTTCAACTTCTGCTATATCGCTCATAGCTATGCCAAATCGGGATATGGTTTCTATTGTATTAAATTCTGTTATCTTACTAAAATCCTCTATGTCAAAATAGTCCATTGGATCATAGCCACATCTTTTTAGCATCATATAGCTAATTGAATTTATCATTAGATTTTTGAAGTTATGGTCTAAGTTAAAGTCATCATATTCTTCAAGTAGGCTACCTTCAATTATTGATTTGAAATCTATTAGATAATCTTGGATATTATCTTCTACACTATTTCTAACTGAAGAAACAATAGCATCTTCTAGGTTGTCTTTAAATTCTAGTGTTCCAAAGCTATTTTCTAAAGATTCAATAACTTGATTTTCACTACCATTAGGAATGCTCCAAATATTAAATGTTCTTCCAAATTTGTCGTAAGTATCTTCAATATCAAAAACGTGTCTTAATGAAATATAACCGCTCTTGTTTTGCAGTAATGCAATACCTTTTGAGCCTTTCTGTATCCATCTATGTAATCTTCTATTCCAAGTTTCCATTTCTGCACAAACTTTAGCATCAGGTCTTTGAGCATAGATAAGTATCTGATCATTGAATGGATATTTATAATTGTTAGAAGCGGTATCTAAAAACTTTAGCCAATTACTAGGAGATTTTGTTATTTCTTTTGTAGTTTCGTTTGATAACTCAGTTATCATCTGTAATTTGCTAGGCATTTTAGTACCTCCTTATTTATTTCTTTCTGCTTGTCTTCTTTCATATTTAGCTTTAGCCTCTGAAAAATAGTCTTTCTCATCTTCAATATCGCTTGATAATAAAGTTTGTCTTATTAAGCCTTTAATTTCGCTAGGATAACATCTAACTGAAATTGTTTCTTCGTATCCTTCTTTGATATTTAAAACATAAGCATAGTCCATTATTTTGTTGAATAACTTTCGTGATTCTTCTGTATTGTTGTAATTAAGTAATTTTGCTAATTTGTTAAATAATTCTTTATCTAAATATAAGTTAATTGTTTCGTTCATCTTCGTGTCCTTTCTGCTCTTCTAATAAGAACCTTAAAATACTTTGTTTATTTTTTATACATTCACTTAACTGAAGTAGAAATATATCTTCTTCAGCATTTAGCTTTAGTTTCTTTCCGTCAATATAGTTAATTGACACTACTTGTCTTTCATCAACTATATTGTTGTTTTTTAGCTTTTGTAGAAAATTCATTTTCTTTTTAATATTGTCATCTAATTTCATTACTTTCTCCTTAAAGTCAAAAAGAGAGCTATTGCTAGCCCTCTCTATAACTTTTATATGATTATATTTTATTTTGTACCCAAATCTTCTGAAAATCTTAATAAATACCCATCTGGATCTTGTACTAAAAATTCTTTATTTCCAAGCAATTTATCATCTTGCCTGTACCAATTTTCTTCCATCTCGAATGCTATTTTATAATTATTATCTTTTAATGTATTATATATTTTATTTACATCATCTACTTCGAGTTGAAAGTTTATACCATTTCCAAATGGATATGATAATGGAGCTACATCCCATTTATCATTGTCATCAATTTCTTGCAGCATAAATTGAATTTCGCCCATAGAAAGAAATAAAAACTTATTTTCAGGTCTTTCATATTCAATTTTAAAGCCAACACATTTATAAAATTTTAAGCTATTTTCTAAATTAGTTACACTTAATTCAGGTATAATTTTATTAAAATACATCGCTTTTCCTTTCAATTTACTTTATATGATTTGTGAAGAATACCAAAATCTTGTTAACAAAATGAAGTTTATATATGTATTTTAGTCTAACCTTAATTGTCCATAATTTTTATCTGTATATCTATGTATTTTTTGCTTT
This sequence comes from Clostridia bacterium, assembly GCA_017404545.1. Taxonomy (GTDB): domain Bacteria; phylum Bacillota; class Clostridia; order TANB77; family CAG-508; genus CAG-492. The sequence continues at coordinate 12,643 of JAFRCC010000009.1, forward strand.
CTTGTTTTTTGTACTCCTCTAGCATATTTTATCTCTGGATAACCAAATCCAACTATTAACTTTGTATAATGGTCTTTTGGTATATTAAGCATTTCTCTTGCTTTTGGAGATAACTCGTTCAATACTTCAGCAGGATAACTCATAATTATAGTTCCAAGCCCATAACTATTTGCAATTAACTCAAAATGTGTAGTTGCTACATCACAATTTACTCTTGAATCATCTGCCCATTTCCCAACACATTTTTCGTGTGCTATAAATAAATGTGGAGCTCCACAGAATAATAAATCTCCGTTTCTAACTGTCTTTTCTGATTCTTTCATTTTCTTATAATAAAAATCACTAAAACTTGAAGTATAAATATGTTTTTTAGCCTGTTCTTCCATATCTTGATATGCAATATCTCTTATAGCTTTTACTCTGTCTTTATCATCAATTATTGTATATTCAACATTACAAGAGTTACCACCTGTTGGAGCAGATTCCAATGCTTTTAATATTTTGTCTATTATTTGTGGCTCAACATTTTTATCTAAATATCTTCTGCAAGATCTACGATTTACAAGTAGTCTTGACATTTGCTCTCCCATATTATCATTTGGTGGTGGAAGTGAATCTTCAGGCTTCTTTCCAAATATTGATATAGCACCTTTAGGACATACTGCTAGACAATGTTCACATCTCCAACAGCCTCTCCAACCAAATCTTTCAAAGTCTTTCATTTCAGGATAGCCATCTTTTCCAAATTGTAATACCATTCCAGAGCAGACATTTATACATTTGCCACATTTTATACATTTAGATTTATCTACTACAAATTTACATCTATCTTTTATACTTTCCATCTTAATTCCTCAAATCTTCTATAATTTTATTTGTATCCTCATTAAAAGCAATTAAGTTATTTCCTAAATCATTCCAACTTTCTGGGTGTTCTTTATTTATTCTAATTAGTGAGTAATCTTTGTTTTCTTTTACTAATTGCTCAAAAGGAAATCTGATAATTCCAGGTGTATTGAAACCAACACCAATTTCTATTAAAGCTACTTTCTTACCTTTAATCTTATTAAGAAATACACTATATTTATCATTTTGTTTGTACCAATAATCATCTTCTACAAAGTATGCATCTTTTCTTAAATTAACATCCATTTCTTCATTACATACAGGACAATACATTACTTCATCACTTGGGACTTTACAATCGTTCGTATCTTTTAACCATTTTTCAACTAATTCTTTATTAGAATATAGTTTATTATGACAAGCCTTTGAACATTGTAACATTCCATAATCGCCTTGTGTAGCAAAGATATTTTCTTTATTAAATCCTGCTATTTCAAATTGTGCATCAACATTTGTTGTAAGTATAAAATACTCTTTATTTTTTACTAAATTAAGTATTTCACTATATAATTTTAAAGGTTCTTTGTTGTATCTATTTAAGTTAATAAGCCTAGCCCAAAATGCCCACTTTTCTTCTTGTGTTGGAAAATCATAAAAGGTTGCAGTATATAAATCTGTAAATCCATATTTATATATAAAATCTCCAAAGTTATTTTTAAATTTATCTCCACAATATTCTAATCCTGCTGCTGTTGATAGTCCTGCTCCTGCACCTATTAAAATATAATCAGCCTCTTTTATAACATTTTTAGCATTTTCAATTCTTGATTCATAATTAAACATCTCTATCAACTCCTTAAAATAATGTTACTTGTTCAAGTTTGTTTTCTATCTTCCAACTTTTTTGTTTAGCCTCTGTTACTTTATCTTCAGGTGTACTTTCTCCAATTAAAAATGGAGAATTAGGATTATGAAGTTTATAATTTTCTTGTACCAATGTTTTATTAAAATTTGCATAACAATATTTACAAAGGTGCATACAACTATTATAAGCTCCTATATCATTTCCCATTAAACAATTACAAATAGGCTTTCCTTTATCAGATAAAGTAATATCTTTTGTAACTTCTGTATTACCATTTGTTACTATTCTTTTTGATTGACCACTTGGTGCTTTTAGATTAAAACCTATTGCCTTTTCTACTATTTCTTGACTCATACAACCTGTTATATCAATTCCAACTTCCTTTAAATTTGGATTTTCACAACAGCCGTGTATTACCATATTATTTTCTTTACCTATTCTAACAAATTCTTTTGCAATAAGTTTTTGCTCTTCGTTTGTTGGTGGTCTTATATCAGGTGCATTTCTTTTTACTTTTTCATATAAATCTAAAAAGCTAATAGTAACATCTTCGGTATAGCCTTTTAAAGTTTTAGCAAATAACTCAAACATTTCTATATGTTTTTCTACTGAATATTCTTCGTTTATTAGTATTGGATCATAACGAAGTGCTACTGCATTTTTACCTATTTTATTTGATAAAGTCTTAAAATCTTCAATTACTTTTTCAAAAGGTGGTACATTAGGCTCTAAATCTTTTCCGTATGGTGTTATTGTTACAAACCAAAACATATTATATTTTTCTTTAAGCTCATCTATATATTTAAGCATTGGATATGGATTTTTAGTACAAAATGCAAGACAATCAACTACATCAGGAGATAGACTATATTTGCTTACTTGCAATCTATAATATGGGTTTCTAACATAAACAAAACCTTCACGAACTCTATTCATTAACCATTCTGAATAAAATGCAGGTATATCTGTTCTCATTCCAGTATTTATAATCAATCTCCTCATCTCCTTACTTTAATTCGTTTTTATAAATCTCTAAATCTTCATCTGAATATACATTAAATACAACTTTTTCTATTTTGTTATTTTCTTTAAAGAAATCTTTTACTGATTTTATCGCTATCTCACAAGCCCTATCTTTTGGAAATCTAAATACTCCTGTTGATATACAAGGAAATGCTATTGTTTTTATTCCGTTATCAACTGCTAATTTTAAAGAATTTATATAGCAATTTTTTAGTTCTTTTTCTTTTTGTTCTGTTACTTCACTTTTTACTATCGGTCCGACAGTCTGTATTACATATTTACAAGGTAAATTATATCCTTTTGTAATTATCACTTTTCCTGTTTCAAGATTGTATTTTAAATCTTTCATAATCTCATTACAAGCTAAACGAAGTCTAACACCTGCAAAAGTATTTATTTGATTATCTATACAATTATGATTTGGAACAAAGCATCCTAATCCTTGTGAATTTCCTGCATTAACTATTGCTTCAATTTTTAATTTTGTAATATCTCCTTGCCATAAAGCAATTTTGTTATTAGCCTTAATATCATCAACTTTTGTTATACCTTGTTTTTCTAACTCTTCTTGTAAATACTCATCTTCTGCTTTTAAAAATTTTTCTGAAATAGGATTTGCTTGTCTAACATTAACTAAAGCTCTATATAATGATTTCTTTTCTCTATTATTATAATCAAAGTTTTCTCTACCTGATTCTTTTAATAAATATTCTATTAAATAATCTATTTTTTCCATGTTACCACCTTCTACAAAATAAGACTGATAATAAATATCAGCCTTAAATTTTATTTTTTGTCTTTATATTTGTTTCCAAACTCTTTCATTAAATCAATTATAGGCTTTAATTCTTCTCCTTTAGCACTTAATGAATATTCTACTTTTGGAGGAACTACAGCATAAGTTTTTCTATTTATAATACCATCATTCTCCATCTCTCTTAAATTCTCTGTTAATACTTTTGCAGATATACCAATAATAGATTTATTTAATTCATTAAATCTCTTTGTTCCTGTTAGTAAATCTCTTAATATTAAACATTTCCACTTATTTGATAATATCGAAGCAGTATATTCTACTGGACATTCAGTATATACTTTTGCCATAATTCATCTTCCTTTCCAATTACATAGCTTTTGCAACAATATCTCCACCTGTAGTTTTCATATCTCCATTTTCCTTGTCTAATAATAGTGGATCAGTTGAAGCTAATATTTTATTTGAATTTTCCTCATCGTACCAAAATACTTTATCTGTATTTAATACATTCATTCCTACTAAAGCATTTTCAGGAACATTATTTGTATAATTAGTAGCTCCCTCTATTGCTCCATTTTTAATTGTGTCTATTTCTTCTGCTGAATAAGGTTGTGCATTTGCTGGATTTACAATTCCATTTCTTTCAAAATATTTTTTTGAATAATAGATTGTTCCAACTCCTGCTCCTTCATGATTTAAATTAAATCCATAAGCCCAATTTTCCATAATTTTATACCTCCTAAATTTTTATTCTGTTCATATTATAACAACCTATTTATTATTTGGGAAGTACGCACTTTTTTGTAATGTAGTTACCTAAAAGTAAGTTTTATTGATTTTACTGATTTATATGTTACAAAAAATTTTTGTATTTTCTAAAATTATATAATAAAAGACTGATAATTTCAACTCATTATCAGTCCAATTTTTCTTTAAACTTGTTAACAATATTACAATCTTACGCACAAATCAAAGTTGTTTTCTATTTACGACATTATATCATAAGGATTTTAAATTACTACTTTTTCTGCAAACTTTCTCCAATCAAATTTTTCTTTTAATTACCTTTTCTTGAGGTTGGCACTCGTGTCTTTTCAGGTACAAATGGTAACATAATTTCAAAATAATCTCCCAGGCGTCAACTTATTATGTTATATGTTGTTAAAAGTAGACACTTATTCTTTATTTTTTCCTTTGAATATCTTAATCACAAGATAAATCACACCTAATATTGCAAAGAATATTGCTCCTGCGAATTTTGTTATGTGTGAGTTGTCCCCTGTCTTTGGTACTTCTATTAGCTTATTGTGGAATGATACTTCTGTTGTCTCCCCATTCTTTACTTCTGCATTTTGTGATGGTAATTCTTCGTAAGATGAGCTTATTTCATCTCTTATCTCCTCAATAGTGTAATTACCTTCTAAAACATTTTCTATTAAAATTTGGCCATTCTCGTCTGTCTTGAATATGCCTTCAAAATATTCTCCAGTATAACTTGTACCATATACTTTGAAAGAGAACCCCTCTGCTCTTCCATCAGATGATGTCTTTACGATTTTTATTTGTCCTCTTCCTTTGTAGTTGTCGAATTTTAATTCTGTTATTTCATTTTCTTTTAGCTCTATTGTTTGGCTATCTTCTGTTAATATATAACCCTTTTGTGTCTTAGTTTCTCTTATTGTATATCTTTCATCGATTGGTAATCTTTTGGTAATAGCCTCTCCTTTTTCATCGGTTACAACAATATCTACTACCTCTCCTTTTGAGTTTGTTATTTCAAATGCAATATCTTTTAATGGATAAGTTGTTTCTCCATCTGTTTTGATTATTTTTATTTGTCCTTTTTTCTTCTCATTCTCAAATTTAATAGATGTTATTTGATCTTCTGTTAAAGTTATTGTTTGTGTATCTTTTGTTAAATCATAATTCTCTAATGTTTGAGTCTCTCTTATTGTGTATTTCTCATTTATAGGTAAATCTATTGATGTTACTTCTCCGTTTTCATCTGTTACTAATGTTTGAATAACTTTACCTTGTTCATTTAACACCTCAAATGTAACGCCTTCTAACTTAACTTCGTTATTATCTTTATCAACTTTGATAATTCTGATTTTACCTTTTTTTAGTTCATTCTCAAACTTTATAGTTGTGATTTCGTTTGCTTTTAATTCGATTGTTTCAGTATTATCATTTAATTTGTAGTATTTATTTGTTGATGTTTCTTTTAGTACTAATTGGCTATAATCTCTTACTGCATATTTAGATGTTTTTGCCTCCCCGTTCTTATCTGTTGTTAATGTTTCTAGTACATTTCCGTTTTCATCTAAAACATCGAATGTTACTCCTTCAAGTTTAACTTCATTGTTGTCTTTATCGACTTTGATTATCTTAATTTGTCCTTTCTTTAATTCATTTTGAATTTTGCTTTCAGTTGTTTTATCTGCAATAACAGTTACCTCTGTATCTTTTGCTAGGTTGTACCATTTATTTGTTGTTTTTTCTTGCCAGATATAGTTGCCAGTTCTTAAATTTTCTACACTAATTTCTCCATTAACATTCGTTCTATAAGTACCAACTACTCTATCAAATTCTTTTGAATATAAGTCAAACTCAACATCTCCAAGAGCTTGTTTGTTGTTATCCTTGTCTATTTTGTATAACTTTAAGTTTCCCTCTTTGTGTTTATTATCTATGCTTATTGTAGATGTATTCCCTGCCGTTATTGATACTGGTCTTGCTGTTTCATCTAAATAATAATTTTCATTTGCTTTTACCTCTACTATTGTGTAGTTTGCAGGTGTAAGTTCAGAAACTTTAGCATATCCCTTCTCGTCTGTTGTAAAAGTTTTTACTACCTCTCCATTTTCAGCTCTTAATTCAAATGTTGTATTTCCTACTCCTCCCCCTGTTACAGAGTCTTTCTTGTATACTTCTAGCTCTCCTAAACTTAACCATCTTGCATTTAAGTTTATTTGGCTTGTTGGATCAACGTATATAGTTAAATCTCCTACTAAATTTTGTAATGAGTCAGATGATGTTTTATACATTATTGTGTTGAATCTGTATTTTCTGTTTGTTATAGCATCTGATGTCCAGTTTCCTGTAACACTTAATGGTGCTTCCAAATGGAAGGTATCTCCCCCATATACATCACTACTTCCAGTATTTCTTGTTCCTCTTGTTTCATTTACTAGAGTTACATTAGCAGGTAAATTGATTGTCATTGAATATCCACTATTACCTGTAACTCTTGTTGAGTTTGTTTTTTGAATATTACCATCTCTTGTAGCAACTAATGTATCATTTTCAAAACCTAAAGTAATTTCTGGCATTGGCATTGAATCAACATAGTTTATAAAATCCCTTGCTACTGTTTTATTACTTCCGTGTACATAGTGGTCAAGAGCTAATGTTGTTACAACAATTCCGTGCTCTTCACTTTCAAATCCACTCCATTGCTCTCTTCCTTCGTAGCCATAATAAAGACACTTTACAACATCTTCATTTGAAAATGGCTCTGATTCAGCCTCTGTTCCACTTGATGGAGAAGTTTTATCGTGATCCATACAAAATGCTCTTCTACCATCTACAAAAAAGTTTCCTACTGTACTATATCCATAAGTTACAGAGCCCCCATACTCTATGGTTGCAGTGTAAGCATATACATTCTTTTGTAACAATGATAATGCGAATATTATTACCGCAAATATTATACTTATTTTACTTTTCTTCATTTCTCAATTTCTCCTTTTCATTTTTAGTCAAAAAAATAAGAGATTAGCTATGTAATCCCTTATATCTATTTATAATTTAATAATTAAAATTCATTGCTTTTAATTGCTCTTCTGTTAATTCGATGGTTTCACTTTTGTGAGCCCATTGCTCGTTTATATCTTGATTATAAACCTCGTATTTCTTGCTTTCATCAACCTCTATAGTGAATGTTTGAGTTGATGGCTTTTGCTCTTGTTTTTCCTCTTGCACCTGTTCTACTTTACTTTGTGGTTACTCTTCTTTTGTATTCTCATTGTTTGCTGAAGGTTTGTTTGTTTTTTGTTCCTGATGTTGTATGCTTTCTTGTTTTACAGGATTTGCTGTATTCTCTTGAGCTACACTTTTATCTTCAAGTTGATCTTCATTAACTTCTACTGGTGTTTCGAATACTTCTTCTTTTGTTTCCTCTAATTTTTCCTGTTGTACTACCTTTTCCTCTGTTTGTTCTACTTTTTCTGATGTTTCCAACTGAATTCTATTTGTATTACTTTGCACATTCTTATCTTTAATCTTGATTATTCCAAAAATCACTAAAACTATGAGAGCTAAACTTAAAATTATTATTACTATTTTCTTCATACTCTACCACCTCTTTATTTTAGGATAGGCTCTTTCAAAGAATTTTTCAAATGTGCAATTATATTATTATTTATTTAATTATTATTTATATATATTCTCTTTTCAGTTAGTAATATATATATTTAGGGGTAGATTGTAAGAAGGGGGTATTTAATGTATTACATTATCTTGCGAGGCTCTTCTTTCGCTCTTCCCTTTTTCTATGCTCTTCAGCACACATATACAAATAATCTTCCTTTTCCTTTGGTGTTTTATATTTTGCAGGTATTACTTTGTTAAAGCGTGTTTCATCAATCTTAAATTGTGGCTTTTGATTTGGCTTGTCTTCAGCCATCAATTCATCAATAAAATCAGGAGTTAGCTTATTAGCTAAACTCATACTTTTGAGTGTTCTCGCCTGACCATGTGATGGTGTAGAGTCAAGGTCTTTGATGTTATCTGCTACTATCTCTTGCTCTTCCTTTTTTAAGTATGACAATTCAACCGCAGGTAACATCGCTATTTTATTTTCATCTACCATTTGTAATAGCTCTGGAATTAAGTACGTTAATCTAATATATCTTTGGATTTGGGTTTTGCTTTCATTAACTTGTTCAGCTAAAATTTGAATAGATTTCTTGTTTTCCAACTTGTGCCCATCCTGGGTACAAGTTAATTCATTTTCTAAAACATCAGTAAATACAGCACTTTCCAACTTCTTCTCATTATGAGCAGAAGTTAAATCTACTCTTTTTCCTTGATGTTTCATTGCGTCTAACTTCATTTTATATGCAAATGCTCTTTCGCTTGGAAGTATTTCTTCTCTTTGCATATTAGAATCAACCATCAATATTGTTGCATCATCATCACTTAAATTTTTGACAATCGCTGGAATACTTTTAATACCTGCTTTTTCATAAGCGTGTTTTCTCCTATGTCCTGAAATCATTTGATATTTGCCATTTGGTAATGGTCTAACAATAACAGGATGTATTAAGCCGTGATCCAAAACTGATTCTACCATCAAGTCCATTTCTTCGTTATCGTATATTTTAAATGGATGTTCTGGAAAAGACTCAATATCGTCTGTTTTTATATCAACCACTAGATTCTTTTGCTCTATATTTTTTCCTTCCATCTGTATTCCTCTCAAAAAACAAAAGCAACTCATATAAAAGTTGCTCTAGTTTTTAAAATTTTCTATTATTATTGAGTCAATGTCGTCTGTAAATTTCTGCTCTTTAATTCTTTCATTTCTAGCATCAATTAAGAGCTTTAATATAATACTGACTTCATCTCCAGTAAGTTTTACTTTCTTATAAATATCGTTTTTTTTCATAGAAATCACTTCCTCTTGTAAGTATTATATGGCTCTAGTATCTATTAAAAAAATGTGCAATTTTAAAGTTCATCATACAGAGGACTATATTCTTCTACAATACAATCATTTAAAAGTCCCAGATATTCATCCATAGACATAATTTTTAACCTTGTATCTGCTACTTTCTTTATAAAAGTTTCTATCCACTCGTCTTCTTCCGAAAAATAAGCGAAAGTATCTAATGAAGGTAGCTCTTTAATCGAAAGATTATTTTTCTCAATCATTTTCACATAGCATAATAACTCCTCTGCTAGCTTGTTTTTATAATCTTCATTTTTATCTTTCATTAAACTCAAAGATTTCTTTGTAGTTGAATATACTTTTAATAAAAATGAACTTTCATTCCTATCTGCTCTCTGAATTAGTTTTATGATATTTCTCATCTTGCTCTTTTCATATTCTAGCAAGTTCTCCATATCGATTATTATTTTTATATCTTTATAAATTAAATTCTCGTATGGTTTCATAAACTGCTTACTGCACAGCATAATATCTTCTTTTGTAATACAATTTAAATCTTTCTTTTGTTCAACTTCATTTTCTTTCTCTTTTTTCATTTTAACCTCCATTCTCTGAGGCATAAAAAAGAAGTTGAATTTTATATTTTCAACTTCTACTGTTAGGTATTATTTCAATAATTACTCTTAAAAAAAATACTGATTTTATAGCGTTTTTGTGCTTCAAAACTATCACATTTTTTTATTACTGATTGCCCTCAAAGTACTGAAAAACTGGAATTCTTATGGGGGTGTCATCAAAGTTTTGTGCAAATAGGAGTAGGAATAATTATCCTGAAATCCCAATAAGACCCCTCCCACCAGTTTTATGCTTATTTGAGCCTTATAGCTGTTTAGTATTTTTTATTCAATAATTTATATTATTCTATTATTTTTACTTCTTATACTTAATTCTTACGAGCTTTCTATTTAAGCCACTTTTCAGACTTTTTCTTATAATTTATCTTTGTCCATTTTTTTGCGTGTCTTTTAAAAAAAAACTGGACCATAAAATTTTTAATTCATTTTTAGTCCTACCTTGAAATTTTCCTAAAAAGCCCCGAAACCGCATAAAGCCTAGAATAGCCGTATTTTACAGACAACAAGTTATATTACCTTTAAATAAAAACGCCTTAAAATCGATTCTCACAAGCCGTTATTTTAGGCGTTTTTGAGCTTTTTTGGTAGTTCCAATATTAGTATAATTTTTTACTAATTTAATAGATGAATTTTAAATAAGTTTATAAGTCCAGATGAATAATTTATCATATAAAATAAAAAAACGTCTTAAATTTGATTTTAAGACGTCAAATAAGTAGATTGTTAGCGAGTGTATACGAGCGCTACAAGAAACTTATGCAAAGCTAATATGATTACTAATTAGGATTCATTATATAAAAATCCATGACTAATATAAGTCAATTGTTAGCGAATAAAATGAGCTTTACAAGTGACTTATGCATAGCTATCATATATAAATTTATTATATATGTAATTAAATACTAAAACTAATAATTTATAAAATTAAAATTCAAACTAAAATCTAAATTAAAACAATATTTAAAATTATAAATGAATAACTTGTTAGGTTCAAATATAAAATGTCTTAAAATTGATTTTCAGCCTTAATAATTATAAATTAAATTTACAAACTAGAATTAAAAATCTGCAATTTAAATCAAATAAAAATTATTTAACAAATGTTCGGTTTTTGAATTTTAATGTTCGTTTTATAAAAAATTACAAAATTTTAAAACTTTGCACATAATTTAGCTCTTAGCGAGATTTTAATCGAGCTTTAGAGATAATTTATGCAGCTTTGCTGTAAATTCGATTTTGTAATCCGTAAATCAAAATTTCATAAATTTAACCAAAAATCTAAAATTTTAATAATTTATTAATTTTTATATTTATTTTTTTTATATTTTTATTTAAATTTTATCTTAAGTAAGTTTTTTGGTACTACCTATCTCCCACTTCTGCTCTATTTTTTCAAAATTTTAAAAAATAGTAATAAATCACTTATTCAAAAAAAGCTTTACACCCCTACTCCCTTTTGATTTTCTTTCAAAGCAAAAAATAAGAGCTTAGGCTCTTATTTTTTAATCATTTTTTTGATCTATATTAGAATTTTAATAAGTAATCTATTTTACATATTTGTCAAGATTTTCATCTGTTAATTTAATTGTTATTTCTTTAAAATTCGCTTTGGGATATTTAGCATTTGATTCTTCTTCAGTTTCAAATTCAGCTATTTTTTCAAATTCACCATTGTTAATTATATATATATTTGTAATATCAGCTGATACATTAACAGATTTTACTAAGTTATTTTCTATATCTACGAATTCATCACAATAATCTGAGCCAGCTGTTATTTTTGATACATAAACTTCTCCATTCTTATATGTTACTATACTAGTATGTGCAGAATCCATAATATGACTTTTTACAAGATATGTTGGTATACCACCAATATCTTTAATCTTAATTATATATAACTCTGACTTATATAATGTAGTACTACCGTCCTTAATTTCGTAATACAAATTATGTTTTTCTAACCAATCTCTACTTTTTAGTGCTTTTTTTATAGCTTCATTTGCTATTTTTGCTTCATCATTATTTTGCTTAGTCGTATTATTACTATTTGCTGAATTTACATTTTCATTAGAATTTGTTACAACATTATTTTGTGTGGTATTTGTAGTATTTCCATTATCTTTTTTATTATTTATTACCTTATCCCATACAATAAAGCTTGCTAACCCTACAATTATTAAACATAAAACTACAATTAAAATTTTTACACTTTTTTTCATTTAAAATTCCTCCTTTTACTATTTAGACTCTTGTACATATAGTTAGGTTCATAAATATCTACATTTTTTTATTGCTATGCCACTTTTTCAGTATAATTAATTACGGTAATTTCGGTAATTGCATTTCTTACTGAATCTACCAATCTTTCTAATTGTTTTGCAACCTCGTTACTATAGCTTACTTCTCCACATTGTTTACAAACTTGTGATGGTACATTTTTTATAATTATAATACAATTATCTAATTCAACCATAAAAGTAGTATTTTTATTTTCTAAATCGCCTTTACACATAAAACACTTCATATTATTTGTTCTCCTTTCTTATTTTTAAAGAATTATCCCATTTTTCTTTGTCTGGATAATATGCAGTTATAATCCAAAGTTCATCATTATTAACTCCACATACTATATGTATAATGTTGTTATTTAAACTGATTCCATATACCAAACAACTAGGGTATGGGTAATCACATTTTCATATTCTTCAATTATTTCTCCATTAAGTATAGTATTTTCTATATCTTTTTGAGAAATATTTCTTTGTAATAGTCTAATAACCATATGATTAGTCCATCTTATTTTTTGAGACTTAACCAATTCTTTTATAAGCTCTATATTCATATATTATATACACCTTTCTTAATCTCTACTACAATGTTACCATATTTTCCATATCATTTTAACAATTATTCTGTTACATAATTACATATCATTTACTGTTTTGTATGCTATAACTATCACATTTTTTTATTACTGATTGCCCTCAAAGCACTGAAAAACTGGAATTCTTATGGGGTGTCATCAAAGTTTTGTGCAAAAGAGCATAGGACTTTTTGCATTAGAACCCCTCTTCCACTGTTTTTAGGCCTTTTGCAAGATTAGGCCTTATTTTTAATTAGACCTACTATATGTCTTTTTTATTTAAATCGCTTAAAATCGATTCTCGTGCGTCGCTTTTTGGCCATTTTTCAATACTTTTGAAGAAACATTGAAATATCAATATTTTAATCAATTTATACAAATTTGACTTTAGATTATAAATTGCAATATTAAAATTTAAACATATAACTTGTTAAGTTTTAATATTAAATGCCTTAAAAACGATTTTGAGATGTTTAAATTATATAAATGATATTAATAATGTGATAACAAATTTTAAAACTTAAAATTAGAAAAAATTCATCAAATTTATACAAAAATTTTGCAAAACAACAAATGTTCGCTTTTTGAGATAGGAGCAAAAATAAAATCTGAAACTTAAAATTAAAATTTCAGATTTTTTATTTAGTATCTAATTTATTTACTAATTAATTATTTATTTAACCTAAATTATATAAAAATTTTTAAGATATCATTTCTTATATATAAAATTTATAAATTAAATATTTTTATAATACTTCAAAATTAGCCTCTATCCTACCCTACTTTATGTGTAACAGCTTTAAAATAAAATTTTTAAATTTTATAAAGAAATTTTCTTTGTATTCAACTAAAGCTGTCACTTCTTCGGTATTTTTTTGGCTTTCTATAAGTTCTGTATCAGTACTATTACTTTTAAATAAGTCATCAGGATTGTACTTTTTTCTTTTCTCAACTTCTAATTTTTGTTGATTTAATGCTAATATTTCTCGTATTTTAATTTTCTGTTCTCCTGTTGCATAATAATCTTCAAATAGTCCAATGATTATTGCATAAGCTTCATTAGAAATATTTTGATCGGATAAATCGATTTCTGGGTTAATTTCAAAAGAATAATCCCTATCCGAGTTATTTCTATAGAACTCAATTTTTTCTCTTGGTATTTTGTCAAATTCATCTTTTGGAAAAAATTTTATTATTTCCAATACTTCTTTATATGCCTTTGAATATTTATTGTTGTTCATGAATAATTTCTCCTACATTTGTTCTTTCATTATCACCTTTTTTTGCCATATCTACTTCATCGGTTGTTCTTCCAGAAGCAGTTGCAGCTCGTAAAGCATCAATAGGTTTTATTGTTTTACTTACGCCTTTTGTTGATTCAGGGAATAATTCACAAAATTGTTCTAAGCTTAAGTAATCCATATAATAGTCGTCATTTCTAAATTTATTAATATCTTCTTCAAATCTCCATGTTCCTAATCCTTTTTTTAATTCTGGATTTTTAGCATATAAAAAACAATAAATATCTTTCATAGAAAAAGAACACATTGAATCATCTTTTTTACTTTTTATAATGCAAACTTTTAATTTTTCTGGAGGAATAAATTCACTAGTATATGCATCTTCTGGCTTTTCTTCGTTTTTGTTAGATATGCAATCTCCATCAAAACATAAATAAACATTATCGCTTATCCAATTCACAAAGCTACCAGATTTTTGAATTTCAGCAATACTTTTTTTATGGATAGCATATTCTTCTGTTGATAAGTTTCGTTTAAAACTATCCTCGTCTATTCTTCCTTCAATTACATTATTATAAAACCTTTGAAAAACAGAAAACGTAGTAACTGTTGCTTGAAGTCCAGCAGAATATGAAACCTTTCCAGTTCTACCATCAGCAGTTAATGCAGAGTTCGCTCCATATATAGGCTGCAATCCATTTTGCAGAATATTTCCTATTTTCTCCAATTTTGTAGTGTGAAAACATGAATACATATATATTTTACCTCATATAATTAAAACATACAAAATATGCTAATTATACACTCCTTTCTTTAAAAATTTTGTATAATATATTTGCACTGTGGATTTGTTCCCATTTTTCTACAGCTTTGACTGTTTAAGGAGGCTCAAACCACAGATTTTTTATTTTAATTGTTGATTAGTTAGTTAACACTTGATGTTTTATTATAATCGCGAGGATACAAGGTAAGAAGTTTCGTGGCAAACAAACAGTGCTAAAAATCTAACCAAGGAGGTGCATGTATATGATATATGTTGGAATAAATATATCTAAATACAAACACGATTGTTTCATCTGCAATGACTTAGGTAAAATTATCGTAGAAAATTTATCTTTTGAAAATCCTATGATAACTCTAATGTCCATATCGGTTTAGAAGCTACTGGACATTATGGTTTGAACTTGAAATTGTTTTTAGAAAAGAACAATTATACTTTTATGGAATTTAATCCTCTTTTAGTTAAAGAATTTTCTAAATCTTTATCTTTAAGAAAGACTAAAACTGATAAAGCTGATGCAATGACCATTGCTCAAAAACTTTTATCTGTTCCATATAAGCCAAATTCAAAACTATTTTATCATAAATATTCAATGAAATCACTATCTAGATTAAGAGAAACTTTAGTTAAGCAAAGAAGCAAGTATATGGTTCAAATGACTAATATTCTTGATATTATCTTTCCAGAATTCAAACCATTCTTTAGCAATAGATTTTCAACTACATCTTTGTATATCCTTGAAAAATATACATCTGTTGATAAAATTGCTAATATGAGAGATTTTGATACTTTGAAATCTTTATCTCGTAGTCATTTTACTTATTCAAAATTCATTAAATTAAAAGATTTAGCTAAAAATACCATTGGAGAATCTAATGAAATATTTGAATTGCAATTACAAATTCTTCTTAATCTGTATAAAGAAATTGATATTAAAATTGATTCAATAGATAATCAAATTTCTACAATTGTCAAGGAACTTAATCCACCAACTCTTTCTATTCCAGGGATTGGTGTAAATTCTTGTGCTACAATCATTTCTGAATTTGGAGACATTTCTAAATTTTCTAATCCTAGCAAAATGCTTTCTTTCGCTGGGTTAGAACCTGGTATTAGTGAATCTGGTACGTTGTCCTCAAAAGGAAAAATGGTTAAGCGTGGTTCTGGATATTTGCGTTATGCATTAATGAATGTAGCAATGGTTGTTATTGCAAATAACCATGTATTCTATGATTATTATTTTAAGAAACGCTCTGAAGGTAAATGTCATAGAGTTGCATTATCTCATGTACGCAAAAAACTAATTAGAGTTATTTACATACTTGAAACTAAAAATATATGCTTTGATTCATCTTTGTTACGGTAAATCGATTTATCTTAAACCTTTAAAAAAAATAATTTTTAAAGGTTTATTTAGCATGCAATTTTTCTATAATGAAATTATTTTGAAAATAACTATTGACTTTTAATAGTTAGCCTCCTAAAGATATTATATATTATTTTCATTGTTAATTCAAGGGGTTACTATTATCAAAGTTTTGTGCAAATTGGAGTAGGAATAATTATCCTGAAACCCCAATAAGACCCCTCCCACCAGTTTTTATGCTTGTTTGAGCCTTATAGCCGTTTAGTATTTTTTATTCAATAATTTATATTATTCTATTATTTTTACTTCTTATACTTAATTCTTACGAGCTCACTATTTAAGCCACTTTTCAGACTTTTCCTTATAATTTATCCTTACTCATTTTTTTGCGTGTCTTAGCTTTGCATAAGTCTCCTGTAATGCTCGTGCCTCGCAAACAGTATACTTCTCTCCCACTTCTGCTCTATTTTTTTAAATAAAAAAATAGTAAAAAATCACTTATTCAAAAAAGGAGCCTACACCCCTACTCCCTCTAGATTTTTTCTAAAAATAATAAACAAACATAAAAAAGATTATATAATTTTCTATATAATCTTTTTTAGTGGTCACTATTATCTAACTCTTGATGATATTTCTGGCTCATCTATAATATATACATTATTTATATTATATATTTCTTTAAGTTCTTCCGAAAATTTTGATAGTAATTCTTTTAAAATTTGTTTACATTCTTCGTCATTATGTTCGTCACATATATAAGTAACTTTTATCATGTCTGTATCTTCAATACACTTTAACTCTACGTTATTAACTACGCCATATTTTTCTTCAACGTCTTTTTTTATTGTTTTTGAATTCATTAGCTCTTCATATGTCTTAATTAACTTGTTATCTTGACCTATGTCTTGCTTAGTAATTACAGTATTATCATTCGAAATATTACTCATAATTATTATAGTTGCAGTTGTAATTTTTTCGATTGCATCTTTATATTTTATTTTTCTGCCATGGTTATCTTTAATTACTGTATCTGAAATAATTGTATAAGTTAGTTCATTTCCATTTTTTATTATCGTGTTTTCTGAATTTTCTCCGTTAGAAATTAAATTCATTGTTATAGCATTTCCATCAATTGAAAAAGTTCCTTTATAATATTCTGGAGCGTTATAGCTATTTGGAATATATTTGTATGACATAGTGTGGTCATTATATAATTCTATTTGAATTTCTAGTTTATTACTTTTATATACATAAAGTGCATTGAGTTTTAAATTCCTCACCGAATTATTAGTGCAGCCAGAAGATACAAATACAGTAAGTGTTAAAATTATTGTTACTAAAACAAAGTTTAAAATTTTATTGATTATAAACTTATAAGTCATATATAATCACGCTCCTTACAATACACATTATAATAACTTCATCCAATTTCTTTTCTCATACATTATCCTGACTATTTCTACAGAATTATCCTTTACTCTATAAAATACAACGTAGTTATCAACAATTATCCTTCTAATTTTTAATTTGTTTATTAGTTCATCATCAATTACAGAATACATTTCCGGATTATCTGATAACTTTCTTATTTCTTTTCGTATTTTATCTGTCAATTTCTTTGCAATATTAGGCTCTTGAAGATTATATTTTATATATCGTTTTATTTCAAACAAATCTTGCTTTGAATCTTCTGAATATTCAATCGTATATTTTCCCAAAATATAAACCTTCTTTCTGTTAAATATTTTCTAGCTCTTCAAACACTTCATCTTCAGAGTATTTTCTTCCTTTTTCCAAAGAATCAATCCCTTTTTCCAATTCCTTATACAATTCATATCTGTCTACCAATAATTCATATAGTTCAATACTCATTACTGCTAAATCACCTGAACCATTTTTGGTGATATAAACAGGCTTTTTCGTTTGATGGCATATTTCAGAAATCTCATTATATTTATTTCTTAAATCAGAGCTTGGTCTAATAACTGGCATAATACACACCTCCATTTTTTATTTATATATATTATACCAACATATCAACAAAGTATCAATATTTTGATATATTTTTCTTTTTTTATTTTCATTTGGAATTTATCTTAAGTAAATTTTTTTGGTACTACCTATCTCCCACTTCTGCTCTATTTTTTAAATTAAAAAAATAGCAAAAAATCACTTGTTCAAAAAAGAGCCTACACCCCTACTCCCTCTTGATTTTGTCATAAAAGCTAAAAATTAGCCTACATTTGTACTTTTTCTAATTTTTTAATTATAATTGTTTTTCTCTCTTCCACTTTTGTACCTCCTTAAAATAAAAATAGCAGGAATATGAAATACAATTCCTGCGTAAGTTTTCGTTATATATTAAAAATTTTAAATTAACGATCTGGCTCGTCTTCAATTTTATGGTTATTGGGTTCTTGATATCTTTCCATTGCTTCCTGAAAAATTTTCTTGACCTCGTCACTAAATTCCGCTGCGTATACTACATTGCTTAAATATAACCTTATTAAATCATAGTTATCTTTTATTTCTTTATTAAGTGTATTTTTCAACTCATCATAATTATGTATTTCAGATTCTTCTTTATTTCTATACTTATCAACATTTATAATCCTTAAAGGTACCTTGTACATAACTGACATATTATGTGCTCGTATAAAATCATGTAATGACAATTGGTTTTCGCTAACTCTAAAAAAGACCCCTATAACCTTTACTCTTCTATCGTCTAAGATTATCTCATTTACAGGCCAACCTTCATCTAATCCATCTACATTCATTCTCTTTAACTCATTCATAAAACCAACATGTAGATTTCTTGGAGATTGTATTTTGGTTGGAATATATTTTGCTCTATCTAATCGAGTATTTACAAATGTTCCATTTTCAAAGTCAAAAACTGAATTAAGTCCTTGTTCCGTACCAATTCTAGTTCCAGAATCGCCAATAGAGGATGCTATAATCGCTTCATTAGGCTCTAATATTAAACCCACATTTCCGTTATACATATGCATTTGTTCATTAGTAATGAGACTAGCCGAAACGAAATCACCATCAATATGTCTTGTTTTTGTATATCCAGGTAATTCTGGCAATTTTATAATATTATATCCTGAATGAACAATATATCTAAATTCTTCTCCTTGTTGAAAGTCGTAGTTCACTGGTAGATGATCACCATTTATTGGTGTACAATACTCCTTCCATAAATTCAATGTTATTCTTTCATGTATTTCATCTTCAATAGCTAACACCATGTTTATATACTTCTTATAATTGCTATAAATTGGAGATTGATTATAGAATTCTATAACATCTTCTTTGGGAAATTTTCCATCAGGGTGCTTTTTTGCCATATAGCTAAGTAATTCATCACTAAGATTTTCAATATCATATTTACCACCGAATGTTACATACTCTTTTAATATATTTCCTAAATTATTTAATTCTTCTTGCTTTCCTCTTAACCATTCGTTATTATTTTCATGCTCCAATATAAAATCAATTTGAGTCTTTAATGCATCTATCAGCTCTAATATTCTATTATATTGGCTTTCAAATTTATGTTCATACATATCTACAATTTTTCGTGAACTCATTCTTTTCTCTCCATTTTCTATAATTTCTTGTTAAATAATTTTATATTATCTAATTACTTTACCATCCAAATTTGCTGTATAACAATTAGGAAAATTATTTTTTGAGACTTAACCAATTCTTTTAAAAACTATATATTCATATATTATATACACCTTTCTTAATCGCTACTACAATATTACTATATTTTCCATATCATTTCAACAATTATTCTGTTACATAATTACATATTATTTACTGTTTTGTATGTTATAACTATCACATTTTTTATTACTAATTGCCTTTAAAGTACCGAAAAACTGGGGCTCTTATTGGGTGTCATGAAAGTTTTGTGCAAATAGGAGTAGGAATAATTATCCTGAAGCCTCAATTAGACCTCTCCCACCAGTTTTTATGTTTATTTGAGCCTTATAGCCGTTTAGTTATTTTTATTCAATAATTTATATTATTCTATTATTTTTGGTTCTTATACTTAATTCTTACGAGCTTACTATTTAAGCCACTTTTCAGACTTTTTCTTATAATTTATCTTTGTCCATTTTTTTGCGTGTCTTAGCTTTGCATAAGTCTCCTGTAAAACTTGAGATATTAACTCATCTGGTAATTATTATAAGTTATTTTACTATATGAATTATTTCCTATAAAAATAATAAAAACCTCGGAGAGTAGATTACCTCCGAGGCTCAAGAACCATTAAAAGCCGTACTCATCCCGAAGCTCGCTGATGCGCTCATTCATAGCTCGCTCTTCAGCTTCAGCGTCCCATAGAATTTCTCTGACTTTTCTATATGCTTGACGCTTGATTTCACGGACACGTGTAGGGGAGATTCCCACCTCACGACCAATTTGTCTCAAAGATTTCTTCTCTTCGTATATACCTGTCAAAACCTCTCTTGCATGTACATACGGCATTCTCTCGATGATGCTCTCCATGTCCGTTCCGAAGAAGTGAACAAATTGATCTATCTTCTTCTGATAACCCCGGAACGCTTCAGCCAAAAACTCATGATTGTCCATAAATATACCTCCTATAACTAGACAGTAGTTCTTGATCAAAACAGCATATTGCTGTATAGCTAATTGTATCAAATGTTGTGGATTATGTCAAATAATCAAGATGACATTACTTTACATTATTATATATGAATTAATAATTTTATATTCTACTAACAATCACTTTTTTTTTAAAAAACTGGACCATAAAATTTTTAATTCATTTTTAGTCCTACCTTGAAATTTTCCTAAAAAGCTCCCAAACCGCATAAAGCCTAGAATAGCCGTATTTTGCTGACAACAAGTTATATTACTTTTAAATAAAAACGCCTTAAAATTGATTCTCGTAAGCCGTTATTTTAGGCGTTTTTGAGCATTTTTGTAGGTACAATATTAGTACAAATTTTAACTAATTTAATAGATGAATTTTAAATAAATTTATTATTTTATTTTCATTTGGAATTTTTCTTAAGTAAATTTTTTGGTACTACCTAGCTTTGCATAAGTCTCCTGTAATGCTCGTGCCTCGCAAACAGTATACTTATCTCCCACTTCTGCTCTATTTCTTTCATAATTTAAAAAAATAGTAAAAATAACTTATTCAAAAAGAGCTCTACACCCCTACTTCCTCTTAAGTTTTCTTAAAAGTAAAAGGAACAGAGAATTCTAGTCCTTCATCGTATTCTTTTCATTATTTTTCATTTCAGCTACTAAGAAAGTTATTATTGGAAATGCATTAAGTGTAGCTATGGATGCAAGTAAATAAACACATGTTGGAACTATAGGAGTAATAAAATAATGCGCTATCCAGTCGTTAAGTGTATTTTTTTCTGCTTCTCTTATATCTTCCCAGCTTTTACATCCTTCTGCAAATCCATATCCTTCAAATTGATTAGGATTTTCTTTGTATTCATTTTCAATAGTGTTAAACGCAACATGTAGCGTAGTATATAAGTAATCCATTTTATCATATCCATCAATTGATTTTGTAGTAACTAAACCAACACATAAAAAGGTAAGTATGATTACGGCATTTTTCAAAAAGCGTTCTATACTGGGCTTATCCACAATATAGAAAAATTTTACTATTGTCCAAAAAACAAGAGATGTGGTAACTGCATTTAGACATATTACTATATAATCTGACGTTGATGAAACAATACCATATACTATTCCTACAACTATACTTATTACTATATACATACATAATAATCCCATAGAGCTAATCTTACTTTTTTTCTTATCATTCATAGATAAATCCTCCAAAATTCTATATATTTTGTTATTTATTAATTTAAAGATTTTAACTAAATTTTTTTTACATATTTTGCTTCAATATATTTTTTCATTACGATGTATGATCTATTAGCTTAGAAGCGTCTTCATAAGTCAATTCATTATATTTGGGCTCTACGATATATTCTCCTGTTTTATTTATTATTCCCCATTTACCGCTAACATCTTGTACAATAGCAATATCATCGACTCCAAAAACTTTAGCATTTAAAAATTGTGGCTCAATAACAAACTTTCCAGTTATATCTACATATCCATATAATCCATTCGAATTTTTAGCAACTGCTAGATGACTACTATATATACTCAAGTCATCTCCTTTATCTAACTCTAATACGAATTCGTTTTTTTCATTAATGAAACCATGTCTATAGTCACTATCAGAATAAATTCTAACATATGCTAATCCATCAAAAAAATAAAATTTATCTGCATATTGTGGCTCTGCTATTGTATCTCCATTTTCATTTATGAAGCCCCATTTTCCCTCTTTATTCCTTATTAAAGCTATTCCATTATCCTCAAATGAACCGATATATGGGTATTTAGTTAAAACTTTATTATTTACCGTATCAACGTATTCAACTTCGTCTCCGTTCATTTTGATTACAAACGCACGTCCTTGTTTACCTTTTATCTCAGCTACTAAATGTGTAGCTGATGTATATCTGGTTATTCCAAATTTACTTGTATACTCAGTAAACTGATACTTCCCAAATATTTCGTGTTTTATAACAGATAATTGTAAATTATCATCAAAATTTTTATGTACGCTATATATTCTAGCAACAACAATTAGCAATAAAACAACAATTACTACGATGATTATTTTCATTCTATGTTTCATAAATTGATCCTCCAACTATATAAAAAAATTGGTTTTAGAATTTAGTTATTTAGTTTAACAATATTAGAATATATTGTACCATATTTACATAATTATGTCAAAGCACGCTCACAGAATTTTATTGACTTTGCATCAAATATTGTAGTATAATAATAAAAGGAAATAAGTAATCGCATAAATGTGGTTACCAAATGATTTGGTTAACGACACATGCTCTGCAAAGCAAATGTGTCGTTATTTTTTATGTATTTTTGTTAGCGCTCATCATTAGAATGATGCAAAAAAAGAACATCATGATTAATTTGATGTTCTTTTTAGTATCAATTTCTCTTGCTAGCTATTCTTTTAAAAATTTCTCCCAATCCATAAACGCATGACTAATTCTTAATATACTAGCTTTATTTTTATTCACTATATAAAATATAACATAATTTTTAACATTAATTTTTCTTATATTGTCATGACCAGTAAGATTTTTATCTAGAACAGGCATGCTTCCTGCAATATTTTCTATATTTAGTAATTCTTGTTTAAATAATATCTTATATTTATCTGCAATTATATCATCAAATAAACTATTTCGTATATATGAAATAATATTACCAAGATCATTCTTTGCAGTTTTTGATACTTCAACAATATATTTATCCACTCTGTAATGCCTCCAATCATTTGTTATATTTTATCAAGATCTTCGAATACCTCATCAAGAGAGTAGACTTTACCTTCATTTATATCATCAATCCCTCTTTGCAACTTTTCTTTCAAATCAGACTTGCTTTTTATCGCTAACTCATCTGGTCCATCAATATCTATATTTGAAAATTTTAAGAATTCCATAAAATTAATAACCTGACCTATCAGCTCATCTGGTAAAGTTTGGATTTCATCATATAATCTTTGTTTTTCAATCGACATACTATATTCCTCCGTTCATCTTATTATTTATATCATTATAAGTTATTTTTAAATTAAAATCAATAATTATATAGCTTCACATTTTTTTCTTTTGAAATGTCAACAGCCCTCAAAACATTGAAAAAAACTGGAGTTTTAATGGAGGTGTCATGAAAGTTTTGTGCAAATAGGAGTAGGAATAATTATCCTGGAGTCCCAATATTTGTAATCAAGGACATAGGAAATTTGCTGCTTTTTCTTCAATACTCTTGTATATATCTTGACCACCAAAACTCTGATATAAGTTACCAATAATTGATTCTAGTCCTTTATCTCTTTCTACAGCAAATAGGGTACTTTCTTCGTTAAATCTTAGTTTGTTAATTATATTTATACATTCAGTATATTCTATTTTTCTTGTGTCTATATTTCCATCTATTTTCTTTAATGCTCGGTGATCATAATCATCTAATAGCTCTAGTGCTTTTGAGTAATCGCCAATTACTTTTAAAATTTCCTTAGCATCGTTCCCTTTTAATCTTTCATCCATTCTATTCGCTATATCGATTAGTTTAATTGTTTTTTCTAAATATTCGAGTCTTCTTTGATTTACTACATAACCTTTTATCAAATAGTCTTTTAGTATTTGGTTTGCCCATCTTCTAAAAATAATACCATTTTCAGATTTTACACGGTAACCAACAGAAATAATAACATCAAAATTGTAATATTCTACATTATATGTTTTACCATCACTAGCAGTTGTCGCAAATTTTGCGACAACTGAGTTATCATCTTTTAATTCTTCATTCAGAGCATTATTAATATGTTTACCGATAGTTTTAATGTCTCGACCAAATAACTCAGCTAACTGTTGCCTGTTTAGCCAAACAGTTTCATCTTTTAAGTTTACTTCCAATTTTACACCTTAATTTTCAAACAAGATTATTTCATTTTTCTTTTCGTCCATACGAACCACATCCTTTTCTTAAAATTTAGTTTGAGTATGATTTTTAGTTGTAGTTAAAATATAGAATTTATTGTTAAGAACTATTGTTTGTGATTATATTATGTATAAAAAACAAAGTCAATCATAATTCGTCAATAATCCTACTAAAATGGCTTATTTTCTTAATTATCTAATTATTTATATAATTCTTTGTAATCTGCTTTATTACTGCACTTTATTTAATTCAATTTTAATCAAAAAATTTCATAATTAACAAATGTTCGGTTTTTAAATTTAATTGTTCGTAAATTACAAAAATCAAAATTTTAAAATCTAAAATTCAAATTTAAAAATTTTAAAATTTTTTATAATATTTTTATTTTCTTAAGACTATAAAAAATTTTCTAAATAATTTTTAAGTTTCCGCTTCTTGAATAAAATAATTGAGTTATTTTTTATATTTTATAATCTTAAATTTGATTATTCAAAAAATTGAGCCTACTCCCATCTCTCCCACTAAGAAGTATTAGAAGCGGATATAAATGTACCCAAAACAAAACACCACCTAAACTTACAATTTTTATTTGTAAATTGGTGTGGTGTTGTTCATTAGTAAAATATAATCATTATAGATACTGCTATTATTCAGTAGATTTTATATTATCATTTATCTTCTTTTCCCGTAATCTAAACCATCTTTTCTTGCTTGAGCTTGCTTTTCTACTAAAGTATTTTTAATTCCATCAATACGAGTTCTTGTAAGCTCACCGAGTGTTTGGATTTCTTCCTATTAAGAGTATTGTGTTTTATTATTTATTATCTGAAAATATTAATTCATTCACTTCAATTTTATCAATTACTGTCTCTCCATTTTCATTTATAAATTGATATTTCTCATCTTTTTTTACTAAAGCCAATTCTTCTGAAAAGTCGAAAGCATCATCAAATTGGAAATCTATTATAGCTTTTCCTTCTTTGTTGATATATCCATATTTATTATTTTTTCTTGCATACGCTAAACCATTTGAAAATCTATGTGCGTCACTAAACTGAAAATCGATTATTACGTTTCCTTTTTTATCTATATATCCATATTTATCATTTTTAGACACACAAGCTAATCCTTCTGAAAAATCAAATGCTTTATCATATTGAAAATCTATAACTACATTTCCTTTAGTATCAATGAAACCGTACTTTTCATTTTTCTTTACACAAGCTAATCCATCTGAAAAATCTCTAAAAATAATTGTGTATTCATCACTAGATATGACTACATTTCCAGACTTGTCTATATATCCAGTATCAGTGTAAGCTAGTCCGTCATAGAAGGCAGAAGCGGAATCAAACTTAAAATCTATAATAACGTTTCCATCTTTATCTATGTATCCATATTTACCATTCATCTTGACACAAGCCAAGCCATCTTTAAATAAACCAATATCGTTTTTTCTAACAACACTTCTCATTCTAGTTAATGGATCTCCATATTGAAAATTTATTACTACATTTCCATTTTTATCTATATAACCATATTTGTCATTTTTTGATACACAAGCTAAACCTTCTGAAAAATCAAATGCATAATCATATATACATGGAATAATTTCTTTTCCAGATAAGTCTACATAACCATATTTTTGATTTCTACACACCCTAGCCAATCCTTCTGAGAAATTTCCAGCTGAATAATAGTCAAATGGTGTATAATTAGGTGAAACCTCCTCTAATCTATCTATTATTAATCTTCCATTTTTATCTATGTATCCTAAATCAACTCGACACATACTTTCTTTAAAAGAATAATACTCCATTCCAATACTTCCATTATAGTTAGAGTTTTCATAATTTAATTCTATATGTTCATTTAGTGAATCATAATATTTTGTATTAACATCTGTTTTAATGCTTGTTTGTATATCTTTTTTTGTATGTAAAAAAGCTTTTGCTCCTATTGTTTCTATATGATTAGGTATATTTATACTATATAAACCGCTCTCTGCAAAAGCATAGTTTTCGATATTTTTTATGCTATTAGGTAATTTTACATGGTATAATTTTTCACATCCATAAAATGCTTTTTCGCCTATTGAAGTTACTTTATAAAATCTTAATCCTTTTATTATATAATTTGGAATTTTTAAATTTGATTTGTTGTACTCTTTGCTAAATCCATTAATTGTAGCTACATTATTTTCATTATTCAAACTATAATTGAATATATTTTGTGTATCCTGTTGATTTGCATAAAGAATTGAAATTGCAATTAGTATAGTTGCTAAAATTGATATAATAAATGCTTTCCAATTTTTCTTTTTAAATAATAATAAAATTTCTATGAATTCCATTATAGCAAATATGATAATTGTCAAATCTCCATTTAACCATTTTCCGTCTATAATTACATAAATAACAGGAGCTATTAAAACTCCAAAAATTCCTATTAAAATTGATACAGCAGAATTAAACATGGATTTGTCTCTTTTTAAATTAATGAAAAACGAACAAATCCCTGTTATAAAAATTATCGCATCAAATATGTATATATATTTTTCCAACATATATTTTAAACTCCTTTTTTACAAATTTATTTCTTATATTTCCTCAAATTGTATATCTCCGACGGTTCCGTACTTTTTTCGATTACAGCCTTAATAGCATTTGAATTTATCAATTCTTCGTACGTATTAATAAGCTCTTTATTAGGTTTTGATGTAATTATTACTTGATTTCCAGTTTCAATAATTATTTTGGCATACACAATCTTTTCTTCTACTTTCTTCCCACATCCTGTAAGCATAACCATTGCACTTATTAGCATTGTAAAAATAGTAACTAAGTTTAATATTCTTTTTTTCATATGTATTTTTTCTTTCTTTTTTTCTTTGATTTTTATAGAAAATAATATATATTTTCCTCGTATGACTTTAATTGTAATTCACTCACATTTGTTTGTCAATTTTTTTAATTTCTTATTTTTATTTACATATAACTATCACATTTTTTATTGCTGATTGCCCACAAAACACTGAAAAACTTGGATCCTTATGGGGGGTGTCATCAAAGTTTTGTGCAAATAACTTATCTAATAGACTTTCATATTCATCATCATCTTCGTGTACTTCTCCATATCTTAACATCTCCATCACCATTGGAAAGTTTTGTTCATCTTCAGGTGCTTTGTATTTTAGATAAAAAATTAAAGCTAGTAACATCATTTGTGCCGCAGTATCCCAAAAAGGATCTTGTGAGTAGCTCCTTTGGGTGTAGTATTTTTGAATAAATTTGTTACTAACTTTTGAACATCATTATCTGTTTGAATATATTTAAATGGATTATAGCAATGTGATTTTTCCATATTAATTAAGTCCAATACTTTTACTTTATAGCCTTCTTTTTCCAGTAAATTACCTGTAGCTGATATTATTTCGCCTTTTGGGTCTAGTATTACATAGGAAGAGTTGCATTGCATAATGTTAGGTTTAGCATAAAATCTTGTTTTACCTGCTCCTGAACCTCCACATACTAATGTATTTAGATTTCTTCTATGTTTTTTTGCGTTATATCCTATTGCTACATTTTGAGTTAGGATTTTGTTTTCACTTTTTGGTAAATGTTATTTTAAAAGGATTTTCCATTAAAGTTCCAAATTCTTGTAATATCTTTGGTATTCCACCATCAAGAAGCGGAGCTAATAACAATGAAAGCCATATAATAGGAATAAAACCTAGTATTACTAATACTTTATTTGATATTTTATAGTTCATCTTTTTCAAATGATTTATTCAATCTATTATTTATGGATAATCTTTTCATCTTTAATGTATTTAATTTAGATGTATATTCCTCATACATAGTTGTAATATCAGAAAAAGTTTTTATTTTGTTCTTAGCTATGTAGTCTAATTGCTTTGCAAGTTCAGAAAAGTCTTTCCTGTCTTTATACATTTGAGGAGTCATCTCTTTGAAGTAAAAATTTCTAGGGTATTGTTTTATATCAAACATATATTCGGCATATTTTCTATATAGTGGACTTAACCTTAATTTCACTCTATCAATAGGCACTCCTATATATATCTTCTTGTAATAAACCTTATTGAATTCTTAATACTCCATATACTTGTAGTTGCCATTTATGAATATACCTACTTGCATTCATAAATCATTTTCTAAATGTCTTTTGCTAATTGTAATGCTTTATCCTTATCAGAATATAATTGTTTCTTATTTAGCTTTTTGAGTTCAAATTCTATCACTAACTTTCTTCAAACAATCTCCAAAAACTATATCGTTTATTCCGTAAATAAGTTACTAAAAAATCGTTATAATCTTTACCAGTTTTTGGTGGAAAATCTATTATTTTATACTCATTTTCAAGTAGTTTTTTGAATGAATTAGAAGCGGATTTTCCTGCATTATCGTTATCAAAACATAAGTAAATTTGTTTGATTTCTTTATTATCTTCTAGTATTTTTTCAATAGCTTTAGGTAATTTAGGTTTTCTATTATCGCTTGGAACTTGATATATTCCTGCTAGTGATACTAGGTTATAATCTTTATAATTTTTACCTGCTATCTTCAAGAAAGTTGCAAATGAT
>JAFRCC010000024.1 GCA_017404545.1 Clostridia bacterium
AGGATTCTATGATTATTCTAAATAGAATCAATACTAGGTAAAATTAGCGGTTTATTTGTTTGTTTTGTAAGTTTATATAAGTGTGTTTTAGTAGAAGAAGGGGCTGTCTCACTAAAAAATAGTGTGAAGCCCTTTTTCTATGAAAAAAATTAAATCCTAACCTCAAAGAAGTTAGGATTTGTAGTAAAATATTTATATGAAAAAAACAAATATTTTACATAAGAATTATACAATTAATTGTAAGTTTTATCAATTAAAATTACCAATAAGATAGTGTCAAGTTACTTTCGGAAAATAAAAAATATTTTTTCTCCGTATTATAGTTAAAGTCCTCTAACTGCTTTTAAGTATCTGCTACAAGGATTCACTTTACCTATGTTTAATATTATTAAATTATCTAATTTCCCTAAATTATTTCTTTTAGATTTTTTTAGTGTTCTACTATCTATTTTTATACTTTTTTCTTTCTGTTTTTTGGTAGATAGCTTAGATTTCATATATTCATAAACCTTACCACCATTTTGAATAAAGCATCTTAATCTAGCCATTTGGTCTGCACCTTCGATACTCCATCCCATAGGACGTGAGCTTAATCTGTCAGATAATACATGACTCACATGTCCTTCTGCACTGCACCCTAATTTTTTGTTATTTAATAATCTTTGTATTGCATCCCAATTATTCATAACATATTTCTTTGAAGTAATAACCGCATCCTTCTTAGAAGGTTCTTCTGTACTTTCAATAATAGCTTCAAATAAAGCTTTAACATCTTTTTTCATGCCTGATTTTAAATACTGCCACATATATTTACTTGTATATTCCATATGTGCTGTAGCTTTCTTTATATATTTTGAAAGATGAAAGTAATCTAAAACAAAAACTGATTTAGGTATCCAATTAACGCCTTCTTTGATCCACTTTGCACCATCCCCAGAAATATATATATTATCCACAGCATCAATATTATAAGCTTCATAAATATAGTTTGTAACTTCAAGCCATAAATCTTCATTAGCTCCGCTAAGCGCAGTAAAATATCTTGGATTTATAAGTTCATACCTATTTTTTGAAACCTTTCTTTTCCCTTCATGCACATAAACTATTTTAACCATTTTGTTTCCATTATACTGTGTTGCAACATGATCCTCATCAGCTTCAACAAAAAGTTCTTTGATAGATTTATTTTTAAATTCACTTGCTATGTAGTTATTTTCGATTGCTCCCATTTCTCTTATTAGATTCATAACTGTAGAACGGCTATATATTCCTGTATTAAATCCTTCTATGCTCTTAGCATAGGATAAATCATTTGATTTTTCGACTATAGCTGCTTTTAAAGACATGTCCATTCTTTCGTGAGGTTCTATACCATATCTTTCGTCGCAAAGATATGCATACTCTCCTGTAGATTTGTTTTTAAAATAGGTTCTATCATAAACTACATCACCAAATATTGTGGATAAGGTTTTACTTTCATTTCTTCTTTCTATATACCATTTGGATTTTCTATCATTACTATTTCGTATACACTCATCGGTTTCTTCTAATGCTCCTTTTACTAAGATAGTCCCAACTTCATCAAGCATATCTTTAATATTTAAGATAAAATCTCCTATATTATTTTTATTTTTTATTGTTTCTTCAAATATTTCATAATAGTCCTTAGTGATTTTTTCAATTACTTGTTGTATAATATTCATGAGGTTAGCTCCTTTGTATGTTTTGTTTTTGGTAATTTAATAATAACATACAGAGCTAATCTCTTTTGTTTTTTTTCCTACAGTAATTTTACACTAAGTACCAATAAATTTAGAAATTATGATTCCAAGTAATGATTCAGTGCGTTTGCTTAGTCAATTTGTTGAGGAGATGGATTTATCAGATTTATATAAGACTTATTCCAAGGTTAAGGAAAATCAAGCTTCGCCACGAAAGTTACTAAAACTCATGTTATATGGATATATGAGCAAGTTATATTCATCAAGAGATATAGAGAAGGCTTGTTATAGAGATATCAATTTTATGTATTTGTTAGAAGGATCTAAAGTACCTGATCACTCTACTTTTGCTAGATTTAGAAGTCTACATTTTGCACCTTGTGCTGTACGGATTTTAAGTGAGGTTAGTAACTTTCTCTATAAGATTGGAGAAATATCAGGAGAGACTATATTTATTGATGGGACTAAAATAGAAGCTGCTTCGAATAAATACACATTTGTATGGAAAAAAGCAGTAACTAAAAACTTAAAAAGATTACTAGAAAAAATAGAAAATTTCGTTTCAGAATGTGCTGAAGCTTATGGATTCAAAACTGGATACAAAAATGTTGTAAAATTAAAAGATTTAAAGAAGTTAAGAAAGAAGCTTTATGCACTAAAAATAACTGAAGGAATACAGTTCGTCCACGGATGTGGCAAGAGAAAAACAGCACTTCAGCGTTCGATTGAAACTATTGAAAAATATCTTGATAAGCTTAAAGAATATACAAAAAAGATACATTTATGCGGAAAGCGAAATAGCTATTCAAAGACAGATAATGATGCAACATTTATGAGAATGAAAGAAGATGCAATGAAAAATGGTCAGCTTAAACCTGCATATAATTTACAACATGGTGTTGATTCAGAATACATAACATGGCTTACTATTGGGCCTCAACCAACAGATACAACAACTTTAATTCCTTTCCTAAAAAGTATGGAAGGCAATCTAAATTTTAAGTATCTAAAAATTGTGGCTGATGCTGGTTATGAAAGTGAAGAAAATTATTCTTTTTTAGAGGCAAACAAGCAAATTTCATTTATTAAACCAGCAAATTATGAAATATCATCAACACGAAAATACAAGAATGATATAAGCAAGATAGAAAACATGGAATATAATTATGATGGTGATTATTATAAGTGTAAAAATGGCAGAAGGCTATATGCTAGAAAAATAATGACTAGAAAATCAAAAACAGGTTATGAAAGTAAAAAAACAGTTTACACTTGCGTAGATTGCAGCAATTGTAGTTTTAAAAAAGACTGCATAAAAGGTCGCAACTGTAAGACACCATTAGAAGAACGTACTAAAAATATAGAAACATCTAAAAAATTTAACCGTCAGCGAAAAGCAAATTTAGAAAGAATAACAAGTAAAGAAGGTTGTCAGCTTAGAATGAACAGAAGTATTCAAGCTGAAGGCTCTTTTGCTCAGTTGAAACATGATATGGGATTTAGAAGATTTCTCTGCCGTGGACAAGTTAATGTACTAGCTGAAAGTATATTACTAGCAGTGGCACAAAATATAAACAAATTACATAATAAAATTCAATCCAGAAAAACTGGTACATATTTATTTTCTCTAAAATAAGGTAGTAAATATAATAAAAAAATATATTTTTACGAACCTTTATTAAAGTGCGTCAAATTTTAGATTAAAGTTTTTTAGTAACCTAAAATAGATATATTCATCAAAAAAAGGAAGTGCCATTAGCAATTTTTTAAATTGCTAATGCGACACTCCC